>JANYGZ010000011.1 GCA_025362235.1 Ferruginibacter sp. | reverse complement strand
ATGGCATGCAAGAGGTCACCGGTTCGAATCCGGTATTCTCCACCAAACAAATCCCACCTATCGTGGGATTTGTTGTTTGCCATGTTTGTTGTTTACATCCTGTATTCATTAAGTGCAGATAGATATTATATTGGTAGTTGTGAAGATTTATCACAGAGAATCCATCAGCATAATACCGGAAGAAATAGTTCTACTAAATATGGTTTGCCTTGGAAAATAAAGCATATCGAAAAATTTGAAACCCGTTCAGCAGCCCTGCATAGAGAGCAGGAAATCAAGAAAAAGAAAAGTAGAAAATATATTGTTTGGTTAATCAGCTCCGTTGGATAGAGCGTCCCGAATGCTTTCGGGAAGGTCACCGGTTCGAATCCGGTATTCTCCACCACATCAATAATGTAATTTATGCCTGCACTAAGTTGCAGATTTTTTTATGCCAATGGGTAGCAAATAAGTAGCAATTATAGCTACTTATTTCAACTTTTTTAATAGCATCTTCATAAAACAAAAGTAGCCAACATACGGTCTCTCTTAAATCAGCACATAAAATTCTCTAAACCATTTCACCTTTCATAAGATGCCCCAACATCTCTTTAAAATTCTCCTTCTTATTTAAATGTGGAATCGGCTCACCAGGCTCAGGTTTGCCTAAAAATTTACAGAGAGGCCCCCATCCCTCACTAACATCGTAGATAAGCAATTTGTCTGCCGGAACATATTTCTTAACATCTTCAATGTGCTGGTTAAATATTTTTTCTGCCGCAACCTTATCTTCGAACTTGCCTTGAAAATGCACCTTAAAGATCATTTCTTTTGCGAGTTTTACACTTTTAATTACAGACCGAAGCCGGGCATTGAAAAGCAACTTCGACATCATAACTAATTTTTGTCCTAAGGTCTGCGGCCCGGCTTTCCAGATGGTACTGGATACGCTGGAGTGCCATTTTTCGAAAGGCCTTACTGTCAAAATAACCTTCGCATCAGGATATTGCTTCATGTGTTCTTTATACCATGGATAGCATGGAAAATCAACAGTTGCCTGGAATCCATTATACAGTTCGTCCCATTGCGTTGTTCCCGTTTCCTTCAATGCCTGCCAATACTTGAGGCTTTCAGGATGTACAAGCAATTCTTTCATGTGATAAGTTTTCATGTAACCCAGCTTCTCAAGAGATTCCTTGAGGGTGTTTGTGCCGGTACGTGGCAGCCCTGCTCCGATAATTTTAATTGACATATTGAGTTGGTTTTGATAAAGAGTTATAAACTTTCAGTTAAGATAGCATTTTAATTTTCATTTTAAAAGAATTTTAATAGACCTCTTAATTTATTTTAAATGCCGTTAGTATAATGTATATCTTTAATTGCTATATTTATAAAATAGAAAAACTCCCACCCAGATTTTTTTCCTGATAATTTTTATATTTTAACCTTAATTCATTTAAAATGAAAAAGTCAATTCTGCTATTTCAATTATTACTCTTTGCGGGGCTGGCATCATTTTGCCAGGTAACAACCATTAATAATGATACGGCTGCTAAAAAGCCCCCACCGCCACCAGACCGAAACATGTTTGGTCTTCACGTTCCACGAGGTCTTACTAAAACTTCAGATGGGCTTGCAGATGGTTATATTATGTTCGGTGTTCCCAATTCGCCGCTTGTTTATTTAATTAATAGAAAAGGCGAAGTAGTGCATCAATGGAAAAGTAATTACGGTAGTGCTGCTGTAAGTGCCTACCTGCAAGCGGATGGCTCCTTAATACAAAATGTTGCTGATCCTGATTTTCCTGTATTTGCCGGGGGCGGCGAATCAGGAAGGATTCAAAAAATTTCATGGGATAGTAAAATGCTTTGGGATTTTGAATATGCAACAGAACAATATTTGCACCATCATGATTTTGCAGTGATGCCTAATGGCCATATACTCGCTATCGCATGGGAAGCAAAAACGCCCGAAGAATGTACGGCAGCAGGTCGCAAGGCTAACATGATTCCGAAAGCAGGCTTGTGGCCTGATAAGATTGTAGAAATTGTGCCTGAAGGAAAAACTGGCGGAAAGATAGTATGGGAATGGCATGTATGGGATCACCTCGTACAGGATTTCGATACTAAAAAAGCAAATTATGGTAAACCGGCAAACCATGCTGAATTGTTGGATTTTAATGTTGGTGACACAGTACCTCCACTTATGTCGCAGGCTCACATGGATACCTTGCACATGCAGGGGCGTGCGTGGAGAAACGCGACGCCGGAAAACGAAGGATCGGAAGTCTATCATTCTAATGCAATAAAGTACAATGCTGATCTTGACCAGATTGTTTTTAGTTCACCCAATTTGAGTGAGATCTTTATAATAGATCATAGCACAACCCCCAAAGAGGCTGCCGGGCATAAAGGTGGCAAATATGGAAAAGGCGGAGACTTTTTATACCGCTGGGGAAATCCGAAAAATTATCATCATGGCGATTCGGCGGATCAGAAATTATTTGGCCAGCATGATGTGCGCTGGATAGATAAAGGAAAGCCTGGAGCAGGTGACCTGACGGTATTTGATAATAATGTTCCCAGTGCCAGCCACGTGCCTTATTCTGCTGTATTGGAATTAACAACTCCTATGGATAAAAAAGGAAATTATTTTTTGGAGAAGAATGGAACCTTTGGACCTGAGAAACCTACGTGGAAATATATGGCATTGGATACGTTTTCTTTTTTCAGCGGTTTTATTTCGGGAGTGCATAGAATGGATAACGGTAATACATTTATTGACCAGGGAGCAGCAGCCAGGTTTTTTGAAGTAACAAAAGATGGCAAGATTGTATGGGAATATTGGAATCCTTACCGGGGTGATATGCGTATGCCAAATGGTGATCCGATCAACCCGGTTCCGCTCACCTATTTTGCATTCAGGTCTACGTTTATTCCAGCAGGTCACCCGGGGCTTGCAAATAAAAAACTGGAACCTTTAAATCCGCAGCCTGCCGTATTTAAGTTGCCAGCAATGCCTCCGCCTCCAAATCAGAAGTAAGCAGAAGAAAACTAATTCATGTAAAAAATACCACAAAATATTCTTCAAAATAAAAACCAAATTTCAACATGAAAAAAAAGTTTTTTCTCCTGGTTCTTTTGATAAGTATATCAACAGGACTTTTTTGCCAGCTACATGTTGATAAAGATTCTGCGGCGAAAAAAGCAATTCCCCCAAAAGATAGAAATATGTTTGGGCAGGGAATTCCGCGAGGTTTAACTATAAACACTGAAGGATTGACCGAAGGGTATATAATGTTCACGCCTCAAAATTCCGCTTCAGTTTACCTCGTTGATCGTAAGGGTCAAGTGGTTCATGAATGGAAAGGAAATTATATGACTCACAATGCTTACCTGCAAGATGACGGATCAGTGATACAAGCTGCTGTTGATCCTGACTTTCCCGTGTTTGCAGGTGGTGGCGAAGCAGGAAGATTACAAAAAATTTCATGGGATGGTAAAATGTTATGGGACTTTGAATATGCAAATGAAGCGTACCTGCAACATCATGATCTTACGGTGATGCCTAACGGACACATCCTTGTCATTGCGTGGGAGGCTAAGACGGCGAATGAGGTTTTGGCGGCAGGGAGAAAGCCAACATTGATTCCGAAAGCCGGCCTTTGGCCGGATAAGATTGTTGAGATAGAACCGCAGGGAAAGAGTGGGGGAAAGATCGTTTGGGAATGGCACGTGTGGGATCATTTGATACAGGATTACGATGCTAAAAAAGCTAATTATGGAAAGCCTGCAGACCATCCCGAGCTTTTGGATTTTAATGTTGGAGATACCTTACCATCACCTGTTTCGCAGGACAGTATGGAAATTTTAAAAGCCCAGGGAAAGGCGAGGAGAAATGCCACTCCTGAAAACAGGGGAGCAGATGTCTACCATTTTAACGCGTTAAAGTATAATGCTGAATTGGATCAAATCGTTTTTAGTTCTCCTCATTTAAGTGAGATTTTTATAATAGATCACAGCACATCAACGAAGGAAGCTTCGACCCATAAAGGCGGACGCCGTGGTAGAGGAGGAGACTTTCTATACCGATGGGGAAACCCGCAAAACTATCACCATGGAGATTCTACTAACGAGAAACTTTTTGGTCAGCATGATGTTCGCTGGGTTGAAAAAGGGAAGCCCGGAGCCGGCCATCTGACTGTATTTAATAATGACATTCGTAACAGAGACACAGCAAACTATTCCGCTATTTACGAAATCGTTCCTCCCATAGATAAAAAAGGAAATTATTTTTTAGAAAAAGATGGAACTTTTGGCCCGGGGAAACCTGTGTGGGCTTACATTGCTCCAGACTCAGTTTCCTTTTGGAGCAATTTTATCTCGGGAGCCCACAGGATGAAAAATGGTAACACATTTATTGATGAAGGAGCCAAAGGAAGATGTTTTGAGGTGAATAAAGAAGGTAAAATTGTATGGGAATATTTAAACCCTTTCCACGGCGATATCCGCAAGCCAAATGGTGACCCTATTTCCCCAATGCCAATGACCTTTAGCCTGTTTCGTGCCACATTTATTCCCGCAGATCACGCAGCGTTGGCAAATAAAAAACTGGAACCTTTAAATCCACAGCCCAAAGTATTTGTGATGCCATCACAAAGCGACAAAAAATAAAACCATATTCATTGGGATCAGTGTTCTGCCATTATCACTCCATTTTCTTTCACATAATCATTCCAAAGACTTAACATTTCCTGGTATAATTTCGGGTTCTGTTTAGATAGGTCATTGGATTCCGTCGGATCTTTTTCCATGTCGAAAAGTTGGAAAACGCCTTTACCAAATGGTGGTTCTATTTTTGTGATCTTCCATTTTCCTTTCCTTATTGCGCATCTTCCAAAGAGTTCCCAACCCATTACATATTCTTCATCATGAACGTATTTTTTTTTGCCATCTAGTAAAGAAATTATTGATGAACCTTTGTACGGTGTTATTTTATTCCCCTGGTAGGTGGAAGGGTATTTTGCACCAGCTACCTCAAGAAATGTAGGAGCCAAATCCATAATGGTAGTGAAGGCCGTTGTTATAGTACCACCTTCTTTTTGAAAAGGCATTTTTACAATCATCGGCGTATGGATGCCGCCTTCCGAACTATATCCCTTGTAAAAACTATTTACTGCACTGGAAGCATGCGCCCATTGAGGACCGTAAGCAGTATAAGATTTTGCAGTGCCCATATAAGGATATGGATTTAGTTTGTCGGGTGTTTCATTAAATTCAAAAGCATCAGGGCCGTTATCAGATAAAAAAACAAACAAAGTATTTTCATACTCTCCGATGTCTTTTAAATATTGAACCAGCCGGCCAATATTGTAATCGAGGTTATCAATCATTCCGGCATAAATTTCCATTTTTCTTGCTTCAATTCTTTGTTCATCCTTACCAAGGTCTTTCCAGGGCAACAAAGGTTCTTTTGTGATATAATAAAGGCTACCTTTTACCGCAGGCAGTTGAGGCAATGCAACATCTTTAGCAATGAAACCTTTTTCTTTTAAGGCATTAAAGCGCAAAGTCCTCAAGCTGTCATAACCGATATCATATTTGCCACGATATTTTTCTATGTATTCCGGAGGCGCCTGCAAAGGCCAATGTGGAGCGGTGTAAGCGGCGTACAGAAAAAATGGTTTTTTATCTTCATGATCCTGTTTTATAAAACCCAGCATCTTATCTGTGTAAAGATTTGTTGAATATTGTCCGCCAGGATATGCGGTATATTTTCCATCCTCCCAAAAGGAAGTTTCTCTTCCAGGATAAAAATGATTGGCAGCAGCATCCATTAATGCAAAAGACCTTTCAAAGCCTTTCGCAGTAGGGCTTTGCTCAGGTGTAATGCCGAGATGCCACTTACCTGAAATATAAGTATGATAACCTGCATCCTTCATTAGTTGTGCAATGGAAACTACTTTGTTATTGAGAAATCCCTCGTAACCCGGATGACCAATTTGCTTTGGAAAATAAGTAACATGCTCAGCCATATTGCCAAGTCCAGCTATATGATTATCCGTTCCCGTTAGTAGCATCGCCCGGGAAGGAGAACAGGTTGCTGCAGTATAAAAATTGGTAAATATTTGTCCGTGCTTTGCGAGTGCATCGATATTGGGGGTAGCAATTTCACTTCCGAAACAACCAAGGTCAGAATAGCCTAAATCATCTGCGAGTATTAAAACAATATTGGGGACTTTCGCAGGCTTTTGTTGCCATGAAATAAACAAACAGGAAACAAGGATTAGTAAGATTTTATTTTTTTTCACCAATACATGATTTTAGTTTTACTTTTACCAGACATCATTTAAAGTAAAGGTAATTAAAAGCTAATTGTACTATCTTTCTAAAAATATATAACAGGTATGGCAGATAAATTAAAGAAAAATAGTGACTTTTGAAAATAGCCTCAAAAGATAAAGTAAGCTACCTGCAAACACCCGATAAATAAGCAGACAAGATTCACAATTACAGATGAAATAAAAAATAATGCAAAATAAAAAAGGGAGACTAAAACTCACACTTTTGCTTGTAAGCAGCCTGACAATAATGTCGGTAATTACTATTTCCCCGGCTTTACCACAAATGGCAAAGGAATTCTCCGGTGTTGAAAATGCGGCATTCCTTGTAAAATTAGTTTTGACGATACCTGCGCTTATGATTGCTATCTTTTCCCCTATTACCGGCCGGCTTATTGACCGTTATGGAAGATTGAAAATTTTATGGATGTCTCTAGTGCTTTATGCTTTATCTGGATCGGCGGGGTATTATCTCAATAATATTTATCATATACTTATATCAAGGGCTGTGCTCGGCATATCAGTAGGTATGTCAATGACGATTGTAATTACATTAATAGCCGATTACTTTGAAGGTATGGAGCGACAAAAATTTGTGGGTATACAAATAGCGTTTATGTCGATGGGGGGAATCTTGTTCATTGGCTTAGGAGGTATACTTGCGGACCTTGGCTGGAAATACCCATTTCTTATTTACTTAACATCGCTTTTAATTCTTCCTCTAAGTATGATGTACCTGCATGAACCGGCCGTTGTTAAAAAAGTAAACCAGGCTAACGGTAACGCCAAGCCGCCGGGAATAATATGGTTGCTGTTCACCAACACCATGTTTATGTGGATCATTTTCTTTTTAATACCTGTGCAAATTCCTTTTTACCTGAAAAGTATCGGTACCGAAAAGAGTTCATTGGTAGGAGCTGCAATTGCTACGGCTACAGCTTTTTCAGCTATTTCATCTTTTTCATATTCCAGGATAAAAAGCCGGTTTAGCTTTCTTTCTATTTTTTCTATGGGATATTTATTTATGGCTGCCGGATTTATTTGTATTTCGATTTCTCACACATATATTTTGGTTCTTGTTGCTATGATGCTGTCAGGATTGGGTATGGGTATGATGATACCAAATACAAATATGTGGGTGATGAAAATTGTTCCTCCCGTAATCAGGGGAAAGGAAATAGGGAAGCTTACCACGTTTTGGTTCCTCGGCCAGTTCTTATCCCCGATATTAATTTTTCCTGTTTTAAGTAGGCTATCTCTTTCCTCTACTTTTATGTTGGCTGCTGGATTTCTTTTGCTGGTTTCAATTAGCTTCCTGATCTTTCATCTCAGCAAAGCAGGGAAAGCTACCAGTGAAACACCGGGCACTAATGCATTGGAGAGCGCCACTATTTAATTTATGAATACTATCTCGCAACCAGATGAAAAACATAGGATTATTAAACTAAAACAAAACTTATTCAGGATTAACCGGAGACCTTGCAGGCTTTAGTAACAAAATGACAAGAGCAATTTCTGTAATGATATTGGCGTCCGTTTAAAATTGTCGCACCCGATTTCGGCCGGTGAAGACACCGGCCGACGCTGAGCCGTGGTTGGTGTCCCCACCAACCACTTGTTGCTGCGACAATTTTAAACGGACCCCCATATTGTAGCGAATCTTGCTAAAAGAATTTTTTCCAGAGTTGTGTTAATCGATAAGGTTTGTTTGCAATAAAAGTGTGCTGCCCTTAAAACCTTTAAAAATCAACATGTCGTCTTTAATTGTTTTATCTACCGTGGTTTTACTTATTGTTGCACTCTATAGCAATACGGCAAGGCCATCGGTGCTGTTCCTGGTTGCTGTTTTGATATTCCTGGTTTTTGGCATTCTTAAACCAGATGATGTTCTAAAAGGGTTAGCCAACAAACAGGTGATCATTATCTTTTTACTACTCACGCTTTCTTCGGGATTTAAAAAAGAGTTTGGCAAAGGATTTTTCAATTATCTTTTCAAACCAAGTCTGCTTCCCAAACAGTTCTTATTGCGCATGATGCTCTTTGTCGCTTCATGGTCGGCTTTTATTAATAATACGCCGATAGTAGCATTCATGATTCCTTATGTAAAAGACTGGGTAAACCTTAAACGGTTAGCTGCCTCTAAATTCATGATGCCCTTATGTTTTGCAACGGTGTTGGGCGGCATGATCACGGTGGTAGGGACTTCTACCAATCTTTTATTGAATGGACTGATTGCTGAATCCGGATTGCACCTGTTGGGTTTTAAAGATTTTCTTTTCCTGGGGTTGATTGTAGCAGTATTGGGAATAGCCTATTTATATTTTATTGGATATCATCTATTGCCCGAAAAAAAAAGCGCTATAAATGAAATGGAAGAAAACCTAAAGGAATACGTGGTGGAAACGGTGGTAGAACCTTCTTCCATATTAATCGGTGAGCCCATCAGAACTCATTTGCGAAACCTGAAAGATATCTTTCTTTTTGAAATAGTGCGCAATGGCACATCTATTTTCCCGGTGTCTCCGGAAGAAGTGGTGCAGGAAAGTGACCGTCTTTATTTCTCGGGACATACGGCTGCTATTGAACAATTGGTAAAGGAAGTAAAAGGATTAGCATTGCCTGATAACACTACACTAAACCGTTACCACCACCACCACTGCGTTGAGGCAATTATTCCGGTTAACTCCAACCTGATTGGGAAACAAGTGCGGGAGTCAAATTTCCGGCATCGTTACAATGCTTCCATAATTGCGCTTCACCGCGAAGGCAAAAGAATTGCCAGCCCTGTTGGAGAAACTGTTTTAAGCGCCGGAGATTTACTGCTGTTGCTGGGCGCAGATAAAATGAACAATCATGAACCTGATTTGTTCCTTCTCAGGCACCATGATATACAATTAATAAAAAGAAAAAAGACACTCCTGCATACAATAGCTCCTTTTGTGGCACTAGCCTTGTTGATTTTGGGGATAACAAGGATTATAGATTTATTCATTGCTGCATCGCTGGCTCTGTTGGTATTTATTGCAATTAAAACGCTTCGATTTAATGACTTTAAGAAAAACTTTGATTTAGATTTAGCTGTTTTGTTAGTTGCATCCCTTGCTATTGGTTTAGCCCTCACCACATCAGGGGCTGCGCAATGGGTAGCAACGGGAGTATTGCGTGTGAGCGGTACCGGGCCCATTGCAGCAATATCGCTTCTTTTTGTTGTCACATTAATTATAACGTCAGTTATATCCAATACTGCAACCGTTGCAATTGTTTTTCCTTTGGCGGTTTCCTTAGCTACCCAACTACATATTAGTACCACACCCGTATTCGTGGCCATCGCCTTTGCATCATCCTGCTGTTTTATGACGCCGATCGGCTATCAGTGTAATTTAATGGTTTATGGGCCGGGTAATTATTCGTTTAAGGATCTTTTCAAAATAGGCTTCCCGCTTACAATTCTATATTCGGCCGCATGTATTATCTTTATTTCATGGTATTATAATCTATAACAAATGACGAACATTATTTTTCCTTTCGATTCAAAAATTAGTTACGAACAACGTAAAAAAGCAATGATGCAGGATCCACATCTTATATGGCTTACCGGCTTGTCAGGTTCTGGCAAAACAACCCTGGCGCTCAGGCTCGAGCATTATTTTTTTTGTAAAGGATTTAAAGTGTTTATACTTGACGGGGATAACGTACGTATGGGCCTCTGCAAAGGGCTTGGTTTTTCAGAGGATGATCGCAGGGAAAATTTGCGGAGAGTGGGTGAAGTAGCCAGGCTAATGCTGGATGCAGGGCTTATAGTTATCAGCGCTTTTATTTCGCCCTGCGAAGATGACAGGATGGCTATTAAAGAAATGGTAGGCGAACAGCGGTTTATTGAAGTGTATGTAAACTGCTCGCTGCAAATATGCGAGGAACGGGATGTGAAAGGATTGTATGCAAAAGCACGACAAGGTATTATTCCGCACTTTACCGGCATCAGTGCTCCTTATGATCCACCTGCTTCACCTGCCATTGAACTGATGACAGCCGAGGAAACAGTGGATGAATCCGTACGTAAAATTATTGAATTTGTCGGGCCGTTAATCAGCATATGATACGCTAATTTTTTATACAAAAACATACAATCATGATTGACATAAAGCATCTCCTGGACCTGGCTCAACGTGCCGCATTACAGGCAGGAACTGCGATTTTGGAGGTATATGCTTCGGGCGATTTTGGAGTAGAAATGAAAAGCGACCAGTCGCCGCTAACGCTTGCTGATAAGGCTGCCCATACAATTATTGCTTCCCAACTGCAAGAGACTGGTCTGCCTATGCTCTCAGAAGAAGGCATTCATCTTAGTTATAATGACCGAAAAAATTGGGAGTATTACTGGCTTGTAGATCCGTTGGACGGAACAAAAGAATTTGTAAAAAGGAATGGCGAGTTTACAGTGAATATAGCTTTGATGCATTCCAATACCCCGGTTGCAGGAGTGATTTACGCCCCTTGTATGGATGTACTTTATTTTGGTTCCAAAGAGACAGGTGTATATAAAATAGAAAAAGGGACACAGGTGCAATTATCATTCATTCCGGAAAAAAGAACGATTGCAGAATTGCTGGCTAAAGAACACATCACTGTGGTAGCATCAAAATCGCACCTTAATGAAGAAACAAAAACTTTTATAGATCAATTCCGAAATGTAACGCTTTCCTCCATGGGTAGCTCACTCAAGCTAATGTTATTGGCTGAAGGTGCGGCAGATATTTACCCAAGGCTTGCTCCTACCATGGAGTGGGACACCGCAGCCGGAGATGCTATTTTACGATCTTTAAACATGGGAGTTTACCAAACGGACTTAAACTCAGCGCTGTTATACAATAAGCAAAATTTATTGAATCCTTCTTTTATTGCTTTTTAGAATACTTCTTGAGAAATTATTTAAGCAAACAGATGCGGCGGAGATTTATATTTCCACCAATGAAAAGTGGTTTAGTAAATTCGCGTTATCGGGCAATTTATTGATGGCTCTTTGGGATTTATTAAGAATACGCAACTAATTCAAATCTGCTTTTGTATTATTGATTTCTGCTGTGAAAAACCTGACGTTATGGAAGACTGATTCCATGTAAACGATGCTTGGTTTGCGCCCTCTTATTTATGTCCTTATTAATATTTCCATATTTTCTCAGTCAACATTCCATGTCGCATCTGGGTCACCCTCAAATGCGTTATCTATTGTATTGTCATCAAAGTCATTGTAACCATTATATTTTTGATAACTTAAAAAATTATTGTCAACTTCCTCCGTTTGGCTATTTCGTTTTTTAGAAACATTAGGACTATACAATTCCTGTTTCCCATTATTTTTATAATTTTCATCTATCGTGTTTGAAACTCTAAAATTTAAATCCTTTATAATTGTATGGTCATCTTTAACTTTTATATGATAAGTTCCATCTTCTGCAATTTCTCCTTTTTTATAGAACACTGGTGAAATTAAGGAACCACATAGTAAAAAAAACTCATTTTCTTTTACTCCAACTATTTCTTGGAATTCATAAAGTTGACAGAAATACAATTTATCATTATTTGTTCTGATCTTAACTTTGGGTTGTTTGGTTTCTTTTTTAAATACGGTTACTTCATATATAGTCTCAAAAGGCAACAATAATGATTCGTTTTTAGTTCGCAAATCATTTAAAGATCCATTTAAAACAAACTTCCAAGTCTTAGGAAATTTATTTTCTTGAGAAGCTTTAATACGATTATCCATTATTTCCCCTTTTTTATAATAATCAATTGGTTCACAGAAAGAATTTTTTAGAAGTTCTAATTCAAGTATAGACATATTTTCTACCAAATTTGAAATTGTCTCAAATTCAGCATCTACTGTAATTTCTTGTCCTTCAATTGTGAAAGAAACCCATTGCTTTCTTTCATGTATATAAGCTTCAATATCTTGGATTAGATATTTCATCTCAGGTTATTATTAATTGAAACAATATACGTATTTAACTCCATCCTTCTAATTAAAATATTTGAAAAGCAAACTTGTCTATAAATTTTTTATAGGTTACTATATTTCCCTTTTGTTGATGAGATAAAGGAGGCTCTTGACTTATTGATGATTTGAATGCGAAACCAAGATTTAAATATTAGATTAGGAAATAATTCATTTGATAAATATCTTCTTAACCGGAATATATTGCCAACTATTGCTACTAATATTTGGGTTATTAGCTGTATAGATGTAAAGCGTTAGCTCATCACTGTTACACAGCCCGCTTTCAGACAATGACATAGTACTTTTGATAAACAAGAACTGGTATTTTGTTCATTGTTATTACCGATACCCCTCATTATACAATTTAACTTAAAAAAAATGAAAACTACTTTTAACATTCAGGCAAAGTATGTGGTGGTAAATAACTACAACTTTACAACCAACACTGGTACTCAGCCGCAGCCGGAGATTCAGCCACCCAAAGCCAAATTTAGCGATTGGAATAATATTGTTGTTACTATAGTTTCATTTGTCCATATCCACTGGAAAAAAATAGCATTGTTTACATCGCTATTTTTGTCATAAAGGAAATGATAAATAGACAAACAGTAAGGACTTCCTGGTCATAAAATAAACTAATCAATTACAAACTTTTATTTCATATTATTTTTAAGCATTTTTTCATAGGCTTCATGTTTTTTATTCGTCATTGTTTCAGGGCGGCCACTTTTATATTTTTAATTTCTTCCCAGGTTGGTATAATAAACCCGGAATAGGTGTGCGGTAGTCCTGCAAGATCTCCAGCAACATACTTTCTGAAATCTATAATAGTAGAAAGGTTTTCACTTTTACTGACTGCATTTCCTCCGTCTCGAATTTTGCCATCTTCAAATATCAGGTAAGAATAGACACGCCGGTATCAATACCGACGACTGGGAAACCGGTATAAAAGTTTTATAACACTACCTGTTGCGCAGGGTGTTAATTTATTTGTTGGTTACACTACTAATTGTTAGCAAATTCAGACCGGCTTGTTTTCATTAATTTTTCTTTGGCCTTTACTTGCTTTTTAAATGTGTATGATGGATCATTTCCTCCAATCCATCCAACTTTACCAATGCTGTAAACTTTCACGCCATTAGAATCTTTTGATGTACTGCAACTGGCGAAAAGAATTGCAATAAAGAATAATGGAAGTAATTTTTTCATTTGGATGTTGTTAATCGTTCGCTATTAAAGATGAGAAAATTAATTCAATGTGGTAATGGTTTTTTTTCCCCTGTATGGGGATAACCAAAAAAGCTACCTGGTGTGGTAGCTTTAAAAGATTTTATATGTTTATTACGCTGCTTTTTTTTTGATTCTTTTCCTGAGCTAGTAATCTTTCAATTGTATACTCATACGATCTGATCGCTTCATGAATTTTAAACCAGGTGAGTATACTATCCATGTCATTCTTCAGATCTTCGCTATAATGGATACAGTCTTTAATGTATAGCCCAATAGCATACAAAATTTTTTGTAAAGATCTTCGGCCCCTCCAAAATCCCAAATGCTTTCTATTCCTTCTGCTATTTTCCTATCCCGGTTCGGACCTCCTTCGATCCATGGGTTTAATATTTCATCCATTAATAAAGGTATAAACCAGTACCGATCACTATTCTCATTTTTACCTACAGGCTCCAGGCGATTTATCCAATTAATCGAATCACTTAAAAAGTTTTAAATACAACTACGCTGCGAAGTTTCAAACTTTAGCCACTATTGCAGAAATGCATTGAATTTTTACTACTGTTTTGATAATGATCCCTGAACAAACGAAGACCAGATTGAAGGAGATTTTCTTATTTCTTTTTCGAAGTATGTAAGCAGTGTTTGCATGATTTCTCCGGGAGTTGAAATTGAATGATTAAAATCAAGCCGCTGGCCCTCATGAATATGAATAGTCTGGTTACTGAGTTCTGGTACTACAGTAATTATCGGTACGTTCGCTATTCTTGCCAACCGTGCCGGTAATAAGGATACACTGCACTCTTTCTCAAAAAACTTCAAAGAACAATTTTTTGAATCAGTAAAAACATCCATTGTAATAACTATTCGTCCACCGGAGCGTAAATGATTTACAATTTGGCGCAGTTCGGTATATCCCTTTCCACATTTATTAACCTGTTTTGCCCGCCTGATCCAGATACCGCTGGCTATTATTATGGCAAACTCTTTTTGAAGGCACCATTGTACAAGTAATCTTGCCCATGGGGTATGGCATGTTGTAATAATGCAACCACCCCTGGTATTGGGTGTAATAAAGTTTACCAATTGAAAAGTTTTTATTCGAAGAGGGGTTTTGATTAATACCGATACAGCTTTTCTTAAAAGCCGGGCAAACCAGATGCGCCGGAGATTTATATATCCACCACCAGGTGCAAAATAAATACACAGTGGCAGTTTTAAAACGCAGACAAAACTATCAAATAATGCAACCCGGAAATCAAATATGATAAAAGACTGCAGGAGTACAAACAAGTTCTAAGAAATATCGGTTTACTGTATAACATTAGATAGTATTAATAAAATTGTAACAGGGTTTTTTAAATATCCAGCTCTAGTTTTTCAAAACTTATCGGAAAAAATTAATCGTGGAAGAGCTTAATTTTAATAGAGTAAAACTATTGTTGTAGCTGGCCCATTCCTAATCGATTTCTATGAATTGGGCGAATAATTTTCGCAATAAATGCTAAAAATTACTGCCATGAAAGATGGTTTAGTAAATTCCCGTTATTCGGTAATTTATTAATAGCGCTTTGGGATTTATTAAGAATGGGCAACTAATTCAGATCTGCGCTTATCACAGAATTTAATCTTGATTTAATATCAAGAGAAAGTGTTGTTGCTAATGTAATATCGATAGCTGGGAATGTGTGTACTATTGATGTTTTATGGATACCACTTTTATGTTATTGATCTTTGTTGCCAAAAACCCGCCATTACAGAAATAGATGAATAGGCAAATGAAATTTGTTCTTACAATTCGCCCTGCACTTCCATCTTTCTTATTTTTTCTCTCAGCTTTGTTTTTTCATTCAATGCAGCCTGAACCAGGTCTTTGAATTCTTTGTCGTTGCGCAGGTTGTCAAACAAAGGGTCTACTTTAATTAAGTAAGGCATGCCCCATACCCAGTGCTCTATTTTTTCAGCTTCTTTCAGGATTTGATACGCTTTTCTTTTATCTCCCATAAAAGCATACACACCAGCCATATCATAAGTTGCAAAATCAAACCGGCCAAGTGAATCTAATTTTTTATATATTTCAATAGATACATTCATCAGTTGCATGGCCTTTTCCTTTTCGCCGGTTTTCCATAGTGCAACAGCATAGCGATGGATATTTTCATGAGGGTATTTTTCCCAAAGTTTCATATAAAGTTTTACGGCTTTTGCACAATCATTTTTTAGATAGCAATAAGTTTCGGCAATAAAATACAGGGCCCCGCTGCTATCTACCTTCATCCATTGCTCAGCATAAGCCAAAGCTTCATCGGCATTACCGGTCCTGTTACTAAGCATTGTTAAAAGCCATAAGGACGTTATTGAGACCCTGGTTTTATTATTCTGCCGTAAAGCAAGGGTTGCATAATATTTTGTTTTTTCAAAATCACAAATGCCAAGATAAGTAAAGGCAAGATCATTATATACTGTCGGGGTCCATACAGAGAGAGGATCTAATTTTAATGCTTTATGTAAATACCTGATCGATTTTTCAGGATCATAATACAATCCAAGGGAGTAAATACGGCCTAATTCCTGGTTGGCAAAAAAATTATTTGGATTAATGCTGATAGCTGTATTCAATTCCTCAAACGCCAATTTTATTTTTCCTGTCTGTCGATGATAGTTACTGAGCAATACATAGGCGTCCTCAGCATTTTTATCTATTGATAAAGCTTTATTGCAAAACAATGCCACTGTATCCATAAAATTTTTACTAAGATACTCTTTATAATAATTAGCAGTCCAGTAGGCCCTGGCTTTTAACACATAAGCTTCTGCCATGTTGGAGTCCAATGCCAGCACATCATTGCAAAGAGTTTGAATTTTTTGATAATCAGCATTTAACGGATTAATATCATAAGCATATTTTGCATAACTCAACTGGGCCTCGTAATAAAGGTCCAATGCTTTTGTATTTTTTGTTGCCACTCTGCTTATCCGGCTTTGTTCTTTTGGTGTTATTTTTATCTGCAGGGCAGCAGCGATTTGTTGTGAAATATTTTCCTGCAATGAAAAAATGTCTTCCATTTCGCCGGGAAAATTATCATTCCATAATTCTTTGCCGCTTTCTGCATCCACCAGCGAAGTAAAAACTTTCACTTTATTTTTGTCCCGCTGTACCGTACCCTGCAGAATATATTTTATGCCACCCAGTTCACTGGCAATATCAGCAATTGATAATTTTGTATCACGAAATTTTTCTACAGATTGCGGGGCTATCGTTGTCAACTCACCCATCCACTCTAATTTTTTCTGGAGTTCTAAAACTATACCAAGGCAAAAAGGTTCGTTTTCTTCTTTATTGGTGCTGATATTTTTAAAAGGGAGAACAGCAATGGTTTTATTTACTCCCGCAAAATTATTTTTTGGTGAAAATATTTTGTAAGCAGCGAAAATTATACCTAATAGCAATACAATCCCAGCAATTGATATTATTTTTTTTGTTGAACGTTTCTCCTGAACCTCTTTCAGCTTTCCGGTCATCTCTTCTTTTTTTGGCACAACCAAACCTTCGTTTGCCAAAGCAAAAACCTCCACCGGTTCATCTACATTCTTAAATTCGAAACGGCCGAGTGAAATAGATTTGAATCCTGGATTATTTTTTATTTTGCTGTTGATTTCGCCCGAAAAAAGGATTGCATTGGCCTGCCCGAGGGATTCAATCCTGGAAGCTACATTAACCCAGTCGCCGAAAACTTTTTTATCTTCAAAAAATATTTCACCAATATGGAGGCCGATGCGGAGCGGTACTGCCGGTTCATCTTTTAGTTTTTGCTGTAGCTCCAGGGCGCAGCTTACCGCTTCTGTTGCACTATTGAAGGCACAAAGGCTGCCATCTCCATAATCATTCAGGATTTCGCCGGTATGGGCCTTTACTGTTGTTTTTAAAACCGTGGTATATCTTTTTACTATTGATAAGGCCTGCCCTTCGTTATGCTGCATAAGAGCAGTGTAGCCAACAATGTCGGTAAAAAGGATTGCAGCAAGGTGACGATTTTGATTTTGCATCTACGCGTAAATAAAAAGCAGGCATTAAACTACTGCTAATATAAAGTTTATTTTTCAGGCAGAAGAAGTGTATTTTCCGCCGGGGTTTTCAAAACGTACACTAACTTTTATTAAGCCATTACAAGCGAAACTCCCGACGTTACCGAAAGCATTGGTAAAAATTACAGTATTTAATTCTACATTTCAAAAGAAATGATTGTATACATTTGAGTAAAATAAAACGATATGCAGCTTCCATTATCAATCCAATCATTTTTGCAGGAGCCTTATGCTTTATCGCAGGAGCAAATTGATTTCTATAATCAAAACAGGTTTATCAAATTAAAACAGGTGTTCAACATCGAAACCCTGCAGTTTTTTAATGAAGCGATTTCCAACAGGGTTAATCAAATGAATACCGTAACAGTTTCCCTTGAAGAAAGAAGCACTTATGGGAAGGCTTTTTTACAACTGTTTAATTTGTGGCGGGAAGATGCGATTGTAAAAGAATTGATCTTTAGTAAGCGGCTTGCAAAAATTGCTGCTGATCTGCTGCAAACAGACGGTGTACGCATATACCACGACCAGGCATTGTTTAAGGAAGGTGGCGGCGGCATTACGCCCTGGCATGCTGACCAGTATTACTGGCCATTAGATACTGACAAAACTGTTACCGCATGGATGCCGCTACAGGCAACGCCATTGTCGATGGGACCAGTGGAATTCAGTGCCGGCAGCCACCTGGTAGTAGAAGGAAGGGATTTGGAAATAGGTGATGAAAGCGAAGCAGCGATGCAACAAAAATTAAGGGTTACTGATTTTACACATGTGATAGAACCCTTTGATGCCGGCGAAATAAGTTTTCACTCGGGTTGGGTATTTCACAGGGCGGGTGCCAACACAACTGAACAAATGCGGAAAGTGATGACGATTATTTATATGGATAAAAACATGAGGTTGAAAAACCCTGAGAATAAAAATCAAATACATGACTGGAACACCTGGTGTCCCGGTGCTGCTGTTGGAGAAATAATTAATACGCCATTAAACCCTGTGGTTTACTCAAGGGTACTTTAAATTTTCTGCTAAGGTTTACTACTGCTTTAAAACCTTGGCAGCAACAAAAACCAATTAATGCCAACCTTATAGCCCTATAGTTAACTTAATAACATTCCCGAGGGGGTATAGATGAACAAAAATTAAATAATACGTTGATTGCGTTAAAAAAATTCGTATGAGGAAGGTCTGTTAAAGGATTTATATATATACATAAATTATTAACTTTACTGAAATTATAATCCAGTCATATTATTTATTTGTAACAATGCTTATTTTGAACCTTCCTGATAAATTGAATTCAAATTTGCAAACTATGAAATCAGTTTCAAAATTTATTTATTCCGTTTTTTTTCTACTGATTATTTTGTTTGGCAATGTTCAAAAAAATTTCGCACAGCAAAAAAAGCCGGCACCTGCTGCTACGGCATCTGACGAATTCAATATAAAAAAATCGAGTTTTTTATTACCCCAGGCACTTCCAAAATGGAAATTTTCACAAGCTTTTTCTATATACTATGTAGTGCCCCCCAAGGACTGGACATTAGACCTGGTAAAGGCTCCCTTTTTTAACTATTCCTGTAAAATAGCACTTCCAGAGGCATTTAATGTGCAGGCAAGCATTTCAACAATATTTGTTTCAAATCGTTTTAGTGTTGGGCCGTTCTGGAATTATTCTGTAGATGATTTTCATTTTGCAGTTGGATACCAGGTAGCATACAACCTTGGTTATTTAGCAGAGTTTGGTTTTAATACAAAGTTAACCGGGTGGGAACAGCAACCTTCCTTAACGGCTGCTTATAGTTTTGGAAAAACCGCTGTCATCCTTCGCGGCGATTTATATTATACAACTGCTCTTAATGTTAATGAAGGTGGTCATAATATTTCTGTCGCTGACAACTTCGTAAATGGCTATAGTGTTACTGCCAGTTACGATCAAAGGCTGTATAAAAACAAAGTACTGTCGCTTGGACTAAAAATAAATTATTTGAGATACCATATAATTGCCTGGCCGGCCCTTCCGGTAAATAGTTACCGTTACGTTGTTCCTGAATTTCAACTTGGTATAAATCTCTAATCAACTAACTAATGAAGTATACTACATTATATATTGTTGCAACACTGCTGATATTTTTGGGTTGTTCAAAAAGTGAAATTACACCACCTGGTAATAATGAAGAAGCCAATCTTGAAAATACATCCTCCATTCCGGCAACTACAATGAAAAAGATGGAAGGCATTTATAAATTGGTTGACGGAAGCAGCGGCTTAGGTTCTCAGTTTGTTTGTAAAGTGTCAAAACACAGGGTGTCGTTTTTTAGTAACCAGGATGGAATTTTTATGATTTTGAAATATGGGTATAAATCCAGTGATGGGTCTATTCAATTTTCAGGTTTTTACCGCTATTCAGAATTTCCTACACAGGGAAATATACAGTTCTCCATTTCGGCTACGGAAGGGGCCACAGATTTATTGGCAGGAGTGATTTCAAATTTAAAATTGCGGGGAATTTTTTCAAATGATTCTCTTACACTACAATACCAGCATGCATTTTCCACTTACGCAACCAATAATCCGTTTATGATTTTTGCGCACCACGGTGTGCAAACCACATCAAATCCTCCTTATGCAGAAAATTCGCTTAACGGTGTTTTAAATGATGAGGACTATGGTAACACCGGCTTGGAATTTGATGTTCGTATGACCAGCGATCATGTTCCTATCTGCATCCATGATGCCGGTATCAATACACGCTTAACACAAAAGGGCCCATTGTCAGGTAATTGGGATCAATATCCTTTTCTGTTTATTTCAGAATATGTGCGTTTAATAGATGGTCAAAAAGTACCTTCTGTTGAACAGGTATTAAATTATTTTGTTGATTCAACTACTTTAAAATATGTGTGGCTTGATATAAAAGGCAACACCGATATTTTTAAATACCTGGAGCCGGTTGTGAGGAATGCCTATGCAAAAGCCGTAGCGCAAAACAGGAATGTTACTATTTTTTCTGGCTTGCCATCGGCGGATGTAATTACTGAATTCAATAAACAGCCAACGTATAAATCAAATAACCCGGCTTATGCTTATTCACTACCGTTGCCTACGCTGGCTGAACAAACAATTGATATAGCGCTCGAAAATGGCAGTAAATTTTTTGGGCCGCGTTACACAGAGGGTTTGCTTTTAGATGATGTGGAAAAAGCGCATAACAATGGAATAAAAGTAATAAGCTGGACGCTAAATAGTAAAGCCTTAATTTCAGACTATTTAAAAAATGGGAAGTTTGATGGTTTTATTTCCGATTATCCTGCTTATGTAGTGTATGATTTTTATACCATGTTTTAAAAAACTGCTTCAAAACAAAAATGACCAGAATAACATTATATAAAATATTTATCGCAATCTTGTTTTGCTGTTTTGCCGTCAAGGGCATGGCCCAAACCAAAGATGCTAAATCAACGAAGGTTCATCATTTTACTTTCTATGCAGGAGTGGGCCCTAATTATTATTTTAATAACCTGGTTCTTGCAAAGCAAAAAGTAAATGAGCTTAACTACTCATTTGTAGGCAGAATAATGTGGGAACCAAAATATAACCTGAGCCTGGGTATAGAAAGTGGTTATAACCGATTATATTCGGTAAATGCTGATTTACCGGCACCACATGGCAGTGCGCATATTGTTAATGTTGCTATCCCTATTCGCATAGTTGTCACCATGAAATTCTTTCAAAATTTTTATGCCAGTTTTAATATGGGGCAAAGTATTCTTCTGAACAAGGTAAGCACATCGGAATACGGAACTATTAATGCCTCTACTCTATCATTGGGCGATTTTGGATTAGATATCGGTTATAAACGGCTTATTAATGACAGAATTTATTTGGGATCAGAAATTAAAGGCACCTATTCATCTAAATTGCAGGACAAAAACATTGCACTTGTTTTTTTTGCCGGTTTTCGTTTTTAATTAATTGCCTTAAAATGAAAGAAGCCCAGCTGCTTACCGAAGCTTTTTATATTATACCAGTTATAAATCTTCGGCTGAAAAGTCATTAAAATTTGAAATAAAACAGAATGTGTTGGATCCACAAGTATAACTGTAAGGCAACATTTTTCTTAAAAAATAATCCATCTGCCAAATTTACCGTTCAAAAAAATTCCCCAAAAAATTGCATCCACTTTCGTACAATACAGTTGCAACAAACATTTCAATACGATCATGGATACAAACTCTTCTACCATTGTGTGTTTCAAAGCACAAGCTAATAAATTTTCGGGGATCTTGGGTAAGGGGTTTCATAAACCTACTCAAAGTGTTATTAAAGAACTGATTTACTGTATTCAGGCCACCAAAGACGTTAAGATATCCAATGTGGCCCATAGCCTGCAGGAAGATATTGCACTGATAAAAACAGACGAACGTCTCTGCCACAATTTATCCGATGAAGATTTTAGCGACCATATCAACACCCGGGTTATTCGTCTTGGCGATGATAAAATAACAGATGAAATGGTGATAGCCATAGGCCCTGTGATATAATGAAACCCTATGCCAGGGCCATGGAACCTGTGTTGCATTTACAATGGAAGCGCAGGCAAATGTGCAACAGGTTACCAGTAAAAAAAGTGGTATAACTTCTAAACGAGGCAGTAAAGACGCTCAGGAAAAAGTACGGTTACTGGTAGTGGACTTTCTTAAAAAGAAGAAAGGCACACAAAGTAAAGCCGCAGAATTGTTTGGTTTAAGTTTGGATGGTGTTCATAAAATATGGAAACGTTATAAAGAGAAAGGGTTAAGAAATATATCTTCAAAAAAGCGAGGGGTACAAGGTGGGAAAAAAATAAATGGAGTACAATCTGCTGAAGTTCGTCGCTTAATTAAAGAGAAAATGCCTGACCAATTAAAACTATCCTTTGGTCTTTGGACAAGGGGAGCGGTACAACAATTGATATTCGAAAAATATGGCATTGAGTTATCACTTTGGCAGGCGGGCCGTTATTTGAAATCATGGGGATATACGCCTCAAAAGCCTATCGCACGAGCATTTGAGCAAGACCCTAAGAGAGTTCAGCAATGGTTGGATACTGAATATCCAGTCATTAAAAAGAAAGCTAAAAAAGCAGGAGCAGTTATTTATTTTGAAGATGAGGTTGGCATGCGAAACGACCACCAGGCAAGTAAAAGTTATGCGCCAAAGGACGAAACTCCCGTTATCAAAAAGACAGGGCAACGCTTTTCATTAAACATGGTATCGGCCATTAGTAACAAAGGGCATGTTGAATTTATGATTTTGGATGGCACATTTAATGGAGGTGAATTTATTGATTTTTTAACCCAATTAATAAAGTACAAACAGTATAAAATATTTTTAGTGGTAGATGGCCATTGGGCTCATAAAACGAAGTTGATAAATGCCTGGCTGGAGGAACATAAAGATAGGATTGAATTATTTTTTCTGCCACCGTATAGCCCAGAGTTGAACCCACGGGAATATGTAAACCAAGATTTGAAAACAAATGTAATAGGCAAGAAACGCCCTATTAACAAGGCTTAGATGAAATACAATGTAGAAGGTTTTATGAACAAAAGAAAAAATAATAAAAAGCAACCCGATAGCTATCGGGTGCAAAAATATTTCCATGCAAGCCACATCAAATATGCGGCATAGATATTTTAATTATGCATAAGCTTCTGTTGGCTCGCAGGTACAGATTAAATTTCTGTCTCCATACGTATTGTTAACCCTGCTTATACTAGGCCAAAATTTATTTTCTTTTACATAGGGTAAAGGAAACGCAGCTTTTGTTCTTGAATAAGGTTTGGTCCATTCGTCAGCACATATCAAGTATTGTGTATGTGGTGCATTTTTTAATACATTCTCTTTTTTATCAGCCTTACCATCTTCTATAGCTTTTATTTCCTGGTAAATACCTATCATGGCATCGCAAAAACGATCAAGCTCTGCTTTATCTTCACTTTCAGTTGGTTCAATCATTAATGTTCCTGCTACCGGAAAAGAAAGCGTAGGGGCATGAAACCCATAATCCATCAACCTTTTGGCAACATCTTCCGCCTCAATGGCAGCGCTGGTCTTAAAGGGGCGAAGGTCAACTATAAATTCATGTGCAGCGGTTCCATTTTTGCCGGTGTACAAAATTTTATAGTATTTTTCCAATCTTGCTTTCATATAATTGGCATTCAATATCGCATATTCTGTAGCGTTACGGATGCCCTTTGTACCAAGCATTTTAATATAAGCGTAGCTAATCAGCAAGATACTTGCACTTCCATAAGGAGCCGAGCTGATAGCATGTATATTTTTGTTTGTATTTGTAATATTTACATGACCGGGTAAATAGGGTACTAATTGTTTGGCAACACAAATGGGCCCAACACCGGGGCCACCGCCACCATGTGGTATAGCAAAGGTTTTATGTAAATTTAAATGGCATACATCAGCGCCGATCATACCGGGACTTGTTAAGCCAACCTGCGCATTCATGTTAGCGCCATCCATATATACCTGCCCGCCATATTCATGTATGGTGTTGCAGATTTCTATGATGCTTTCTTCAAATACACCGTGCGTACTTGGGTAGGTAACCATTAATGCAGCAAGGTCGTTTTTATGTTCTGCTGCCCTTGCTTTTAAATCGGCTACATCAATATTACCCGCCTCATCACATTTGGTAACTACAACTTTCATACCAGCCATTACAGCGCTGGCAGGGTTGGTGCCGTGAGCCGAAATCGGTATCAGCACTACGTTACGGTGGCTTTCACCATTTGCTGCATGATAAGCCCTGATGGTCAACAAACCTGCATACTCGCCCTGTGCACCGCTATTAGGTTGCAATGAAGTAGCCGCAAAGCCGGTTATTTTACTTAAATAATTTTCCAGTTCTGTAATAATTTGCTGGTAACCTGCGGTTTGATGGGCGGGCGCAAATGGGTGCAGTTTGCTAAACTCCGGCCAGCTTACAGGTATCAGTTCTGAAGCTGCATTTAGCTTCATTGTACAACTGCCAAGGCTGATCATAGAAGTATTTAAACTAAGGTCTTTATTTTCTAAAAACTTTACGTAACGCATCATCTGGCTTTCGCTGTGATGGGTGTTAAATACCAGATGTAATAAAAAGGCCGATGTCCTGGTTAATGCAGATGGGATATTTTCTAAAATGGCATCCGCATCGAAACCAGCAACGGCCGTATCAATATTTATTGATACGGCAAATACATGCAGTATGTCAACAATATCCTTTTGAGAAGTAGTTTCATCTATAGAGATACCAATATGTTTATCATCAATAAAATGAAAATTCATTTCCTGTAATTCGGCTGATTTTATAAGCGTAGCCGCATTATTTACTGATACTTTCAAGGTGTCAAAATAGTATTCATTTACATTGGTAAAACCAAGTTCAGTCAATTCATTATTTAAGGTTTGCGCAAGCATGCTGATGCGCTTTGCAATATTGGTCAGTCCTTCTGCCCCATGATAAATTACATACATCGCGGCCATATTGCTTAACAATGCCTGTGCCGTACAAATGTTACTGGTAGCCTTTTCACGCCGGATATGCTGCTCCCTTGTTTGCAGTGCCATGCGTAAACAACGGTTGCCTTGTGCATCAATACTTACTCCAATTATCCTGCCGGGTATGGTTCTTTTAAACTCATCTTTGGTTGCAAAAAAAGCGGCATGTGGGCCACCAAAACCCATCGGTACACCAAGTCGTTGAGAAGAGCCAATAGCCACATCAGCATCTAATTCACCCGGCGGTGTTAATAAAGTCAAGGCTAAAAGATCAGTAGCCATCACCACCATTGCATTTACAGCATGTGCTTTGGTAATAAACTCACGGTAATCCCTAACCGCACCATCGCTGTCGGGGTATTGCACAATGGCGCCAAAATAATTTTCATCTAAATCAGCATGTTTAAAATCGCCTAAAACCAGTTCAATGCCAATAGGCTCCGCTCTTGTTACCAGGATGTCTTTTGTTTGTGCAAATATTTTTTCATCTACAAAAAACTTAGGTGCGGTGATATGGTCGTGGTCTTTGTTTTTATGATTGAATAACATGGCCATAGCTTCAGCGGCCGCAGTGCCTTCATCCAGTAAACTGGCATTGGCGATGGGCAGTGCTGTAAGATCACTTACCAATGTTTGATAATTTAACAGGCTTTCCAAACGGCCCTGAGAAATTTCTGCCTGGTAGGGAGTATATTGGGTATACCAACCGGGGTTTTCAAAAACATTTCTTAAAATAACAGACGGGGTAATGGTATCATAATATCCCTGGCCGATATAGCTTTTAAAAACTTTATTTTTTGCCGCTACTTTTTTTAATTCACTCAAATACTCAAATTCACTAATAGCAGCCGGTACATCAAGGTCTTCTTTTATCCTGATGGCATCCGGGATAGTTTTGCTGATAAGTTCTTCCATAGAACCTACGCCAATTGCTGCTAACATTGCATCCTTTTCCTGTTGGTTAGGGCCAATATGCCTGCCTAAAAATTCATTCTGTTGTTTCTCGAAAATATTCATATTGATATTTATATTTGAAAATTGTCTTCTTTATATTGATCCGGGCATTATAATAAAAGGAACATTGTTGCGTCGCCCTCTTGTACTTTTTCAGCTTTGGGGAACATTCTTGGAATTATAGATGTTCCTGGATATTTTATACATTAAGGATAAAATATATATTAACTATTGTTATGCTGATTTTTAAGTTGCAAAATTACAGTAACACAACAATATTTGATGCTATTATGTTCGTTACTTTGCAGCTGTGGAAAAGTCGGGAACAAATAAGCATAAAATTCTTCACATCACTTACTATTACCAATTATGAGCGAAGAACTTTTAAGGGCCTGGGAAAAAAAATCAGGTGACAGGCAGAAATTATATAAAAATTATTTACATAGGGCAGATAAAAATACTGTGCTAAAGGCTCTTCCAGAATTAAATGACGAAGCATTTAGTAAAATTGATTGCCTTAAATGTGGTAATTGCTGCAAAGGGTATTCACCCCGTTTAAAAACACCCGATATTAAACGTATTGCCAAACATCTAAAAATGAAAGAGGGCGATTTAATCAATACTTATTTACGGGTTGATGCTGATGGTGACTATGTTATGAGAACGGCACCCTGCCCTTTTTTGGGAGAAGATAATTATTGCGGCATCTATGAAGTGCGTCCATCTGATTGTGCCCGTTTTCCGTACACAGATGAAGATGTATTATTAAAAAGGCAACCACTCACTTTAAAAAACTCCACTTTTTGCCCAATTGTTTATTATGTTTTAGAAAAATTAATGGCTGCGGTAAAGTAATTAACTCACGGCATTAAATTATCCATTATCAATTAAACAATTATCCATTAGTCAGTTCTTCATAAGCCGCAGTCAATGGCCTGTCAATTCCATCACCCTTCCATTCAGTAGCGCCAGGTATTTCAGTTGCTTTTAATATTTCTTCTTTTGTTTTGCCTGCCTTAATTTGGGCACCCACAAAAATCAATAATTGATTTAAATAATTACGAAAAGCTGCAATATCTTCTTTAGTAATTACTATATCGTATCCATCGGCAGCGTGGCCGCATACAAATATTGTTTTGTTGCTAAAGGTGCTGGCAGCCTTGTCCAGAACCTTTACCCAGCTGCTGATATTAGCACCGGCCGACCTGTCAATAAAAGGATGTCGCCTGTTAAAAACAAGGTCGCCGGTATGTACAATATTTGATTTTTTAAATTGTACAAAGCTGTCGCCATTGGTGTGTGCAGCGCCAAAATAATACATACAAATTTCTTCTTTATCCATTTTCTGGCACCAGGTTGTAGCATAAGTTTGATCGGGGTATAACTGCTGGTCCTCAGTCTTTTTTTCTTTGGCAACTCTTTCTTGGTTAGCCTTACTATTTTCGTGTGCCAACACATGTGGCACCAAACCTTTAAACGAAATATTACCTGCGGTATGGTCGCCATGGTGATGCGTATTAATCAGCAACTGAAATGGCTGCTGGCTTCTTTTTTTCAACTCATCTATCAGGTGTTGCGATTGTTCGGGAAATTGGCTGTCTACCACTACCATACCATCTTTACCAACCATAAACAAAATGGTGCCGCCTTTTTCTGTAAAAACACCCATGGTATCGTTCAGCATTTTTATCTTCCATGCAGGGTCGGCTAAAAACTGGGCCAGGGTTTTGTTATTTAAAAAAGCAAGGCTTGCCAATGTAAGGCTTGTATTGCGGATGAAGTTTCTGCGTTGCATAATGATATTTTTTATGGTTTTGAAGTTACGCCAGATTTTTAATTGAAAAAAAAATATAAAACCTTACCTGGTAATTTATTGCTTTTCCAACCATTTCATAATAGCCATCACATCTTCTTCACCGAGCCCTTGCTTTTGAGCATTATTATAACTTTCACTTAATGGTGAAATCAACGGATAATTTAAACCAGCTTCTTTAGCCAGTCTTAAATCTTTAACAAGATGCTTCAATGCAAAGGCAGCAGGATAATCATTGTTTAAAATTGAAGCCGATTTAAGTTTGGTAATGCCATTACCACAAGCACCTTCATTTACAATGGTAAGCATATCCTGTTTATTGACGCCATTTTTTTCTGCAAAAAGTATAGTTTCTGCCAGGCCCTGCAGGTTTAAACCTAACAAATAATTGATAGCCAGTTTAGCAGAACTGCCAACGCCGGCGCCACCTAAAAGAAGTGATAGTTTACCCAGCTTATCAAAAATTGGTTTTGCTTTTTCATAATTTTCATTATCGCCACCTGCCAGTATTATGAGCGTGCCATCCTGTGCAGGTTTAACGCTACCCGAAACAGGAGCTTCCAAAAAATTCATTCCATAACTGCTGCAAAGTTTTGATAGATACCGGGAAGTGTCGGGTGATACAGTGCTCATGTCAATAAAGAGTTTTCCTGGATAGGGTTTTGACAGGAATCCATTTGCTCCTTCAAACACTTCTTTCACTGCCTTGTCATCTGATAACATAGTTAACACTACATCACAATTTTCTACCAGGTACTGCGGGCTGTTAGCCGAACTGGCACCCGCTTCAACAAGTGCTTGTTCCTTATTTTTTGTACGATTAAAAACAGTTACTTCAAAGCCGCCTTTTAATAAATTTTTTACCATTGGGTTGCCCATATTGCCCAATCCAACCCAGCCTAATTTTAATGTACTCATGATTTGCTTGCTATCAATTTTTTTAAATAAATGTATGTTTTAGTATTTTGCTTAACGATGGAATTAAAATTATTTTGCTTCAATCGCTGCTAAATCCAGCTCCATAAACTTGGCAGTTTTATCCGGGTTTTCCCGGTATTGCGCTATCTCATAAAATCCCATTTTTTGATAAATTGTAATGGCATTGTGAAGCCTGTCAATTGTGTCAAGGCGCATTCTTTTATAGCCATATTCTTTTGCCTTTTTAATGATTGCCTCACTAAGCAGTTTGCCAAAACCTGATCCATGAAATGGTGGATAAACAAACAGGCGTTTCATTTCGCAAATACCTTGCCCCAGCTTTCTAAACGCTACTCCTCCTATAATTTCTTCCTCATTCTTTAAATAAATATAACATCCATCCGGAGGCGAATACATCACTGCAAATTCATCATATTCCTTTTTAGTATTTTGAAAACTCAGGTCTATATTTAACCAATTGATGTAGTCAGAAGTGATTGATTTTGCAATATCAAAATCCTGCTCAGTGCTGCAACGGATTAATTGAATATTTTCCATCGTAAGTAAAATGTTAATGGTTATTTGAAGAACCTAATACTCCAGTTTTTTCAGAGAAGGCGCTTTTATCCAGGTGGCTATTACTACAAAAATTGTCATACAACCACCAAATACAACCGATGGGATTACGCCCATTAATTTAGCTGCTACACCACTTTCAAACTGGCCTATTTCGTTACTGGAATTGATAAACATCGAGTTTACGCTCATTACCCTGCCCCGCAATTCGTCGGGTGTTTTTAGCTGCATGATATTGCCTCTTACCACAACACTTACCCCATCAAAAATGCCACCTGCCAGCAATGCAAAGAACGATAACCAATACCATTTGGAAAGGCCAAAAATGATAATACTAATGCCGAAACAAGCTACGGCAAACAATAATTTAATGCCTTGTTTTTTCTTCATAGGGCTAAGGGTGAGGCCGATTACCATTGAGATAGAGCCGATATCACTTGCTGCGTTTAGCCAGCCAAACCCAATGGGGCCTACATGTAAAATATCTTTTGCATATACGGGTACCATGGCTACGGCGCCGCCAAATAAAACAGCAAAAAGATCAAGGGTGATGGCACCTAATACTTCTTTTGTTTTGAAAACAAATTGTAGGCCTTCGGCAACTGCTTCCAGTGTTTTCTTTTCTGCGCTGATGCCCGGCGGTTTTGGTGTTAACCTTGTTAATAGTAAAAAGCCAATAATAACAAGCGAACTAATAACGATGAATGTTCCGGTAACATGCAGCCATGCAATTAAAAATCCTGCCGTGGCATGTCCTGTTATGCTGGCTATTAACCAACTGGTAGAACTTAGCTGGGCGGCAGGTATCAATAAATTTTTTGGCACCAGGGAAGCAATGATGGCGCTAAAGCTTGGCCCCGAAAATGCCCTGATGGCTCCGGTAATAAAAATAACACTGTAAATAAAAATGATAATGAGCTTGGTACCGAATTGTTCCTTAAACCAATCGGAAGATGTGCCCAGTAAAATAAATGTACAAATAATGTATAAAAAAACAGTGATAAGCAAGAGCCGCCTTTTTTCGCTTTTATCAATTACATACCCGGCATATAATGCTAAACCTATTGCTGGTATGGCTTCTGCAAGGCCAATCATGCCTATATAAAATGCATCTCCGGTTAATTCATAGAGCCACCACGATACCAAAGTCCCCATCATACGAAGCCCCATGATAAACACAAAACGGCCCATAATAAAATTTCTGAATTCGGCTATTTTTAAAACTGAGAGAGGAGAAGTATTCAACTATCAAAAGATTAGTGATGTTGCAAATGTAAAAAACTAATAGGCAATATAGATATATAAATAAATTAAGGCAGGCTAATAAAGTGTTGGCCATCTTCATATTCTTTATCCAATGCAGCAACGATAATTTTTAAATGTTCATCATTGCTTAAAAAATCTGCATTGGAAGCATCCACAAAAAGCGTTTTAATATTATGCTGTTTTATGTATTGGGTATAAGTTTCCTGTAATTTAAAAAGGTATTCATTGGCGATGCCCTGCTCATACAGGCGGTTGCGTTTTTTAATATTTTGCTGCAATATATTTACCGGCGAATGCAAATATATTAGTATATCGGGTTGGGTTATTTGTGGATTAACAATGTCGAATAATTTTTGGTATAGCCTGAATTCTTCAGTAGGTAAATTTACTTTGGCAAATAAAAGGCATTTGGTAAAAAGATAATCAGAAATGGTAATGTTTTGAAACATATCTTTTGTTTGTAAAAGGTCTTTTAGCTGTTTGTACCGTTCGGCCATAAAAAACAATTCCAGTGGAAAAGCATACTGTTGCTGGTTTTCATAAAACTTTGGCAAAAATGGATTGTCTGCAAATTCTTCCAGTATCAGCCTTGCATTAAAATGTTTGCTTAATAAATGTGCCAGCGTGGTTTTACCTGCACCAATATTTCCTTCTATTGTAACAAAATTGTACTTCATATTTTATAAAACCGAAAATAAGTTGAATAAGTAATTGCGCAATTAAAACTTTTTAACATCCAGTGTATCTGTACAATCAGTTAATAACTTATGAATGGTTTTACGGGTTACGGGGTGTGTAAAACCGGGGGATAGTTCATTCAGCGGAACCAACACAAACCGGCGGTTTTCAATTTGCGGGTGCGGAACACTTAGGTTTTTTTCAGCAATTATTTCTTTGTTGAAAAATAAAATATCTATGTCAATTATCCGGGGTGCATTTTTTTTTGTTCTTACCCGGCCCATTTTATTTTCAATAGCCAAAATTTTTTCAATAGTTTCTAAAGCAGGCATGTTTGTTTCTACAATTATTACCTGGTTTAAAAAGTCGGGCTGATTATTATTGCCCCAGGCAGCTGTAGTATATAGTTTACTTTTACGGATAATATTACCAATTTGTTGGGTGATATTTTTTATAGCGATGGATAACTGGCGTTGAGGGTTATTCATGTTGCTGCCAAGAAGGAGATAAGTTTTATTCATCTTTTAAAAACAGTCTTTTATCAAACAAAAATTTGTTTACCTGTAAAATTTTTACTTTTTTAAAATCACTGTGTGCAGGGTTTATGATATAATTATTTTCCTCATCAACAATTGCCGAAGGGACTTTTAGCAATAATGATTTTTTCGATTTTATAAATTCGTCACCCATCCATTGGGTATATCCAATATCATCTTTCCATTCTTTTTTTAATTTATCGGTAGAGATTGATAGCGGTTGCGCAGCAGTTGGTATATCTATTTTAATAAGATGATAAGTTAAAGGGATAGTCTGCATAGTTGTTCTCACCAGTATCTCTAATATGGCTAATGAAATATTTTCTGTTGTATACAAAACGGGCAATCCCACTGAGTTCCACCTGCCACCAAACAATTTGGCACCGGTACCACTCAGGTCGTTTTTATACATTTCAGTAGCTAACCTGTAAATAATCATGCAAGTATACCATGTTGAATTCTTCCTAATTGGGTTAACACCATTTGAATGCCATGGGTGGTGGTTAAAGATTCTAAAGAAAGGGACCCCTCCAGCATCAATGGTTTTTGTTTTAGCCACTTATAGAATAAATCGGATTTTCCAAAAGTTATTTTTCCTTCATTGATTACCTGGGCTATTTGTAAGGCCCTGTCCGCATTGATAGGGGCAAAACTTCCGTTATTTTTTGCATACCGTTGCAGGGTACGTTCGCTAATATGCAATATGGATGCCCATTCTGTTTGTGTAAAGGGAACTTTATCGGCAATTTTTTTAAATTCAGTGTAGGTAAAATTGTTTACAGAAGGAATTATTTTTACTGTTCGGTTATATACAGCTTCTGGTTCTTCTACTTTACTAACTTTAGTGTTTTGCGTATAAGGTTTTGTTTTTTTTGGTGGTATTTTCTTTTCCATAAAACGTCATTTGTCATCCAAATATACGTCACATGTCGCTAATTTACAAATTTTTTTTAAACCTTTTTTACAAATAGCTTTACGGCTCAAATTTATTGAATGCAACAGTATAGTCAGTTAAGGGCCATGTTGGCCATCACTAAGGGCAGTCTAAAATCAATCTTCAGGAGCCCATCGGCAGTAGTATTTAGTTTTGTTTTTCCTTTCGTTTTTATATTGGTCTTTGGTTTTATAGGCGATAACGGCGGTGTACCCGTTTATAAAATAGCACTGGATAAAAACTGTGATACCACCAATGCCTTGTACGATTCAATAAAAACAACCAACAGGATAAAGATTGTCCGTTTCAATAATGAGCGTGAACTGCATGAAGACCTTGCAAAAGGAAAGATAACCGGTGTTTTTAATATCATAAAAAACTCAACCCATGTTCCGGCTTATACCTATACATTGTCAACCACCAGTGCAAGCAATGATAAGTGGCCACAATTTATGCCCCTTGTAAGCGGCATTGTAAATAAAATAAGTAATACAATATATACAAACAGGCCTACCTACGCCATCCCCGATTTTGAGTATGCAAGGGATGTACAACAGATACGGCAATACAAAACAATCGATTTTATATTGCCAGGGCAATTAGGTTTTTCTTTATTAAGTTCTGGTGTATTTGGAGTAGCATTTATGTTTTTTAATTTAAGAAATACATTGGTATTAAAACGTTTTTTTGCAACCCCTATCAGCAGAACTTATATTGTTTTAGGAGAAGGCCTGGCAAGGGTAATATTTCAAATGCTTACTGCCATTGTAATCATTTTAGCGGGAAGGTTTCTTTTTGGGTTTACCTTAATTAATGGGTTTGAAACATTGCTGGAAATGTTGTTATTAAGTTTTATTGGTTTAATAGTTTTTATGGGCCTCGGCTTTATTGTAAACGGGCTTGCAACAAGCGACAGCAGTATCCCTCCATTTGCTAATTTACTTACACTGCCACAGTTTTTGTTGGGAGGTACATTTTTTCCCACAGATGCATTTCCAAAATGGCTTCAACCTATATCAAAAGCGTTGCCGCTTACACATTTAAACACGGCTATGAGGGCAGTTGCTTTTGAAGGCCAAAGCCTTTGGGATGTAAAAAGCGAAATTGGTATTTTATTGTTGTGGGGTATTGTGGTTTATGCGGTAGCCATCAAAGTTTTTAAATGGGAATAATATGATGCGTTTTATAAAAGCTTTTCTTTTTGGTATTACAGGATTATTTATAATTATAACATTGCTTTCCCTGCTGATACCCGCTCATGTAAAAGTATCAAGGATAGTAGTTATTAATAATACCACTTCTCAAAAGATTTACCAGCAAATTGCCTGGTTTGATAATTGGAAAAAATGGCATCCCATTTTTACAATCGATTCTGCGAAAATGAATTGGCATCCTCCTGCAATTGTTGGAAAAGATTCTGGTTGTATTATCCTACATCGAGGTAAAGAAGTAATAATTAAATTAATTGCAGCTGATTCCAGTTCTATTAAATTCTTTTTGCAATATGAAGGGCAAAATGATATTGAGAATAATATTATACTTACACCTCTACCAAATCAACAAGCTGTACAGGTAGAATGGCAGGCAATAAACGAATTGCATTGGTACCCATGGGATAAATTTTATGCCATCTTTATTGATAAAATTTCCGGCCCCGGCTATGAGGCTGCTTTAAATGGACTAAAGGATTTTATAGAAAAGGACCCGTAATTTATTCACAGCCATTCAAAAATCTTTGTCTTTTTACGATTTACACTTATCAATGAGTCTCTCTTTGGATACACCTTCAAATTTGGTACAATAAAACCAAATCAAAATATCCAATATCCAGTATCCAGTATCAAAAAAGCATCCAGCATCTAAAAAGTATCCATTATCACAAAGCCTGCACTATTTAAATTATTTTACGGTAAATGCAACCCATGGCAACAAATACTTGTCAGGTTGATGTAATACATATGATGGATTATACAGTATTGGTAAAAGATTGCCTTAAACAAAAGCCAATTGCCCAGCAACAATTGTATAATCATTTTGCGCCATCAATGCTGGGTATTTGTTACCGATATACCAAGTCGGTGAATGATGCAGAAGATGTATTGCAGGAAGGATTTATAAAAGTATTTACTCATTTAAGCGAATATAAATTTGCAGGCGAACTCGGCGCCTGGATACGCAGGATTATGGTTACAACTGCATTGAATTATTTAAAGAAAAATAAACGCTACAGGGAAGAAATGGTATTTGCAGAAACGCCGTTGCACCCGGTGTCAAACGAAAACCCTGTTGTACAATTGGATGCCCGCCAGCTAAGTGATTTAATCAGGCAACTGCCAGCAGGCTTTCAAACTATTTTTAATTTATATGCCATTGAAGGATATACCCATGTAGAAATAGGGCAATTGCTGGGCATCAGCGATGGCACATCCAAGTCTCAATATGCAAGGGCAAGATATTTATTGATTGAGTGGGTAGAAAAATATTCATCACTTCCAAAAAACGAACAGTATGCCGGAAAATGAATTTGAAAAACAGGTACAGAAAAGAATGGATGGGTTTAAATTACAGCCGGGCGACGCTATTTGGGAAACTGTATCGGCCAAAATTGTACGGCAAAAAAAACGCAGGCGGCAATTGGGTTTGTCGATTACATTTATTGGCTGCTTTTTAATAGCTGCGCTGGTTTTGTCAGATATACATGTAAAATATTATTCTAAAAAGGAAAATGCCGTAAATACAATTTTATCTACTGAAACCAATATTGATTCAACAATTATAAAAGATACAGAAAGTATAAAAAAACAGCAGCAACAAAACAGCGATGGAGTAACAGCTAATAATATTTCTGCTAATATAGTTAAGGAACATTTGATAAAACAAGCGCAGCCATTGCAACAAACAAATTTTGACAGGAGCCAACTACTTGCGGGAAATAAAAACACACAATACGTTAAGGGTAAAAAATTAATCCATACATCCGCAAGCAAAGCAGAAGAGGTGACAAATGATTCTTTGATTGCCGCTGAAAAAATAAAACCGTTGCCTTACCAGGAAAATAAAGCGGAACAGTTAAGTGCTTCACCCGTAGAAAATATTGCAAAGAAAATGACCGATAGTACTGGTAATAATCCCGATACAATAGCAACTGTAAAAAAGGAAACAGAAAAGAAAAAGAAAACCAAATGGGATATAGGGGTAGTTTTTACTGTAGGGCAATCTTCAACAGCCGGAGCTTATCTTGGGTCAATAGCCAACAGCAGCTACTATGACCAGACAGCACTGAATCTTAGTAATAATGGTAATAGCAGTCAAAGCAATTACGCACCATCCGAAATAAAACCCGGTATAGCTTTTAGTGCAGGCATTGCAACATCAAAAAAACTTTCTGCAAAAATTAATTTTATGAGCGGAATCAATTATAAATTATTCACTACTAGTATAGCAACTGGGAATGATAGTTCCTTAAACGGAGTAGTAAGGTATGGTGTGGGAAATACAAACAGGTATAATAATTATTACCATTTTATAGAAATACCGCTCGCTATTCAATTACAGGTAGCCAATATAAAAAAGCATCCGATGTATTTTGAGGGCGGCATAACAGTTTCTCAATTAGTTGGTACAAATGCGCTGCAGTATAATGCTGGTCAAAACAAATATTATATTGATAATAGCCTTTTTAATAAAACTATTATTGGTTTATCTTCAGGGCTGTTTATTAATGTAATGAAAAGCGAAAGAGCGCCTCTTTTACTGGGCCCTCAATTTTATTTCAGTGCTACACCCGTTGCCGGCAGCGGTTTATATGCGGATACACATTATAGTTTTGTTGGGATAAGTGTACGTAAAATGCTGAAAAAAAATTAATTCATTAATAATGCAACCCTTTTTAATAATAACTTGTCAGCCTGTTTATAAACTAACCCTGCCAAAATTTTTGTTATGAAAAAATTTAACCTTTCCCCATCATTATTGGTGCTGTCTATTTGTACTTTTTTATTACAGGGCTGTATAAAAGATACCTGTGAAACAAGCCATCAGTATACCTATTATACTCCGGTATATAAAACAAAAGCAGAGGTAAGGGCCAATATAAAGAATAATTCCCCAAAAGAAATTTCTCATCCCGGTAAAATATTTATCATCGGCAAATACATTTTTTTAAATGAAGTAGACAAGGGCATCCATGTTATTGACAATACCAACCCTTCCTCACCAAAAAATATTGCTTTTATTGATATACCTGGTAATATAGACCTGGCAGTTAGCGGAAACATTCTATATGCAGATTTTTATACAGATATGGTTGCACTGGATATTTCTGATCCAGTAAATATTACCATCACAAAATTTATAGAAGGTGTTTTCCCTTTCAGGTATGATGGTGCGCCGGTAGAAGGTAGCCAGATGGTGAGGGTTGATTATATAAAACGTGATACAACCATAATTGAAAACTGCAATACTTATAATGACCTTGTTTATTTTAGTGGCGGTGGTTTTGCCCAGTCAAGTTCATCAGATGCAGGTAGTTCATTCAATAGCAAATCCCCTGCAGGTATTGGCGGCTCTTTGGCAAGGTTTGCTTTACTCAATAGCAGGTTGTACACAGTGTCTAATCAAGACCTGAATGTTTTTAATATTTCAACTCCACAAGACCCTGCCTTTGTAAAGAAAGTTGCTATAACCGGCTGGAATGGGAATGTTGAAACGATTTTTCCGTTTAAAAATAAATTATTTATCGGTTCCTCAAATGGCATGTTTATTTACAGCGCAAATAATGCAGACAATCCTGAATTAGAAGGTCAGTTTGCACATGTAAGAACCTGTGACCCGGTAATTGCAGACGATGATTTTGCTTTTGTAACATTACATTCTGGCGGCGGGTGCGGCGGATTTACCAACCAAATGGATGTGTTGGATATAAAAAATATCAGTGCTCCTACTTTAGTAAAATCTTATCCTTTAACCAACCCTCATGGTTTATCAAAGGATAAAAACCTGTTATTTATTTGTGATGGTCTAGATGGATTAAAAATATTCGATGCTACCCATGTTGGCAATATTTTGCCGATAAAACAAATTACCGGAATGGAAACTTATGATGTAATTGCGTATAATAATAATGCGATTGTAATTGCCGGGGATGGGTTGTACCAATATGATTATAGCAACATTAATAATATCCATTTGCTTAGTAAAATATCCATTGTAAAACAATAACCAATGGTCAATGGTCAATGGTCAATGGTCAATGATTGTATTTTTCACGCAAAGTTCACACTATTTATTATAATTAAATTATGGCCCGTTTTTAATTCGACCCGCTAACCTGTTTGTTCAATGAAAAGAAAAAGTAATTATATTACCTTAATCAGCCTGCTGTTTTTACTATCAGCAAAAAGCCAGCAGCTTACAAAAACATCCCCTGCAATTAAATTCCAGAGCCACCTGCAATCGGGTATTTTAACCGGGCAAAAGGGTAGTGAACCTGCTTTTGTTATCAATGCAGTAAATGGGGTGCAGGCAGCCACCTGGTTTGCCGGAATAGGCGTTGGCATTGATTATTATCAAAAGCGGACTATCCCCTTGTTTATAAATGCAGAGAAAAACCTGTCTGTAAAAGCAAATACATTCTTTTTATACGGAGCTGCAGGATATAATTTCTATAGGTTAAAAGACGATGAAAAAGTGCTGTACATTGAAAATGCTAATGGAGGCTTATTTTATGAAGCGGGTGCTGGGTATAAGTTTACAATTTTTACTAAAACGCATATTGGTTTTAGCGCAGGTTATTCTTATAAACAATTAAAAGAAAAATATAACCCATGTATATATTGCGATTTTAATTTTCCGCCCGAAACCAATAATTATGAGTACAGGCGGATATCCATAAAATTTAACTGGTGGTTGCTATAAATTTAAGATTGCGTTTAATACCTTCAAATTTACTACGCTTAATGGGTGAGTTTTTAAAGATGAGTTTAAAATTTTCTTCTGTCAATTCTTCCCAATCACTGGTTGAGAAATTTAAAACGGCAGGGATGGGGCTAAAACTTATTTCATTAGTTGGTTTGCTAAAACGGTTCCATGGGCATACATCCTGGCATACATCACAGCCAAACATCCAGTTATCAAATTTGCCTTTCACCGCATCAGGTATCAATGCATCTTTTAATTCAATGGTAAAATAACTGATACATTTGCTGCCGTCTACAACCTTATCAGGCAGTATCGCTTCCGTAGGGCAGTTGTCGATACATTTGGTACAGGTGCCACAATAATCCTTTGCAACACCAGCATCATACTCCAGTTCTATATCCACAATTAAAGTGGCAATAAAAAAGAAACTGCCGCTTTGTTTATTGATAAGGTTTCCATTTTTACCAATCCATCCCAATCCGCTTTTTTGAGCCCATGCCCGCTCTAATACAGGGGCGCTGTCTACAAATCCACGGCCATTGATATCACCCACTTCAAGTTTTATCAGCGCTATCAATTGTTTTAATTTCTCCCTTATTACTTCATGATAATCCTTGCCATAAGCATATTTGGCAATCTTTGGTGCCTCGTTTTTTTGTTGCGATGCCGGAAAATAATTCATCATTAATGTAATAACAGACTTTGCTCCCTGTACTAATTTAGAAGGGTCGATACGCATATCAAAATAATTTTCCATGTATTGCATACTTCCGTGCATACCCTTTCTGAGCCAGATTTCCAGCCTTCGGGCATCATCATCCAAAGGCGTTGCCCTGGCAATACCGCAATAATCAAAGCCAATATTTTTTGCAGTATTTTTTATACTATTGCTTATTTGCAAAGAAGTCATATTATAAATATATTTTGGCGCAATAATATTATCATTACATTAGCGTTTTAAAACCCAAAACCAAACAGCCACATGAAATATCCAGTAAAACTTTCTGCCGCTTTAGTATGCGGTTTGTTTTTTCATTTCTCCATTGTAGCACAAGACAAATTACCAATAAAATTTGGAAAGGTAGCCATTGAAGATTTTGATGTAAAATCTGCTTTGATAGATTCCAGCACCAATGCTGTGGTTGTAGCTGATCTCGGCAGTTCTGAATTTATTGCCAACAGCAGTGAGCTTACTTTTTCTTTAATCTTTAAAGAAAAAAAACGCATTAAGATCATTACTAAAAATGGGTTTACCGCTGCCACTATTTCTATTCCACTATATGTATCAGGAAACAAATCTGAAACACTGAGTGACCTTGATGCTTTTACCTACAATATTCAAAATGGTAACATAGTTAAAACTAAAATCGAAAAATCTGCTGTGTTTACAGAAAAACATAATAAAAACTGGATATATAAAAAATTTACTTTCCCTGCTTTAAAAGAAGGCAGCATTATTGAATATTCCTACGAGGTAAAATCAGATTTCTTTTTTAACCTGCAGCCATGGATTTTTCAGAGTGAGTACCCGGTATTGTGGAGCCAGTATGAGGCAGGTATTCCTGAATTTTATAAATATGTAACACTGTCACAGGGCTACCAACCTTTTTTTATTAATACGGTTAAAAAATCGAATACATCTTTTTCATTTACAGAACATGTGGAAAGGCAAGGTGGTGGGAACTTAGGTAATGCTGCCCCCCTGAGTTCGGGTTTAAATTCTTTTAAAGTAGACGGCATGGTGGATTACCATACCTGGGTGATGAAAAATGTACCGGGCCTTAAAGAAGAGCCTTTTACAACTACCATTCGGAATTCAATTGCAAAGATAGAATTTCAATTAAGCGAGGTAGCATTTCCTAATTCTCCTGTACACAATTATATGGATACCTGGCAAAATGTAAGTGAAGAGTTGAAGAAAGATGACGAGTTTGGTGTACCAATCAATAAGAGCAATAGCTGGCTTGATGACGAGGTAAACGGCATTGTAAAAACAGCGGCAAGCAAAAAAGAAAAAGTAAAAAAAATATTTGAATATGTAAGGGATCATTATAGTTGCAATGGCAATAGCGGATATTATACTAATGCAACATTAAAAGATGTAGTTAAAAATAAAAATGGTTCTGTAGGAGATATTAACCTGTTGCTGATAGCAATGTTGCGGAACCAAAAAATCGATGTTGATCCTGTAATTCTCAGCACCAGGGACCATGGTTTTGTGCATGAATTTTATCCGTTAATGGGGCGATATAACTATGTGATTGCAAAAGTAAATATTGATAATGAAGTTATGTACCTCGATGCAACAGAACCTCAGCTTGCTTTTAATAAATTACCGTTACAGGTATATAATGGCCAAGCCCGGATTATTAGTACAGAAGCACTGCCGGTTTACTTTGTTGCAGATTCCTTGAAAGAATCAAGTAATACAATGGTTATAATTATCAACAATGATAAGGGCGGAATGGAAGGAGGTTTTACCAGTAAACCCGGCTATTATAACTCGCTTGGCCTTCGTAATAAAGTAGCAAAAACAACAATAGAAGAGTATAAAAAAAGTATCAGGGAAAATTATGCAGAAGAAATAGAAATAACCAATGTAACTATTGACTCTTTGAAATTATTAAATGAACCCATAGCTATCAATTATGATATAAAACTAAAAGCATTTGGCGATGCTGATATTGTGTATTTTAATCCCATGCTTGCTGAGGCAAAAAAGAAAAACCCCTTTATTGCGGCAGAGCGTTTTTACCCGGTTGAAATGCCTTATACCATTGATGATATTTATACTTTTAATATGGAAATACCTAAAGGCTATAAAGTAGATGAATTGCCAAAGAGTACCCGTGTAAAATTAAATGAAAACGAAGGCATGTTTGAATATTTAATATCAGCCACTGAAACCAGCATACAGATGCGGCGAAGATTAGTAATAAAAAAAGCAAATTTTGCAAACGAAGATTATCAGACCCTAAGGGATTTTTACGGCTTTATGGTAAACAAGGAAGCGGAACAAATTGTGTTTAAAAAAATCAAGTAACACACATGATATTTGTCAATACTGTCAAGCAATTAAATAATTGGAAGTATCTGCTATATTTCTTTTTTATTTTATCAGCAAATAAAAGTTTTTGCCAGGATAAGCCTCCTGTAAACTTTGGGACAGTAAAACCTGCAGATTTTACTGTAGGTTCTTCAATAACAGACTCAGGCACCAGTGCTATAATTATTCTTGACAAAGCCGATGTGTCTTTTGAAGGAAATAAAAAAGGGTGGTTTACTTATGTGTATAAACGCATCACCAGGATAAATATCATTAATAAAAATGGCTTTAGCTTCGCCACTGTGGAAATTCCTTTATACCAAAATGACGAGAGTAAAGAAACTGTTACAGAATTATCTGCCAAGGCCTATAATTTGTCTAATAGCAAGGTATTGGAAACAAGCCTGTCTGATCAGGATGTGTATACAGAAAGTAAAGATAAAAACCATTATAGTAAAAAATTTTCTCTGCCCGGTGTACAAGAAGGTTCAATAATTGAATATACTTATACTATCAAATCAGAATTTGAATTCAACCTTCCTTCATGGGAATTTCAAAGCGTATCGGTACCCACTTTATGGAGCGAATACAATGTTGCCATTCCAGGTATATTGAGCTATATGTCAGTTTTTCAGGGCTTGCATAAGTTTGATATTGATAAAAGTACGCAAGGGCTCAACAATTATACTATATATCAAACCAAGCCTTATGGAGCTTATGGGAGCGATGTAACAGAAAGGTTTTCTTTATCGGCATCAACAATTATACATAGGTGGGTTATGAAGAATGTTCCGGCATTTAATGTCGAAAATTATATTTCATCCCCTTATAATTTTATTGATAAAATAAGTTTTCAATTGGATAAGACCTATGATGGTCAAATTTACCATGATGTAGCAAGCAACTGGAAAAAACTAACAGGACAATTGATGGAACAGGAAGAGTTTGGAAAACCCCTGGATGAAGAAAACCTGTGGCTTGACAAAATACTGTCACAGGTTGTGCAGGACAATGACAGTAGATTACAGACAGCAAAAAAAATTTACTACTATGTACAAAATAATTATACCTGTATAAATCACTATGATAAGTATATTAAAACATCCCTGGAAGATGTTGTAAGGAAAAAAAGTGGTACGGTGGGTAATATAAACCTGCTGCTTATTTCAATGCTAAAGCACAAAAACATAGATGCATTCCCTGTATTACTTAGTACAAGTGAATTTGGACGTAACTCTCCAACTTATCCCCTGTTAGAACGTTTGAATTATGTTATTGTAGCAATAAATATTAATTCAACCAATTATTTTGTTGATGCAACAATTCCTTTTTTACCATTTGGAAAACTGCCGTTAAATTGTTACAATGGACATGCCCGGGTAATTTCCAACGACACGACCGCAATTTATTTTGATGCAGCCTCATTAAAGGAAATCAGCAAGGTGAATGTTATTATTACTCAAAATGACAATAAAGAACCTGTTGGTTTACCCGTACAATGGGATTTTTTGAATCATTGGATACAAAAACTGCTATTGCTAAATCTAACTTGTCTAAATATGAAACTAACTTACAAAAAAAATATCCAGAAGAAATGGGGGTAAGTAATATTAAAGTAGATACTTTACAATTAGCTGAAACACCTGTAACCGTTAAATTTAATTTCAAAATTGCATCTTTTGAAAATGCCGATATCGTTTATTTTAACCCCATGTTAGGCGAAGGTTTAATAAAAAATCCTTTTTATGCTGCAGAGCGTATTTATCCTGTCGAGATGCCTTATACTTCAGACTATTCCTATACATTAAGAATGCAGATTCCGATGGGTTACAAAGTAGATGAGTTGCCAAAATCAATACGCAGCATACTTAATGAAAAAGAAGCCTTATTTGAATATTCAGTAAACACTGACGCTAACACTATACTCCTGAAATGCAAGCTTCAGATAAATGCAGCCAATTTTGGGCCTCAAGATTACAAGGTATTAAGAGATTTTTATGCTTCTATTGTAAAAAAACAGGCAGAGCAAATTGTATTTAAAAAAAATAATTAATTATGAAATTTACGATATTACTTTTTGCTGTTTTTATTTATGGCTTTGCCCAGGCACAGGAATATAATGCTTTTTTTATACCCGACTCATTGCGTAAAGATGCCGATGTAGTAAAGCGGAGTGAAGAATATATCCTTACTATTAAGTCGCCCTCCAGGTATACTTTATATGAAAAACATGTATACACCATTTTAAACCCGGCACTCCAGCGTTATGCAAGGTATACAACCCATTATGATAAATTTACCAGCATTAATACAGTTTTTGGTAAACTGTATAACAGTATGGGCAAGCAAATAAAAAGTACAAAAAAAAGCGATTGGGAAGATAAGAGTGCTAGTGATGGTTTCAGCCTGCTTATAGATGACCGGTACAAGGAAAACGAATTTTATGATGCTGAATATCCTTATACTGTTGAATACGAAGAAGAGGATGAAAATAGCGGGACAATGTTTTTTCCAGAATGGATGCCACAGACTAACCCCCGGATGTCTGTTCAAAACAGTAAGTTTACCATTATTGCACCGGCTGGTTATAATGTGCGGTATAAACAGGTAAATTGTAAAGGCGAACCGGTGATTACCCAAAAGAATGATGTAAAAACTTATATATGGGAGATAAAAAATATTACTGCAAAAAAGACTGAAGCATCTGCACCCCCGCTTAGTGAAATTACACCTATCGTATTTTTTGCCCCATCTTTATTTGAAGTAAATGGATATAGCGGTGATATGTCAACATGGGAAGGATATGGCAAATTTATGTACCAACTAATAAAAGGAAGGGATGTTTTGCCAGAGCCGATTAAATTGAAAGTACATGAATTGACAGATACCATTAAGGATGAAAAACAAAAAATTTTTGTGTTATATGATTTTTTGCAAAAAAACACCAGGTATATAAGCATTCAGTTAGGCATTGGTGGATGGCAGCCTTTTGAAGCATCTTATGTAGCAGAGAAAAAATATGGCGATTGCAAAGCACTTTCAAATTATATGATTGCCTTGCTAAAAGAAGCAGGGATTAAAGGAAAATATGTAGAGATATATGGAGGCCAATCTCCGCCTCCTTTTATAGATGATTTTTCTTTTTTTCAGAGTAACCATGTAATAGCCTGCGTACCCCTTGCCAAAGACACCATTTGGCTGGAATGTACCAGCCAGACAGAGTCTCCGGGTTATATGGGCAGTTTTACAGGAAACAGAAAAGCCATTATTATTGATGAGGCAGGTGGCCATATTGTAAATACACCGGTTTATAAAGTGGCCGATAATTTACAGGTAAGAATTGTAAAGGCAGTAGCGGATGAACAGGGAAATCTTACAGCAGATATTGCCAACAGATATACAGGGCTTCAACAGGACTTTCCTCATTCATTGATGTATGATGCATCAAAAGAAGAAAGAGAAAAATATTTGAACCAAATGTTTAACCTGCCTACCTACCAGGTAATAAAAAATAATTATAAAGAGAATAAGGGCATTATTCCTTCTGTAGATGAATACCTGCAAATTCAATTGAATAATTATGCAAATATCACAGGCAAGCGATTGTTTGTTTTCCCCAATATATTCGGAAGAGCCACAGAAAAATTAACAGCAGATACAAACAGGCAATACGATTATATCATAAAAGACCCTTACAGGGATATTGATTCTATCGAAATAAAAATACCCGGCGGATACAAACCAGAAAGCCTCCCAAAAGATATTTCCCTGCTGACTACATTTGGAAAATATGTTTCTTCTGTAAAAGTATTGGATGACAAAATTATTTACTACAGGTTTATGGAACATTATAGTGGCCGGTTTGCAGCCAAAGAATATAACGATCTTGTCATATTTTATCAGCAAATTTACAGGGCCGACAGAACAGGTGTAGTAATGGTTAAAGCTCAATAATTCTATAGGCGTTTTGCAAAATTTATCATTTACAATTATCAGTTATTTGCTGGTCAATGGTTTTTTTAAATTCCATATAAAAATCCTCCTTCTGTTCATCTAATAAATTTTTTACAAATACTATGGCTGCATAACCCCTGCATTTGTCAATATATGGCCAGGTACCAAATAAACCCGGGCAACTTATAACAATACTGTTTCCTTTGGCATCTTTTTCCTGTATCCATTCGCCTAAACCATATTCATATCCTTCGGCAAATTTGGGTGTATATTTTTTGGGGATATTATTAGTGTGTATAGTTTGCATTTGAGCTATTGCGGCTTCACTTAAAACCCGCTTACCCATAAAAGTTCCCTTTGCTAAAATCATGTTTAAAAAATTCATGTAATCTCCCACTGTAGAAACTGCTCCACCCGAGGGATTAACCGCATTATCATCCTCAGGGGAAAAACTGCTGTACTTCATATTTAGTGGATTAAAAATCCGTTGTTTCATTAATACCTCAAATGGCTTTTTAGAAATAATTTCCAGCACACGTGCCGCAATATTTAATCCTATGCCCCCATAAAAAAACGCGGTGCCCGGGTTATCAGCAATTTCTTTTTTTGCAAATGAATTTACTTCCTCTTCCAGGGATTCAAATTTTTTGTGGGCAAGTATTTTTACAATTGTTTTTTTGCTATCTGCAATACCCGTTTGCTGCGACAGGCATTGGCGGATGGTGATGTAACCTTTACCATAAGTTTCGAAAATGGGTAAATAAATACTAATTCTTGTATCTAATGAAAGCTTGCCTTCATCAATAAAAGTCATAACCAATGCCGCTGTTAACCATTTGCTGCAACTGGCAATTGGCGCTTTCGTCTTTACTGTAAATTCGCCCATCTGTTTTTGATATACAATTTTGCCATCTTTATAAATCATGGCTACCAGGTCGTTACCCAGTGCTTTTTGATTGCCTGACAGTAAAGTATCAACTTCAGTAAAATTGTATTGGCTCCTGCCGGGCAGACAGAGTAGCAGTAAACCTAATGCCAGCATGAACTTTAGGCAGTTTAATTTAAACGGATACGACATAATTACCTGTATTTTAACTTGGATAAAGATTTGACTATTGTATAAAGTTATTTTAAATTAAATAATCCGCAGCAGTAGTTATTCAGGCTGGTTGTTCTTTCACACTTTCTTAGGTTTTTTTATAGGGAGGAAGCAAATTTATATTACAATAAACAGAAAATCATTAACAACACTCAATCACGACTAATAAAATTATCCATACATGAATTTAAATAATTTCACTATTAAGGCACAGGAGGCCATTGCTCAATCGCAGCAATTAGCATTTAATAATAAAAACCCAAACATAGAAACAGAGCATTTGTTAAAAGCTTTGTTAAGCGAAGAAGATTCTCCCATTGAGTTTTTGTTGAAGAAAAATAATGTGAACGTAAATTTTGTAGAATCAAAAATTGACGGAAGCATTAACAAACTCCCCAAAGTACAAAGCGGTGAACCTGCTCAATCTGTGAGCAGGGATATGAATAGTGTTGTATTAAGGGCCACAGCCGCACTAAAAACTTTTGGCGATGAATTTGTAAGTGTTGAATATTTATTGCTGGCTATTTTGCAGGGCAATGATAATAGTGCCAAATTATTGAAGGATGCAGGGCTCACTGAAAAGGGTTTAGTTGCTGCTATAAAAGATTTGAGAAAAGGCTCCACTATTTCTTCTCAAACAGAAGAAACACAATTCAATGCATTGAATAAATATGCAAAGAATTTGAATGAAATGGCAAGAGCAGGAAAGCTTGATCCTGTTATAGGACGTGATGAAGAAATTAGAAGGACCCTTCATATTTTATCAAGAAGAAATAAGAACAATCCCATTTTAGTGGGCGAACCTGGTGTTGGTAAAACAGCCATCGCAGAAGGTTTGGCTATGCGTATCGTAAATGGCGATGTACCGGAAAATTTAAAATCAAAAATAATATTCGCATTGGATATGGGCCAGTTAATTGCCGGCGCCAAATACAAGGGCGAGTTTGAAGAAAGGCTGAAAGCTGTTGTAAAAGAAGTTGCCGGAAGCGATGGGGACATCATTTTATTTATAGATGAAATTCATACACTCGTTGGCGCAGGCGGAGGTGATGGTGCCATGGATGCAGCAAATATTTTAAAACCAGCTTTGGCAAGAGGGGAGTTAAGGGCGGTGGGCGCTACCACCTTAAGTGAGTACCAAAAATTCTTTGAAAAAGATAAAGCTTTGGAGCGTCGTTTTCAAAAAGTATTTATTGATGAACCAAATGTGGAAGATGCAATTTCTATTTTGAGGGGGTTAAAAGACAGGTATGAATCTTATCACCATGTATTGATAAAAGATGAAGCAATTATTGCTGCGGTTGAATTATCGCACAGATATATTACTGATCGTTTTTTACCGGATAAGGCCATTGACTTAATTGATGAAAGTGCAGCAAAACTGAGGCTAGAGATGAACTCGATGCCCGAAGAACTGGACAAACTGGAAAGACAGATAAGGCAGATGGAAATTGAAAGAGAAGCTATTAAAAGAGAAAATGATAAAGCAAAGCTAAAGGAGCTTAATACAGAAATAAGTAACCTTGCTGTAGAACGTGATACTTTTAAAGCAAAATGGCAGCAGGAAAAGGAGGTGGTCGAAAAAGTGCAAACCGCAAAAAGTGAAATAGAAAATTTGAAAGCAGCAGCAGAAAAAGCAGAGCGTGAAGGCGATTACGGCCGGGTAGCGGAAATAAGATATGGTAAAGTGCAGGAGCAGGAAAAAATTATTGAAGAACAAACCAAATTATTAGACGGTATAAGTGAAAAGCGGTTGCTAAAAGAGGAAGTGGACGCAGAAGATATTGCAGCGAGTATTGCGAAAGCTACCGGCATCCCCGTATCTAAAATGTTACAAAGTGAAAAGGAAAAGTTGCTGAACCTTGAAGTAGAGTTGCATAAAAGAGTTGTGGGTCAGGATGAGGCAATAGAAGCCGTAAGTGATGCCATACGCAGAAGCAGGGCTGGTTTGCAGGACCCCAAAAAACCGATTGGCTCATTTATATTTTTGGGTACAACAGGCGTGGGCAAAACAGAACTTGCAAAAGCACTGGCCAATTATTTGTTTGATGACGATGGTATGATGACGAGGATTGATATGAGTGAATACCAGGAAAAGCATTCGGTTAGCAGGTTGGTGGGCGCACCTCCCGGGTACGTTGGTTATGATGAGGGGGGGCAATTAACAGAAGCCGTAAGGCGTAAACCCTATAGTGTAGTTTTATTGGATGAAATTGAAAAAGCGCATCCGGATGTTTACAATGTATTGTTGCAGGTATTAGACGATGGCCATCTTACTGATAATAAAGGAAGGGTGGTAAATTTTAAAAATACTATCATTATTATGACAAGTAATATGGGTAGTAATATTATACAGGAAAATTTTGAAAAAATAAATGATGAGAATAAAGAAGAAGTAGTTGAAAGCACCAAGGCAGAAGTAATGAATTTGTTAAGGCAAACCATACGGCCGGAATTTTTAAACAGGATAGATGAAGTGATAATGTTTCAGCCATTGATGAAGAAGGAGATAAAAGGAATTATTACTATACAATTGGATATACTGAAAAACCTGGTTGCCAAAAACGGGATACAATTGGAGTTTAGCGACTATGCCCTTGATTACCTGGCTGAGAATGGTTACGACCCTCAATTTGGGGCAAGGCCTTTAAAAAGGCTTATTCAAAAAGAAATAATTAACCAGTTTAGCAAAAGGATACTGGCGGGGGACATCGACAAAACAAAACCGGTTTTAGTAGATGTTTTTGATGGGGTAGTAGTTTTTAGAAATGAGGCGGTTACCGAAAAGACCAAAGAAAATAAAATTAAAGCTGGTTAAATAAAAGTTATTAGTCAAAAAGCTTAAAATATAAGCACTTGATTATCAGTATTGTGGATAAACTGTTAAGGAATTATATTTAGATGGTAGTGAAAAAAAGGTAAAAATTATTATCTTCAGCCCCTAACCCAATCTGTACAACAGGTGTTTATATTAAAAAAAGTACAACAATTACCTGTTGAAGTGGTTATTATTACATGTTGTAAACTGGGTAAATAGGGGTTACAGCATACAAATAAATTATATATTATGGCATTCAAAAAAGAAGTGGTTGAAATTATTGAACCGAGGGATGTATTTGTTGGAAACATTAATGCACCCGTAACATTAGAAGAATTTGGCGAGTATGAAAGTGAGGTTTGTGCAAAGGCTAACGAAGTAGTAAAACAGTTGTTGGTAGAATACGAAGGAAAAATGCGTTTTAATTTCAGGCATTTTCCTATGACAAATATCCACCAGCGTAGTTTAAAAGCAGGAGAAGCTTCTGTAGCCACCGCCCAGGACGGTAAATTCTGGGAAATGCACAATATCCTTTTTGCCAATCGCAGAAATCTTGGTACAACCAGTTTAAAACTGCATAGCAGGGAAGCCGGTGTACAAAACAAAAGGTTTTTAGATGAACTGGTAAATGCCACTTATGGCTGGCAGGTTCAGGGCGATATGCGTGAAGGTATTAACCGTGGAGTAAAAGATGTTCCTACTTTCTTTATAAATGGGGAGCGTTTTACCGGTAAGGTAACTTATGATGAGTTAAGTAAAGCAGTAGAAGCGGCATTAAAAAAAGTTAAGAAAAAAGTGCCGGCAAAAGTTAAAGCATAAAAAAAATCCCTAATAATTTTATTAGGGATTTTTTTTATGCTTATGTTATTACTTTACTGAACTTATGCCCACCACCAAATTTTCAAGGTTTTGTTCACCAAAATAAACCTTGCAGATGCTTGAAGCTTCTTTAAGTAACTCCTCTATTTTTGGTTGTTTGTTTCCCAATAAACTATAGGCTTTTTTTGCAGCATCGGCTTCTGTTGATTTGGTTGTTTGCAGTACTGCTTCTTTAACAGCAATAGCATGTAGACCCTTGTCCTTTATTTTGCCCAATGCTGCAATCATCCAGCTAAGCGAATAGAAATAGTTTTGTTCGAGCAATAAAAAATACCTGTTATCGCAAGCATCCGGCATTTTGTTGAATACAGAACCCGTTATTTCTTTAGTAAGGTATTTTGCCAGGTGTTTTGGCGTTGTTTTATTTTTACTAAACTGTATACAGCCCAGTAACGCCTGTGGATAAATGCTCAGCCAGCGCAGCTTACGCCTTAGTTCATGTATATCGGTTTCAATATTATCAAAATGAAACGCGTCGGTTTGTATAAATTCTGTAATATCGTAAATAGCTTCGCCATAAAATTCATTGATGGCTTTTATCTCTTCTTTTTCATGAAGCCAGTCTGCCTCATTTAATTTGCCCTGTATTTTTTTAATGCGGCTGTTATCGGGTGATATCCATTTTTTTTCAACCAGTATTTCATTAAGGCTTTGTATTTTTTCCCTTGTCTGAGACAGTAAATAACTGGTAACTTCAGCTGGTATTTTATTAATGGTACTAACATCTTTTGCGATATTATCATAATAATCAATGGCGCCTATTGTATCTTCCAGTAATTTAAACTGGTCTTTCAGTTTGGTAAATTTATTTTTATTATGAATTTTCGAATATAGTTTACACAATGCTTCCAGCATAAATAAAGGGGTACGGGCATCATTTTTATACAACCATAATGCCGGGTTTTTTTGTTGAGCTGCTTTATTTAGCAGCACTTGTAGCTTATTAAGGTAATAAACAAATCTTACCGGTCCATTTATCATTTGCATATTATATAAGATTAAAGTAACAAGTAGTAAAAAAAATTAAATTTAAAAACGAAGTTTCATCCGTGCTCAGATTACCTGAATAGTAGATGGTCAAATATTCACCATTGACCATTGACCATCCGATAGCTATCGGATCACCACTTTACCGCTCAAAAAAAGCAACACTGCCACCTACCCAGTTTTTATCTTTATTATATCTTGTACCAATCATTTTGCCTTTGCTTAACCTCGATAAATTATGCACTGCTACTGGCCGGGGCCAGTCTTTTTTCCAAAAGTAAAATAGCCTTATCTCTGCCTTGGCGGGCATATCGGGCGTTTCAATTACATCAGCATATTTTACCTTTCGTTGCAATATCCAGTTTTCCGGATCGGTAACAGAATCAATATCTTTTTTTGTAACATCAATAATTACACCCATACCGGCAAAAGAAAACAATGGCTTTAATACATAATTTTCCAGGTCAGCAGGCAGCTCTTTTAATTCATTTAAATAAAATGTTGGTGGTACATAAGGATTGTCAATTAGCGGCAAAGTGTATTTGCTGATGCGGTAAAACCAGTTGGGGTGGGGTATCCATTCAACATCCCATGGATGGGTAATATCAATAATATTACCCAGGTTTTTTTGTTGGTGGAGGTCATCAAAAATAAGCCGGTTATAGATTTTTTTTATGGGTATCTTTTTTCCGTCTTTTTCATAAAATAGCTGATTGCCTTCGCCAATTAATTTGGTAAGGCAAACAGTTTTTATACCCAGTGTATCTTCTGTACAGTAAAAATCTATCCTTGTTTTTTGCTGCTCCGGATATATTTCCAACAGTATAACATTTTCCGGATTGGCATCACCCACAATTATTTCTTTTAATAAGTGCAGGTAGCTGGCTTCTGTATATCCATTTAAATAAGCATCGTAGTTAGCGGGTACATTGGCATACCTTCTTGTAATAGCCGTATGAAAAGCCTGGAATGCAAACAGGGTTGGGAATCCCTGCATTTCTATCAATTGCGGCTCCAGTAAGCCGTTTAGGTTTTCGCAAATACCAAAATCAAGGGCAATAAATTCTGCATGATCTTTTTCAGGAGCAACGTTGCTGCCTGCAGGTATTGATTTTTGCGTGCGTGTTTTAAAATTTGGCGCAACTAAAATATCAATAATGTCTTCACAGGCACCTAATATTTTTTGTGTAAAATCCTTAGGGATAAAAATGGGCGTTTCGGCAATCCTGAAATCCAGCGTTCCCGAATGAAGATTTTCTAACTCATGTATATATGCTGCATATTTTTCTTCCGAAAAACCTTTATTAAATGTGGCCCTTAATTCTTTTTGCATAATGATTGTAATTGATGGTAATACGGGGATTAAAAATAATCATAATAATCATACTATGCAATCTATAAAAAGGTGCAATTCAAATTGTCGCAGCAACAAGTGGTGGTTGGTGAGGACCGCCCACGGCTCAACCACGGCCGGTGTCCCCGCCGGCCGAAATCCGGGGCGACAATTTGAATTGCACCAAATAAAAACAGCATTATATTTCTACGGCCTGCAAACTTTGCACAGAAAGTTGTAAAAACTTAGGCAGGATGTGTTGGTAGGTAAATATGATTTTATCAGGATCATTCAATTGCTCAATCATGCTGGCCCATTTTTCTTCGCCATAATTTTCAATAACTGTTTTCTTTTTTTCTGTAGTTTGAAGATGTATACTCATCCCAACAGCATCAGCTTCAGGATGAAACTGTGTGCCAATCATATATTCATTAAAACGCACTGCCATAATAGCCCGTTCCAATTGAATATGAGGGCGTTCTTTTTCGATGGCTAAAACAGTAGCACCCATCTGCATTAATTGATTATGCTTTGGTTCAATAACCTGGTAGTCCCTGCTGTCTACTGCATAAAACGGGTCTTTCATCCCTTCAAAAACTATTTCTTTTTTTCCATCTTTTAATAAGTGAATGGGAAAAACGCCGAATGCTGTACTTTTTCTCTGGCATACTGTACCAATATTATAATGCCTGCAGGCAAGCTGAAAAGAATGACATATAAAAAATACATATTTTTTTTGCACGTTGGCGTCGCTGCTATTCCATTTTTCTACCTTACGGAGCCAATTGAAATAAACCTTTTCCCATTCGCTGCCTTTACTGTCTAAAGGGCTTCCCGGGCCCCCACTGGAGATAAAAATATCATACGAAAGATCGGGCACTTCATTTTTCTGGCGCACATCAAATTCATCCCATGAAACATCCATGTTATTGGTTTCGCCAAACTGATTTAGTATTTCCCTGATGCAGCGCATTCCCTGGTTGGCGAAGCCCTCATATAAATCAAGAATTGCAATACGGATTTTATTTTTTTCGATAAAGGACATGCTGCAAAAATAATAATTTTAGTTGAAATAGATTTTCGCGTGGTTATGTTTATATACCTGTTAAAAAATTGCCATGTATGTAATCTACTACATCAACAAGGCTGTTGGTTTGTTCATATACTTTTAATTGTCTGTCGGCACCCGTGCCTTGTTCAAGCATATTGTGTACATAATTAACCGCATGGCGGCTACCCAGTTGCGGCACCACATCATCAATAAAATCTAGCAGCTCATAAATAAGTACCCTTGTATTCACTTCTGTTTCTTTACCAAAATCTATCATGCTGCCGTCGATACCATACCTGCTGGCACGCCATTTATTTTCGTTTATCAGTGCCCGTGAGTAGGTCATAAAATTAAGGTTTTGGCTGCGCAGCTTATACAGCTTGGCACATAATGCCTGAAAAAGTGCAGCAATGGCAATCGTTTCCTGCACTGTCATCGGTATATCGCAAATACGGAATTCAACGGTATTAAAAAATGGATGCACCCGAAGGTCCCACCATATTTTTTTTGCATTATCTATACAATTGGTCTTTACCAGTAATTTTACATAATTCTCATATGCTTCGATGCTTTCAAAATAATCAGGGATTCCCGTACGGGGGAATTTGTCAAATACTTTTGTACGAAAAGATTTATAACCTGTTGTGCGGCCTTCCCAAAAAGGTGAGTTGGTGCTTAATGCATACACATGTGGCAAAAAATAACGGGCCGAATTAGCGATGTGAATAGCCATCTCCCGGTTCTCCATCCCAACATGTACATGCAATCCAAAAATAAGGTTGCTTCTTGCAGCCTCCTGCAGTTCATTTACTATCTCGCTATACCTTACATGGTCTGTTATCAACTGGCTTTCCCAATGGCTAAAAGGGTGTGTACCCGAAGCGCCAAGTTTTAAACCTAAACTTTCTCCGATACCGCTGATGGTTTTGCGTAATGTAGAAACATCCATAAATGCTTCATCAATGTCCTGGCAAATATCGGTACCTACCTCTACAACCGCCTGGTGCATCTCTGCCTTTACTTTATCTTTTATCAATTTTTGACCCTCATGAACAATTTTTTGTTCATGGCTTTTAAGCTCCCTTGTCACCGGATCAATCACCATGTATTCTTCTTCTACACCAATTGTAAAACCTTTGTATGATAAGTTGGCCATCTTAATTTAATTGATAATTGATAAAAAGTAATGGATAATTGTTTAATGGATAATTGATAAATTTTAAATTCAGCGTGTTTGTTCTTTTTCGAAATACCTTTATTTTTTTTGGATCATTTTTTAATGATAAATAATTCTATCGCCTGATAATTCAGACAGATAAAATTATAACACTTTTCGAATTAGGCCATTATCCATTATCAATTAAAAAATTATCCATTAAAAGATATCCATTTAAACATATCCATTAATAAAGCTTTTGCTTTGCAGCGCTTCTTTTTATATACTCGCCCCAGGTTAAATTATCTTCTCCCTCTTTATGTTCCAAAACTTTTTCTATGGCATATGTTGCAGCAGTTTCAACTACCCATTCAAAATTTTCTTCGCCTACACTTGCTCTTTCCGCATCAGGTGCAGGGTTGCAAAAATCAATGGCATAAGGTATCCCATCTTTTAGTGCCAACTCTACTGTATTAAAATCGTATCCAAGAAAATGATTTATACGCAGCACTATATCGGTCATCATTTTTAACTTTTCTTCGCTGGGTTTAAAGTCAGCTACGTAACGTAAAGCATGTGGGTTGCGAGGTTCGTAACTCATTATCCTCACATACTTTCCCCCAATACAATAGCATCGATAATATTCCTCAAAAATTATTTCTTCCTGCAACATCATAACCAGTTCACCTGTTTCACCATGCTTTTCAAAAAAATCATTTTTATCAGTTAATTTATAAACACTCTTCCATCCTCCACCGGCAAATGGTTTCATATACGCCGGAAAGCCTACATAATTAAAAATACTTTCCCAATCTAACGGATAGGAAAGGTTGCTGAAAGATTCACCGCTTGTATCAACAGGCATATCCCTTGAAGGAAGAATAACTGTTTTTGGTACAGGAACATTTATTTTAGTTGACAAACAATTATTGAAAAATTTCTCGTCGGCACTCCACCAAAAAGGGTTGTTGATTACTGCTGTGCCGCATAAAGCTGCATTTTTTAATACCGCCCTGTAAAAAGGAATATCCTGCGATATGCGATCGATTATTACAGCATAACCACTGCTTACACCCTGCATCACTTTATCTATTTTCACCGGCTCTGCAATAATACCTTGTATATTTTTACTGTTCACTCTTTGTACAAAAGCTTCCGGAAAACTTCTTTCTTTACCATGTAAAACACCTATTTTTTTCATAACTATATTTTTTATAAAAGAACGATTGTTTGAAAATGTTGTTTGGAAGGCATATCCATTACCGAATGTATTTTTTTCGTTTCAATTTTCCAAATAATACTTGCAGCTTGCTTTAATGAAACAAAAGACCTGTTAACTAAACAACTTTCCCTCTCTTTGCTTATTTTTGGTGCTATGCCAAAAGAGGATACTGCGGGTATTATTACAGAACGCTATGTTATTAAATCTACTTATTTAAAACGGGATATTATAATAGATTTTTATTTGCCTTTAAATGATGTGGCTCCCACTGATATAAGCCTGTTATTGATTAACGACGGGCAAGACCTGGTTACCATGAAATTTGACGAAATACTGGAGAACCTTTACCAGCAAAATGCGATTGCACCATTATTGTGCGTTGGCATTCATTGCGGTGCTGATAGAAAAAATGAATATGCAACAGCAAAAATAATTGACTACAAAGGCCGGGGAACAAAAGCAGCGCTATATACTCAATTTGTTTTGGAGGAACTGTTACCCTTTATCCGCAAAACATATATCGTATTCACTTTTAAAGAAAAATCCTATGCAGGTTTTTCTTTAGGCGGCTTAAGCGCTTTGGATATAGTGTGGAACAATCAAAACGAGTTTGCAAAAGTTGGCGTATTCAGCGGGGCTTTATGGTGGAGGGATAAAGACCAAAATGCCATTGATTTTGATGAATCAAAAAACCGCATCATGCACCGCCAGGTAAGGGAAGGAAATTATGCACCCTGGCTGCAGTTTTTTTTTGAAGTAGGTACGCAGGATGAAACGGCAGATAGAAATAACAATGGTATTATTGATGCCATTGATGATACTGTAAGCCTGATAAATGAATTAAAGCAAAAAGGATACAGCGATAAAAGTATTAACTACACTGAGTTAAAAGATGGGCAGCACAATGTACCTACATGGGCAAGGGCTTTTCCGGTTTTTTTAAAATGGGGGTGGGGAAGGTAGTTGTTACTGACATCCAGAGTTTGTAATAGCTGCTGTTTTTACAAAGAGAGTTACAAATTGAATAACGAATTCTGATAAGGTATCTGATTGAACAAGTATGGAATTTGTTTTTGTAATCCTGGCTGTAATACTGAATTAAAGAAACGAAATAATATTTTAGCTTTAAATTCAATAGACCGCCAACCCTATAGACGATGTTCAATAATAAAATGCTGAAGAATGTTGATTAAACTCCACCTGCTGACAATGTAATTTTCATTGCTGTTATTCTTTTCTCCAAATAGGGATAAATCCAAAAGGTTGTAAGTGACATTCAGTAATAATAAATTGACCCTTAATTTTCTTCGCAAATATAATTGTTGAACTCATCGCGTCAAATACAGAATTTTCTTTTGAAAGTCGTTGGGCAGTTTCGCAATCTTTTTTACTCACCAAAGTCATTAGCGAATCCCTTTCATCAATTACTTTTATCCCTTTTGGTCGTTGAGTTGTGTCAAGGAAAGGTTTGTATTGAATAATTTTTTTTCTCGAATGTAGGGTTTCTTCAAACCATGATTCCCCATACGTTATAGTATCTTTGCCTGCCCAAATAATATAGTCTGAAAGATTGGTTTCTATTTCAGTCTGATAAACTATAGTAAGTGAATCGGAATTATTAAAGTCAAATCCAGTTTTTCCGTAGTAGGATTTAAAAATCGTATCAAACTGTTCAATCTGTTTATTGAGAAGTAGAATTCGTTTTAGGTCGTCTTGCTTTACTTGCTTCTTTGCGGAGTTAAGAGTCTTAATTTTATCAAGTCGAAAATTTTTATAGCCGTCGAGAAATGTCTGGCTTGTTGAAAAGTGTCCAACTAAAAGCAGTGAAAGTAATATATTAAGTCGCATAAGCATTTAAAGAAGGATGCTGTCCAATGAAATTTTCTTATTTAGCCATCTCTTATAAACTCATCTCTGTAAAAAATTTATGAAAATAGGGGATGGTTTCTATTCCTTTATAAAAATTCTCCAAGTTAAATTTTTCATTCGGGCTATGCAGGTTATCACTGTCTAAACCAAAACCCATAAAGACAATTTTAATACCGAGTTCTTTTTCAAATAAAGAACAAATTGGGATGCTGCCACCGCCACGTACCGGTATTGGCTTTTTACCAAAAGTTGTTTCCATCGCTTTTGCTGCAGCCTGGTAAGCTTTACTGTTTATAGGCGTCATGTAAGGCTCGCCACCATGATGTTCAAATGCAGTAACAGTAACACCTTCCGGCGCTATTTTATTAAAATGTTCCAGCAGCATTGCTGTAATTTTTTCCGAAGATTGGTTAGGTACTAAACGGGTGCTGATTTTTGCAGTTGCTTTACTGGGCAATACTGTTTTAGCACCTTCGCCCTGGTAACCACCCCAAATTCCATTCACTTCCAATGTGGGTCTTATGCCTGTTCTTTCAATAGTGCTATACCCTTTTTCGCCCCATAATTCTTTTATACCAAGATCATTTTTATAGGTTGCTTCAACAAAGGGGGCTTCGGCCATTAATTTTCTTTCTTCAGTTGTAGAAACAACTACATCATCATAAAAACCAGGTATGGTAATATGGTTATTTTCATCATGGCAACTGGCAATCATTTTAGCCAGCATAGTAATCGGGTTGGCAACAGCACCTCCGTAAACACCACTATGCAGGTCGCGGTTGGGGCCTGTTACAGTTACTTCAATATAACTAAGGCCACGAACGCCGATATCGATACTCGGCGTATCTAAACTGATCATAGCACTATCACTTATCAATACACAATCTGCATTTAATAGTTCTTTATGTGTAGCTACAAATTTGCCAAGGTTGGGCGACCCTACTTCTTCTTCGCCTTCAATACAAAATTTAATATTATTGGTCAATGTATTTGTCTGCACCAAAGTTTCCAATACTTTAATGTGCATATACATTTGCCCTTTATCATCGCAACTGCCACGGGCAAAAATTTTACCATCAATAATTACAGGATCAAAGGGCCCGCTTTTCCAAAGCTCCAATGGCTCAACTGGCTGTACATCATAATGGCCATAAACCAATACAGTTGGCTTTGCAGGATCAATAATTTTTTCTGCATAAACAACAGGGTGCCCTTCCGTTGGATATATTTCTACTTTATCAACACCAGCTTGCAATAAACGTTCTTTTACAGCTTCGGCACATTTTACCATATCCGGTTTATTTTCGCTCTTGGCACTGATGCTGGGTATACGTAACAGATCCAGTAATTCATTTAAAAAACGATCCTTATTTTTTTCCTGGTAGTCCTTCCAAACTTGCATAATAATTAATGTGGATATGAAAATATATTTTAGAGTAACGAAAGTAGGTTTTTATATAAACAAAAAATAGAATTATCTAAAACAAAAATATTTGGTAAAAAAATAAAAATTACGAATTAGTTACGCTGGTGCTATTATATTTGTTCTACGATTGTACTCCCAATTCATCAGCCTTTGCTTTAGTTGTATTTTAATTTATACCTCTATTGCAAAGGCTGAGTCAATTATAAGAATACCTGATTATTTTTTGATTTTGATAGACTTATATTATTGATTCTGCAATTAAACCATGTGCAAAATAAAACCCGCTTTATCAGCGGGCTTTATAAATAATAAATTAGCTATAACTAAAATCACTTTTATTTTAAATACTTTCAAAACGTGTGTTAACTGTGTTCCAGTTTAATATTTTCCAAAAGCTTGCAATATAATCTGCACGGCGGTTTTGGTATTTAAGATAGTATGCATGTTCCCAAACATCTAAACCAATTAAAGGAAATCCTTTTACTTCAGCAATATCCATTAAAGGGTTATCCTGGTTAGGCGTAGAGATGATCGCCAGTTTTTTATCATTTGTAATTATTAGCCACGCCCAGCCACTGCCAAACCTTGTTGTAGCTGCCGTGTTAAATTGTTTTTTCATTTCATCCATCGAACCAAAGCCTGTGTTGATAGCGGCTAATAATTTAGCAGATGGTTGCGTGGTTGTATCAGCTGATAACAATTTCCAAAACATTTCATGATTGTAATGTCCGCCTCCATTATTACGCATTTTTACCGAATATTTGGAAATTTTGTAAAGTACATCTTCCAATGGTTTACTGGTATCGACACCTTCAGCCAAAGCAGCTTCTTTTAAATTTTTACTATAGGCCGCTGCATGTTTATTATAATGAATGTCCATGGTTAAGGTATCAATCGATGGTTCCAATGCACTATAAACATAGGGTAAAGGTTGTTGATCAAAACCTGTTGTAATAGGAGAAAAATTTGAAGTATTTGTCATATTATTAGACGCTGCTAATGCGCCAAGATTGGGCAATGTTATTAATGCTCCAATACCTGCCAATGCAGACTGCCCGATAAAATTTCTACGTGAAGATTGTTTCATAATAAATTATTTTATTCTATAAATTTAGTTAATCTATTTCTTACGGTTCAATATATTAACAACTGGTTTAAAAAAAGGGCGGATTTTTTTGAAAAAACGGTAATAAAATTCTTTATTAAACAAAGCAGAATCGTGCATTGCCTTGTAGGTTAAAAATACTCCAATGGGGGTTAGTACCAAAATAGCCAGCCACATACCTATCAGGGGAGTAGTAATGTTATCTTTTGCAAATTTTTCACCAAACATATTAAGCAGGTGAAAAATAAGAAAGAATAAAATAGCTACTACCAAAGGCATACCCAGCCCACCTTTCCTGATGATTGACCCGAGCGGGGCACCAATAAAAAATAATACAAGGCATGCCAGTGATAAAGAGAATTTACGGTGCCATTCAATTAAACCAATTTTTATACCATCATTCTTACTATCAACCTCTGTTCCGATTGCCTGGTAGCTGGTTCTGAGGCTGTACGCTGTTGAAATGGCAGCACTATAAACGGCACTTTTGGCACTATCCGGAACCAGGTCCATAATAGCTTCAGGTTTTTTTGCGGAAGCCTGAACGGGAACATTTTTCCAGATACTATCAGGTAATTGGGCGTAATGCAATTGGCTGGCAACAGCTGTATTTAAATTCAGGTTAAGTTTTTTGTTCTCTTTTTTTAATGAGTCTATTGTTTGGTCCAATAGCCGGATGCTAAGCATTTTAAAATCATTTTTAAAAATTGTATCTGATACCTTCATCATTTGCAGGGAGCTTATATCAAATAGCTTTTTGTATTCTTTAAAACCCATGCGGATAAATTCAGTAGTAGTATCCATGATGTTGCCACGCTCCTGGTAGCGGTGTCCATTTTGCAGTGTAAATTCAAGGAACCTTTTATCGGCTGATAATTTCATGATGCCCTGTTCTGCAACGATGGTATTATCCTGTAACTGGCTCTCCTGTTCAAATATCACAACGTTATGTATTGTTTTACCATCTGCATCTTTTTTACCCACTTTTATTGCATAACGTGGAATGTATTTATAAAAAGTACCAGGCTTTAAATCCAACGCTGGTTTCTTGTAGACAATATCATAGTAAATGGTCTTGAATTTTAAATTTGCATACGGGATAACATAGTTGGCAAATAAAAATGTAATACCACAAAGCAAAATGGCTACCCATATTAAGGGCCGCATAAAGCGTAGTAAAGAAATACCAGCCGATTTAATAGCTACCAATTCAAAACTTTCACCAAGGTTACCAAAGGTCATGATGGATGAAATAAGAATGGCGATGGGCATTGTTAATGTAAGCAAAGAGGCACTGGCATACCATAAACATTCTCCGATGGTAAAAAAGTCAAGGTCCTTGCCTACCAGGTCATCAATATATTTCCATAAGGTCTGCATCATCAGCACAAAAAAAGTGATAAAGAACGTTACAACAAACGGTCCTATAAATGATCTGATGATGAGTGTATCTAATTTTTTTATCATTCTCAAATCCCCGTCAGGCGAAGCTTTTAATTAGTTATTTGTATCTTGGCAATAAGATGATTGACAAAACAAAAATAATGCTTTCTGCCAAGGAACTGGAATTGGTTTGTAATACCGATTGGATTTTAACTAAACATATCATTATTGAAAAAGTAATTGAACTATTTACTGCAATGCTTGCATCTATGCAGCAGCAAACGGCAAGTCAAAAAAATAATTTGCCTGTGGAAGTATTTATAAAAGACCCTAAGATTTCCCGGGGTGAAAATTACCTGCAGCTGCCTTATGTAATGCTTGATTATCCACGTTATTTTGAAAAACAAAATACATTAGCCATCCGCACTTTTTTTTGGTGGGGAAATTTCTTCAGCATCAATATGCAATTATCCGGGGATATAAAAACCAAGGCAACACCCAATTTAATAGCTGCCTTTTTACAGTTGCAACAAAACGATTATTGGGTTTGTGTAAATAATAATCCATGGCAACATTATTTTGAAGAAAATAATTATGTACCACTTCAAAAAGTTACAATAGAACAATTTGACCTTATGCTTAACAGGGAATTGTTTATAAAAATCGGCAAAAAAATTTCAATCAAACATTGGGAAAATGTTGCCCTGTTTGTTGAGAACAGTTTTGAAGAAATGATCCTGTTGCTAAAAAATTAATTACCCAAACGATGAAAAAGGTCTTTTACCTGGTACTCCCATAACTGGCTTTGATCTTTTATATCTTTCTTTTCAGCAAAATCTTTAATTATCAGTATTGTTTGATTGGTTACTTCCGATTTGTCAATACTAAATTCAAAATATTCGCCTTTAGGCATATGCAGCCAATGAAAACGGATGTATCTATTTTCTTCACCTTCTACTAATTCTGCCTGTTCATCAGAAGCCCCATTCCAGGAAAAGCTAAATACGCCATCCCTTTCATCTACTTTGTCTGCAAACCATTCCTGCAATCCCGCAGGAGTACTTAAAAATTCATAGAGGATACCGGGAGAACATCTAACAGGATATTCTAATGTATATAATGCTTTCTTACTCATCCAATTAATTTAAATCTTCTTTGTGTGGTGCAATAATAACAAAATAAACGTGGCAATGAAATATTTTTTCAACTATTTTTTGTTAAACAATACTATTACCTGCACTAAATGACCGCTGTAGCTTATCAAAATCAGCCATTTACAAAAAATATTTTTTGGAAACATACATTAAAAGGTATAAATTACGTTAAAGTAAATATGTTTCGTTAACCTTGTCCGTATTTTAGTTTTAACCAATTAAAACAACCTGTTTATGAGCATGCGTCAACTCAAAATCACGAAATCGATTACGAATCGTGAAAGCCAGAGTTTAGAAAAGTATCTGCAGGAAATAGGTAAGGTAGATCTGATAACTCCCGAAGAAGAAGTTAGATTAGCCATTCGCATAAAACAAGGCGACCAGGCTGCGTTGGAAAAATTAACCAAGGCTAACCTTCGCTTTGTTGTATCTGTTGCAAAGCAATACCAAAATCAGGGCCTTACATTACCCGATGTAATTAATGAGGGTAACCTTGGCCTAATAAAAGCTGCACAACGTTTTGATGAAACCCGTGGTTTTAAATTTATATCGTATGCTGTTTGGTGGATAAGGCAAAGTATTTTGCAGGCCCTTGCCGAACAATCAAGAATAGTACGGTTACCGCTTAATAAAGTCGGTCTTACAAATCGAATTAGTAAAGCCTATTCGCAATTAGAACAGGAATATGAGCGTGAACCCACAGTAGAAGAACTGGCAACTTTATTAGATTTGGAAACAGAAGAAGTAGCGGCGTCAATGAGTTCCTCTATAAGGCACGTAAGCATGGACCAGCCTTTTGGTGATGGAGATGAAGGATCATTAATGGATGTATTGGAAAATCCCAATGCAGATAGTACAGATATGCACCTGGCATTTAAAGTATCACTGGCTACAGAAATAGACAGGTCTTTAAGTACATTGACTGACAGGCAGAAAGAAGTTATAAGGTTCTTTTTTGGTATTGGTGTAGATCATGCCCTAAGCCTCGAAGATATTGGAGAAAGATTTAATCTTACCAGGGAAAGGGTAAGACAGATAAAAGATAAGGCAATATCCAAATTGCAGGTAACATCCCGGTGCAACCTTTTACGCACTTACCTGGGAGCCTAAAGATTTCATACATTTGCAGATATATAGTGAACTTTTTAGTTCACTTTTTTTATACCCAAATGTTTAAAAAAATCAGGACAGATGTTTAATTCGCTTAGTGAAAAGTTAGAAAGTGCCCTTAAAAATATTAAAGGCCAGGGAAGAATTACTGAACTTAATATTGCCAATACAGTAAAAGAAATTCGCAGGGCATTGGTAGATGCTGACGTGAATTATAAAATTGCCAAAGAATTTACCGATGTTATAAAAGAAAAAGCGCTCGGCGAAAAAGTTTTAACAGCTGTTAGCCCGGGCCAGTTAATGGTAAAAATTGTACAGGACCAGTTAACCGAACTGATGGGTGGCACTGAAAGTGAATTTAATATTTCGGGTAACCCAGCTATTATATTAATTGCAGGATTGCAAGGTAGTGGTAAAACAACTTTCAGCGGTAAACTGGCAAACTATTTAAAAACTAAAAAAGGTAAATCACCATTACTGGTTGCTGCAGATATATACAGGCCTGCTGCGATAGACCAGTTGGAAATATTAGGAGGGCAGGTTGGAGTAGATGTGTACAGTGAAAGAGAAAATAAAGATGCGGTAAGCATTGTACAAAATGCCATCAAAGAAGCGAAATCAAAAAATAAAAATGTAATCATTGTTGATACTGCGGGGCGTTTGGCAGTTGACGAAATAATGATGACGGAAGTAGCAAATATAAAAACTGCCATTAAGCCACAGGAAATATTATTTGTAGTAGATAGCATGACAGGCCAGGATGCGGTAAACACAGCAGCAGCCTTTAATGAACGCCTTGATTTTACTGGTGTTGTATTAACAAAGCTGGATGGTGATACAAGGGGAGGTGCTGCATTGTCCATTAAATACATAGTAAATAAACCCATCAAGTTTGCAAGCAGTGGTGAAAAAATGGATACGCTGGATGTGTTTTACCCCGAGAGGATGGCGCAGCGTATTTTAGGGATGGGTGATATTGTTAGTTTGGTAGAAAAAGCGCAGGAACAGTTTGATGCTGTTGAAGCAGCTAAACTGGAAAAAAAGATCCGTAAAAATCAATTTGATTTCGAAGATTTTAAAACCCAGTTACAGCAAATAAAAAAAATGGGTAACCTGAAAGACCTGATGGGAATGATTCCGGGAGTGGGTAAACAAATAAAAGATGTTGATATTAATGACGATGCATTTAAAGGAATCGAGGCAATGATTAATTCTATGACCTTACAGGAAAGACGTAACCCGGATATTATTAACCCTAACCGTAAACTGCGCATTGCCAAAGGAAGTGGAAAAGATATTACAGAACTAAACCAGTTTTTAAAACAGTTTGAGCAAATGAAGGGCATGATGAAAACGATGAATAAAATGCCCATGGGTAAAATGCCGGGAATTGGTAAGCGATAGAAATTTGTATCAATATGCACACTAAACTTTCCGTTGTTTATATAATTACTTTTTGTCGCTATTTATTAGTGTAAAGCTTATGGCATAAAAACCATTATCGGGTGATTGTTATTTTCACAAACAGGAAATGGTTGCCGGTTTTAATTTTTCAGCAGATGGAAAATCTCAGTTCTTTTATTTGTATGGTGCAGTTGATAGAAATGCTACCAGTACTTTTTTGGTGCATGGAGACACCTTGCAATTAAAAAGTGATAAGCCCGCAGGAAAAGATTTTACAATAAAAACGCAGTCAAAACAGGCAAAAGGATATACCCTTGTATTTAGTGACCCTAACCAATATTTGATAAAAGATATTTGTGCGTATTTTTTGTTAACGGCATACAAAAAAAGTATATTCAGATAGCGAAGGAAAGGTATATGCTGATACTCCCTACTGCGATAGCATCTATGCACAACATCCTTTGTTTCCTGATATATTACATTGGTAAAGGATAAAAATAATGATTACAACAGTTTTATACTTACCCTAAATCCTTTTCTTGCACAGCTGAGCTTTAAAGGAATCGATTTTAAAATTGAAAGTGATAAAAAGCTCACCTGCCGTCCTAATTATTTTATGGATATGGAAAAAATTGAATTTATAAAAGAATAAACAGCTTGTTTGTTTGTGCCTTAGCGGCAGAATTTTCATTTTCTAAATTATATTAATAATCAAGGCAATTTTTACCTGGGTTTCTAAGTTATAGATGAATTGCATTTTGGTGTAATTCTACCTAATTTGGCATTGAATTTCTTTGATTATACATAGCTATGCAAGTGGTTTACAGAATTTAGTTACAGTTAAAGCAACCTTTAATATCATTTATTCGATTATAAAGCAACCTTAAGTTTTACCAACGACACATCAACTTGAAGATATCATCCAGGGTTGCGTAAAAGCAAACAGGGAAAGCCAGAAAGCATTCTATCAGTATTTCTATGGTTTTTCTATGGCTATCTGTATGCGTTACAGCAATAGTAAAGATGATGCTATGGAAGTTGTTAATGATGGATTTGTAAAAGTATTCAGGGAATTGCCTGGTTTTAAACCCAGGTATGATAATTATGAGTCTTCACTAAAAGGCTGGATGAAGAGCATATTGGTAAACACTGCTATTGATCATTTCAGAAAAAATAATAAAAATTATTTTATTGCTGAACTAGAAGAATCTCATTTTGAAATGCAGCAAGTAAGTGAGACAGCCATCGATAAAATGAGTTATAAAGAAATCCTTGATATGGTGCAACGTTTATCACCTGTTTATAAAGCTATTTTTAATTTGTTTGTAATAGAAGGTTTTAAGCATGAGGAAATTGCCAGGTGTTTAAATATATCCGTCGGTACATCAAAATCTAATCTTTCTAAAGCAAAAGCAAATATTCAAAAAATGCTTAATGAAAAAGCAATAAATTGTTATGGACAAAAAGCAATTTGATTATATAGAAAACCGTATAAGGGAGGCCGCTGAAAACAGCGAGCCTGCTTTTGATGAATATGCCTGGGCAAAAATGGAGGCAAGGTTAAATAAAGAAGATAACAGAAGGCACCGCTATTTGTTATGGTGGTTTTTATTGCCCTTGGTTTTTATTAGTGCTGGTACCGGTTATTATTTTTTAAAGAATAAATCTCCGGAAACAAAAAATGTACAGCATGCCCGTATAAATAGCAATGAAGATAATATTGAAGATAAATCTGTAAAGGAGAAAAATGTTTCTGCAGAAAAAGTACCAACCATCAGCGAAGATAATCCCAATATTAAAATAAACGTTGATGTAAAGAAAAACAAAAGTTCAACCCAATCAACCAGGCAATTACCGGTTTCAAATAATAATATTGTTACATGGGATGTTACCTATAACAGTAACAACTATCATCGTTTTAAAAAAGGAAAATTATTTTCAAAGACTAATCCTGGTGAAATAGCCGATATCAATGCCCATTCTTCTGAAGTTGATTCCTCAAATATTATTTTAGATACGACAGCTATAAATAAAATAACTGCTGATACCAGCATAGTAATCCTTAGCGATACCGTTACACAAAAAGACAGTTTAAAAAATACCATTGTTGTAAATTTACCCGATAGCAGTAAAAAAGACAACTTAAAAAAATCGACTTCGTCAAGGTTTTATTTCCTTGCTTCTGTTGCCGCAGATATAGGCAGCGTAAAATTTTTATCTTTTCAAAACAGCCAGCTTACCCCAAAAATTGGTATTGGTATTGGTTACCAGCTTAGTAAAAAACTGTGTGTGCAAACAGGTTTTTATGCCGGTGAAAAAAAGTATGTAGCCGGGCCAAATGATTATACCGCAAAGTATGGTACATACTACGATACAGTAGATATTGTAAAAGTAAATGCCAATTGCCTGGTGTACGATATTCCTATTACACTTCGTTATGATTTTTTACAAAAGCCAACAATAAAATATTATACAACAATAGGAATTTCTTCATTTATAATGAAACGGGAAGACTATTATTATTATTATAATTACCGCTATAATGGTATGCCTCATGAACATGCATATCAATATACGGGTAATAAAAATTTATTTTCTGTATTTAATTTTTCAATTGGTTTAGAAAAAAAACTTTCTCCATATTTCTCATTACTGGCAGAACCATATTTTAGCATCCCTTTGTCCGGGGTTGGTGAAGGCAGTGTTAAATTATATTCTGCCGGACTGCAAGTGGGCTTAAAATATACTCCTTATAGAAAACATAAATAAAAAAGTGTATTCATGTTTTGAAGAGCCGCACGCGGCTCTTTTTTTATGTGCATATAATAATTAATTATACTTATGGCCTGTTTATATCGCTCTGTTGAATTACAATAAACAAACTATTATTAAATATGTACATGAGGCAACTCTATCAGGATAAGTTTCGAATAATTACCAAACAACTTGTATGAATAAAAAAATAGCGAGATGCCTGCATATTGTCCGTGTTGGTTTTATTATTGTAAATTTTATTGGCTGTAGTAAAAGCAGCCCTTCACCATCTCCAACAGATCTCTGTGCAGGTAAAATAATTGATATAACGGCAACACCTAAAGCAACTGAACCCTGTTCTGCAGATGGTGCAATTGACGTTACTGCAACGGGCAGTACTGTTTTTTTGTATAAGTTAAACAACGGAGGTGTATACCAGGCTTCAGGAAAATTTACTAATGTGGCTGCAGGAACGTATACCGTATTTGCAAAAGATGGCGGTGGTTGTGAAAAATCTGTCGCTGTTACTGTTGCTGCTAATGGCACTGCAGGTGCATTGTTTACTTCTATGAAAAGCCTGGTGACAGCAAGATGCCAAAGTTGCCACAATAATTCATTGGCGAATGGCGGAATGAATTTCCAGGTAGAATGTAATATCATTACAAACAAAGCCCGTATAAAAGTAAGGGCTGTTGACGAAGGCACAATGCCGCCGACCGGACCTTTATCACAGGCAGAAAAAAATATTATCACTAACTGGATAAATGCCGGCGGGGGATATAGTAATTAATTTTTTACCTTTTTCAAAATATAGTAAATGGTAGTAGCAAAAAAAAATATTGCCATTGTTGCAGTGTTTATTGCAGTTGGTTTTGCTTTTTATTTTTATAAAGAATACCATCGTAAGCCAGATGATATTTCAGGTTTTCAGCCTGCGGAAAAAATAAATTTTTCTGTAATTGTAAACGGCTATCAAAATGATGAAACTATTGCCAACAAAAAATTCCTGGGTAAAATAATCCAGGTATCTGGCCCAATAACAGATATTATAAAACAACAGGATACCATCATCAACGTATTTATCGGCGATACAAATTCATTACACAAAGTAAGTTGTCTTTTAGATAAAAGGAATGTGGGCAGCATTGATAAATACAGCAAAGGAAATGATATTACCATCAAAGGAGTTTGTACAGGATTTTTACTGGATGTAGAATTAAACCGGTGTGTAATAATTGATACCAGTAAACAATAAATTTTATAGTCATGAAAAATTATAGACTCTCAATACTGTTTCTTTTATTAACGGTTGACGGGGCAGCCCAAACAAAATATTTTACAAAAACAGGCAGTATTATTTTTTCCTCAAAATCATCCTTAGAAAATATAGAAGCCGTCAATAATAAGGTAGTGAGTGTTTGGGATGTTGCTACAGGGCAGATAGAGTTAGCAGTTTTAATGAAAGGGTTTGAATTTGAGAAAGCGTTAATGCAGGAACACTTTAATGAAAATTATGTAGAAAGCGATAAATATCCCAAAGCGGTTTTTACAGGAGTTATCGAAAACAGCAAAGCAATTTCATTTGAGAAAGATAATGTGGTTACAGTAAAAGTAGATGGTTCTTTAACAATGCATGGCGTAACTAACCCTGTAAATACAACGGCAACAATAAACGTAAAGAACGGCATTGTTCAGGCATCTTGCAGTTTTAGTATTGTTTTGGCCGATTATAAAATAGCAATACCATCAATTGTTTCGGATAAAATAAATAAAACCATTGCTATTGCTATAAGCATTCCATCTTTTCAGTTACTCACAGCAAAATAATTGTTATAACATAACCTCAACATAATATGCTAAAAACTAAAGCAACAATATTTTTATGCAGTATGCTATTTACTGTTCAATTGCATGCACAATCTCTTTTGAAAGAGGTAGAAGATAGTATGCCGAAGAAAGAAAAAGTAAGCGGCGCTTTTAAATCAACAAGGGTAATTTATGCGCATTCCACTGAGATGTTGCACAAGGGTAATTTAGATTTCCGGATCATGCACCGCTTTGGATATATTAATTCAGGCATCAATCAATTGTACGGGCTTGATAATGCAACGATGCGTATAAGTTTTGATTATGGCATTACTGATAATACTACAGTTGGTTTTGGTAGAAGTACGTTTATGAAAGAATTGGATATTTTTTTGAAACAAAGAATTATACAGCAATCAACAGGCGAAAATGCAATACCTGTTTCTATTGTAATTGCAGCAGGTGCCACCTTATGGACTCAGGAGGTTTTTACAGAAACAAAGCCCGGCTTTAGTGACAGATCGTCCAGATATATACAACTGATTGTGGGGCGTAAATTCAGTTCCATATTTTCTTTTCAGCTAAGCCCTATACTTCTCCATAGTAATAACGCGGCAAATATAGGAGGTAGTCAAAATGTTTTTGCTATGGGTGGCGGTGCCCGTTTAAAAATTACTAAAAGAATGGCTATTACAATGGATTACCATTATCCATTTGGAATTCTTGATTCTGTTACTTTTGCTCCCTTAGGTATTGGGATAGATATTGAAACAGGTGGCCATGTATTTCAGCTACAATTTTCCAACGCTACGGGTATGAATGAAAGGGCATATATTACTCAAACCACTGGTAATTTTTTTAGAGGAGATATCCGTTTTGGGTTTAATTTATCGCGTATTTTTAAATTAGGTAATCATAAAAAATAATCTAACCCTCATTACGTAAATCACGAGCCAAATTTTACACCCGTTTTAATTCTGGTTAAGAGCAGGTGATAGCAACTTCTGATAAGCCTTTCTGCCACTTCACTTCGTGTGGGTGCCCTGAAATTATTACTGCTGTTAATTTTATTCCAGTCATCCTGCGTTAGGGCATTCCCGTCGCCAGTAAAAGTTGCGGTTTCTATTTTCCAGTCATCATTACCCGGAAAACGGTCATACAATATATTATTTCCGTTTGCAAGGTCATAAATGCGGCAATCTAATGTAGCAGCACTTTGCATATATCTTTTAGTTACTGTAACAATTGCAGTTACAGTTTTGTAAACAGGTTTTGGCGGGTCATCTTTAGTAGAACCTGTTTGTACATCTTTACTTCTGTTAATTTTATATTGTTCGCTGTATACCTGGCCAACATATAATTCAGTAATATTTAATTCTACAATTCTATCGGCACGAATTTGTTTTGAATTGGCTTCCCAGTCAGAATAAAAACGCACTTCCCTGAAGGATTGGTTATTGAGATCAGTAATGATTTGCTGTTGCAGCCAGTCGTTCTGTAAGCCCCAGTAAACCCAGTTATGGTTGTAATAATTGGCGGCTCTTACTATTACATTTATAGTAGCTTTTTCTGTTGCCTGCTGCATCAGTATTCTTACGTTTTGATAGCCAGGTATTGCGCTGTTTGCTTTATTAAAATAATCATAAGCCTGTCTTGCATTTTCACGGCCATCATAACCCAGGTATAGCAAACCCTGTTCGTAATATTCTTTTGCGGCCCTGTTTTTTGCTTCCTGTATCTGCAAAGATGGGTCCCATAAATTGGGGGTTATTTTTTTTGCCGCCGGTACGGCAATTATTTGCTGGTACATTTCTTCCAGCACACCATACTCTTTTGCAAGCTGCATATCATTGTCGCCAGGTAATAAATTATTATAATTTGCCTGCGTTAATGCTTTTCGTTTATCCAATGCCGTAGTATAAGCTTCCGGCAGCATATTTAAAGCCTCTGTATCATTGGGATTTTTTTTCAGCTTTTCTACAAGCTCAAAAACAGTTTTATCTTCGGTAGAGTAGTATTTTTTTAAATGATTGGATGAGCTGCAGCCCAACAGGTATATCAATAAAAAAAAGCAATATTTTTTCATATTTTATGAAATTTAAGAAAAGATAATAATTTTTAGATGACGTAAGCAATTAAAAAAACAATAGTGTTTAGTTAAAGTTCGCCCAATATAAACAACCATATCAACTAATTTATTGCTGTCTGTATTGAATAGGTTGCATTCCAGATATAGTAGCTATCCGTTGCCGTTCTTTATTTCAGTCTGTAAATAACCATCGGGCCCGAAGGCAAAGAATGGCCGTTTAGTCGTTAAGACGTTGTGCTGGAAATTAAATAAAGACGCCTGAACGCCTCAACGGCAATAGAATAAAGAAACCGATAAAACTTTTAGGTAAAGAATTAAAGAATGGCCGTTTAGTAGTCAAGACCTTGTGCTGGAAAATAAATAAAAACGCCTCAACGCCTTAACGGCAATAGTATCTAACCGCTTGCGGTAGCAATATTTTGGAATGCACTCATTAAATATTTGGATACTTTGATGTTGATTGTTAACTTTGCTTTCCTTTTTTAAGGAGATTAAGAAACCCTATTTATTCACAACCCAAAAAAATTTCTATTTTTTATGGCTGTAAAAATGAGACTGCAACGTCACGGATCTAAAAAAAGACCGTTCTACTTTATTGTAGTTGCAGACGGACGAAGCCCACGTGATGGCAAATTTATTCAGAAACTTGGTACGTACAATCCTTTAACTGTTCCTGCAACCGTGCAGATAGACCGTCAAAAGGCGTTGGACTGGTTACACAAAGGTGCTCAGCCTACTGACACTGTACGTCGTATCCTTTCTTTCAAAGGCGTATTATTTTTGAAGCATTTGTTAAGAGGTGTAGGTTTAGGTCTGTTTGATGAGGCTGTTGCTATGCAAAAATTTACTGCATGGAGTGCTGAGCATGATGCTCACATTGCAAAACGTCAGGGAGCCCATAGAAAGGCCCGTAATGACAACCGCAACCAACCGGTAGTAAGAAAGGTAGCTGAAGCCCCGGCCGCTGTAGCTGTTGAAGCTACTGCCCCAGCAGATGCACCTTCAACTGAAGAAACCAAAACAGCAGAATAATAATTGCTGTTGCGTTAATTCTTTTAGCAATTTCGATTACTCGGAATTGCTTTTTTTATGCCCTTTATCGGCACCTTAATTTGTATCTTGCAGCTAATGAACGAGTATTTTAAAATAGGAAAATTAGCCGCCAGCTTTGGCCTGAAAGGAGAGTTGGTATTACAGCACAGCCTTGGTAAAAAAACAGCCTTAAAAGGCCTGGAAACAATTTTTGTGGAAGAGGGCAAGGATAATTTTATGCCCTATTTTATTGAGGGCACTTCCGTAAAAAATGATGCGGAAGTGTATATAAAACTCGAGGGCATCGACAGTAAAGAAACGGCCCGTAAATTAACACCCAAAGAAGTATGGCTTGCCGTAGAAGATTTTAAAAATTTTGCCGCAAAATCGGCACCCATTGCGATGCTGGGCTTTCACCTTATAAATGATGACGGTGAAGACCTTGGTGAGATTGTAGAAGTAATTGAACAGCCACACCAGGTATTGTGTGCCATTTTACTCAATGGCAAAGAAGCCCTGATACCCATTCACCAGGAATCGCTGGATAAAATTGACCAGAAGAACAGGAAGGTATATGTTACTTTACCTGATGGATTGCTGGATATTTATAGGTAGGAATATTATTTGTAAATTAGTAAGGTGAATAAAACTCCTCAACGTATTATTGTACATTTTGACCTTGACTCTTTTTTTGTGTCGGTTGAAATATTAAACAACCCTTCTTTAAAAGGGAAACCTGTTTTTGTTGGAGGAAGCGAAAGGGGCGTAGTGGCTGCCTGTAGCTATGAGGCCCGAAAGTTTGGTATTCATTCAGGCATGCCTTCAAAAAAAGCTTTGCAGTTATGCCCGCAGGCAATTATAGTAAAGGGTACCCGTGAAGAGTATAGTAAATTTAGCAGGTGGGTTACCGATATTATTGCAGCCAATGCTCCCTTATTTGAAAAAGCTTCTATTGACGAATTTTATTTGGACCTTACGGGAATGGATAAATTTTTTAAACCACTGCAATGGACAGTTGACCTTCGTAAGAAAATAATGGATGAAACACAGTTACCAATTTCGTTTGGTATGGGCAGCAATAAAATGATTGCAAAAATTGCCACTAACGAGGCAAAGCCCAATGGCTATTTACAAGTTCCTTTTGGAAAGGAAAAAGAATTTTTGGCTCCGTTGACGGTTAATAAAATACCCGGTGTTGGGGATCAAACATACGAGGTATTAAAATCCATGGGCATCTGGACTATTAATCATATTACCCTCAAAACAAAAGAAGAACTGGAAGAGCGGCTCGGAAAATGGGGAGTGGATTTATGGAACAAAAGTTTTGGAATCCACAATGGCGAAGTAACACAGTACCATGAAGCTAAATCCATTTCAACCGAAAATACTTTTAATGAAAATAAAACCGACCTTGTATTTTTAATGAGCGAATTGGTAAGGCAATCAGAAAAAATTGCTTTTGAATTAAGGCAGGACGGAAAAGTGGCTGGTTGTATTGCAGTAAAAATCCGCTACCCCGATTTTGAAACTACTTCACGGCAAACAACTGTTCCGTTTACCTGTGCCGATGATGAGATTATTCCAGTGGCAAAAGAATTATTTAATAAACTTTACCGCAAAGGGCAGCCCATACGGTTGCTAGGCGTTCGTTTAAGCGAACTGACCAATGAGGCCGTACAGGCAAACCTGTTTGATGATGTGGAAAGAAAAACTGATTTATATAAAGCAATAGATGATGTAAAAAAACGGTTTGGAAAATTAAAATTAAAACGGGCATCTTCTGGTTAGCTGCGTTTTTCTGTTTCTGCCTGCTTGCAGAAGTAGTTTTTAGAGTGGTTTTGTAAAATTGAGTTTTAAGTTTATCCAGTCATTTTTTAAAATACTGTAACAAACTGTATTTCGTCTAAAGCCATCATACATTAACGTATGGCTTTTCAGGATACCTTCAAATTGCCCGCCAATTTTTTCAATTGCAGTCCTGGAGACCTGGTTTCTTTCGTCAGTTTTAAATTCAACACGCTCAGCACCGAGTTTGTCAAATGCAAAACACAATAATAAATATTTGCAATTCCGGTTTAACCCCGTTTTCTGAAAGCCGCTGCCAATCCAGGTAGAACCGATTTCAAGTCGTTTGTCAATATTTGATATGTTCAAAAAACTTGTACTTCCTGCATAAGCATCTTTCTTTTTATCGAATATAATAAAGGGGTAACGAATATTATTTTGCCTGTCACTATTTGCCTTTTCAATATAAGTTCGTAACAATTCTTCAGAGTAAATTTGCGTTGGTGAAAATTGAAGAAGCTTTTTATTTTCTGTAGCAATTTTAAGCAAATTGGGGAAGTCTGAAATTTCTAGAGGCCTTAATAGAGCAAAAGAATTTTCGAGTATAATTTCTTCGTCAAATGGAAGGTTCATTTAGAAGCATTTTTTATTTCAACCAGTGCAGCTTTCTTGTAAAATTTACAGCAGTAATTTCTATATATTAATTTCCCCCTCAAGCCTGTCTATCAATTCTGCCAGTGTTTTCTTTTCTAATATTTTTAAAGTGGCATCCCTTGTAATTTGCATGGCTTTATTTAACCCGCAGGTAGCTTCATCGCAGTCTTTACATTTTTCGTAAAAATTAAGGCTTACACAGGGCAGCAGTGCAATAGGGCCGCCAACCAGCCTGATAGCCTTGGCCAATGTTGTTTTTTTTGGTGACTGAAGAAGGTAATAACCGCCACCCTTGCCCTTCTTACTGTCTAATACACCTGCTTGTTTTAATTCAAGCAGTATTGTTTCCAGGAACTTGATAGGTATCTTTTTCTTTTTTGAAATATCTGATATTAATACCGGGCCCTCGCCATACTTGCCAGCCAAGTATCCAAGTGCTTTAAGGGCATATTGAGTTTTTTTCGATAACATAGCAGAAAGTTAGGCAAAAAATAAAAATAATACTAAAAAAATAAAATTAAGTCTACTGCATTGATGGACTATTGTGTATATTTGCAGCCTAAATTATTTTATTATGAGCCTACGTTTAGGGGACACTGCTCCCAATTTTACTGCAAAAACATCACTTGGGGAACTTGATTTTTATGAGTACCTCGGTAATTCATGGGGTATTTTATTTTCTCATCCTGCAGATTATACACCAGTATGTACAACAGAACTGGGACGTACAGCTGCTTTAAAAGATGAGTTTACAAAACGAAATGTAAAAGTGTTGGCATTAAGTGTTGACCCTGTCGATAAGCATTTAGGATGGATTGGTGATATCAACGAAACGCAAAATGTTACTGTTGAATTTCCTATTATCGCTGATGATGAAAGAAAGGTTTCTGAATTATATGATTTTATTCATCCAAACGCTTCTGCTACCGCTACTGTGCGTTCATTAATAATTATTGCTCCAGATAAAACTATTAAACTGATGATTACCTATCCTGCAAGTACCGGACGTAATTTTGTAGAGGTTTTAAGAGTGGTTGATTCTTTACAATTAACCGCCAACTATAGTGTGGCTACACCTGCTAACTGGAAACATGGTGAAGATGTAATTGTAGTACCTGCAGTAAGTACAGAAGATGCTATTAAGAAATTTCCCAAAGGTGTAAAAATTGTAAAACCCTATCTGCGTTATACACCGCAACCTGATTTGAGCTAAATTTTTATTTGTTATTTATAGGATGAGAGCTGCTGAAAAGTGGCTCTTGTTTTTTGTCATATTTCCTTTTAACGTAACTCAATTTCAATGAAACGTTGAATAATTAATGCAAAACCTTTTTCAAGCCAAAGTCTGAACATACCATGCCTTTAGACATACCAATAGTTTCATACTTTTTAATGTGAATAAATCTTCCTTTTTTAGGGGCTTCGCCTGTCAAATCTTCAAACAATTTATACAATAGTTTTTCTAGCTCTTTTGCAGTTGTTGGAATCTTTATTGTTTCTGTTTTTAGTTTCATTTCCTTCCATAGTTCAGGGTCGCCACGCAGTCCCCATTGAATAGGCTCTGGATCGAAATATTTAGAAACAAAATTGTTTGGGTCGCTGAATTTTTTAAAATCATCCAGAAGTGTCTGCGATAATTCTATTATAATTTTATTGTCAAGACTATTTGCATTTGTCAAATTTTTTGGAAAAATAGCAACGCCAAGATAGGTATTGTAATGTAAAGTAAGTTCTGCTTTTTTATAAGCAAAGTCCCAATAACTAGACTCTAAATCACTAATTTTATTTGTAAATGCAATGTTTAAAACAGTAGTGAGGATACCGGCAATTTTGTAAAATTTTTCTATTGTGCAGTTGTCATCTATTATAATCTCTATCCAACCTTTATCATTTTCTATTTTCATTTTGCGAAATTAGAGTCTGTAATAATTACCGATAATATAGTGATTTGTCAGATTGCAACTATACATTACCTGTTTTTCTTAAGCTGTTGCATCAAAGCCCTCATATCTTTTGGCAGTTCAGCGGTAAGGTCAAATGCTTTGCCTTGCTCGTCTGTGAATTTTAATTGGTAGCTATGTAAAGCAACACGACTCAGCATCGGCCTTTCTTCATCATCATGTTTACTGAGTTTAAATTTCTTTTTGATGGAAGAAAGCATTACCGGTTTACCATCGCCGTATAAAGGGTCGCATACTATGGGGTGCCCGATATTTTTTGAATGTACCCGTATCTGGTGGGTACGCCCTGTATGTAATTGAAATTTTACCAATGAATATTTAGAAAAAATTTCTATCACTTCATAATCGGTTAAAGAAGGTTTGCCATTTTTGTTGATTACCATTTGTCCTTTAAAAACCGGGTGTTCCATAATGGCCCCGCCAATGCTGCCTGTTTCGTGTGCAGGTGAACCATGTACCAAGCCCATATAATATTTTTCCATGGCTTTTTCCTCAAACTGTTTTGAAAAAAACTTATGTGTTGCTGCATCTTTGGCAAATAAAATGATGCCACTCGTTTCTTTATCCAAACGGTGAATAGTGAATATGCTGCCGTACTTTTCTATCAGCCTGTCTTTTAGCGAAGGCTCAGACTGCATCCTGTCGGGAATGGAAAGTACCCCTGCCGGTTTGTTCAATGCTATAAAATAATCATTTTCAAACAGCGTGATGGCGTTTAAATCTTTTAATAAGCCAACAGCAGCTGATACAGCTTTTGTAGAAACTGCAGCTTTGTTGTTATCCTTAAACTCATTTTCTTTAATCATCTGCAATATTGTTAGCTGCATTTTTTGCAGGAATAATTTTTTTGTGCGAAGCGTTCAGGTATTTTAATAAGCGCACTTCTTTTTCACTTAAAAATCGCCACTTGCCTCTTTCTACATTTTTTTTGGTAAGCGTTGCATACATTACCCTGTCAAGCCCCTTAACATCATATCCCAGATGTTCAAAAATACGTCGAACAATGCGGTTACGGCCGCTATGTATTTCAATACCGATTACCGATTTATCTTTAGCATCTGCATATGCCAGCGAGTCGGCTTTTATTTCACCGTCTTCTAATTTTAATCCGTTTAATATTTTGTCAAAATCTGCCTTGGTAAGATTTTTATCCAATTTAGCCTCGTACACTTTTGTAATATTATAACTGGGGTGCGATAACTTTTGTGTTAACTCTCCATCGTTGGTTAACAATAAAACACCGGATGTATTCCTGTCTAATCTTCCTACAGGGTATATCCTTTCTGTAGTAGCCATTTTGGTTAACTGTAATACAGTTCTTCTTCCCTGTGGGTCATCGGTGGTGGTAATATAATCTTTGGGCTTATTTAATAAAATATACACCAGGTTTTTGCTGACGAATAATTTTTTACCGTTGAATTTTACATCATCCCTTTCGGATACTTTAAAGGCAGGTTCAATTATTACTGCATCATTTACTTTTACTTTACCTTCTTTAATAATTGTAACCGCATCCCGCCTGCTGCAAACGCCGCAATGTGCCAAAAATTTATTTAAAGGCATTAACGCATTGCTTATCGGCACAGGTTTACCCCCTGCTGTTTTTAAAGGAACTTTCGCAACAGGTGCTGCATATTCTTTTTTTATTTCAACTATTTTTTCAACCTGGCTAAAATTGCTTTCAATAGCATTTATTTTATTTTCTTTTTTAAATTGATTGCTTTTGTTGTTGCGGTCAGTAGAAGGCGGAACTTGTTGAGGAGCATTTTTGGCTACAGCTTTTAGACGTCTTTTTTCTTCAAAACGCTTGTCTATTGCTATTGCACGCTCTTTTTTAGCTTTCTTTTTAGCCTGTTTGAATTCTTCTTTAATTAAACTGTTCTTTTTTTTGGGAACAAACTTTTGGAATGGCACCTGGCTCATTGTATGTAGATTTTTACTGTTATTTCAACAGGAGTGAAATGCAAATATATAACTTAAAAACTAAACAGCTCCGACACGTAGGCACCTGATGGGCAAACCTCATTTTATAAAAACCCCCAGGTGAGTTTTCTGCAATAGCCTGGTGGTGGGTTGCAGAACTCACCGTAGGCTTGGGGTATCCCGATTCTCGAAAATCGCAACTTTAGCCGTTCATGTTTTTGATAAGTTTTTCAAACCAGGAACAAAAAAATTACAACCTTTTTTTATGGAACGGCGAGTGCTGCGGCTTGCACACGATTCATGGCCGACACATCGCCTGGGAATTTTATTTTGAGGGAGACTTCCTCCGAAAAAACATTTGCTCACCTCTTCAATGGCCAGGTTGATTCTGCATAACCGATTTGAATTTGGTTAGCAGTAAAACCATGGTACCATAGCCTTACTAAGCTATTCTCTATTATAACAGAAGGAGCTAGAGCACCTGACGTAGAAAATATTTTGTTTGCTTTAATGATGGGTTGTGGATTTACATCCCAGGGACCTAATGGAGATTTGCTTCTGGCTACGCCAATTACATGTGGGGCATCAATAGATGTCATAAATAAATAGTAGAGGTTATCGGGACCTAAAATGAGCTCCGATTCTGCGACACCTTTTGAGGCCCACGGAATTTCAGCTTGGCTTATGATGGGCACATTCTTTTTTATCCACTTAATTCCATCAGCCGATGTAGCAGCAAGTAAATTTGAGATGGCAGCAGCCCCGCAATTGGTATAGCAATAGCCCGAATAAATCATGATTAGTGAATCCTTGTAAGTACTGATAGAAGGGCTGGATATTGCATCCTGGTCATATCCATTCGGTGTGCCAACCATTATTGGGGTAAGCTGTGGGGCAATGAAATTTTCTCCGTCGGATGACGTAACAAGTCCAAGGCTTACAGGGCTTGAATTAAAAAATCCCCCCTTATCCTGATAGCCAATAAAATAAAGAAAATACGAGTTGTTGAATTTTAATGAGAAAGAGGTCTCATGGGCGTTGCTCCAGTTGTTACTTGTTGTAAACAGCATTCTTCCTTCAACTGGATTGTTGACCGGGACGTTTGTCCAGGTTAAACCATCAGAAGACGTAGCCTGGCAAATTTCCGGCCCCTGTCGTGTGCGGAAAGCGTCAAAACCTGTATAATACATTCGATACTTTCCATTCTCTTTTATCACAGAGGGATCACCAACTAATGAAAACTGCCCCTTAAAAACAGGCTTCTCATTTACAACCCACGATGTCCATGTTTCATTTACTTCCTTCTTTTTGCAAGAGAGAAGCCAGGACACCATTATCAATATTATGATTGTTCTCATTTTTATGTAAAGTAAAGATAATAAGAAACGTGTGTTAATAAAACGGGCTAACAGGATTGTTTGTTTCATCTTTAACAGGTTTAATATCTGTCCTGAGGGTTTTCACTAAATACTCTTAATTTCATATACGCAACCATCAACGAAACCCCGACGTTGAATCCGCTTAATTCTCAGGTGAGTCTCTGCAATAGCCTTGTACGTGGGTTGCAGCACTCACCGTAGAGTTGGGGTATCCCAGTTCTCGAAATCACAACTTTAGTCGTTTATTTTTTAATAAGTTTTTCAAACCCATAAAAAAAATTGCAGCCTTTCCTTCTGGAATGGCCAGTGCTGCGGCTAGCAAACGATCCATGGCAGACACATCGCCTTAGAATTTTATTTTGAGGAGACTTGCTCCAGAAAAAAGTTGGATACCGACAAGGGCTAAAAGATTCTTTTTTTCGTTAAGTCTATTACTTTAGCCCGTATGTAAAATAAGTAACCTTCCGGGTGGAAGAAGTTTCTGCATTGGAATTTTGATGTAAAATTTTAGTGGTATTTGCATATTTTTGGTTAATCATACATAGTGCCTTCTTTCATAAAATTTAAATCGATTAAAGCAACGAATATAACTGTTTTGGGTGAAGCAAAATTTGAATCACCAATAGGGCATAGTATAAGTGATAGGCTTCTTATTCCTGAGAATATTGTAATAGATCCTGCATCAACCGCAAAAGAAGAATTGGTATTCGAATTGGCAGGACCCCGTTCAGCACAGTTTTTTGATCCAAAGCACACACGTGCAGGTATTGTTACCTGTGGAGGCCTTTGTCCTGGTCTGAACAATGTTATACGATCATTATTTCTGGAACTTCATTATGCCTATGGAGTGAAAGAGGTACTTGGTTTTCGTGGAGGTTACCAGGGTTTAGATCCTGTAAAAGGAAAGGAACCCGTTGTGCTAACACCGGAATTTGTTAATAAAATTCATAAAGAAGGCGGAACAGTTTTGGGTACTTCGAGAGGCCCGGTGGATATTCGTATTGCAGTTGACAACCTTATTAAACGAGAAGTAAATATAATTTTTACCTTAGGTGGAGATGGAACCCAGCGGGGCGGTAATGAATTGTTCCAGGAAGCTAAGAAACGTGGCTATCCCCTGGCTGTAGTCGGCGTTCCAAAAACAATTGATAATGATGTGGCTTTTGTTACCAGAACTTTCGGCTACCTGACTGCCGTAGCGGAAGCGAGTAAAGTTTTGAGTAATGCGCATAACGAGGCACTCAGTGTTGAGAATGGCATAGCGCTGGTAAAACTCATGGGGAGGAACGCAGGATTTGTGGCAGCCGGGGCAACTGTTGCCAGCCAGGATGTAAACTTTGCCCTTCTTCCAGAAGTGCCTTTTAAACTGGAAGGCCCAAATGGATTCCTTGCTGCATTAAAAGAACTTATTATTACCCGTTCACATGCAGTAATCGTAGTAGCAGAAGGAGCCGGACAGGATTTATTTACTGCAGATAAATTGAAACAAGATGACTCCGGAAACATTAAAGCCAAAGACATAGGACTATTTCTGCGTGATTGTATTGAAAAATATTTCAAAAGCGAAAACATTCCTGTAGTGATGCGCTACATTGATCCAAGTTATATTGTTCGCAGCAGTGCGGCCAATTCAGAAGATGCTATACTTTGTGATATGTTTGCACGTAACGCTCTTCACGCAGCAATGGCCGGAAAAACCGGGTTGGTTATTGGATACATGCATGATAGATTTATCCATGTACCTATTGAACTGTTAACCAGCCGCAAAAAATCTATGGAACCTGATAGTTTTCAATGGAAATCAGTCCTGTCATCTACCGGTCAGGTTGCTCAATTTGAATAGTTCCATACTGGTGCCTGACGGAGTATCTGTATTTAATTTTTTACGGCATCCCTAAAACTAAAATAGCAAGATTTTTTTGCATAATCATCATCAAACAATAATGGCCAGTCTTTGTGCATAATGTAAGTGCGTATCCAGCTGTCTTTATCACCAACATTCCATGTAGTAATGCCATATTGCTGGGCTTTAGGAACAAGTGTTTTATATTGTGTTGCTATAAAAGCATATTTATCTGCCTGCTTCTTTTGCAAATCTGCAGAATAAGAAAGCGCCTGATCATTGGATGGGTTTACACTTATATCCAGTTCAGAAATATGAATGAGTAAACCTGTTGCCGCAAGTTTTTGAATGGCTTTTGCAATGCCATCATTTGAAGCATTTATATCAGTATGCATTTGTAACCCCAGCCCGCTAATTGGTATCCGCCGTGCTTTAAAATCATTCACCATATTTATGATTGATGCTGTTTTAGCATCGCTCCATTCCTGCCCGTATTCGTTATAAAACAACAATGCATCAGGGTCTGCTTCGTGTGCATATAGAAATGCCCTTGCTATATAATCAGCGCCAAGGTGCCTGGCCCAAATACAGCCATCATCAAAATTATCGCTTGCATTAATATCCTGCACCCGCAGCGTTCCATCTCCATCATGAAAGGCTTCATTTACCACATCCCAGCTTGTTGCTTTTCCTTTGTAATGTGCAACTACTGTTTGTATATGCGTTTTAAATAAATTTTCCCAGGCAAGAGAATCACCTGTAAACTTATTTAGCCAGTCAGGATTTGCCTGGTACCAGATTAAACAATGGCCATGCAAACGTTTATTGTTTGCCATACAAAAATCAGCAATGTAATCGCCGCCGGAAAAATCAAAACTGTTTTGTGAAGGATGTACTGTGGGCCATTTTACAGCATTCTCTATAGTGATACTGCTTTGCTGGTTAAGCAATGTGTTTTTATAAAGTGGATCTGTTTGTAACCTGTATACATCAATAGCTGCGCCTATTTTAAAAGCAGCCACCCCTTTTAATGTTGTTGTATCAGTAACTACAGGAGGAAGCGGCGGAGTAATAGCAACAGGGTCTGGCTTTTTGCAAGCATACAAACCTGATAAAATAACAGCTGCAAAAAATAATATTAAATATTTTATTTTAACCTCCATGTTGTGTTTTTTAAATTAAATATACTACTAAAATTATTGTTTTAATTACAGTTGTTCAATGCCCCAATTATTGATTACCTGCATCTATATTACCGTCGGGCTTATGTAGCAAATGTACATCGCACGCCCTTCATTCCTGCACCTCATATGTATAGTATTTGCGCCTGTTAAAGGTAAGGTAGATTATTTATTTAGCATATACTCCTGCACCTGATGATTTCCAAATCAGTCACAAGAAAATTACAACCTTTCCTTATGGAACGGCAAGTGCTGCGGCTTGCACACGATTCATGGCCGACACATCGCCAGGGAATTTTATTTTGAGGGAGACTTTCTCCAAAAAAACATTTGCTCACCTCACGCAGGTGCAGGAATGTGGCGTGGGTAAGGTGTGCTGGCCTTCCTGTGCCATGCAGTTACTTTTTACCTGCATCTTTATTGATGTAGGCACAGTAGCAAACGCTCATTGCCTTCCCCTCATTCCTGATTTGTATTGGCTTGTTGAAATCGCAACTTAAGCCGTTCATGTTTTTTGATAAGTTTTCCAAATCAGTTACAAAAAAATTACAGCCTTTTCTTATGAAACGACGGGTGAGGGTTGCACACGATCCATGGCAGACACATCGCCTGAGAATTTTATTTTGGGGAAGACGAAAAATTCTTTTGCACTAATATTAATAAAAGCTGCCGGGCTCTCAAATTGTTTTTGCAAAATTCACTAAAAGCAATCAAATTAATGGCTTTTTTGCATATTACAATTTCAGTTAAACCTTTTGCTGGTTGGTTTATTAATATTTCCTAAAAAAAAGAAGGCCTTCCTAAAAGTCGATTAGTAGCCAGGCTGAATCCTCTGTAGTTTTAAGAACCAATAATAACAGCTAACCTTAAAACGAAAAAGATGAACGATATCCATTCAAGTCCAATTCGGCAAATGTTAAGTTTCCTGATTTTTTTCTTTTTAGCAAAAATTTTTTATGATAAGTAACCAAACGAATAATTGCTTAAAGCATTTCGTTTTTTCAATCTCCTGATAAAATTGGAGATCATTGTTTTTAACATTCACACAAACAAACATTTTATGAAAAAAATACTAAATGTGCTCCTAATCTTATGGATCATGGTGGCCAGCTCCTGCAGCAAGGAAGCAAATAAGGAAGATACGTTTTTGTATAACAAAGCTAACCACGGCAACCAACTTAAAATTGCTATAATTTCTGATATTCATTACATGGATGCATCATTGCTAAAAAATAATGCAGCTTCCGGAACTGCATTCCAGGCCTACCTGGATCAGGACCCCAAACTAATTGAATTCAGCGATCCGATATTCAGGCAATGCATCAAACAGGTGATAGCTGAAAAGCCGGATCTGGTGCTTATTCCGGGCGATCTCAGCAAGGATGGCGAACTGGTAAGCCACCAGTCAATGATACAGTTGCTAAAACAATTTGACAATCAAAAAATCCGTGTTTTTGTAGTCCCGGGCAATCATGATATTAATAACCCGGAGGCCGCACAGTATAATGGAAATATTGCAAGCCCGGCACCCTCAATTTCTGCAAATGATTTTGCAAAATTTTATGCCGGCTATGGCTATTCAAATGCTATTTCCAGGGACCCCCATTCACTCAGTTATGTTGCCCAAATTATACCGGGTCTATGGATCATGGGGTTAGACGCCTGTGAATATGAGCTGAATAAAAACATTGCCATTGTTGGCGGCAGAATTAAGCCTGAAACCAAAAAATGGGCATTGCAATGGATGGCCGAAGCAAAAAAACAGCATGTGCAAATTTTTGGTATGATGCACCATGGTATTCTGGAACATTATACCGGTCAGAATCAACTGGACCCGGGCTATGTGATTGATGATTACGAAAACACTGCACATGATTTTATGTTGGCAGGATTATCAATCATGTTTACGGGACATTATCATGCCAATGATATCACCAGCAGGAAAGACGGCGATAAAATTTTGTATGATATTGAAACCGGCTCCATGGTTACTGCACCAAGTCCCTACCGGATTATTAACATAACCGGTGATGAGATGAATATCAATACCAGGTATGTAAAGACAATTTCAGCGGCTCTGCCCGCAGGCTTGAATTTTCCTGACTACTCACATATTTTCCTGAGCGATCACCTGGATGGATATCTCGGTTATGCGATTGCTAACCCTCCTTATTCATTGCCCTCTCCACTGGTGGATATAGGGGGCCCCTTACTCAGGAATGGGTTTATAGCACATTTTGCCGGAGATGAAAAAATTACTGCTTCAGAACAAACAAAAGTGGATGCATTTGGTCTAATGGTGCCTCCGCTGGGTGATGCTATCAATGCGCTTTGGACTGATTTACCCCCTGCTGACAATAGTCTTCAAATTCACCTGAAACTTCAATAAATAAGAATGTTTAGCGGCATGTAGGAAAAAAGCTGCCTCTTTAAAACGAGGTGGCTTTTTGTTTCGGCGGGGTTTAGCAGGTGGTTTCATCCTCATTGAAAAATCAGGTGGTAAAAACCTAGACGGGACTAAAACCATTAACAAAAAAATTACAGCCTTTCTTTATAGAACGACGAGTGCTGCGGCTTGCACACAATCCATGGCAGACACGTCGTCTGGGAATTTTATTTTGGGGAGACTTGTTTCGAAAAAAAATTTTTTATTTTTGAGGAGACTTGGCCCGGAAAAAGTTTGGTAAGCAAGCTGTATTGGTATAGCGTTGATTACTGATTCATCAAATTCCGGAGAATACAGGTTTTATTTCTTTCACTGTTAATATCTTTGATTAATAACCTGGGTTACTATTTATTTAAAATAAAGACTCTATATGATTAAACCCGATGTATTATCACTGGCTCAGCAACTATGGGATTATCATCACATGCATCATGAATTGGCAAAATCTGATTGTATACTTGCATTGGGTAGTCATGATTTGAGAGTGGCTGACAGGGCCGCTGAATTATACCTTGAGGGCTGGGCACCTCTTGTTATTATGTCGGGTGGGCTGGGGAACTTTACGCAGAATATGTGGACCGATAGTGAAGCCGACAAATTTGCCGCGATTGCGATACAAAAAGGAGTACCGGCTGATGCTATTCTTGTAGAAAACAAGTCCACCAATACGGGGGAGAATATTTTATTTACACAACAGTTGCTTAACCAAAAAGGACTTGATCCGCAAAACTTTATCGTAGTACAAAAACCCTATATGGAAAGAAGGTCATATGCGACTTTCAAAAAATACTGGCCAGATAAAAACCTGCTGGTCACATCACCAAAAATACCTTTTGACGAATATGCTACGGATGATATTCCCTTAGACAGGGTAATCAATATCATGATTGGTGACCTGCAACGTATCAGGCTATATCCGGCCAAAGGCTTCCAGATTTACCAGGAAATACCTCCAGGGGTGTGGGATGCGTATGAACGTCTTGTACAAATGGGATTTGATAAACACTTGTTGAAAGCATGAGTATGCTCCCTGATAGCAAGCCGGGATAACTTGTGCTAAGTTACTAAGCTAACAGAAGTGGCCCCTCACTCGCACAAATTTTCCACTTGCAGTCCCGGCAGTTTTTCTCACCCAAGCGCAGGAATGAAGCGTGGGTAAAGTGTGCTGGCCTTCCTGTGCCTGATTTGGTTATCTATTTAGCCTATACTCCTGCACCTGATGGGTTTCGCAGGTGGTCCATCCTCATTGAAAGATCAAAAAAATTACAGCCTTCCTGTATGGAACGGAGGGTGCTGCGGCTTGTACACGATTCATGGCAGGCACATCGCCTGGAAATTTTATTTTAAGGAGACTTGCTCCGGAAAAAGGGGCAATTACCAGCCTGACAGTAATCTATTCCTTTAACCAGCAACCTCCTTCACCAGCGCTTTCATTTTTTGTAACCCGGTTTTTGCAACAACCAGCGGATCTTGTGCCCAATAGTTTTTATTAAAAAGCTCCAGTGAGAGCACTTTGGTGCCCCCGATAGTTTTAAGATCACGCAATACCTGTTTCAATGGGGCAACACCATCGCCGGGATACACCCTGTCACTGTCCGTCTGTTCATCCACCGGTTTGGAAGCCGGATAATCATTCATGTGAATAATATCAATCACCTTTCCATTTACAAGGCTTAACGCTTCAAAGCCAGAGCCACCACGGAACAAGTGGTACACATCCGGCAGGATACGGGCATCCCTGTCATCAGCTGCGGCAGCTATTGCCAATGTCTGGCTGAGATTATACAATGTACCCGATGCACCCCAGAATTCAAGGATCGGCATTACATTGTATTTCCTCCCCAATACCAGTATCTCCCGGTACCTGGCACCTGCTTTTTGAAAATTGATTGGTTGATCTTTGGTAACACCTGCTGGTGGCGCAGCAATTCGATTGCAACCCAACGCAGCTACTATTTTCATCTCTTGTTCCAGTTGTGTTAGTGCCGCTTTACGTTGCGCTTCGTCATCTACCATCCACTCCGTAAAACTGATCGCATTCTCTACCCTCATATTTTTTGATGAAAGAAAAGATGACAGTGACTGGATAGATTTACCCTGCTGAAGATATGCCTGTATATCATTTATCCAAAGTTCCATACCATCATAACCTGCTATTGAAGCAATTTCTATTGCATGCAGCAGTCCAGGATTTTGCCCACTGATGGTACTTGTGTTGAGGCAAAACCTGAAGGGGCCCTGCGGAGCAGTAACTGCAGTTTTAACAGGTAAGGGAATGAATGCTCCTGCAATCAGTGTAGTAGATAATTTAAGTAAATCCCTTCTGTTAAGCATATTTATTAATTGATAAATTAAGGTACTATTATTTTACCAGCTGTTGGTCAATAAAACCAACAGAAGCTGCAAAGTCATTAAGTTAAAAGAATTAATTACCCCGTCCTTTAGGTCGGGGTAATTAATTAACAAAAAAACATGGGCTTTAGCCCAAAGAATATTTGGTCTAAAGCCCGGAAAGGATAATATTTTCTTTTACCACTACCCTGAAGGGTAGTGCAATTTAATTGTTTCCTTAACTTAATGACATTGCCCGAAGGGACTAAAACCGATAACAAAAAAATTACAACCTTTCTTTGTTGAACGGCAAGTGCTGCGGCTTGCACACGATCCATGGCAGGCACATCGCCTGGGAATTTTATTTGGGCGGAGACTTGCTCCGGAAAAATAGTACTAACTTACCCGCTATACTCCGTTGGTGCAAAAATGATTTCTGCCACGAACAAGCCGGGAAACGAAAATGCAGGGTTAACTGAATAATTAAGCCATTTTTCTTTTTGCAATATTTATATTTGTTCCATGTATAATACAACTATTCAGTCACGAAGTTTTCATCCCGCTAAGTCGGCTGTGGTTTGCTTTTTTCTTAGTGCAGTGGCTTCGCTGCTTTCCTGTAATACACCACCGGCAGAACGATACTGTTTTCTTACAATGCTTGGTCATGATACAATTTCGGTAGAGAGTATAACCCGACAGGGCAATACTTTAACAAGCGATGAAGTTGATCGCTTTCCACGTGTGCAGGTACGCCATACTGTGGTTAATCTTAATGACAGCAGCAGCATACAACATCTTGTGATGGATATTTACACACCGAGTGAACCTCTTAGTCAGCGGCATCGAAAAATAGTGGCCGATGTCGCCAATAATAAAGTGCATCTTTCTAAAACGGACAGCACCGGCGTGGTGAATCGTGATTTTCCAACGGGTGGCAGCATTGTTGTGGCACACGTGCCGCAAATGTATAGTCTCTATGAACTTTACTTTGCCGCAGCGTTGAAGCATGCGGCGGCATCAAAGCTTGCGGCCGGCAGTCCCGTGCAGATGCGGCAGTTTTATATCGACCGGGAATTCGACCGGTTTCCCCTGGGCGACGTGACTGTAACCCCGCTTGGCAGTGGCAAGATAGAAATTACACACGACTGGCTTTCCGGAACCGGCGAGGCTTTGATGGACTCCAGCTATCGCATGCTGAGTTATTCAGGCGCCCGAACTACATACAAAGTACTGGTAAAACGACTTGCCACGCCACCAGATGTAAAAGGCGTAGCAGACCGTTTTGAGGCAAAGGAGAAAGGAGCTGGCAATGTAAAGTCGTTAAGCGTTCGGGATACCACCCGGGCACAAATTGGTAATACAAAGTTCACCGTTGATTATGGCAGGCCATTGCTGCGTGGACGAACCCTGTTGGGTGATGTGATACCTTACGACCGGGTATGGAGAACAGGAGCCAATGCGGCTACTCAGTTCACGGTGTCAGCCCCGATAAAGCTTGCCGGGATGAAGGTGCCTGCGGGCACATACACGCTGTTTACTGCGCCTCACACCAATGGAGTTGACCTGATTGTGAACAAGCAGAGCGGACAGTGGGGTACAGAGTACAATGGCTCACTTGACCTGGGTACAGCGAGGGTTATCAGTGAGGTTGCTATTGCTACAGTAGAAAAGTTCACTATAGCTATTATCTCCAGCGACAACCGGCACGGTTCACTTGTACTGGAATGGGGTTCGTTCAGGTGGATTGCACCCATCGAAGTGGAGTGAGATAGAAATAAATTTGCTGGCCCCGCTAATTATACCTTTTCAAAGACCAACTTTTTTGAATAAAGCCTGCGTGTGTGGGGTTGTGTTAAACCATGAAATATATTTCCGTCCGTCCAGCTTCAAATAGTTGATTTCCCAATTTTGTGTAATATAAACTATTTTTTTTTACTTCATTTTACCTTATCAAGGACAAATTGTCTTTGATTTTGTCCTTGAACCATTTTTAATTCATTTTATAACATTATCAAAGATAAATTGTCTTTGATAATGTCCTTGATTCTTATTGCTTAATTCTATATTTGACCCATCTATTATCGCCTTCCTTTTCTAATAAGCCCTTTTCAAAAAGAACGCCAATTCGTCTTTGGGCAGTTTTTTCTGCTAAATTAAAATGCTTAGCATAGTCTTTAACAGCTACCGGTTCATTTTGCTGAATAAAGAATAAACCATCTCTGTCTTCCTGAGTAAAGCCTTTGGTATTTACTCCTTTTAACTCAGGAATTAGTGAAGCATCACGAGCAAATACAATTTCCAGGATATTTCCTTTAATGTTGAAAGTTGGTAGAGGAAAGCCAGATTGAGGAAGCTGCTTCATATTTCGAAGGCCAATTCCTCTTTGTTCAGCAAATCCCATTCTGTTGTACACATACATGATTTTTGGATTACGGCTTACCGACGGCAAGTCCATTGTCCTTATATCATCAATTGTCAATGGAGGCATAGGCATTCCTGGACTTCTGACAATGATTTTTTCTGGACCAATGTAAATGTAGTTGGTAGCTTGAATAATACTATAATCTCTGTGGATGATAGCATTGGCGAGCACTTCTCTGAGTATCTCTATTGGAAAATCTGTTACAGTTTTTCGTTTGGCTTTACTACGGTCAATAGTTAGTTTTAACCCTTTGTCCTTAATAAACTTTAAAACCCTTGGCAATTGGGTAGACACCGGACCGCCAAAATCTTCTATTTCTGTTTTACCATCCCCATAATCCAGTTCCACTTTGAAAATGGTATGTGAAAGCGTATCGTCGGCATGTTCGCCAAACAACATCAACCCCAATTTCGTTGGCACAATGTTATCGCCTTCTTTGGTGGCTAACTCAAAAGACAAAGCCCAATCGTTGAAGTCTTGCGATGGGTAAGTAAATGTAGCTTGTGCATTTTTAATAAACTCATCAACAGCAGACTTAGAAAATAAGGAAACAGTAGTATTAGCAACAGCTTGCTTGAGGTAGGGAACTGGCTGTGCTTCTCTTTTCTGCTTTATAATCAGTTTTTGAGCTTCCTTGTATTTGATAAACTCTGCAAGGCTTTCTCGAATTTTGTCAGCAACCTCCGGATGAAAATCTTCTACGTGAATACCTTTTGCAATCAGTTCATTCGCTCCTTGGTTTTCAATATCAATATCGGGATCACGGATACCAATAAATACTTTGCCTAAACGGGCTTTAAAAATATGAGTGGCACAGCCTTTCTTTGGCTTTGTTCTTACTTTATCTATACATGGTTCAAGAGTCACATACAAATGACAACCGTTTAAGTTTTCCGTTTTTAGTTTCCTTTCAATTAAGGTGTATTCGCAATGCTCACCAATACGCATTCGCCCCTATGTGCGGTGGCAAGTATTTTGCCATCCGCAGTGGTTAGAATTGCACCCACCAAAGGGTCTGGCTTATCATCATGTTCATGTATGGAAAGCATGCTCTCCTGATAAGCCATCTCCATCAATTCCTCTGAAGCGTATTTTTTCTTTTTATCGTATTCTATTGCCATATTATTATATGTTTCCGCTTTCGCAAAGATAAAAAAGCCCTCATGTAAGTTTATGTATTGTTTTGTCGAAGGCAGCTGTTGGTCTTGTGGACCACCAGCCGAAGGCATACTCAAATATACACTTAACAATGTGTAAGCATATTAAAATAATCAATGCCGGCCTGATAATTTTTTTTGACTATTGGTATGTCGTACAAGAGGGCGATGCAACAATGTTCCCCATTGCTTCCTAGCCCGGATAATAAAAATAATAAAGGCTAATCATAACAGTTAGCCTTGTATAAAAAAGTGTTTGTTTTACGCATCCTTGCCATGGCAGTTCTTAAACTTTTTGCCACTACCGCAAGGGCAGGCATCATTTCTGCCAATCTTTGGTTCTACACGTATCGGTTCCTGTTTAATGGAAGGTGAGGGGTCGTTGTAATCATTTTCGTTACTGATATATTCTGGGCCTCCACCGGCTGCTGCACCTGCAAATTCTTCTTTGCGCTGGCGCATTTTGCTCATATCTGTTTTTTGTTCACGGCCTTCTTTTATAGTGCCGGCATTGGTTTGTTCTGTTGGTATAGCGCAATGGCAAAGGAAGCTTACAATATCTTTATTTACAGCGTCGTCCATTTGTTTAAAGGCGCTAAAAGCTTCTATTTTATAAATCACCAACGGGTCCTTTTGTTCGTAGCCCGCTGTTTGTACACTGTGGCGCAAATCGTCCATGGCACGTAAATGTTCTTTCCATGCATCATCAATCAAAGCAAGGGTAATGCTGCGTTCCAGCGCATTGGGCAATTCAGTTCCATCGCTTGCAATGGTCTTTTCAAGGTTGGCCAATGCCTGTATTTGTTTGCGTCCATCCGTAAACGGTACCGCCACATTTTCAATATGGTTTCCCTGTTCTTTGCGGATGTTTTTAATGATGGGCAAAGTTTGTGCAGCAACTGCAATCACCTTACGGTTATAATTACTCTTGGCTTCATCATATAATTTTTCGGCTACCTGTTGTATATTTCCCTTCTCCAGTTCTTCCTGTGTAATGCTGGTATCAATACCAAAGTTTACAATGGCGGCTAATTTAAAGTCTTCATAATCGCCGCTTTCCCTGAAGGAATTGATAAGGCCATCTGCTACAGAGTAAAACGCATTATCCAAATCAAGCGCCAGCCTTTCACCAAACAAAGCATGGTTACGTTTGCTGTACACCACGTTGCGTTGCTTGTTCATTACATCATCATATTCCAGCAAACGTTTACGAATGCCAAAGTTATTTTCTTCTACTTTTTTCTGTGCCCTTTCAATTGATTTGGAGATCATACTATGCTGTATCACTTCCCCTTCTTTATAACCCATCCTGTCCATCAGGCTGGCAATACGTTCGCTGCCAAACATACGCATCAGGTCATCTTCAAGACTTGCAAAAAACTGCGTACTGCCCGGGTCGCCCTGGCGTCCGGCACGGCCACGCAACTGCCTGTCTACACGACGGCTCTCATGGCGCTCTGTACCTACAATGGCCAAACCACCTGCATCTTTAACACCTGGCCCCAGCTTGATATCTGTACCACGCCCAGCCATGTTGGTTGCAATGGTAACAGCGCCTGCTAAACCTGCTTCAGCAACAACCTGTGCTTCCCTGGCATGTTGTTTTGCATTTAATACATTGTGCGGAATGTTTTTTTGTTTCAACATCCTGCTCAGCAATTCACTTATTTCTACAGAAGTAGTACCCACAAGCGATGGTCTACCGGCAAGGCGTAAACGCTCAATTTCGTCAATAACCGCTTTGTATTTTTCACGTTTGGTTTTGTACACCAAATCCTGTTCATCTTTACGGATAGCCGGTATATTGGTGGGGATGGTTACCACATCTAATTTATAAATGTCCCACAACTCTGCTGCTTCAGTTTCTGCAGTACCCGTCATACCACAAAGCTTGTGGTACATCCTAAAGTAGTTTTGCAAAGTAACCGTAGCATAGGTTTGTGTACTGGCTTCTATCTTTACATTTTCTTTTGCTTCTATGGCCTGGTGCAAACCATCACTGTACCTTCTTCCATCCAGTATACGGCCTGTTTGTTCATCTACAATTTTAACGGCATCTTCCATTACCACGTACTCGGTATCCTTATCAAATAAAGTATATGCTTTTAATAACTGCTGTACCGTATGTATGCGGTCAGCCTTTTGCGAATACTCATTCAGCAATCCTTCTTTAAGATGTAATTTTTCATCAGCACCTAAATTGCCTTTATCAATATCTGTTAGCTTAACAGCAATATCAGGCAGTATAAAAAACTCTGTATCTTCACCCGCTTTGGTGATAAGATTAATACCTTTATCAGTAAGATCAACCTGGTTATTTTTTTCATCAATATGAAAGTACAGTTCTTCATCTGCCTTGGGCATTTCTTTTTGCTGATCGGCCAGGTAATAGTTTTCGCTTTTCTGCATTTTCACCCTCATGCCTGGCTCGCTTAAAAATTTAATTAAGGCGCCATTTTTTGGTAAACCCCTGTGTGCCCTGAATAAGGATAAACCTCCATCTTTAGGGTCATCGTTGCCTTCGGCTATTTTTTTCTTTGCATCAATTAAAAACTGGTTCACGGCTCTTTTCTGTGCATCCACTAATTTTTCAATACGTGGTTTTAAGTCGAAAAACTGTTGGGTATTATCGCTGTGGCCCACAGGTCCGCTAATGATCAAAGGCGTACGGGCATCATCAATCAATACACTATCTACCTCATCCACCATGGCAAAATGATGTTTGCGTTGCACCATTTCATCAGGACTGTGAACCATGTTATCCCTCAGGTAATCGAAACCAAATTCGTTATTGGTACCATAAGTAATATCAGCATTATAAGCTGCACGCCTTGCATCACCGTTGGGTTCGTGTTTATCAATACAATCTACGGTAAGCCCCAGAAATTCAAAAATGGGGCCATTCCATTCACTATCCCTTCTTGCCAGGTAATCGTTTACCGTAACAATATGCACACCTTCGCCGCTTAATGCATTTAAGTAAGCCGGCAAAGTACTCACGAGCGTTTTACCTTCACCGGTAGCCATCTCCGCAATTTTACCGTTATGTAAAACCATACCGCCAATTAACTGCACATCGTAATGCAGCATATTCCAGGTTACTTCGCCACCTGCGGCGGTCCATGTATTGCTAAAAAAAGATTTATCGCCTTCAATACGGATATGCTTTTTTGTAACAGCGAGTTTTTTATCGAGTTCAGTGGCTATACTTTTTAATTGAGTATTCTCTTTAAAACGGCGGGCCGTTTCTTTTACGGCGGCAAAAGCTTCGGGTAAAATCTGCAACAATACTTCTTCAATTTTTTTATCCCTGTCTTTTTTAAGGGCATCTATTTCCTGGTAAAAAACATCTTTTTGGTTAATATCCGCAACAGGTAAATTTTCTGCATCGGTTTTTTTAGTATTGATCTGTTCATCAATACCGGCAAGATGCTGTTGAATACGTTGTTTAAAATCCTGCGTTTTATTACGCAAAGCATCATTGCTTAAAGATTGGTATTCGGCAAAAAAGCGGTTGATAATTTCAACCTGCGGACTGATTTTTTTTACGTCCTTCTCACTTTTGTTGCCACCAAATATTTTCGATAAAAGACCTATCATAAAATTCTGAGTTATAAGTATTACAATTAAAAATGCGGGTGTTTTGCAATGTCAAATTTGGTGCTTAAATATTTTTAGAGCCAAATTGACAGAACCAACATTATTTATAGGGCAGCAAAGGTACAAATTTGTTAACAGTTTACTGTTGGTTGTTGAAAGAGAAAACGGAAGAAGGTTTGACTAACACTGGTGGGCTTTATACCAGAAGAATTATATATATGTGCAACCTGATGTATATTACGAGGTATATTAGTTTGCAATTATAGTTACTTTATTATAAAAAATAACGGAGGGATAGAAATAATAGCCGTTTAGTCGTTAAGACGTAACTCAAATAAAAAATGCGTCAACGCCTTAACGGCAAAAAAATAATGGCCGTTAAGGCGTCAGGATGAAAGAAAATAAAAAACGCCTCAACGCCTCAACGGCAAAAAACGTAATGGCCGTTTAGTCGTTAAGAGGTAATGCAAATAAAAATGCGTCAACGCCTTAATGGCAAAAAAATATGCCGAAGATAATTTCACCGGTTTAAGAAAAAATTTAATTTATTATATTTACCCGTCTGGTTTAAATAGCAAAAACGGGGTTTTTTTGTTAATAAACCCGCTTCCATTTACTGTTTTTTGCCATACCTTTGCCATCCAAAAACAAAACTTAATTAATTTAGTTTATATGTCAGGAGCTTTAAAAGAAGTACGTAACAGGATTAAAAGTGTACAAAGTACCCAGCAGATAACCAAAGCAATGAAGATGGTAAGTGCGGCAAAATTACGCCGGGCACAGGATGCCATTACTCAAATGCGCCCTTATGCAAAAAAGCTGCAGGAAATGCTGAGCAATATTGTCAGCAACAGTGATGGGGATGTAAAAACGGACCTGGCTGCAGAAAGGACCATAGAAAAAGTATTGATTATTATTGTTACAAGCGACAGGGGATTATGCGGAGGTTATAACAGTAACCTGATTAAATTAACAAGACAATTGATTTTTGAAAAATATGCGGGGCAACATGCAAAAGGAAAAGTATCTGTTTTGACGATTGGTAAAAAAGGATACGAACATTTTACAAAAAATGGATTTAAAGTTGTAGATAATTATTGGGATATTTTTACAGGATTAAGTTTTGCTAAAGTGCAGGCAGCGGCAAAATATGCTATGGAGGCTTTTGCCAATAAAGAAATAGATGCTGTAGAACTGGTGTTTAGCGAATTTAAAAATGCCGGTACACAAACATTTATTGCTGAACAGTTTTTGCCTATAATAAAAGTGCAAAAAAAGGTGGGTGAAAAAAATGCAGATTTTATTTTTGAACCGGACAAAGAGGTTTTGATTAATGAACTGATGCCTAAAATTTTAAATACCCAATTGTATAAGGCGGTTTTGGATGGCAACGCAAGCGAACAGGGTGCCCGTATGACGGCTATGGATAAGGCAAGTGAAAATGCCAACGAATTGCTGAAATCATTAAAATTAAGTTACAACAGGGCGAGGCAGGCAGCCATTACTACCGAGCTAACAGAAATAGTAAGTGGTGCAGCAGCATTAAATGGTTAACCCGCATCCCGTAAAGGGTTAAGGTGTATCTTATTAATTGCAATCATTTTTAAATAAATAAAATAATCTCCTGAAAGGGAATATTGGTATGGAACTTTCGCAAATAATACCACATATTGAAGCCTTGATTTTTGCAAGTGATAAGCCGCTTATTAATACTGAGCTGGTAGAATTACTGAACAATGCACTGGGTTTTATTGAAGACAGAACGACTATTGAACAGGTAGATGCTGCCGTTGAAGGTATACACGAAAAATATAACTCTGAGTTTTATGCTTTTGAATTAAAACAAAGCGGCGGCGGCTGGCAGTTTTTAACAAAGAAAGAATATCATAAAACGGTGGCACAATTAAACGGCGATAAATTTTTAAAACGTCTTTCTACCGCGGCACTTGAAACCCTTGCCATTATTGCATATAAACAACCTATTGCCAAAAGCGAAATGGAAGCTATACGTGGTGTAAACTGCGATTATGCGGTTCAGAAATTATTAGAAAAAGACCTGGTGATTATTACAGGCAGAAATGAAGATGCAGTGGGTAAGCCATTGATATATGCCACATCAAAATCTTTTATGGATTATTTTGGCATCAACAGTACGGCCGACCTGCCAAAGATTAACGAAGTGTTGATGGAAGAACTGGTGCAGGCAACAATTGTAAATCACCAACCAATAGAAGAATTAATAACAGTTGATGAGGAAGAGGCGATGGTTTTGGAAACAGAAAATACCTTACCTCTTCGGGAAGCAATTATTAAAGCGTATAAACAGGATGAAGAAAGGGTGCTTTCTGTATCAGGGGATGTTGATGAAGAAGAAGGTAAACAGAAGGACAATAGTGACGAACAATCAGAATCATAATCTTAAAATAAAATTTAAAAAAGGTATGACGACGAATGTTTCTCATACCTTTTTTTATGTGCAGCAATTAAAGTAAACAGTTAAAATAAAGCACCTTACATTTAAAAAAAACAGCAAAAAAGAAAATGGCAAAAAACTTAACCCACAATCAATTAATTGAAATCGCCGATGAATTTGGCACACCCGTTTATATTTATCATGCAGAGCGTATTGCAGCGCAGTATAAAAAACTGCAGAAGGGTTTTTCAGGTTGCAATGCCCGTTTTTTTTATGCCTGTAAATCGCTCACCAATATTAATATTTTAAAGTATGTACAATCAATAGGCGCTTCGCTTGATTGTGTAAGTGTTAATGAAGTAAGGCTGGGGCTGATGGCCGGGTTTGATAAAAAGGATATTCTGTATACTCCCAACTGTGTAGATTTTGACGAGATTGTAGCCGTAAAGGAAATGGGCGTAAATATCAACATCGATAACATCTCTATACTTGAACAATTCGGTAATAAATTTCAGGGAACTTACCCAGTATGTATTCGACTGAATCCTCATATTATGGCAGGCGGTAATTTTAAAATATCTACCGGGCATATTGATAGCAAATTCGGCATCTCCATCCACCAGATGCGGCATATTGAACGCATTGTAAAAACAACCAAATTAAATGTAACCGGTATACACATGCATACCGGCAGCGAAATAAAAGACATTAATGTTTTTTTAGAGGGGTTGTCGGTAATGTTTGATCTTGCCAGCCATTTCCCCAATCTTGAATTTATTGATTTGGGTAGCGGCTTTAAAGTACCGTATCAACCCGGCGATGCAGAAACAGATGTAGCTGCGCTGGGTGAAAAAGTTGCCGTTGCGTTTGCTGAATTTGAAAAAGAAACAGGCAGAAAATTACAGGTATGGTTTGAACCGGGTAAATACCTGGTGAGCCAGTGCGGTTATTTTGTAGCAAAAACCAATGTAATTAAACAAACGCCTGCGGCGGTTTTTGCCGGTGTAAATAGTGGCTTTAATCACCTTATACGCCCCATGATGTATGATGCCTATCATCATATAGAAAACATCAGCAACCCCGCCGGAGCCGAAAGAATATATACAGTGGTGGGAAATATTTGCGAAACAGACACTTTTGCATGGGATAGAAAACTACACGAAGTAAGGGAAGGTGACTATCTTGTTTTTTACAATGCAGGTGCTTACGGTTTCGAAATGGCGAGCAATTTTAACAGCCGCCTAAAACCTGCCGAAGTAATGGTAATTGACGGCAAGGCCAAACTTATCCGTAGAAAAGATGAGTTTGAAGATTTGCTGAAAAACCAGGTTATATAAGCCAACGCATAAGATTCATTTTAAGTTATGGGCAGTCATGTTTTAATCATGACTGCTTTTTTATTTTAGATAAACAGTTTCTGTTTAGAACCTGTTTGAATTATCTGTAATATCCTTTATTGGGCTAAAGCCGGGTATTTGTTCTCAATTAACCCTGGCATTTATGCCGGGGTTAATATAAAACGGTATTGAGGGGCTTTAGCTCAATTTCCTAAACTCAAAATTCGAATTAACTCAACCAGCTTCTTAAAATGATGATGATAACAAGGTTTAGTGGGTATAAAGGCTGATGGAAAATATAAAGCCTGCAATAAGTGGATAAAAGAAACCGAAGCCCCTATAAAAAATTCATAAAAAGAATGTGATCAAACAGTTGCACTTCTATTTTAATTGTTGTAACTTTTTTCTCTAAAATCGCCATTATGAAATTTCCACATCTAATTTCCCGCATTTCAATCTATTTGCTTTCACTTGTAATGATTGTTTTTGGTATCCAGCATTTTTTGCATCCACGTGACCTTGTAAATTATGTGCCCGATTTTTTACCAGGGGGTATAATTTGGGTCTATTTTGTAGGGGCAGCATTTATACTGGTAGCAATAGCTTTTATAACCAATAGGATGGTAAAGGCCGCTGGTTATCTTTTGGCAGCCATACTGATAATTTTTGTATTAACTATCCATTTACCCAATTTTTTAAATTCAGGTGATGTCGAACTGAAACGGTCAGCCCTGATAAGTATGCTGAAAGATACAGCCATTGCCTGTTTTGCTTTGTATATAGCTGCCGGTGCCCACGAACAGAAATTGCATAATGAAAACAGCGACTGATTATAACTATCTGCTTATAGTTATTTCCCTAATATGGTTATGGCTTTAAGTCATTCTGTAACAGAAATTGTATCAGTTTCACGGCAGGTTACAAATATTCCCAATCAATGTAAATTCATCAAAACAAAAAACTACATTTGAGTATTGGGCTGACTGCAAAGATTATTTGATGAATGATTAAAAATATTTCTTCTTTTATAAAAAATAAACCTGCCCTGGCGGTGGGTTTTTTATTCGCAACATCCAGTCTTTTATTCGGCACCTGGGTGGCAGCAATACCAGGTATAAAGCAAAGGCTGGGCTTTACCGATGGTAGCCTGGGGTTATCTTTATTGTTATCTCCTTTAGGGGCTATTACCGGTGTGCTTTTATCTACAAGGGTTTTTAGTAAAATTACTGTTGGCAGGTGGATGTTTAACGGCTACCGTGTTTTGTGCTTAATTATGATACTGCAGATTAATTCGGTTAACCGGCCCATGTTTTGGACATGCCTGTATTTTTTTGGCTTATGCAGTTTTTTAAATGGCGTGTCTGCCAATGCCACTGTAAACTTAATGGAGAAAAAAACCAACCGCTTGCTGATGAGCACCTGTCATGGTATGTATAGCCTGGGCGGTGCGGTTAGTGCAGGTTTGGCGGCTCTGATGTTTTCGTTTCACCTGGTATCGGGTTGGCAGATTGTTATGGTAGCCAGTATTATTTTAACAGTCATTACAGCCAATCGAAAATTATTATTGGCCAACCAGGATATTATTCATAGCAGATCAGGCATTAAACTTCCCTCGCCAACCATATTGGGTATTTCATTTATTTGCATGGTTACTTTTATGGCAGAAGGTTGCGTAGCCGACTGGAGTGCCATCTACTTTAAAGAAACCCTGCATGCCCCTAAAGAATTGGTGAGCCTTGGCTATGCAGGCTTCTCTATCGCCATGACGATAGGAAGGTTAAACGGCGATGGGCTGATTGCTAAAATCGGAAGTAAAACAATTGTTATTTGCGGCTGCCTGTTATCTGCCCTTGGGTTTACATTGGTTGTATTGGTACCCATTGTTCCGGTGGCCATTGCAGGCTATATTTTTATTGGCTGTGGTTCTTCCTGTATTGTCCCTGTATTGTTTAGTGCCTCTGCCAATATTCCCGGTGTAAGTACAGTAGAAGGATATGCCATGGTAACTACAGGCGGCCTGATAGGTTTCCTTACCGGTCCATCATTAATAGGCTTTATTTCAGAAAAATCAAATCTCCCCCAAGGACTGTCCCTTTTGATTTTGTTAACTATATTGGCTGCAACTGTAGCCTGGCGGAATAAATTTTTAGTAAACAAAAAGGTCGTCGATAATTCGTTGGAATATGATGAGCAGATTTATTAATGAAGCTTGCTTAACCGCAAAGCCAAAAAAAAATAATTTATTTAGGTTGCGTTTATGCTTGTTCAGGCGGTATTAATTATTAGCATAAAAAACAACCACCGGTACTTTGAAATGCGCCAAAAAAGTGTTAGATTTAGAACAGTTCTTTTTTTCTGAAACTTAAATTTTATTTTATGGACATTCTCCACCGGTTTGAATATTGGGGCGATCACCATCATCCCAAATGGGTAGACATAATACGCATCCTGTTAGGTGTATTTCTTTGCTATAAGGGAATTGATTTTCTTCGCAATACCAGTGTACTCATCGGCCTTATGAGCGGCAGGGCTTCCTTTGGTTCTTTCCTTACTGTTTTAGCGGCTCATGTAATACCTTTTTTGCACATTGTTGGAGGGTTACTTTTAGTACTGGGCTTACTTACCCGCTTTGCCTGTCTTATTCAGATTCCAGTACTTATCGGTGCCATTATTTTTGTGCATAGAGCAAAAGATGTACTGATGCCCTATTCAGAATTATTAATCAGCATCGTAGTGTTATTGCTGCTTATTTATTTTTTAATTATCGGTAACGGCCCTTTGTCTTTTAAACTGGCGGAGGAAGAAAAGAAAAAAGACAGTAATTTTTAAAGAAGCAATTCTGATCAAATACTTTATGCCTTGGCTATTTGCCAAACAGTATTATTTTATTTTGTGTAATCATTCAAATTTCAGTATTGGAATAACGCGTTTTAAATTAGATAAACCATCCGTTTGAAATAAAGGCCCCATAAAAATGTATCATACAAATGTGCGATCTGCGAAGGGCAGTACCCTATTACAATCCAATAGAAATACTGAAGCCAGATCAATAAAACCATCCCATCTAAAATTCCGGTACCTCGTTTTACAAATAGTTTAACAGCATTTATTTTTTACCTATTGTGCATATCAATATTTTATATAACATTTACATAAGCAAACCTAACAGTAAAACCATCCTGGTTATACTGCACAAAAAAATACAAAAACATTATGGCTTCCGATGCTGTTACCCGTTCTGAAAAGTTCAGTACAACTTTTTTGAGTACCCTTCTGTATTGCACTTTATTAATTACTTTATTTTCCTGTAACAAAAAAGATCAATGGATTGAAGTAGATCCTGCTTTTAGTAAGTACGTAGATGCTTACACTACAGGTATCATCAGTAAAACTTCTCCTATCCGTGTTCAGTTGGCAAGTACGGCTAATACCACCCATACTTTGGGAGAGGAAGTGAAAGAAACACTGTTTGATATTTCGCCTTCGGTAAAAGGGAAAACTATATGGGCAGATGCTACCACCATTGAATTTAAGCCCGATACTTACCTTCAGCCAAACCAGCTGTACCAGGTGCAATTCAAGCTGGGCAAGGTTACTAAAGTGCCAGACAAATATGCCGACTTTCGTTTCAGCATAAAAACGCTAAAGCCATCTTTTAAAATTTCAGACGATGGGTTGAGAAGTAACGGTATTAAAAATAAAATGTCGCTAAGTGGGGATGTAGAAACTGCAGATATTGAAAAAGGTAGTGATATTGAAAAGCTCTTGACAGTTTCTCAAAACAGCAAGCCATTAAAAATAAGCTGGCAACACAATGATGGAGCAAAACAGCACAACTTTACTATTGACGCCATTGATAGAGGAAGTAATGTGCGCCCTATAAACCTCAGTTGGGATGGACAACCAATGGGTATTGAACTAAAAGGAAGCAAAGGAATTATTGTGCCTGCAGCAGGCGATTTTAAAGTACTGAACGTAGCGGCTGTAAACGATGCACAGCAATATGCTTCTGTGCAATTCAGCGATGCTATTGCAGTGGGGCAAGACCTTACAGGGCTTATATCTGTAAGCAGCCAGGGTGATATTTCGTACACCATTAATGGCAGCGAGGTAAAAGTTTTTACCAGTGGTAAACTTGATGGCAACTACACATTTAACATCAATGCCGGGGTTAAAAATATATGGGGCGATATACTTGGCAAAGGATTTACCAGTAACATTAATTTTGAAAATAAAATGCCATCGGTAAAAATTCATGGCAAAGGAAATATTCTGCCTAATTCAGGCAGGCTGGTACTACCTTTTGAAGCGGTTAATTTAAATGCAGTAGATATAAGTATCATTAAAATATTTGAAAATAATGTGCCACAATTTTTGCAAAATAATAACCTGGGCGGCAATGAAGACCTGCGCCGTGTAGCAAAGCCCATTGTACAAAAAACTTTGCGGTTGGATGATGATAAAACACTCGACCTGCACAAGCACCAGCATTTTTCTTTAGATATTGACAAGTTCTTAAAAACAGAACCTGGTGCCATTTATAGGGTAACTATTGGTTTTAGGCCACAATATTCTTTGTACCAGGAGGCTGATACAAGTGATAATGGTAAAGCGGCAGCAGGCGAATATGCTGACGAAGAAGAGAATTACAGCAGCAACGTTGGTTTAGATGAAAATGATGAATTCTGGAACCGGTACGATACTTATTATCCTTATGGTTACATCTGGCGACGCAAGGATGACCCCAACAGTAAATCGTATTACAATAAGGACCGTTGGGCAACCCGGAATATACTTGCAAGTAATATTGGCCTTACCGCCAAACGTGGCAGTGATAACATTCTACTAGTGGCTGTTAGTAATATCTTAACTACGCAACCGATGATCGATGTTGATCTTGAAGTGATGGATTATCAGCAAACCATCATCAGCAAAGGCAGGAGCGGCACTGATGGCTTTGCCAGCATTGATGTAAAAAGAAAACCATATTTACTGATTGCAAAAAAGGGAAATGAACGGGGGTACTTAAAATTGGATGATGGAAGTTCGTTGGCATTAAGCCGTTTTGATGTAGGTGGTGAAGAAGTGAACAATGGTATTAAGGGTTTTATTTTTGGCGAACGGGGCGTATGGCGGCCGGGAGATACGATGTACATTAATTGTATTATTGAAGACAAAGAAAAAAAATTGCCCAAAGATCATCCGGTAGAATTTAGTTTGTTTACACCCCAGGGTCAATTGTACAAACACACGGTGCAAAGTGATGCCGAAGACGGCTTTTATTTATTTAAAACCAATACTGAGCCCAGTTCCCCAACCGGTAACTGGCTGGCCAAAATAAAATGTGGAGGTGCCAGTTTTGAAAAAACAATTAAGGTAGAAACGGTAATGCCCAACCGCTTAAAAATTAATGTTGATTTTGGAAAAGATGCAGTATTGGGCAAAGGCAATACGGCTACAGGAACCATCAATGCAAAATGGTTGTTTGGTACACCGGCCAAAAACCTGAAAGCTAAAATTGATGCATCGCTGTATGCAAAAAAAACAGGCTTTGCAAAATTCGCCGGATACGATTTTGATAACCCAACAGGCAACTATAGCACACAAAGCAAAACTATTATGGATGGCAGTTTGGATGCTGAAGGCAATGCCACCATTAAACCAAATTTTGAGTTGGATGAATCTGCACCAGGTATGTTAAGTGCCAACATGGTGATAAAAGTATTTGAGCCAGGAGGAAGCTTTAGTATTGATAATATAACAGTGCCTTACAGTCCGTACACCAGTTATGCAGGCCTTAAATTACCCAAAGGGGAAAAGCCATTTGATTATTTACTGGCGGGTAAAACACATACCACGCAAATTGTAAATGTTGACGGAAAGGGTAATTTATTAAGCGGTAATACTGCTGTAGAAATACAGTTTTACCGTATTCAATGGCGCTGGTGGTGGGATGATAATGGCGATAACCTTAGCAACTTTACACAAAATGAGTACAATAAATTAATAAAGAAAGAAACCATACAACTTACTAACGGCAAGGGGCAGTGGCAGTTTGGTACTTCAGAAAATGAATGGGGGCGTTACCTTATTTTGGTAAAAGATTTAAAGAGCGGCCATATTACCGGATCAGTATTTTATATTGATGAACCGGGCTGGCAAAGCAGAAGCGGTAATGATGACCAGTCGGCTGCAGCAATGTTATCATTTACGGGTAATAAAGAAAAGTATAATGTGGGTGATGAAGTGCAGCTAAATATCCCCAGCAGCAAAGGCGGCCGGGTGTTGATTAGTTTGGAAAGCGGAAGCAAGGTTGTAAAATCTTTTTGGCAGGAAACAACACAGGGACAAACGCTGGTGAAGTTTAAAGCAGAAGCTTCCATGGCGCCTAATATTTATGCTACCGTAAGTTTGCTGCAACCGCATGCGCAAACCATCAATGATCTGCCCATCAGGATGTATGGTTCCATCCCAATTTTTGTAGAAGATAAAAATACATTGCTCAGCCCGGTGCTAACAATGGCATCCAGTATCCGGCCGGAACAAAATGTTTCTTTTATCGTTAGTGAACAACACGGAAAAGAAATGACCTACAGCGTGGCCATTGTTGATGAAGGCCTGCTGGACCTGACAAGATTTAAAACCCCTGATCCGCATGAAGCTTTTTATGCAAGAGAAGCATTGGGTGTAAAAAGTTTTGATTTGTTTGATTACGTAATCGGTGCATGGGGCGGGGATCTGGAACGTATTTTAACGATTGGTGGTGATGCTGAAGGCGGGCCGGTAAAACAAAAAACTGCCAATCGTTTTAAGGCAGTGGTGCAATACCTTGGGCCGTTTCATTTAGGCAAAGGGCAGAAGCAAACCAAATCATTTATGCTGCCCTCTTATATTGGTTCTGTAAGGGCCATGGTTGTAGCGGCGCATGGAGGCAGTTATGGAGCAATAGAAAAAACGGTAGCCGTAAAGAAGCCTTTGATGATGCTGGCAACAATGCCAAGGGTATTGGGGCCAGGCGAAACAATTAAATTACCGGTCACCATTTTTGCAATGGAGAATAACATAAAAAATGTAAACGTAACATTGCAGGCAAACCCGTTTTTAGAAGTTATCGGGGCAACAACACAAAGTACCAGCTTTGCACAAACTGGTGAGCAGATGTTGTACTTTGATGTAAAAGTAAAACCGAATGTTGGTATAGGTAAGGTGAAATTATTGGCCAGTTCCGGCAGCGAAAAAGCAGATTACGAGGTAGAGCTGGACATTAGAAACCCTAACCCGCCGGTTACCAGTGTAAGCGAAATTACGTTGGCCCCGGCACAGCAATGGAATACAGTAGCAACGGCTATTGGCGTGGCAGCAACCAGCACAGCAGTGGTGGAAATTTCCAGTTTGCCCAGCATGAATTTACAAAAGCGGTTAGACTATTTAATTGAATATCCACATGGTTGTATTGAGCAAACAACTTCGGCTGTTTTTCCGCAGTTGGTTTTAAACCAATTAACAGACCTGGATGAATATAAAAAATCCCTGGTAGATAAAAATGTAAAAGCAGGTATTGCAATGATGCAAAATTTTCAACGCCCCGATGGGGGGTTTAGCTACTGGCCGGGCGGTGGCGAAAGTGATGAATGGGGAAGTAATTATGCCGGTCATTTTTTAGTGGAGGCGCAAGCAAATGGTTTTTTTGTAAGCGATAATTTATTGCAGCTATGGAAAAATTTTCAACGTGGCAAAGCAAATAACTGGGTAGTAAACAGCAATAATTTTTATGGCGCCGATCTTACGCAGGCCTATCGTCTGTATACGCTCGCTCTTGCTAAAGCCCCTGAACTTGGTGCGATGAACCGGCTGAAAGAATTTAAATATTTATCACCAGAAGCCAAATGGCGGCTGGCAGCAGCTTACAAGTTAGCAGGCCAGGATGCTGTGGCGCAGTCACTCATCAGCGGATTGTCTGTTACATTTGATACACGTCCAAATCCAGGTATCAGTTTCGGTTCTGAGTTAAGGGATGAAGCGATGGTATTGGAGACACTAACAATATTGGGTAAACGTAACCAGGCAGCGCAGTTGTTACCAACCATTGCCGCCAGGCTTTCGCAGGATGATTGGTATAGCACACAAACTACGGCCTATGCTTTAATTGCCATTGCAAAGTATTGTGGTAAAAATCCATCCGGGGCAAAAATCATTGCGAGGGCTGCTACGGGCGCAAAACCAACTGATATTAATTCTGTTTCCTACATCCGCCAACTGCCTGTGTTGTTTAAAAATGGCAGCGCTAATGTCTCGGTTAGTAATAATGGCTCAAATACATTGTACCTGCGCCTTATCACCAAAGGCCAGCTAATGGCAGGTGAAAGTTTAAAGGTCAACAATAATTCTGCGTTACTAACGATGGCGGTAAGCTATATTACTCAAAATGGGGCTGCTGTGGATATAACTAAACTTACACAAGGAACAGATTTTGTAGCCAAAGTGGTTATTAAAAATTCGGGTAAACGCGGCACTTATATGCAGATGGCATTGACACAAATTTTCCCGGGGGGCTGGGAGATTTTGAATGCACGGATGCTCGGTGGTGAAGGCAGTTTTAAATCAGCTTACTCTACGTACCAGGATATTCGGGATGACAGGGTATACACTTATTTCAACATTAATCAAAATGAAACACTTACCTATTATGTGCAGTTAAATGCTTCTTATTTAGGCCGTTACTTTTTACCCGGTACATTTACCGAAGCAATGTATGATAATAATATCACCGCAGGTGTAAATGGTAAATGGGTTGAAGTTGTTACAACTAATTAAAATATAAACCATGCCGGCGGTTACCAACCCCGGCAGTGGTTTTATAAGCATCAACAAATATTTCATCAGGCTCATTTTAAAAATGGATACCTTTCTAAAAAAATAGTACGTCCTAAACCCTGCTCCCATCAATAACATGTACATCAAAAAATAATTATCAAAATAAAAAGTGCCTTCCACCTAAAAAAAATACAACTTCAAATAATAAAAATACCAAAGCTCCCTTCGTGGGTTGGTACACCTGGTTATAACACGTACATTTATAAAAACACTACGTGTATGACAACTAAATTAACCATACTTGTTGAAGAAGAAACAATAAAGAAAGCGAAAAAGTATGCAGGGCAAACAGGTCAGAGCCTTTCTAAATTAATAGAAAATTATTTGAATACAGTTACCCGGGATACGGATGACAAAAGCAAAAAATTTTCACCCCGTATTAAACGGCTGATGGGAAGTGTTAAACTGCCCAAAGATTTTGAGTGGAGAGCTGAGGTAGAAAAAAATATAAAAGAAAAATTCAAATGATAAGTTTTTTTATTGACACCAATATCTTAATTGATTTTATCTCTTCACGAAAACCGTTTGGATACAATACTGCCCTGCTTTTTCAGTCAGCAGATGAAAAAAGGATGAAGCTGTACATCACTGCACTTAGCTTTTGGAATACACACTATTATCTTAAAAAACTGATGCCCGAAAATGAAGTAAGGAAAATATTTTACGAATTAACAGAACTGGTTGAAATAGTACCACACAATAAAAGCCTGATGCGGCTTGCCATTAAATCTGTTCACAAAGATTTTGAAGATGCCATGCAAATAGTGGCAGCAGAATCTTTACATGAAATAAAAGGGGTTATTACAAGAAATAAAAGAGATTTTAAGCACGCCACCATTCCTTTATACATGCCCGAAGAAGCTTTATTATTAATTGCAGAATGAAAATCAATAAATTTACCAGCATATTTTTTCAAAGATTTCAAAAAAAACCTTTTCGTAAAAAAGTATACCTCCTTGTTGCTGTGCTTCTGCTCGCCTGGTTCTGGTTTTCCTTACCCAAACAGTTATTTAATGCCCCAACCAGTTATATCATTGAAGATAAAGATGGTAATCTCTTAAACGCAACTATTGCAGCAGACGGGCAATGGCGTTTTCCACCTAACAAAAATATACCACAAAAATTTATTGACTGCATCACCACCTTTGAAGACAAACGTTTTTTTTATCACCCCGGTGTGGATGTAATTGCCATTGGCAGGGCATTGGTTAAAGATATTAAAAACAGGGAGACTGCACAAGGTGGCAGCACCCTCACTATGCAGGTAGTAAGGCTTTCAAAAAAAGATAACAAACGCAGTATCTGGAATAAAATAAAAGAAAGCATTCTGGCCATCCGGATAGAAGTGTCATATTCAAAAAAGGAAATACTTTTATTGTATGCCAGCAATGCACCTTTCGGTAGCAATGTTGTAGGGCTTGATGCAGCAGCATGGCGTTACTTTGGAAGAAGCCCTGATAAATTAAGTTGGGGCGAAATGGCTGCACTGGCCGTATTGCCTAACGCACCTGCATTGGTACATCCGGGTAAAAACAGGGAGGTGTTATTAAAAAAAAGAAACAGGCTATTAGACAAATTAAATGCAGAAAAAATAATTGACGAAAGCAGTTGCAACCTGGCTAAGTTAGAACCCCTGCCTGGTGAGCCATTGGTGCTGCCGCAAAATGCATTGCATTTATTTCAAAGGTTTAAAAACGATAATAAAAATACCCGGGCAGAAACAAAAATTATTACAACAATAGATGGTGCGCTGCAAAACAGTTTGGCAAAAATTATAGCGCAACACCAGTTTGTTTTAAAAGGTAATGCAATCAACAATGCCTGTGCATTGGTGCTGGATGTTGAGACAGGTAACGCACTTGCCTATGTAGGTAATATTTATGACCGAGTCAATAAAGAAATGGAAAGTGATGTTGATGTAATTGCAGCACCCCGTAGCCCGGGCAGTGTATTAAAGCCAATACTTTACGCCGCTATGCTAAGCGATGGATTAATTTTACCCAATAGTATTGTTGCTGATATACCGATGCAGATAGGCAACTATGCCCCACAAAATTTCGACCTTGGTTATGATGGTGCCGTGCCTGCCGGTAATGCTTTGGCAAGAAGCCTTAATATTCCGGCAGTAAAATTATTACAACAATACAAGTACCAACGTTTTTATGAAACCCTTCAGCAATGCGGCATTACTACCCTCAACCGTTCTGCAGATACCTATGGGCTAAGTTTAATATTGGGTGGTTGCGAAGTAACAATGTGGGATCTTGCTGGTGTATATGCCTCCATAGCAAGAACACTCAATCATCAAACAAAAAACCAGGGTGTCATTAACTCAGATGATTTTCACCCACCTAATTATAAATTACAGTTACCGCAAAATAAAGGAGCTACAAAAAATATTACTTTAGATGCTACCTCTATCTGGTTTACTTTTCAGGCAATGAAGGAAGTGATGCGGCCTGGTGAAGAAGGGCTGTGGCAACAGTTCGGCTCTTCTCAAACCATTGCGTGGAAAACCGGCACCAGCTTTGGTTTCAGGGATGGATGGGCCATTGGCGTTACACCAAAAAATGTAGTGGCGGTTTGGGTGGGCAATACCGATGGGGTGGGACGTCCGGGATTGATTGGTATAAAAACGGCAGCACCTATTTTGTTCGATATTTTTCGGATGCTCCCCACCGTTAGCTGGTTTAGCAAACCCGTTTATAATTTCAGTTTTATACCAGTATGCAGGCAAACTGGTTTTCGGGCAAACATCGATTGCCCGGATGTAGATACTTTATTTATGCCATCCAACGGAATAAAAGCACCGCTTTGTCCCTACCATAAAATGATCAACCTGGATGCAACAGGTCAATACCGGGTTACCGAAGATTGTGAAAGCCCATCTGCTATGCAACACAAAAGCTGGTTTATTTTATCGCCTGCAATGGAATATTACTACAAGCAAAAGAACGCCGATTATAAAGTAATGCCTGCTTTTAAACAAGGCTGCAATTTTGCCGAGACTGGTAGATTAATTGAGATAATTTACCCCCAACCTGATGCAAAAATTTATGTACCGCTTGAAGTAAGTGGAGAAAAAGGGAAGACCATTTTTACCGCAGCTCACAGGAGAGCTGGTGCAAAAATTTATTGGAGTTTAGATGATGGCTTTGTCGGCACTACACAAAACTTTCACCAGATAGCCCTTAACCCATCTCCGGGCAAACACATCATTACATTGGTGGATGAAAATGGCATCAGCGTATCACGCCAATTTGAAATTTTAGAAAAAGAAAAAAACTGACCCCATTCCCGTCAATACCCAAAGCAAAATCAGCCCAACACTATAATTAATAATTTCCTGCGGATAGTATAAAAATTCTACCTATTTTTAATATCAATAATTTGCAAATACATTTATCATTTCCTGCCAATATTCTTTGCAAAAATAAAACTCTTTTGAAGAAGCATAACGTGCTGCTTTCAAATAAAAATCTATCCTGAAAAATTGCGCTGAATTTGTGTTGTGTATAAACATTTAATAAATTCATCAAAATAATTTAAAACTAAAAGAAGTACATATGGCACTCGAAATGGTAGACGATCCCCAGGACAATAGTGATAATGGCGGCAGTGGCGGTGGAGGTGGCTTTAGTTCAGGCGGAAGAGGTGGCGGCGGAATGGGTCTTGGCAGCCTGCTTAATTTTTTGCCATTGATATTTAGTTTGTTTCGCGGCCGCAATAGTGCTGGAAATAATGGCAGTGGAGGCGGGGGTGGTTGCAGTAAGGGAATGATCATTTTATTGTTGCTGGCAGCCGGTGCTTATTTTTTATTACGCAATCAATCCTGTAATGGTGTTTCAACTTTATCTGATGTGGTATCCAATTTTACAAAGGGCGGTACTTTAGATCCCAACGAATTTAAAAAAGCCAGCGTGTACGAAGGGCTGGAAGATGATAACACAAAAAACCCTTTACCGGAAAGTGTTTCGCTGCTACGGTTTGCACCCGACAGGCAAAACCAGGGCAAACAGGGAAGCTGTGTTGCATGGAGCAGTGGTTATGCGGCACGCAGTATTATTGAAAGTGCAAGCACCGCACAAAACCCTAACAGTGTTGCTTTCAGCCCGGCATTTTTGTATAGCCAGATAGGCATGGATGGTTGCCAGGGTTCTTTAATTATCAAGGCCATGGAATTTATGACCAATAAGGGCGCGGTTCCTTTTAATGATTTTCCCTACGATGAAAATAATTGCAGCCGCCAGCCAACCAATCAAATGATGAGTGAGGCCGCACAAAACCGCATGCATGGTTTTAACCGTTTAACAGAAGGTGATGGCGTTAGTAACTTAAGCCTTCGTGCAGTTAAAGAGCACCTGGCAAAAGATGCACCTGTTGTAATTGGTATGATGGTAGGAGGTAGTTTTATGGAAGGTATGCTGGGTCAAAAAGTTTGGCACCCAACTCAGGAAGATTATACTCAGTCAGGCTTTGGCGGCCACGCACTTTGTGTTATTGGTTACGACGACCGGCTGGAAGGTGGTGCCTTTCAGATAATGAATAGCTGGGGTAAAGAGTGGGGCGAAAATGGTATTGGCTGGGTAAGGTATAACGACTTTAAAGAATTTGTAAGGGAGGCATATGGAATAGACCCACTGCCTAAAAAGGGGGCTGCACTTAATATAGATTTTGAATGTAACATCGGCCTGGTAAACAACGATACCAAACAATATATTCCTCTAAAAGTAAGCAGTGGAAACGCCTTCACCACAGTTACGCCTATACGCAAAGGAACCAAGTTTAAAATTGAAATTAAAAATGCTATTGAATGTTATATTTATTTGTTTACGCCCAACCCGACAGGCACCAGTTTTGTGTTGTTTCCGTATAAGCCGATTCATTCGCCTTATTGCGGCATTACAGGTTACAGGCTGTTCCCTAAAGCACAATCCATAAGGGCAGACAGTTTGGGTAACAAAGATTTTATGGGCATCCTTGTAAGTAAAGAGGCATTAGATTATAATGCCATCAATGCTTCTATTAATAAAAGCACACAAACAACTTATGCCGGTAAATTAAATGAGGTCATTAGCAGTACTTCTATCAAAAATGTAGCCTATTCCAATACCAATAATGGCGGTATTTATTTTAAAACAGATGCCACTGATAAAAATAAAATAGTAGGTTGTGTGGTAGAAATAGCCAAGCAATAAAATATTTCAATTAAATAAAATCATTTCAAATTACCAGGATCAAGCGCATCCGGATTTTTTCATAAGGCGGGGGGTGAAGTTAAAATAAATAATTATGCAAACAATTTTAGGCGCTAACGGAACAATCGGTTCTTTACTCGCAGGTGAATTAATAAAGTACACTGACCGCATCAGGTTGGTAAGCCGTAACCCTAAAAAGGTAAACGAAACAGATGAACTTTTTCCGGCAGACCTGACTGAACCAGGGCTGATAGAAAAAGCGGTAGCAGGTTCAGAAGTGGTATACCTGATGGTTGGGTTAGAGTATAATTTGAAAGTGTGGCAGCAAAAATGGCCGGTAATAATGCAGGCAACTATGGATGCCTGTATAAAGCATAATGCCAAACTGGTATTTTTCGATAATGTGTATATGTACGATATCAATGCTATTGCGCATATGATGCAAAATTCGCCCATCAACCCGCCCAGTAAAAAAGGCCAGGTACGCAGCCAGATTGCAGAGATGTTGCTCTCTGCAATACAATCAGGCAAACTAACAGGGTTGATTGCACGCTCTGCAGATTTTTATGGCCCCAATAATGATAAAAGCTTTTTAATAGAAGTAGTGTATAAAAATATTAAGAAAGGTAAAAAGCCCAACTGGTTTATGAATGCTGATAAAAAGCATTCCTTCACCTATACGCCTGACGCAGCTAAAGCCACTGCTTTATTGGGCAACACTACAGATGCTTATGGACAGGTTTGGCATTTGCCCACCGATAAAAATGTACTGACGGGAAGAGAAATGATCTCCTTATTTACCAAAGAGATGAATGCACCCAATAAATTATTTATTTTACCAGTCTGGTTATTAAAACTGCTCGGAATATTTATACCCTTAATGAGAGAAATGCCAGAAATGATGTACCAATATGACAGGGATTATTTTTTCGATTCTTCTAAATTTAATCAGCGCTTCAACTTTTCTACCACCACTTACCAGCAGGGTGTAAAGGATACAATAGCTTTAACCACTAGTTAATTTTTGTAGAAACTGCTACATTATTAATAACGCTAACAGGAATCTAATTATCATTTATCTTTGTTTTATGAAGAAAAGAATTTACCTACTGAGCATTGCTTTTTTATCAATAGCCAACAGTTTTGCTCAGGAAAAAAAATTATATAATCCAGATTCAAATGCAACATCAGATATTGAAGCTGCCGTAAAAAAAGCCGCTGCTGAAAATAAATTTGTATTAATAATGGCTGGGGGAAACTGGTGTAGCTGGAGCCTTGAATTTAACAGGTCCAGTAAGGCTGATCCGAAAATTGATTCTGCTATAAACAGTAGTTTTATATGGTATCATTTAAACTGGAGTAAAGAAAATATGAATAATACTGTATTTGCAAAATATGGTTATCCGCAGCGTTTTGGATTTCCTGTATTTATTATTTTAGATGGTAAGGGCCAGCGCCTGAATACACAAAACAGCGAATACCTGGAAGATGGTAAAAAAAGTTATGATCCAAAAAAAGTACTCGGCTTTTTAGAACAGTGGAGCCCGAAGGCACTGTCTCCTGAAGCATATTCAAAACAATAATTTGCAATTAAAAATCTTTTGATTGGGTAAATAATAAATTGATATGAATCCTAATAAAGATCACTTCATCCGGCTTATGCTGCATCCTGTTAAGTTCAGGATGTTTGTGTTTTCTAAATTACCTGCTGCTTTTTTTTCTGGGGTAAGGGTAAAAACAATTGATGAAGCACAAGCTGTGGTAACGGTGCCGTATAAGTGGTTTTCTCAGAACCCTTTTAAATCTACTTATTTTGCCTGCCTGGCGATGGCTGCAGAAATGAGTACCGGTTTGCTCGCCATGATGAATACTTACAAAAGAAATCCCACTATATCCATGCTGGTGACGGGTTTAGAAGCTGCCTATTTTAAAAAAGCCACTAGCATTACTACCTTTATCTGTGCAGACGGCCTGGCTATTACCCAAACTATTGAAGAAGCCATTGCAACCGGCGAAGGCAAGATTATTAAAATAAAATCTACCGGTAAAAATGATAAAGATGAGTTGGTAGCGGAGTTTTTTATTACCTGGTCTTTTAAAGTTAAAAAATAGGCAACCTCTCTCTTTTTGTTTCACTTTAAAAAAGCACACCGCTTATATAAAATAAATTATTATAACACCAGTTGGTTATACAATTTTATAAGCGTTTCCCGGGGATCGGTACAAAAGCCGGGATGTACTTTTGATGTTTGAACAATCGTACTGCGTGTAGCAGTAAGCCAGCGGAAACGGGCAGAAAGATCCAATTTTGCAATGGGTCCTGCATTACTATCTCCAATGCATATACGCTTAAAAGCTTCAAGATTTTGCAGCAGTTCGCTACTGTCGGCAACTAAACAAAAGGCACGCAGGCGTTCTTCATTCAGGTTATACATGGTCTGTAAAAAATTATGTTTGGCGCAATAAAGAATCACGCCCACATTCAGGAATTCTTCCCGCTCTACCTTTGGTACAATACGAATAACGGCGTATTCAAATAAGTGCTTTTGCTGCATGCTGTGCTTCTTTTACAAAATTACCGGAATGTGCCAAACGGGTTTCTAAAAACCGGACATATGCCTGCCGGTGCAGGTCGGCTGATTTAAAATAACTATCAGCAGCGAGCCATTCGTTGGGTATTAAATCAACAATGGATCGGATAAGTTCACTGGTTAACAGAGTATGAAATGCTTTGTCAGCTGCTTCCAGTTCTGTAGCCTGCTGCAACAATACATGATCTTTTATTAAAACAAATAGCAGCATCGCCTGCTCTTCTATATTTTGCCAGTTATGGTGAAAATACAGGCATGCCCCATGATCTATCAACCATAGTTCTTTGTGCCACCATAACATATTTGTATTGCGGACAGTGCGGTCCATATTAGTAAGCAGGCAATCAAGCCATACTATTTTTGAAGCCAGTTCAGGCTCAATAACAGTAACTGCCGGATCGTAAGTTATTGACCCGGAAAGATAATGCAGTGCAAGATTTAAGCCTGTACTTGCTTTTAGTAAATCCTGAATTTCCTCGTCTGGTTCTGTTCTGCCAAACGCTTCATCGATATTCGCAAAAACAATTTCGGGCACCCGTAAACCTGCAGCACGGGCAATTTCGCCGCCAATCAATTCTGCAATCAGCGCTTTTACTCCTTGCCCTGCTCCACGAAATTTTAGTACATATAAAAACCCATCATCAGCTTCTACAATGGCAGGTAGCGAGCCGCCCTCCCGCAAGGGTGTAACATACCGGGTAACATTAACGCTTCTAAGTTGTAGCTGATTATTATTCATCCTGCATTATTAAAAATTAAATGTGCACTCAAAAATGCCTTTGAACATTTGAATTGTTAGTATGAAAATACAGTAAAATTTAGATGTGCAGGCTGGTTTATTATTGTGTGTTTTCTTTAAGAAATATTTTATCAATTAGCATATTTGAAAATATCCTTGCTCCACTATCATTTAAATGGAGGGAGTTGTAAAATAACTTGGGGCTTTCCAAAAACGGGCTTTCCTGCGAAAAATCGAAAAAACTTATATTATTGTCGGCGGCTATTTTCTCTGCAGCAACAATTGAATAGTCGGTACCGATAAATTTTGTATATATAGGCGAACAAACAATATACAATTTGATATTTGCCCGTTTGCAATCATTGATAAACCACTTTAGTACATTTACTTTAATGCTATCCAATTGATACACTTTAGATTTATCATCCGTTTCTAAAGGTTTTGTTATCATATAGGATGATGCGATAGCATAATACCCTTTGATATATTTTTTATCATCCAAACCAAAGTTTCCCGAAATGATGTTCATAATTGTTGAATTAAATGGATATGTACCGGATAGCATTTTTATTTTTTCTGTCCTGCTTCTAAGGTCAAGAATTGGGCGCATTTCAGGATGTGTATTGTAATAGGGCGATAATGCAGCAAGTTTGTCATAGCTTTCTGATGTATTTGCAAATTCATTTGGCATCATGTCCAGAATTACAATTTTTGGTGTATACCTCTTTAATATGCCTTTCAAAACAGCATAATGATAAAGAACTGAATTTTCACCATCTCTCCCGGCATTATAATATGATAAGTTATATCGGTTTTCAAAAACAAATGGGTTATAATGATCCATTGCCCTTGATGAACCAAATATGATTATATCTGCTTTTGTCTTTTCAATTGCATAAGTAGTTCTGTATTGTGTCCCACTTTTTATCTTAAAATAATAATATTGAAGCAGCTGGCCTAGTATGAAGTCAAACAGTATAATCAGCACCAGGAAAACTACTCCATTTAAAAGGAAATGTTTCCAGTTTTTCTTTTTGTCAGACTGTGCCTTTTTTATCATATTTTATTAAAATTGAAAATAAATAAATTGTCCTCCATCAAATACGCCTATCAATAATATCATGAGAATAAGGAAGCAGTAATAGAGCTTGGGCACCAGCCAATGATTATTATTTGATAAAGTGAACAGGCTATTGAAATACTCTTTTTTAAATTCAACCAGTAATAAAAATAGTATTCCTGCAAAAGAATAGAACATCATAGAAGAGCTTTCAGAATAAATTTCCCCTTTTAATAAAAATATCTTTTTTATTATAGTGAAGGCATCCTGTATATTATTTGCCCTGAAAAATATCCAGGCAAAACAAACCAGGATATAAGTTGCTAAAACCTGGATGGATGCATTTATTTTAGGAATTTCTTTTACCCGGGTTAACTGATTGAGTTTATTTCTTAAACCTTGTGTTACAAGTGCAAATACAAGGTACAATCCATTGATGCATCCCCAGATAATAAATGTCCAGTTTGCTCCATGCCAAAGGCCGCTCACAAGAAAAACAACCAGCAAATTAAAATACCATCTGTGTATAGTAACCTTATTTCCACCAATGCTGATATATAAATAATCTTTAAACCAGGTAGATAATGATATATGCCAGCGTCTCCAGAATTCTGCAATATTCTTTGAAAAATAAGGGCGGTTAAAATTAATCATCAACCTAAAACCCATCACACGGGCGGCACCAATTGCTATGTCGGAATAGCCAGAAAAATCGCAATATATTTGTACCGAAAAAAACATAGTGGCCAATAACAAAGTCATCCCATTATGTTCTGCCACATTATTATAAACAGAATTCACGTATATAGCTAACCTGTCTGCAATTACCAATTTTTTAAATAATCCCCAGATCATTAGTTTCAGCCCCTCAGAAAAATTTTCAAAATCAGGCTGGTGCTTTTCCCTGAATTGGTGTAATAAATTTTGTGGACGTTCTATTGGGCCGGCAACCAACTGAGGATAAAACATAACATACAAAGAATAAATACCAAAATGCCTTTCAGCTTTTTGATTGCCCCTGTATACTTCAATAGTGTAACTCATTGCCTGAAATGTGTGAAACGAAAGACCAATAGGCAAAAGGATAGCTAAATAAGGGAGAGGATTTGTTAGCCCGAAACCTTGTAACAAAAAAGAAAGATTGGTATTAATAAAATTATAGTATTTAAAAACTGCAAGCACCCCAATATTAGCAACTAAACTAAATATTAAAAATAACTTACGTCGCCGCCCTTGTGATTTTTCTATTAAAATTCCGGCGAAGTAATCCACTATAATTGTAAAGCCAAGTATTAATATATATATCGGCACAAATGCCATATAAAAATAACAACTGCTTGCCAATAGTAATAACCATCTTTTACTATGCGGAAGAATAAAATAAAGAGTAGTTACAATTACAAAGAAAACAAAAAAATGAAATGAGTTAAAAAGCATTGACGCAAGTGGGTTTGTTGTAAAATTTTAAAATAACTATTTATCCTTTTTACCTTATAAATTTTTATATAAAGAAAGGCATAATTTTTTTTACTGCAATATTAGTAGCATAAAATAGATAATTTTATAAGATAGGCTGCTTTTCAGTAACTTGAATTTCTAAATTATGTAACGATGAAAATAGCTTTCCATGGTGCTGCCAGAACGGTGACAGGCTCTAAGCACTTACTGACTTTAAAAAATGGTAAAAAAGTATTGCTCGATTGTGGGATGTTCCAGGGAATGGGCAATGACACTGATGAGCTTAATGCCAGTTTTGGTTTTAATGCACAGGAAGTTGATTACCTGATTTTATCTCATGCGCATATTGACCACAGTGGGTTGATACCAAAATTGGTAAGGGAAGGGTTTAATGGAAAAATATTTGCCACACCGGCCACCAAAGACCTTACTGCTGTATTAATGGAAGATTCGGCTGGCATACAGGAAAGCGACCTGAAGTTTATAAACAAACGCCGGGCAGCTGAGGGCAAGCAATACCTTTTGCCATTGTATACTACAGCCGATGCATTAAAAGCTGTAGAGTTTTTTGAAACAGTGGAATATGATAAATGGTTTACCATTGAAGAAGGCATTGAATTTAGTTACACTGATGTGGGGCATATTATTGGCAGTACGGCAGTCCACTTAAAAATTACAGAAAATGGAAAATTAACACGCCTCACTTTTAGCGGTGATGTTGGCCGCTACCGGGATGTTATTTTAAAAGCGCCTGAAAAATTTCCGCAGGCAGATTATATTTTAATTGAAAGTACCTATGGTAATAGTTTGCATGATGAACACAACCCCACGCCGGATGCGCTGTTGCAATGGATAGACCATACCTGTATTTCAAAAAAAGGCAAGCTGATCATGCCGGCATTTAGTGTTGGCCGCACACAGGAAATTTTATATGCCCTCAACCAGTTGGAATTGGAAAATCGACTGCCGCCACTAGCGTATTTTGTGGATAGCCCTTTAAGTATGAAGGCTACCAGCATCATAAAAAGTTACCCTCAGTATTTTAATGACCGTATAAAGAAGGTGTTAGAAAGTGATGATGACCCGTTTGCATTTAAAGGATTAAAATTTGTAGAGTCGGTGGAGGAATCCAAAAATTTGAATTTTTATAAAGGGCCCTGTGTTATCATTTCTGCCAGCGGTATGGCCGATGCAGGCAGGATAAAACACCATATCAGCAACAATATTGAAAACAGCCGCAATACTATTTTACTTACAGGGTATTGCGAGCCCGGTTCGCTGGGAGGCAGGCTGATAAAGCATCCTAAGGAAGTAAATATTTTTGGCCAGCCGCATGAAGTAAATGCAGAGATAGGCGAAATGCGCAGTATGAGTGCCCACGGCGATTACGAAGACTTATGCCAGTTTTTGGCCTGCCAGGATGCAACACAGGTTAAAAAATTATTTCTGGTGCATGGCGAATATGAAGTACAAATTGATTTCAGGCAACGGCTTATAAGAAAGGGTTTTGCAGATGTAGAGATACCTGAACTGCACTCAGAAGTGGAATTGAGCTGATTGTTTCATTTAAAAATGTAGGGGCATCAATTAATATTTGCTTTTGAAATAAAATAAATATTTAGGTAATATAAATTATCAATAGTGGTTGCTGTTGTGCGTCATTTCCCAAAAATTCGTATAAACAATGAACAATCTTTTAAAATACATTTATTCGCTAACGGAATTTTCTGATGAAAGTTGGAAATTGTTGCAACCGGCATTGGCAAAAACAATGTTTAAGAAAAACGCGTTTTTATTGAAAGAAGGAGAAGTTTGTAAATCGCTATTTTTTATTGACAAAGGTTATTGTAAAAGCTTTTATGTAATTGACGGACAAACAAAGAATACAGGATTTTTTTTTGAAAATGAAATTGCAACAAACATCAATAGCTTTGAAAGCGGACAGAAATCTGAATTTAATATTATTGCTTGTGAACCACTAACAGCCATACTTTTTGACAAGGGAAAATCATTTCAGGCAGCCAAACAGGCAAACGAAATAGAAAGTTTAGGGCGAAACTGCATACGCCTGTTTGCATCAAAACAAGAAGAGTTTTCAACTTTATTCAAACTTTATTCAGCACAGGAACGATTGGAATATATGGAAACAAAATATCCTGAGATTTTACAAAGAGTTCCACTTTCTTAATTAGCGTCATTTCTTGGTGTGGCAAGAGAAACGTTAAGCCGAATCAGGAAGCTCAGAATTTTGGCGTAATTATGTGACGATTATCACAGGTCGGTCTCAGTTTCATTTTTCACCTTTGTAGAAAAATAACAAATATGCAAAAGTTAAAAAAAATTGATAAACAAACCAACATTTTGAACTGGTTTGAAATTCCTGTATCAGATATTGACAGGGCAAAAACTTTTTACGAAACTATTTTAGATATTGAAATGGTTAAAAGATCAGACGGAAATGACAAAGCTGTTTTTTTCCCTTACGACCCTGATGTGATACAAGCAACATCAGGAAGGATAACTGGCGTTTTATCGAAGAGGAATAGGAACAGTCCATCAAGTAAGGGCACAGTGGTATATATCAACGCAAGCCCAGGTATTCAAACTGTTCTTGATAAAGTAGAAAACGCAGGAGGTGAAATTATTGTTCCCAAAACAAAAATGCCCGCAGGATTCATTGCTATTATTATTGACTCAGAGGGAAATAAAATTGGGCTTCACGCTGAGGAATAAAAAACTTACGCACAAAATTGGGTTTACTAAAATGGGGACTAATAACGTTCGTAAGATTTTATTTTTTAATTGGACTTCGTCCAAGTGGGGTTTTTAGTGAATATTCTTCAAATTATAAAGGGACATTAGCGAATACCCCGACGGAACTGAAAACAATCTTATTTTACATTATTACTCCATTCAAAAAAACTGTCTACATCTTTTTTAAATTGTATCAAAGATGGTTTGTTGATGTAATACATGTGGCCTGCTTCATAATAATAATGGCGTAGATTTTTTCTTAATTCCGGTTGTAAAAACATATGGGCAACATCAAAGTTGGCCGTAAAATAAGGCGTGGCAAAATCATAATAACCGCTGCCGATATATACTTTTAAGTGGGTATTTTTTGTCATGGCATCCCGTAAACTTTCAGCAACATTGAGGTATTGGTTTTGAACATTGTTATAATTCCAGGGATACACATTACCAAAAATATTATAGGCCCGGTCTTCTTTAAAATTAAGTTCTCTTTCAAAATAGTCGTTCATGGTACTGGTAAAAGGCCCGTCAATGTTGCTAAAAGAAGGATCAAAGTCTGGCCCCTCACCAGCATCGTCAAAATTATGTCCGGTAAAGCGGCTGTCTAAACGACCAATAGATAAACCATCTTTTCTTCTCAGTTCTTTATAAAAACGGCCGTCTGAAACCCGTAAGTTGGCCTGCAAAATATAGGCTTTACTTAGCCCGGTATAATAACTTAATTTTTCAGCAATCTTATCTTTTTCAGCGTCGCCAAGCAATTCGCCTTTTAGTAAGGCAGGTGCATATTCATTCATGGCGAAGGCCTCGCTTTCTTTCAGTGTTTTTTGTAAATCGGCCTGCAAAGGAGCAGCTAATTTTTTGTGATACCATGCCGCTGCCGTGTAACTGGGCACGTACAACACAAAGGGAAGATCGTTGCCAATGGCAATATTATTTGTACCAAAATTAAGTACGGGCGAAATAAGCAAAATGCCATTGATATAAATGCGGTAATTATCCGTAAGGTATTTTGAAAGGCCTGCAGCCCGGGTGGTTCCATAGCTTTCACCTGCCAGGTATTTAGGCGAAGCCCACCGTTCATACTTTGATAAAAAACTGCGGATAAAGGCCGCTATGCTTTGCACATCTTCCACAAATCCATGAAATTGTTCGGCTTTCTCTCCGCTTGCTGCATAACTAAACCCCGTTGATACCGGGTCAATAAATACCAGGTCTGTTTTATCGAGCCAGGTATATTCATTGTTTACAACCTGGTAAGGAGGCGGCGGTGCTGTGCCATCGTCTTGTAGTAATACCCTCTTTGGCCCTAGGCCGCCCATGTGCAGCCAAACGGAAGAAGACCCTGGACCACCATTAAAAGTAAAACAGATAGGCCGCTTTGCTACATCTTCTGCATCTTTTTTATAGTAGGTAAAAAATACTTTCGCAATCAGTTTTCCGGTATCATTTTGCAAACTTAAAAACCCGGAGTAAGCTGTATACTCTATTTTTTTTCCTCCGGATACAACTACCGTATTTTTAGTAATGGTAGCTGTAATGCCTGCAGGAAAAGGTTCATTTTTACCTTCGGGTAAAGCGGCATTCTTTTGAGCGAAAATTGAAAGGGACAATAAAAGAAAAAAAGGGACAATGATAAGTCTCATGATGGTATTTTTATGCTGTAATATAAGTTAAAGAGAGCATCAAATTGCTGTTAAAAAATTTTGCAAAATTTTCGTCGTTACTTAAGATGCTGATTTAATTGTACGTGAAGCGAGTTTTTGCTGCATATTCTTCAAATTATAAAGAGTACTGCGAACCCCCCGACAGCAATAAAGTATTCTTTAAGTATTGGCTTATTACTTGTTAAGCTATATTATTGTTTTTGATAATTTAATTTCATTTTTAGTAATAAACTATTTTATCTTTGCCACGTGGTAATAATAACCAAAAGCAAATTAATTGAGTTCTACAATGTTGAACCAAAGGTCAAAGAAGCTTTATTGAAATGGTATTATGAAACAGCATTGAGCAACTGGCAGAATTTTGGAGAAGTGAAGCATACTTTCAATAGTGTTGATAGTGTTGGCAATGATAGGTTTGTTTTTAATATCGGCGGCAATAAATACAGGTTAGTCGCCATGATACATTTTACTACCCGGACGGTGTACATCCGCTTTGTTGGTACACATAAACAGTATGATAAAATTGATTGTAAAACTATTTAAACCATGAAAAAGGAAATAACAAAAACAGCGTTTAAGGTTGCGGAAAATAAGTTGAATGAAATTTTAATCATTGCTACTTCCAAAGGGGGCTTTGATAAACTTACCGCTGCCGAAGCTAAAGCTCTTGCAAAACATACCAAAATTGTAGAAGGGTATGAAGCGGTACATTACACTATACCAATGCCTGAATCTATTGAAGGGCTTATTGCGCTAAAAATGTATGAGAAAAAATTAAAACAAAAAGACTTAGCCAAACTTTTGGAAGTTACCGATACAAAACTATCTGAAATACTTAACCATAAAAGAAAGCCCAGCCTTTCATTTTTAAAAGCCATGAACGAAAAGTTAGGTATTGATGGCAACCTGCTTCTGAGGGCTTCATAATTTGCATACGGGTAGTCATAAGAAACAGGAAGGGAATTTATGTCTGATTGATTTAAAAAGTTGCTGGAGTTTATTACTTTAGAATGATTTAACAAACAGAAAGTGTACTAACGATAGGCAACAGGCCGGGTGCATGCGCCTGTTGGAAAATATTCCGTAATAAATTTTCGTGAACTGGATGATATTTATTTAAACAATTGTCTTAAAGAATAATATTTCGCTTAGTAGTAACGGGGAGTGATGCCGCCACAATACAGGCCGTTGCAGAGACTTACCTATAAAGGTTTGTGAAATTGAGACTTGCTCCGGAAGTAAGATTAGTAACATGCAGACACAGGGTTGGAGCCTTGCCCCTGCTGAGGCAGTAGGAAACCTCAACAAATTATGAGCGGTTTTGTTGGTAAGCATTATTCCGGTACTTTTAGAATTCAAAAAATATAAAAAAAAGCTATGGGTTGGATCATTTTTATTGTAGCAACTATCGGCTGGTATATAGGGTTGTACGGCATGTTTAAAAAAGCAGGCATTGAAGGATGGAAGGCATTGGTACCATTTTATAATACCTGGTGCATGGTGCAAAAGATAGAATTGAAAAAATATTGGTTCTTTTTACAGCTAATTCCTATTGCCGGTCAGTTTATCACCCTTTGGATTGCCATAAAATTTGTAGAACATTTTGGCCGTTTTGGTTTCTGGCATTCATGCCGCAACAGTTTTTCTGCCTTTTTTATATTTCCCCTACATGGGATTTTCTACAAATGAAAAATATGCCGGCATTCCTGTTGTAAAAAATTATAAAAAATCAACTTCCAGAGAATGGATCGACGCCGCCGCATTTGCTGTCGTGGCTGCTACATTGATACGTACTTTTGTTTTTGAGGCCTACGCTATTCCAACCAGCTCAATGGAAAAGACCTTATTAATAAACGATTATTTGTTTGTTAGTAAATCTGCTTATGGCCCACGTATACCTAATACACCTATTGCAATGCCATTCGTGCATCATACTATTCCCGGTATTAAATCAAAATCTTACTTAGAGTGGATAGATATTCCTTACACAAGGTGGTTTGCTTCTCCTGTAAAAAGAAATGATGTGGTAGTATTTAATTTCCCCGGAGGAGATACACTGACTGAAGAATATGATTCAAAAATTCCCTACTATGATTTAGTAAGAGATATGGTCAGGGAGCAGGTATGGTCGCAATTTACAATTACAACAAGGCCGGTAGATAAAAGAGAAAATTATGTAAAAAGGTGTGTGGGCGTTGCCGGCGATTCTATAAAAGTAGTAGACGGAACTTTATTTATAAATGGTAAGCCTTCTGAATTTACTAATACCACTACTTTTTATAATGTGAAAACAAAAAATGTTTTAGATGAAGACTTTCTTAAAAGTAAAGGTATTCACGTAAACATGACCGAAGAACAGGCTCAATCAAATGATTTTAATTTTGGCGCTCATCCTGATGAATATATATTGAATTTAAGCGCAGGAGAATTAGCTGCTTTAAAAATAATTCCGGGTGTTGATTCTGTTACAAGAATTATTGATGATAACAGTAAAACTTATCCTTATTGTTACACAGGAGTTTCAAACCGTTGGACAACCGATAATTTTGGAGGAACTGGTTTATGGATTCCAAAAAAAGGAGCTACTATTTCTTTAACAGCCTACAATATTAACCTGTACAAAAGAGCAATAGAGGTATATGAAAATAACAATTGGGTAGAAAGAAATGGCAAAGTATTTATCAATGGCAAAGAAGCGGGCAGCTATACTTTTAAAATGGATTATTACTGGATGATGGGAGATAATAGACACAAATCGCAGGATAGCCGTTTTTGGGGTTTTGTACCCGAGGATCATGTGGTGGGTAAAGCATCATTGATATGGTTTAGCTGGGAAGGTGGACCAAGATGGAAAAGGATATTCAATTGGATTCGGTAGGAATGTGCTTAGTCCAAGGCAGGTTTTCGCCACCTGATCTCGTATTCCCAGGCGAGGCTGGTCTTAGCAGACCCGCCGTTCTACTGAGATAAAATAATTAATACCTTCATTGTTTCGCTACCTTTTATATTTGTGGAGAGCAGGGAAAATATCCCGTAATGAATTTTCGGGAGTTGGATGATATTGACTTAAACAGCAATTTAAAGAATAACATTACGCTTCCTAGAACGGTGAGTCCTGCCTCCATAGACACGGCCAGTGCTACAGAGAAAACTCACCTGTGAAGGTTTGTGAAATTTAGACCGCTCCGGAAGTAAAAAGAACAGCTATCATCACATTAAAACTTATAACTGACTCCTAATTCCATATAGAATGTGTTGGAAATGGTTTCTGTAGAATTGCTCGTTTGGGTGTTATGCGTAGTGCCGCCGTTGGCGAATGTTCTGTCAGTAGTAATAGTGGTTACATATACTGCAGGATTTACAGGTAATGCATAGGTAGGGGTGGCAAAGAAAGACCATTTGCCGGTATCATAAGTCATACTGAGCGACAACTCACTGTCCAGCATTAACAGTTTATTGGCATCCACCGTTGTAACGGTGGTGTTTACAACTGTTTTGATACTGCCACCACCGGTTACGGTGGAATCCTTAGCGCTCTTTTTTATTTTACCGGTTTTTAGATGCCGGTTCTTTGTATACTGGTCGTAATAATTCCGGGTGCCAAAATTGAATGCTAACGAAGGCTCCATACTCCATTCGTCATTTTCTCCAAAACTGAATTCATGTGATAAGCCAAGGTTAATATACTTGTCAGCATTCGCGGTGGTAGCCATGTAGCCAGCACCTCCATTTAAAGAAACGGCATTGGCAATATTCCAGGAAAAATCAGCATCCAGTTCACCCAGGGTCTCTGATTTTACAGATGTACTGGCGTTATTGTAAAATGGTCTGCTGGCACTGACACTTCCGCTAAACTGATCGTGTATCTGAAAGCGGTATCCTGCTTCCAGTTCTACCAGGTCAATCCTTTGTGCGTAGCTGCTAACAAGATAGCTCACAGATGTTTTGGCAAAAAAGCCAGATTTGTTATAATATCCAATGGATGGGGTAAGATAAGGTACCACCAAAGAATCCTTACGGCCATTGTATACATTATTGGATAAATAAGTGAGCCGTGTTTTAAAATAAGAATGATTAGTATTTGTATTTGTTTCAGCCGCAGGTTGATCTTCCTGTGCAACAGTTTTCATTTGGAACAGGGAACAGATCAAAGTCACTAGTAACAGTTTTTGCATTTGGTTAATGGTTTGTTAAGTAAGTAGTTTAAAAAAGTGTTTAAGGCATATAGATTGAATTTTTTACCTTGGGTTTAATGCAAACAATATTTATTTATACCCCTATAATGCCCTGGTGCAATAATCCTTAGATATTGCCCTTGCAACCTAATCGTAAAATAAATATTTTTATTGTTCGTTAAACCTTGACGATCTCGACAGGTCTATTATAAAACTTATTTATTTCACAAACAAAAATAACAACTATGAACAGTAAATTATTATTTCTTGCTACCGTTTTAATTTGTGCTGCTGGTAACGCCGGCGCTCAAAGCAACCACCATAGCGGTGCACCCAAGATGCATGAGATGCATCATGACCAACATGATATTAACAAAGACAAAAAGGATATAAATCATGACCGCAATGATGTCGCTAAGGACAAAAAAGATATAGCCAAGGACAGGAAGGACGTCAGCAAAGATTCTAAAGATATCAATAAAGATTCCAAAGACATCAGTAAAGACCGGAATGATATCAATGCTGATAAAAAACAATTGACTGCGGAAGAAAAAGACCGTAATAAAGATATCAGTCAAAAAGATTATAAAGATGCAAAGAAAGATGATGCAGAAATAAAGGCTACAAAAAAGGATCTGCGGGTAGACAAGGCTGATAAAAATCATGATGTAAAAGAGCTGAATAAAGACAAGAATGATTTAAACAAGGATAAGAAGGACCTGAAGGAAGACAAGGAGGACAAACATAACGATGTAAAAGACTTAAACAAAGACAAAAAAGATTTGAACAAGGATAAAAAAGACTTGAAGGAAGACAAAAAGGACCTTTCAAAGGATGCAAAGGGAAATTAATTCCGTAGACCATTCAATATAAAAAAAGCAGCTGAATAGCTGCTTTTTTTACGTCTTGTGTATAACGATTGTTGGGATAACTTAGAATCTTTTCCTGGTCAAATTCGACAGTCCAATATCTGCCGTCATTTCAGTTGATGATTTCAGTCCCGTGCGGGGCTCCCGACATTTGAAAGAGCCATAAAGAGCATCTGCCCTAAAAATATTTTTATACTTTTATACAATGGCAATAAAGCTAAAGCATAGCGATGCTTCTCTATTTATTTTATTAGATTTACCTGTGCAGAACGGATACCATTATTTGACAACACAAACACAACGATTGGACGCATTTAATTACAACAGTATTATGCGTCGGGGTTTCGCCATTAACAGTTGTTGCAATTAATAATTAACAAGGCGAAAACCCCACCGTAACTAAACTTTTACCTGCTTCAATTGGCTGCATTTATTTGAAATTACCAAAAGTTATGATGCAGTATATCATTGGTTTGATTACCTGAAATCAAAAAGGCATTTTATAACTGGATATGTCATCATGCCCAATCATGTACATGCAACGATAGCGTTTACAAAAACAAAAAACGCATCAATAAAATAATTGGTGATGGTAAAAGATTTACCGGCTATGAAATAATAAAAAGACTGGAACAACAAGGTGAGCATGATATTTTAAAGCGGTTACAAGACGCAGTAAACAGCAGTGATAAAAAGAAAGCCAAGTTGCATGAAGTTTGGGAAGATAGTTTTGAATCCTGTCCCGGTTTTTATCGGGAGGAAGGAATGCAATGGCAACGAATTTATTTTGCAAAAGTTGAATTACATTTACAACAATCCTTTTGTAGCCAAGTGGCAGCTTTCTATAAATGCAATTGAATACCCCGACAGTTCAGCTAAGTTTTATATTTGTGGCGAGCAGGGAAAATATCCTGTAATGAATTTTCGTGAGCTTGATGATATTAATTTAAACAGTAATTTTAAAGAATAATATTGCGCTTCGTAGAACGGTGAGTCCTGCCACCATAGACATAAGTTAGTGCTGCAGAGACTTACCTGTGAAGGAAGGTTTGTGAAATTGAGACTTGCTCCGGAAGTAATTTACGAATGTAAAAGGTGAAATACTCACTACCTAAAAAGTAGTAAAAGGGTAACCCCAGTTACACAGGTACACAAATATTTTTAGAAATATTATTAAAGTTTCTTTAGATAAACTCCAGTGATATTTTATTTGCCTTCGGAATTTAGGTCAATCAAAATAGGTATTACAAAATAAAATATTTAACTTTACTCAACCAAAAAATACTAAAATGAAAAAGCTTATTATTCTATTTGGTATACTGTTATTGTTTGTTGGTTTTGCATTCCCCCAAGGATGCATTGCTATTAGAAATATTGCCGGGTTTGGGCAACTGGCCCAGTTAGGTTATGGGCAAACAAATAATAAGTGGATGATGGATATAGACAACAGGTACTTTCAGGCCTATACGTTTATACAGGGGAAAACAGATATTACTCCAAAAGAACTCGATAGTGGCCTTACCTTTCATGACTATACGATGAATATTCAGCTAAGCAGGGTACTGAATCATGATTGGTCAATTAGTGTCGACGTGCCTATTGCTGTTAATTGGCAAGGTGGCGCATTGTTACATGCATCAGGGGAGGTTCACACCACCCATGCTTATGGAATAGGCGATATCCGTTTTACTGTCTACAAATGGTTACTAAATACTAATGCTTCAAATAAGGGCAATATCCAGTTTGGCCTCGGTATTAAGTTCCCCACAGGTAATTATCACTCAGAAGATTATTTTTATACCAGTGCAACAGATAAGTCATACAAGGAATTAGCCCCGGTGAACCCAGGGATACAATTGGGTGATGGGGGCACTGGCATTATTACACAAATAAACGGTTTTTATAATTTTAACCGCAGCATCAATGTGTATGGAAATTTTTTCTATCTCATTAATCCAAATGATCAAAATACTGTTCCATTTTTCCCTCCAAATTCGATTCCACCAGAAGTTAGAGCTTTATTCCATTCAACAACAAACGATGTAGGTAGTATTCCTGACAACTATACGATTAGAGCAGGGGCTAATTTTTCATTTAACAGGCTTGTAACAACTGTAGGGCTGCGTTATGAAGGGGCCCCTGCACATGACCTTATAGGGCAAAATGATGGTCATAGAAGTGCTGGTCATATTTTTTCAGTAGAGCCCGGGATTAATTATAAATTTAAAAATTCCTTTTTATACTGCTATGTTACCCTACCCGTAGATAGAGGAACAGTAAAAACTGTTCCAGATGAAAGAGAGGAAGCCATTACGGGGGTTCCTACCGTTTCACCAGGGCATTTTGCAAATACTTTAGTTTTTATTGGATATGTATTTACTTTTTAATTAACTAGTTTCAGTATTTTCAGAAGTGAGGCGATTACTGGGGCTGCGGGCTTAAAAATTATTTTTATTACTTACAGGCATTGGCAATTTTGTCAATGCCTTTTTTATTTATCAAATAGAAAAGTTATATTAGATGCCTGTTCCTGTTTATAGCTAATGGAATACATGCAATGCAAAATCAAAACCGCCAGCTCGCTGCTATTCTTTTCACCGATATTGTTGGTTATACTGCCATGATGCAGCAGGATGAACAAAAAGCCCTTGCTGTTATCAGGCATTATATAACCGTATTAAATCAATCCGTTGAAATGCACCATGGCAAAGTGCTAAACGATTATGGCGATGGCAGCCTTTGCACTTTTCCCAGTGTTACAGATGCACTGTATTGCGCAATAGAAATTCAGCAACAGTTGCAAGCGGAACCTGAAGTTCCATTGCGGATTGGGCTTCACTCAGGAGAAGTATTTTTTGAAGGCAGTAAAGTAATGGGCGATAGTGTAAATGTTGCCTCCCGTATACAGTCTCTTGGCCAGCCAAATACCATTTTATTTTCAAAAGAAATTGCTGACAAAATAAAAAATCAGATTGATTTCAAATGTATCTCTTTAGGAAATTTTGAGTTTAAGAATATGGATGAACCAATGGAGATTTTTGCATTGGCTAATGAAGGATTGAAACTACCGAAGCGGGAAGAGATGAGTGGAAAACTGAAAGAGATAGAAAAAAAAACAACGAAGAAAAAAATAATAGGTGTCCTTGCTATAATTTTTTTGCTGACCGCTGCCTTTTTTATTTATAAATATCTTACTCATCCTAAAGGGTTTACCGGAGAAAAAACGATTGCTGTTTTACCATTTGAAAATATTGGATCTGATAATAGTGAGGAATATATTTCAGATGGCATCACCCAAGACATAATTAAAAACCTTTCCAAAATTTCATCATTACAAAAAGTTATTGGCTGGTTTTCAGTCAGGGCATTAAAAAAAACAACTAAACCGTTGAATGAAATTGCCGAAGAACTTGGAGTAGTAGCTATTATATCGGGGTCTATACAAAAGGATGCTGACAAGGTGCATGTAATTGCAGAGTTAACAGAAGTAAATACAAAAAAACTATTATGGAATTATGATTCTATGTATAGCAGTAAAGATCTCGTATCCATTCAAACAAATGTAGCAAGTGAAATCGTGAATGCGTTGAAGGCCAATTTAACACCGGAAGAAAAAAAGGGTCTTTCCAAACATTATACCGAAAATGTGAATGCTTATAAATTTTATCTTAAAGGGCGTTCCTTTTTGAACGATTCTAAAGGTGATAGCGCAATAGTATATTTCAACATGGCAAAGGACCTGGAACCTGAATATGCTCTAGCTTATGCCGGACTCGCGGATTGTTATAGAGCTAATGCGAATGCACTGGATCAGATGCCTATAGCAAAAACTTATGTAGAAAAAGCCCTTTTATTGGACTCTACATTAAGTGAAGCTCTTACAACATTGGGATTTATTCAACAAGTTTTTGATTATGATTGGCAAGGATCGAGGAAGAATTTAGAAAAAGCAATTGGTTACGATCCAAATAATTTTCAAGCCCATGTGGTTTATGGCCTGGTTCTTATGTATTCCACACCCGAGAAAGAAATGGCTCTTAAGGAAATGCAAAAAGCTGTTGATCTGAATCCCGTCATATATTATCCAAGGTGGGTATTGGCCAGGAATTATTATTTTGTAGGTAAATATGACCTCGCAATAATGCAATTTAAAATAATGAAAGCTATTTCGCCTTCTGGGGATGCGGCCATATGGTCGCTTGGATTAATCTACCTAAAACAGAATCTTTACTCCAAGGCAAAAGAAATGTTTGACCAGGTTCCTGAGGGCAATAACAAGCAGCTTGACAACTCACAGTTAATGCAGAGTTATGGTTATGCAGTAATGGGAGACAAAGCAAAAGCAAAAAAATTGCTGGAAGAAACCCTAAAAAAATATCCTGACCTGTCCCATTACAGAATTTCACAGGTATATGTGGCGCTGGGTGATTTCAACCAAGCTATGAATGAGCTAAAACTGGGATATGCCAACCGGGATGTCCATATGTTTTGGATAAAAGTGGATCCGGCTTTTGATCCCATCCGGAACGAGCCACTATTTAAAGCATTGATTAAGAAGATGAATTTGGAATAGCTTTCAGCCGCCATCCGCGGGGGTTTAGAGTAATTGCAACTGAATTATAAACTCACTTCCTTCTCCCTCCTTGGTCTCCACTTTTATTTCTCCACCATGCACTTTAATAATATCGTAACTCGAACTCAAACCAAGGCCAGCTCCTTGGCCTGTTGGTTTTGTGGTAAAGAATGGCTGAAAGATTTTATCTATAATTTTATGCGGGATGCCATTGCCGTGGTCACTTACTGTTATCTCTATTCTATCTCCAATCTTCTTTGTGCTTATTGAAACTGTTGGTTCATAATTTTCACCAGTTTGCTTTTTCTTTTCAGTAACCGCATAAAAAGCATTGTTGATTAAATTCAAAATTACCCGCCCAATATCCTGCGGAATGATATTGATGTTGTCGATGGTTTCGTCAAAATCAGTTTTTATTGTTGTATTCAATGTTTTGTCTTTTGCCCTTAAGCCCTGGTAACTTTTGTTCCCAGGCGAGTCTGGCCTTAACCGACTCGCCGTGCTACGGAGCCAAAATAATAGTAACTTCATCATATGCCCAAGCTAGTGCTGCAGAGACTTACCTACGAGGGTTTGTTATATTGAGACTTGCTCCGGAAGTATATCAAAAACAATATGGAAGAATTGAAATCGCCTGAAGACCAACAAACAAACAAAAAGCGCAATCATTTACATCGAGAACATTTAAAAAACTTGAGAGAAATTGAAAGTCAAGAAAAAATTGATTTTCGCGGAATGATAGAAAAAGTAATTAAGTTATCCGGGGGAATTGCTTTATATCTTTTGCTTGCGGGATTTGTCAATCTATTTTCATTTTATATTTATTATGGAATCCAAATTGGACATTATATTAATGCGTCAGAAATTATTGTTTCATCATTTGATACAATATTTATTTGCATTATTTTCATTACAATATTTCTTTCATTTTTTAGGTTCTCATTTTATCTGATGGAAAAAACTACTATTCCACCCTTTATCATTTATATATTATTAACGCTTGTGTTTTTTACCGTCCCTTTATTATTTGGTGATTATCCAATCAATAGACATTACGATTCAATCACCAATTATGTGATGTGTTCAGTTTGCGGATATTTATTTGGTTTATTAATGTATTTCCTTTTTCATAAACCTGAAATATCAGCATATTCTAAATGGCATATTGTGAATGGAATCACAGGCTTATTTGCTTCAATTATTATTTTGAATGGTTATAGGTATTCAACAATAACAGATTCAAAAATGAAGATTAAAAATTGGGTTGAAATTAGTTTTTCAGATTCAACGAAAATAAAGAAAGGCGACACGACAAATATTTTCATTGGAAAAACTGACAACTTTTATTTTATCTATAACAGGAAAGAAAAAAACACAAATATATATCCGGCATCAAATGTTGATAAAGTTGTTGAATAAATTATTTCTTCCAAAAATTTACTTCACAACGCCCCCTTACAATAAAAAAGCCTTAACAGTAAATACTATCAAGGCTTTGTTTAATAATTTGTACCACGTACGGGTATCGAACCTAACTTTTTTATTTTACTTTAGTTTTATTACAAGTCAGTACTGTCGGCTGTTATAGCTTACTGTACTACATTTCAATGATTAGGGGAAGTAAGGGAAAATTAACTGAAACTAAACTAAACCGTCCCCTGAGCCGTCCCCTGAAAAGAAATTACTTGTATATTTGTTGAAACTTACCTTATGCCTGACGCCAAATTTGTATTAAAAGAACCTACAAGCCTAGAGCCTACTTTGATATATCTAATTTTTAGATTTAATAACCAAAGGCTAAAATATTCAACTGGGCAGAAAATTAAACCGAAATATTGGAACGAAGAAAAACAAAGAGCAAAGGAAACAAAATCATTTCCTACTTATGCCAGCCTTAATAACACCCTAAACATTCTAACTATAGCGGTAAAAGAAACTCATAGCGACCTTATTAATGCTAAAAGGTCACCAACTCCCTATAAATTAAAAGATGCGTTAGATAAAGCCTTATACAAAAAGGAATATGGACAAAAAACTACCTTCTTGAAATTGGTTTCTGAAATGATTAGTACGTCAAATAGAAAACCAAACACCATAAAAAAATGGGAACAAACTTTAAGTAAGTTGGTGGAATTTAAAAATGCAACATACACAGAAATTGATTTTGATACCATCAATATGGAATTTTATAATAAGTTTATTCAATACCTGAATAAAAAGGGTTATACAAAAATCATTAATAGGGTAGGGCAAGAAAAAATCATTACAAGAAAAAACTATGCAAAAAATACTATTGGGGGTTTTATAAAGGCTATAAAAATATTTATGAATGAGGCTGTAGATAGGAACTTAACCAAAAATCTAGATTATCGAAATAGGAATTTTAAAGTAACAGAAGAGCAGGTAGATAAAATTTACCTTTCACAGGATGAAATATTAAGAATTTATAACCTTGAACTTACCCAAGATATTCGTTTAGATAAGGTAAGGGACTTATTTATTATTGCCTGTTATACTGGATTGAGGTTTTCAGATTTAATTCAGGTACAGCCAGAGAATATCATTAATAATGGAAGCCAAATAAGGGTAAGAACTGAAAAGACTTCTGAACTTGTAGTAATACCTCTCCACAGATTTGTAAAAGAGATAATTGCAAAATATAGTGGCAAATTACCACCTGTTATAAGCAATCAAAAGATG
>JANYGZ010000005.1 GCA_025362235.1 Ferruginibacter sp. | reverse complement strand
CCAGGCGAATTTTCATTAACGGTTTGCTGAATTTGCTTTGCCATTTCTTCTGCTTTATTTTGACTGCCGCCGCAGGAATACAGCATGGTGGCCATTACCAGAATTAACATTGCTTGTTTCATGATTTTTTTTTAAGTTTATTGTATTGGTTTAAGAAAATGATGAGTTGCTTTATCAATTGTTTTTGCTTTGAATAAGTTGATCGATCGCCGCAAGAATTTTTTTATTCTGATTCTTCAGGTCATCGATCTGTTTTTGTTGCCCATCAATTATTTGTTGCTGCTCCTGCATTGCTTTTACCAGGGGCACTACAAATGTTTCATAGCTTAGTGAGTATAGTGTTGTACTGTTTTTTGGAATTTTTACCCCGCTGAAATTATATCCCGATTCATTAGCTGCGACTTCTACCTCTTGTGCTAAAAAACCACTTTGATTAATTTTTTCCACATCATATTTTCCGGGGTAATCTTTGGTTTCTTTATTGCCTGTAATTTTTGCCATCATTTTAATGTCGAGGTTATAGGTTACCGGATGGAGGCGCAAAATAAAATCCAATCCTTTTACATCTTCTTTAATATTATTCTTAACCCGCTTATCAGAGGCATAGGTAAACCAAGGTGTTTGTCCTCCAATAAATGTCATGCTTGTATTGCCAATTAAAGTCTCGTTGCTGGCGGCACATAAAATATTATTATTACCAATTCCAATAGTGTTGAAAATATTAGGTGTGGCTTGGTTTATACCACTGTTATAACCTAGTGCGATGTTAAAGCTTCCTCCGGTATTATAATAAAGTGCTACGTCTCCAATGGCAACATTCTCTACTCCGGTAGTGTTGTTGTAAAGTGCCTGAAATCCATTAGCGGTGTTGTAATTACCATTATTATTAAATAGTGCCTGATAGCCGGTGGCTGTATTGTAGTATCCGCCAGTATTATTGATAAGCGCATCCTTTCCTATAGCAGTATTGTAGTATCCAGTTTGATTATTGTAAAGTGCATTCATACCTGTTGCCGTGTTAGCCGTGCCAAAAGTGTTGTTATAAAGAGCACTTGTTCCAATAGCAGTGTTATTACTTCCGTTAAAATTTGCGGTTGGGTTATTTGAATACAATGCATTATAGCCAACTGCAACATTATTGCTGTTCCAGGCAACCCCGCCATTACTGAAAGATTGGGTGAATAATGAAAAACTTCCAATGGCAACATTAACTGATGCTGTTGTGTTATTATAGAGTGCCCCTGTTCCATTGGCAATATTGCCTATTCCGGTAGTGTTAAAATAAAGTGCCTGAGCTCCATAAGCCGTATTATTGATTCCTGAAGTGTTAGCGTTAAGTGAATAAGATCCATTGGCGGTATTATTATAGCCTGTTGTGTTATTATAAAGTGCCTGATATCCATTGGCAGTATTAGAAGACCCGCTACTGTTGGAAAAAAGTGCCTGGAATCCATTTGCAGCATTATTAGATCCACTGCTGTTAGAAAAAAGAGCCTTGAAACCGTTGGCAGTATTATTAGATCCACTGGTATTGGAAAAAAGTGCCTGGACTCCGTTGGCTACATTGTAGGTTCCAAGGTTGTTGGAATAAAGTGCCTGGTATCCGTTTGCAGTATTGCCTTCTGCATTGTTGGAATAAAGTGCCTGAGACCCCAGAGCAGTATTGTACAGCCCTGCTGTATTTGAATAAAGCGCTTCTGAACCCATTGCTGTATTCGCATTGCCAATAGTATTACGATATAAACTATAGGAACCAAGCGAAGTATTTTTTAAACCGCTGGTAGTAAAAACCCCGGCACTGTCGCCTATAAAATAATTTTTTGTTAACTCATTTAATTCGCCTGCCCACTTATTATTTACCCGCAAACGTAAAGGCTGGTTATCGGTAGTTCCAATAAAATTTGTGGCAGGGTTGGTACTACTGTTGCCGGTTAGTGCCCAGCTATTACCCGAAGGTGGTGTGGTTAATGTAGTCCATACAGGAATTGCTGTTGTACCACTATTGTAATAAAACCCAGCCGTGCCATCGGTTTGATAAATTAATAAACCGGTAGCGGGGTTGCTGATGGCATTGCGTTGCAGCAGTGTCATTTTAGGTGCCAGCAATCCTTTGGTGGTACTTTGCACATCCAGCATGGCGCTGGCATCAGGTGCGGTGCCGGTTGCATTGATGCCAATGTTTTGAGAAAACCCGGCTGAACAACCCAGGATAGCAAGAAGAAGAAGAATAAAAAACTTTTTCATAATTAAATTATTTTTTGATGAAGCGTAGTGTTTGTATTTCATTATTATAACTGATGCTGATGTTATAAGTACCCGCTGGTAATACGGCTATATCAACCCGATGATAAGTGGATGTTATAGTAAATAGTTTTAACAGGTTCCCTTTTGCATCATATAGCCGGGCCACAGGTTTTTTATTTACGGCTCCCATGCCTGCATTAATGCTGATATAGCTGGTAGCAGGGTTAGGACTGAGAAAAATATTTGCCCCCCCATCAAGGTTTACTTTTTCAATGGACGACCATTTAAAGGCCCCATCTTTATCAATGCCCTTCAAACGGTAATAAGAAATACCTGGATAGGGATTGGCATCTGTTAATGTATAATCTAATGTGGTATTGCTGTTGCCTGCTGCTGCAACGCTTCCAATATTTTCAAACTGTCGGCCATTCTGGCTACGCCATACTTCAAAATGGCTGCTGTTATTTTCAAAAACTGTTTGCCAGCTTGTAACTACCTGCTTATTATTTACAGCGGCATTAAAGTAAACAAGAGTTATGGGCAGGGGCGAGCTTTGATCAGCAAGTGTCCACCAATCATAAAGCTGGCTGCCGTTTATGCTGGCAATGTTTACACTGTTTGTGGATGTATTGATGGAAGAAGTGGGAACATAATCGCTCCAGCTTTGCAGGCTGTTGTTCCAGCGCTGGGCAAATAAATTACCTTCCGCAATAGTGTTTGGTGCTGCATATTCAAGATCGGAATAAGTAAAGCTGAGGTTGGTAAGCGTTGGTTTTGTAGTGTAGCCCTGCGGTTTTATCTGCCAGAAACGATCAATCAGTTTGGCAGAATTGTCAGTACCGCCATTGTTTACATTGGTTACGCCTGGCGGTAAATAATCACTGTTCTTCCAGGTTGAGGTGGGATAAGTGCTGAAAATAAATTTTCCGTTAACGCCAATTCCTGATGCAGCATTAAACTGTAAAGGCAAATAGTTTGAAGCATTTCCAAAAGGAACTGTATACGTATTTCCATTACCAGGCCCAATGCTCCATATAATTTTATTATCTATTCCTTCACTTTGAATATATCCGGAACCAATAATAGTAATGGCCGTATTATCTGGATTATCAATAACCAGTGCAGCCCCGTTGGTAATGGTAATCACTCCGCCATTTACCACCAGCTTAGCCTGGCCCATTGTGCATCTTGTTATAAGGCTAAGCAATAAAATCAGCATTGCCTGCTTGTAAAAACTTTTCATGTTTTGATATTTAGGAATCGTTAGTTTTTTACTTTCTCAGAAATATAGTGCACTGAAAATATTTTAATAAATAACTATCGCCTATCTATATTGATTAACTGGCGGATTAATTTGAGCAATAGGCGGAAATGTTGCAGAGCGTTTTTCTTATTACATTTGTTTTTAAATAAACGATTGTAAAAAATGATCAGAGAAAAAATTTTAGTGATCGGTGCCAGCGGGCAAATAGGAGTTGAGCTGACTTTAGCATTAAGAAAAATATACGGTAATGCCAATGTAGTAGCCAGTGACTTGAGAGAAGAAAATGACTTGCTAAAAGGTACCGGCCCTTATGTAAGCATAGATGTAATGAATAAAGAAATGCTGCACGTACAGGTGATACGGCAAAATATTACACAGATTTATTTGCTGGCAGCGATCCTTTCTGCCACCGGCGAAAAAAATCCAAATCTTGCCTGGAGCTTAAATATGCAGAGTTTGCTGAACGTACTTGATATTGCAAAGGATGAAAAATTGCACAAGGTATACTGGCCCAGTTCTATTGCTGTTTTTGGGCCCACATCCCCAAAAAAAGATTGTCCACAGCAAACTATTATTGAACCCATAACTGTCTATGGCATCAGTAAATATGCCGGCGAATTCTGGTGTAATTATTATCACCAACGATGGGGTTTGGATGTAAGAAGCATTCGTTATCCCGGTTTGATAAGTTACAAAAGTGCGCCAGGTGGAGGCACTACTGATTATGCAGTAGAAATATTTCATGAAGCGCTGGAAGAAAAAAAATACGAGTGTTTTTTGCAGGAAGATACGTATTTGCCCATGATGTATATGCCGGATGCCATTAAAGCTACCATCGAATTAATGGAAGCGCCTGAAGCAAAAATAAAAATCCGTACTTCTTATAATATTTCGGGAATGAGTTTTTCGCCAAAAGAAATTGCTGCTGAAATAAAAAAGCATATTCCTGAATTTTCCATTTCTTATAAACCCGATTACAGGCAACAGATAGCCAACAGCTGGCCCCAGAGTATTGATGATAGTGTAGCAAGAAATGACTGGGACTGGAAAGAAGATTTTAATCTGGAGAAAATGACGAAAGATATGTTTGAGAATTTGTAAAATTGTGCTTCAGTTAAATCTCCCTTATGAATATTGATAAAGCACCTCTTGATGATAGTTAATACTTCCAGTTCATTACTATTCCCATTTCTTTCCAAGTATCCCCTTGTAACTGATATAAAATAATTCCTCCTCCTCCCCCAAGTCCACCCTGAGCATTATCCCACTTAACTATTGCATACTTTTTAGTGTTATCGAAAACTGGTCTTGAAAAATAATAAATATCTCGATTGTAACTGTCAGTCGAATTATAACGATTGATTTACTTTTTATAGAACTTAATTTGCTTTTTTTCTGTAACTCCAAGTTTTTGAATGGCATATTTTTTTGAAACAGCCTCATCCTTGATATTTACAAGTAGAGAAATTGAAAGCTCATTGTCTTTCCAAATAGTTGTGTCAACATTTTTTGAGTTTTGTATGATTTGTGAAAACATTACTGTGTCAAGATTTTGATTTGAGTAATCTTTAAGGTTTTCTGCATACTGCCACATCTCACTTTTGTCAAGTTCAAAATTCTTTAAAGGCATAGAATAAACAAACAATCCTCCACGTTTATTAAAAGCAGTATCCAAAAGATTTTGGTATTGCTTCGTCTGTCCAAACGAAACGGAAGAAATAAGAAATAAAAATTCAAATATCAGAAGTCTCATAAATGTTTTACAAGTGATGCTTTGCCATCATGCTTTGCATATTAGGTTGTGTAAATTTAATTACCAACAACAATTTTGTAATTGAGTTATTATAAAATCAATATAGATAATCTATTTTGGGGTATTATGCCTGCGCCTTAAAGATATCCGTCATTTTCTGCATCAGTTCTTTTTCAATCATTTTTTTGGCAATCAGAATCATATTTTTAAAAGCAATAGCGTGGGATATACCATGGCCAATAATAACCGGTTTAGCTACACCCAGTACAGGAACACCGCCATATATTTCAAAATTAAAACGGTCAAAATGTTCATCGTGTAACCCTCTTCTTTTTACCAGGTCGTAAACGCTTTCAGCCATTTTAAGCACAACATTTCCGGTAAAGCCTTCGCATACTATTACGTCTGCTTTATCTATTAAAATATCACGACCTTCGATATTACCTATAAAATTAATGTTCTTATTTTCTTTTAATAATGGGTAGGCTGCCTGTGCCAGCAGGTTACCTTTTCCTTCTTCTTCTCCGATATTTAAAAGCCCCACTTTAGGGTTTTCAAAACCAAGTATATGCTCTGCATATAATGATCCCAACGTAGCAAATTGCGATAGATTTTCAGGTTTACAATCTGAGTTGATACCTGCATCCAGCAACAAACCCAATGTGCCGTTTTCTCTTGGCATATAAGCGCCGATTGTAGGGCGGCTAACGCCTTCAATAGCCTTGATGCTGAACAATGCGCCCACCATCATTGCACCTGTATTGCCGGCACTGATAAATGCATCGGTTTTACCTGATGCCAATAAATTAAATCCAATGGAAATAGAAGATTGTTGTTTTTCCCGAAATGCTTTGGTAGGATGTTCGTGCATTTCAATTACCTGAGAAGCATGTACAACAGTGATATTTGCTGAAGAAATACCATGAGATGCCATCAAATCTTTCACAATGGTTTCGTCGCCAATAAGTGTCAATGAAATACCTTCACTAACTTCGTCTAAAAATAATACAATACCTTTTACTGCTTCCAGTGGGGCAAAATCACCACCCATCATATCAAGGGCAATATTCATAGTGTATATGCATTAAATAAAAAATTCTAAGTTCCTCATTCAATAATCGAATGTAGAACTTAGAATTCAGGATTTGAAAAATATTATGCTTTTAGCGGCGCTTTTTCAGCAACCACTTGTCCTTTGTAGTATAATTTTCCTTCACTTACATGTGCACGATGGCGCACATGTGTTTCGCCTGTAGTTTTATCTACTGTTAACGTAGTTTCACTTGCTTTATAATGCGTCCTTCTCTTTGCGCTGCGTTGCTGCGAATGGCGTCGTTTCGGATTTGGCATATCGGTAAATTTTAGTTGTTTTTATAAATTAATTGTTTTGCTTATTTTTTCTTAAATTTTTCCAATCCCTTCCAGATGGCATTTGCATTATTGGCATCATCATTTGCCTCCATCTCTTTCAATTTTTCCAGTATTTCTTTATTACATTTTGGACCGCCTAATTCCTCTTCACTGCACAATTTCTGAACCGGTACACTTAAACTTACAAACTCATAAATCCAATCGTTTAGGTATAAATGGCTTTCTGTTTTAGAAATGTAAAAAACATCCGGATTTTCTTCCTGCTGGTTCATTTCTTCCGGGTTATCCACCATTTTTACCAGCATATTAAACTCATCCCAAAGATCTTTAGTCAGTTGGTTTCCACACCTGTCACACGCTACATCCGCCTTTCCTCCCACCTCAAATTTAAGCAGCATAAAACTGCTTTTTTTGTCCAGTTGTAAGTTAACAGTAGCGGAACAATTGGCAAAATCCCTTGTTGCTGCTTCTGCAAAGAACAAGTCTTCAACTTTAAAAGTAAACTCATGAATTCCGGGCTTTAAACCCACAAAAGCTATCTCAATTGCCTTTCTTTTTCCCATTACCTCAGGTTTAAAGGACGGCAAAGGTAGGTTTTTTAGGTTAATTTTGTACAATTAATATCAAATTATTCACTAAAACTTAGGTGGCACTTGTTTTTCTTTATTTTTAAGGTGTATGATGTATAAAAAGAAATGGTTTTTTGTTGGTTCCTTATTTGTTCTGGCAGTTGTTATTCGCTTGTTTTCAGCCAATGATGTTGTAACAGAGCAGTATTATTCTACTGGCCTATACACCTATATTGGTAGTTTTTTTAGATGGTTAACAGGATTGTTGTCATTTAGCCTGGGCGATATCTTGTATGGTATTATAGCAATATGGCTTTTATCGAAACTTATAAAAGGTTTGAAAGTTTTGTTGAAAAAACAGGTTTCATCGCAGGTTTTTTTAAAAAAATTATCTAAAACTTTTATTGTTTTACTTATTATTTACATTGTATTCAACATTTTGTGGGGCATTAATTACAACCGCCAGGGTATTGCAGTACAGTTAGGTTTAAAAATGGAAAAATACTCACCCCAGGATTTAAAAACTATAAGCAATATTTTGCTACAAAAAGTAAATGAAAGCAAAGCGGCTATTATAAAAGCTCCGGCTGTAATATTATCAAGCAAGGAAATTTTTAAACGTTCCGTAGAGGCCTATTCTTTAGTTAGTAAAAAATATAGTTTTTTACAATATAATAACCCAAGTGTTAAAACATCATTATGGGGCTGGCTGGGAAATTATATTGGGTTTACGGGCTATTATAATCCATTTACCGGCGAGGCCCAGGTAAATACTACCGTGCCTAAATTTTTGCAACCTTATACAACCTGCCACGAAATGGCTCACCAGCTTGGTTATGCAAAAGAAAAAGAGGCCAATTTTGTAGGATATCTTGCAGCCTCTGCATCAAAAGACAGCATGTTTCTTTACTCTGTTTATCTTGATTTGTTTTTATATGCCGACAGAAGTCTTTATTCTGCTGATTCTGCTGCTGCCAAATCATTGGCTCATCAATTGTTGCCATCTGTAAAGTATGACTTGGAAGTATTAAACGATTTCTACCTAAAACATCAAAACCCTGTTGAACCCGCAATAAGGTGGATGTATGGAAAGTATTTACAAAGCAACCAGCAACCATCTGGTGTTTCAAGCTATGATGAGGTTACGGGGCTTTTAATTGCATACTACAAAAAATACAATGAACTGTAATTTATCATTCCGGTATTTCGTAAATTTAGACTATGAAATTATTAATATCAATTGCCATTCCATTACTTGTTGGTGGTATTGCAGGATTTTTTACTGTATCGGGCGTTAACGGCTGGTATGCTATTGCAAATAAACCATCTTTTAATCCCCCTAACTGGTTATTTGCACCGGTTTGGACGGCACTGTATATTATGATGGGTATTGCATTATACCTTATCTGGAAAACTGAAGCCGACACAGCGGTTAAACAAACAGCCATTATTTTATTTGCTGTTCAGTTAACGCTTAATTTTTTGTGGTCTTTTATTTTCTTTTATGCAAAACAACCGGGATGGGCTTTTGCAGATATCATTGCACTATGGTTAATGATATTGCTTACAATCATATGGTTTGGAAAAATTTCCAGTACCGCTTCCTGGTTATTGGTACCGTATATTTTTTGGGTAAGCTTTGCTTCTCTTTTAAATTTTTATATCTGGCGGCTTAATTAAAATTCATTCTTCCACATCATACTTTCTACAGGCTTATTCGGCTGCCCGCTGTATTTGGCATTCTTTTTCTGGTTGTACTTAACTTCAATTTCTCCATCTACCGGAAAATAAATTAATTGCCCGATTGGCATGCCCTTGTACACCCTTACAGGTTGCTTTACCGAAATCTCAAGGGTCCAGTTGCCGCAAAAACCAACATCGCCTTTACCAGCTGTTGCATGAATATCAATACCAAGGCGGCCAGTAGATGATTTCCCTTCCAAAAAAGGAACATGTGCATGTGTTTCGGTATACTCTTCTGTAACGCCCAGGTAAAATTCATGAGGCAGCAATAATATCCCTTCGTCTGGGATCTCAAAATGGTGAATGGTATTATGCTTTTTGGCATCAAGTTCTTTGTCTATATAAGTGGCCAGGTATTTTCCCAAATGCACATCGTAACTGTTGCTTCCAAGGCAATCTCTTGTATAAGGTTCAATTTTGATGGTACCACTTGCTATTTCTTCTAAAATTCTTGTGTCGCTAAGGATCATTGATTGTAATAAATTGTTGTATAAAAATGTTTAATTGTTATTTTGTAAAAATAAAATATTCGATAACCAAACCTTCAATTCAATTTTTGTAATGCCGCTCGTTTATCAACAAAATATCAACCTTACAACAAAATTAGGTGTTTGGCATATAGCCGAAGAAAAGGGTTTTTTTTTACGATATGTTCCATTGCAAACAGAAATCACACATCCGCATAAACAGCTACAACACCTGGCCGGCAGGTATTTATTAAAAGAATTATATCCAGATTTTCCATATATGCTGATACGGATTGCAGATACAAGAAAACCTTTTTTGGAAAATGAAGCATATCACTTCTCCATTTCACATTGCGGCCATTATGCAGCCGTAATGGTAAGCAGTACTAAAAGAGTTGGGGTAGATATTGAGATGGTAACTGAAAAAGTTGCAAGGGTAAAACATAAGTTTTTATCCAATAAGGAACAGGCTATCATTGAGGCAATTGAAGATTCTTCCATTGAGCTGCTGCATGATTCGCTGCTTACAGCAGCATGGAGCATCAAAGAATCTTTATATAAATGGTATGGCGATGGCGAGGTTGATTTTAAAGAACAGCTGCATATTGATAAAATTTCTTTAACAGGTAATAGTGGTATTGCCTATTGTACCGTTTTAAAAAATAACCCGATTATACTTCAGGTGCATCTTTTATTTTTTAATAATAACTGTATTGCCTGGGTGATGAGTTAATGTTTATCGCCCTTCCATTACAATTTATTTGTGTTGTAAAACATGCAACAACACATCAATAAAAAAAATGTCACATTAAAATAAAGTGACATTTTTTTATATCAATTTTTTACAATTGACCCGAAAAAACTATGCCTGTTCTATCAACTGAATTTCACTTATAATTCTTACTTCGTCACTTACCACTATACCACCGGCTTCTGTAACACCGCTCCATGTTAATCCAAAATCTTTACGGTTTATTTTACCATTAATGGTAAAGCCAGCCTTGGTATTGCCGTACATATCCTTAACAACGCCACCAAACTCAACTGCTAATTTTACACTTTTAGTTACATCACGAATAGTTAAATCGCCATACAGTTCATAAGAACCATCATTGTCTACGTTTTCTGCTTTTGTGGCTGTAAATTTAATTTGAGGATATGTAGCCCCATCAAAAAAGTCTGCACTTTTTAAATGGCCATCCCTTTGTTCGTTACCTGTTGAGATAGAATTGATATCAGCTGTAAAACTGACTTTTGCAGTAGAAAAATCTTCGTCTTCCGTTACTACAGAAGCCTGAAAAATATCAAAGCTGCCTGTAACATTCGTAATCATCAGGTGCTTAATTTTAAAATGTACTTCGCTGTGTGTGGGGTCTATTGCCCAGGTTTTTGTTGCCATATTTTTATAATTTTATTGCAAGATAATGCTTTTAATGTTTAAACATTGAGTTTTATTTATTAAATTTTCAATTTATTATTTTGAGGGGTTTAAAGTTCTACAATTCTTTTTTCTGCACAGCTTTTTACAGCCGCTTCTATAATAATTATTGTGTTGATACCGTCCTGTGCACTAACGGGCATTGGCTTTGCAGTTGTAAGTGCCTGGTAAACCCCTTCATAATAATCACCATAGTTGCCCTTCGCGGAAAGTATGTGTTCTTTTACGACAACGCCTTTCTTTTCTGTATGTAATAATCCATATCCTGACTTTGGTTCAATACCCCAGTTAATATCTCCTGGCTTTTTACCAGCTAACAAATCAGCCTCCTGAACATCGGCCCTGGCCTTTATAAAAGACCCATTACAGCCGTTAATAATATTTGCAGGAATTGCCTCTTTAACAAAACCGCTTGCCTTTAGCCTTACCCTGAAAGCCGGATAATACAAGAGCAAATCAAACCAGTCATCAACTTTTGATAAAGGCCTTGTTATACGGATGTCTGCAAAAACCGCCTGGGGCATACCAAATAAACACAATGCTTCATCAATTAAGTGTGGTCCAAGATCCATTAACAGCCCTGCACCGGGGCCTGCTGTTTCTTTATGAAGCTTCGGGCCTACCACTGGTTTAAAACGATCATAATGAAATTCTGCTTCTACAATTTCTCCCAACAATTTTTCTTCGAGAATGTTTTTTACCGTTCTAAAATCGCTATCGTACCGCCGGTTTTGATACACACTTATTTTTTTTTGCTGCTTATCAGCTAATGCTTTTAATGACTCACCTTCTGCCACTGTTGTTGTAAATGCCTTTTCAACCACTACGTGTTTGTTGGCAAGCAAGGCCTTAGTGGCATAATCAAAATGCGTATTGTTAGGTGTATTTATAATTACCAGTTCAATGGCTTCATCTGCCAATAATGCCTCCAGTGTTGGATAAGATATTGCATCCGGGTAATCTTCCTCTATTTTTTTTTGGCTTCTTTCCCATGAGCCCAGCAGTCGAAATCCGGAATGAGCCGCAATAAAAGGAGCATGAAATATTTTTCCGCTCATGCCATAAGAAAGCAATGCTGTTTTAATAATATGCATAATTATATATTTTGATTATTACTGGTACCTCAGTTTTAGTTTTAAAATAATTGTTTAAAATTAGCACTGGTTTTTTTATTTACTTACTTCAAACCATAATTTCGCCGGATCATTCCAATCGCCATTATAATTGATGGTTAATTCAGTTCCCTTCTTAATACCCTTTACGGTTTTAACGGAAATAGTATCATTATCAAAATCCATAAAGTACTCACAATTACTTTTGTAACTGTGGTTGTACATCGGCACAAGGCCCAGAGCCATACAGCACTTATCTTTTAAGGTTCCCCATTCAAAAATATAATCGTGCAAAAGAGTTTTATCAAGGCTTTGCCTGTCTGCCTTACTCATTACAATAACAGGCGATATTTCTACAACAGTATTGCCCGGTATCGCCTTTTTGGTAAATACGCCCCTACCCTTGCCGGAAACAGTATCAATATACAAATGGGGAAGCAACATACTTTTTGGTTAACTTAAATGGAGTAATTTGCAAGATAGTTAAAAGAAAATTTACATTTTTTTGCCGTTTAGGCGTTTTTATGGGTAGTGCTGTTTAGACGTTTAGGCGTTTTTAAAAAATTTAAAACTATGGATGCTTAAAAGGCCTGCTATCCTAAAAACAAAAAACGTCTAAACGCCTTAACGGCAAAAACAACTTACATATGCCTTTAGAAGTAGACGAAATATCAATACAAGATCAGTTTGAAGAAGTAATTGCTTCAGAAGATAAATTACAGATACAGGATTTTTTGAATAATCAAAATATCAGTGCTGTAGCCGAACTTATAGAAGGCAACCAGGAATTTGAAACCCAGATTATCAGCCATCTTTCTATACACCGGGCTGCCAGTTTATTTAAGATACTTGAACTATCTACCCAAAAAAGAATCGTTAAAAATTTACCTGCTTTTAAAACTGCAGAATTATTAAATGAATTACCCGCAGATGACCGTACCGCTTTTTTAAGTGAATTACACAGCAATGCAGTAAGGGAGTTGGTTAAAACTCTTAACCCCGAAGAAAGAAAAATAACCCTTTCTTTATTGGGTTACCCCGAAGGAAGTGTTGGAAGGCTGATGACACCGGATTATATTTATGTGTACGAGCATGATACCGTAGAAGACGTATTGAACACCATCCGGAAATATGCCAAAAACAGCGAAACAATCGATGTGATTTATGTAATTAATGATAAAGGAGAATTGCTGGATGATATACGGATAAAGGATTTCATCATGGCGTCGGCAGATAAGAGGGTTGATGAGTTAATGGATGGCAGGGTAATTACACTACATGCTGAAGATGATCAGGAAGTAGCCAACGAAGTATTTAAAATGAATAATCGTGTAGCCCTGCCCGTTGTAAGTAAAAGCAATAAATTACTGGGCATAGTTACCATTGATGATGTGTTGTGGGTTGCCAGTGAAGAGTTTAGCGAAGACATGCAAAAGATGGGCGGTACAGAGGCTTTGGATGAACCTTATCTTGATACGCCTTTTTTAAAACTGATGAAAAAAAGGGCAGGTTGGCTGATTGTACTTTTTTTTGGCGAGCTGTTAACAGCAACTGCATTGGCATATTTTAATGATGAGATATCAAGGGCAACTGTGTTGGTAATGTTTATGCCATTGATAGCTTCAAGTGGCGGTAACAGTGGTTCACAGGCTTCAACGCTCATCATACAGGCAATGGCTGTTGGCGAAGTTTCCCTCGCTGATTGGTGGCGAGTAATGCGCCGAGAAATTTTTAGCGGCTTAACATTGGGCGGCATTCTTGGCCTTATCGGTTTTATAAGAATTTGCCTTTGGCATGTATTGATGAGCCACGGTATTTTGCAGGATCTCTATGGAATTCATTGGTTACTGGTGGCCATTAGTGTAGGCGTATCGCTGGTAGGCGTGGTACTTTGGGGTACCATTACCGGATCAATGTTACCACTTATTTTAAAAAGATTAGGCGCTGACCCTGCGGTTAGTTCTGCACCATTTGTTGCAACACTGGTAGATGTTACAGGGCTTATCATTTATTTTTCTGTGGCCTACCTGTTTTTAAAAGGCATTTTATTGTAAGCGCTGCACGGTTGTACCTGCAGCTTTTATCAGCGGTTTAACGCCATACTTGCTGATAGTAAGTGCTGCCCCCTGTTTTGTAAGCCTTACTGCAAATAAATAATCAAATTCATTGTCTTCAATAACAGGGATTGTTTGTTTTGCTACACCTAATTTTTCAATAATAAGGGCAGAGTATTGGTATGCCCTATTACCAGTATGGATTTTCCAAAATCGTTGTTTACTTTTATTTTTTCAAGCAAACTATTTCCTGTGGAATCTGCCAGGTAATGCACGGTATCGATTCCCATCTGGATACGCAAACTATCTGTTGTCATTTGTGTGCGGCGGTATTGAGTTACATAAATGCGTTGCAGCTGTTTGTCTTTTAATGTACGCATTAGATCTCCTGCACGTTGTTTTCCTGCTTCTGTTAGTAAAGGGTCATCTCCTTTTTCCTTTTCTGCATGCCGCACTAAATAATTAATTGTTTCAGGTGCAGGTACCCCGTTTTGTGCAATTACTAAAAATTGGGTAATACAAAATGCAGATAGGAATAAAAAATATTTCATTACTGAAAGTTTATAACTCAAATGTAGTAAAGCTCTTTGGATATTGCTACTGTAAGTGAATTAACTATTTATTGGTTACATTTTATTAATTTGCAATATTAATTTATCCCGGCCGCTTTGGTAAAAGCTCCTTGTTATTATTTGGTACAAGGGTGCGACGCCTATGAAGCTTATAAAATATTCTATTGCCGAGCTCAAAAAAATAAAAAATAAAATATGTGTGGAATTGTAGGATATACCGGACCCAGGGAAGCTTACCCCATTGTAATTAAAGGCTTAAAAAGATTAGAATACCGTGGCTACGACAGCACAGGTGTAGCGTTACTTAATGGCGGTTTAAGAGTATACAAAAAGAAAGGGCGTGTTGCCGAACTCGAAGAGTTTATTGTTGGCAAAGATCTTCATGCAAATACAGGCATTGGCCATACAAGATGGGCTACGCATGGCGAGCCTAACGACAGGAATGCACATCCGCATACATCCAAAAGCGGCAAATTAGCCATGATACACAATGGCATTATTGAAAATTACATACAGCTAAAAAAAGACCTCGTAAATAAAGGATACAATTTTACAAGTGATACCGATACTGAAGTACTGTTGAATTTTATTGAGGATATAAAACAAAATAACAACTGCAGCCTGGAAGAAGCCATAAGGGTAGCATTGAAAAGAGTTACGGGTGCTTATTGCATTTTATTAATTGATGAAGATAACCCGGGTACCATCATTGCAGCAAGAAAAGGCAGTCCGCTGGTAATTGGTGTCGGCAAAGGTGAACATTTTTTAGGCAGTGATGCCTCTCCGATGCTGGAATATACCAAGGAGGTTGTGTACGTAAACGATTATGAACTGGCCATTGTAAAACCAGATGAACTAATTCTTAAAAATCTGGGTAATGAAAAAATAACTCCCTTTATCACCAAACTTGATATGGAACTGGCCGCAATTGAAATGGGTGGTTACGATCATTTTATGCTGAAGGAAATTTTTGAACAACCCAGCACTATCCATGACTGCTTACGTGGCCGGCTAGACGCAACTGCAGGAACCATTACCATGAGTGGTGTTCAAAATAATATAGAAGCATTTAAAACAGCACAGCGCATTATTATTGTAGCCTGTGGCACAAGTTGGCATGCCGGTTTAGTAGCAGAATATGTTATTGAAGAATTATGCAGGATACCTGTTGAAGTGGAATATGCATCTGAGTTCAGGTACCGTAACCCCGTAATCAATAAAGGCGATATTATCATTGCCATTTCGCAAAGCGGCGAAACGGCTGATACATTGGTTGCTATTGAAAAAGCAAAAGAACAGGGTGCTATTATTTTTGGTATTGTAAATGCAGTTGGTTCTTCTATTGCAAGGTTAAGTCATGGTGGCGCCTATACGCATGCCGGCCCCGAAATTGGTGTAGCCAGCACGAAGGCCTTTACTGGCCAGCTGGCGGTACTTACGATGATGGCGTTAAAAATTGCAAAAGAAAAAGGAACCATTACGGACGAGCGTTACACCAAATTATTATTTGAATTAGAAGCCGTTCCAGAGAAAGTAGAAGCCTTATTAAAAAATGCAGAGGCAATAAAAATAATTGCAGAAAAATACAAAGGTGCTGCTGATGCATTATTCCTTGGGCGTGGGTACAACTTTCCGATTGCATTGGAAGGCGCTTTAAAACTGAAAGAGATAAGTTATATACATGCGGAAGGATATCCTGCTGCAGAAATGAAACATGGCCCTATTGCATTGGTAACAGAAACTTTGCCGGTAGTATTTGTAGCCACAAAGGATAGTTACCACGAAAAAATTATCAGTAACATACAGGAAATTAAAGCACGTAAGGGAAAAGTAATCGCCATTATTTCTGAAGGTGATGATGTAATTCCGGGGTTGGCAGATGATGTATTTTTTGTACCACTTGCTGATGAAATTATGGCGCCGTTGCTGAGTTGTATTCCCTTGCAATTATTATCGTATTATGTTGGTATTGCCAAAGGAGTGGATGTTGATAAGCCGAGGAACCTGGCAAAAAGTGTAACAGTAGAGTGATAGTTTTAATGGATAATTGATAATGTTATTATGGGCAAAGATTTTAGTTATACGTTTGCCTGTGCTATAATTGTAAGCTTAAAAAAAATAATACAACATCAAATTGAAAAATTATCCATTATCCATTTATCAATTATCTACTAATTTTTAACCCTAACTATTTTTAATGAACATCATAAAGAAACATCCCGTAAATAAACTGGGGTATAATTTTATAGAAGAAAAATATATCCCTGCAGGCAAGGATGAATACTATCTCCGCAATATTCAAAATACAGTTGATACTGTATACCGCAAATTAACTTCACAGGAAATTGAAGTGCTGGTACACAACCGCAATACTTCCGATAATTGGGACCTTATTTTTGTTTCGCAGTCGTTTAATGCGGAACTGGTAAAGAATTGTAAGTTTTTTGGATTGGTACGTATTGGCAATCTTGAACCGCTCTATCTTGAATTTCATAATTTAAGGATGTCTGTTGGTTTATATAACAGCACCATTATTAGTTGCGATTTTGGTGACAATGTATGCATTGATAATGTAAATTATTTAAGCCATTATATTATTGGTAACGAAGTAATGATTGCCAATGTGAATGAAATAGCTACTACCGATAAAGCCAAGTTTGGTAATGGCATCATCAGTGAAGGAGATGCAGAAGACTCAAGGATATGGATGGAACTATGCAATGAAAACGGGGGGCGAAAAGTAATACCTTTTGATGGCATGTTGCCGGGAGATGCCCATATGTGGAGTAAGTACAGAACCGATGAAGCATTATTAGATAAGTTTAAAGAATTTACCCAGCAAAAATTTGATAACCGTCGTGGATACTATGGAAAGATTGGCGACAGAACGGTAATAAAAAACTGCAGAATCATTAAAGATGTAACCATTGGTACCGATGCTTATTTAAAGGGTGCCAATAAATTAAAAAACCTTACCATCAATAGTGATATGGAACGTACTTCGCAAATCGGCGAAGGCTGCGAAATGGTAAATGGTATTGTTGGTTACGGATGCAGGATATTTTACGGAGTAAAAGCGGTAAGATTTGTTATGGCCTCTCACTCTCAATTGAAATATGGAGCAAGATTGCTCAATTCTTACCTGGGCAATAACTCTACCATTTCCTGTTGCGAAGTTTTAAATTCTCTTATTTTTCCGGCACACGAACAACACCATAACAATTCTTTTTTATGCGCCTCACTGGTAATGGGTCAAAGCAATATTGCTGCCGGTGCCACAATTGGCAGTAACCATAACAGCAGGAGCCCTGATGGTGAAATTGTTGCTGGTCGTGGCTTTTGGCCGGGGCTTTGTGTAAGCCTTAAACACAATTCAATATTTGCCTCCTTTACTATTTTGGCAAAAGGCGATTATCCGGCAGAGTTACGTATACCCATACCATTTAGTTTAATCAGCAATGATGTTGCCAATGAGAAATTAGTAATAATGCCTGGTTACTGGTTTATGTATAACATGTATGCACTGGAAAGAAATTCGTGGAAGTATGCAGACAGGGACAGGCGGACCGATAAAATACAACATCTTGAATATGATTATTTAGCGCCGGATACCATTAATGAATTATTTGATTCGCTGCAAACATTAAAAGCTTTACAACCCAATGAAGAAGGCAATGCTATTACTACAGGCTGGGAAAACACCGGCCGTGAAACAGAGATAACAAAAGTGCCACAATCAATTGAATTGTTTACTGAATTGATACGCTATTATGGAACAATGCAATTGCTGCAACATTTTTTAAAAAATAAGTTTGCCAGTTTTGACGACTTTAAAAAAACATTGTCGGCAAAAATACAGCGCAGCAAATGGCTGAATATTGGCGGGCAGTTAATTCAGCAAACCGAAATGGAGGGTTTAAAAAGAAATATAAAAAACAATAAAATAAAAAACTGGCAGTCCGTACATGAATTTTATATCATACAGGGTGATAAATATTACGAGGATAAATTGCACCATGCCTATACATCCTTATTAGAAATGTTATTGATTACACCGAGGCAGTTTACTGCTGCCCGTTTTATTGAATTATTACAGGAGGCAGTAGCTACAAGAACATGGATGTGTAAAGGCATTTATGAATCGAGGGCCAAAGACTATACAAATCCGTTTAGAAAAATGGTATACGAAACAACTGAAGAAATGAATATCGTAACCGGAAGGCTGGAAGATAATTCCTTTATACAGGAACAAACCGGTGAGCTGGAAACTTTAAAAAAACAGGTGAAATCTGTTACTAAAAAAATAAATCTTTAAAAATATCCTGGTGAAGAAAATCCTTATTGCTCTATTTTTGCTTATTGCAAGTACCTATATCTTTGGTCAGTCTGTTGCACAAATAAAAAAAGTGCTGGATACAACAAAAGACCCCATCGGTTATGTAAAATACGTTCTCAAAAAAAAATATAAAATAGATACCGTTGCCGTAATGTGCAGCACTTCCTTTTTAGGTTTGGCAGACAGTATTGCCTATAATGGAAAATTGGATAAAGTTTACGGTCCCTGGAAGGGCTCTAATTATTTAATAAAAGTACTTGCCAAAGTACCCAACACCTTTTATCATGTAAGCCATATTTTATTAGATACAGCATTATTTAAAAAGAATTTTGCCGATACCCTATCAACAAATATTATCAGTAAAATACAAACTCGCAAAAACAGTTTTGCAGAAATGTCCACCACCTACAGCGCAGACAGGGGCTCGGCTGCCAAAGGCGGCGACCTTGGCTGGTTTGTACGTGGAGCCATGCTGCCTCAATTAGACCAGGGCATTGCGGCGCATAAAAAAGGAGAGATTTTTAAAGTATGGACACCCGCTGGTTTGCACATTGTTACCATAACAGATAATCCAAAAAAAGACAATGGCTTTGCCTTGCTGCTTAGGGTGATGCTTTAAAAAATTTGGTTATTAATGATTTGATAATTGCGTTAACGGGATGTAATTTTTTTACAACCAAAACAAACTCCTCAGCTAGCTTTTACTGGTTTCAAATTCATGTACTGCATCATCAATGGAAACCATTCTGCTTATGTGTCCAATAACTTCTTCCATCCCCTGCTTCCTCATAATATCCCTAACGTTAGAAAGTGCTTCCACCACTTTTAGGCTGATTCCTTTTTTCTTTAATTGATTTGACAGTTGTAATAACATTTTTGAACCTGCAACGTCAATAAAGGGAGATGCAGATAAATCAATAATAACAAGCTTTAGGTTACCCCCGTAATTTTCGATGTTATAATTAATTTTTTGCAGTGCATTTTCTTCGTTAAAATAAAGTATTGAAGACTCTATTCTTAAAATGATAATACCATCAATTAATATATTATCAGCATGCCGCTCCATATCTGAATAGTGAATACTGTTACCTATCCTTCCCAGTAATGCAACATGGGGATAAGAGATACGCCTTATCAATAAAAGCAGGGAAGTGAGTACGGCAAGCAGCACCCCCGTAAGTATTCCAAATAACAGAACACTTATAAATGCTACCATTGCCACAGCAAATTCCAGTTTGCTGAGTTGGTAAACCTGTTTCAATTCTTTTATTTTAATTAAACCAGAAACGGCATGCAGCACAATTACAGCCAGTATAACTTCAGGCAGGTTTTTCAGTAACCCAGTCAGGAACAATAGAATAATACCCAGTGTTAAAGAACAAATAATAAGTGATAAGGGCGTTTTTGCCCCTGATTTTTCATTAACCGTAGATTGTGACAAGCCTCCTGAAACAACATAAGCACTCGAAAATGCAGCAGCAAAATTGGCAAATCCTAAAGAAAGCAGTTCCTGGTGTGGATTGATTGTATAATTATTTTTTATTGCAAAGGTTTTTGCTGCCGAAATGGTTTCAATATACCCCATAAGAAAACAGGCAAAAGCCAGTTCCATAACACCATTAATATCATTGAACCTTAAAGAAGGTTTGGCTAAAGAAGGTAAGCCAGCGGGTATCTCGCCAGTGATATGCATGCCCAGTGAAGCAAGCTGCGTAAATGATAAAACAATTATGGAAACAATAACAATAACAAGTGAAACAGGTTTGCCTGGCAAAATTTTATCACCAAAAAAAAGCAGTACCATCGCTATGATCCCAAAAGATAAAACTACCCAATTGGTTTCAGGCAAATGTTGAAAGAGTGAAACCATTCTTCCAAAAAAATGACCGCCGCCGCCTTCCACACCAAATAGTTTTGGTATTTGTGTTGCCATGATAGACAATGCTGCCCCGGCTTTGAATCCAAGTAATATACTATCGCTTATAAAATTCACAAGAGAACTTAATTTAAAAAGGAAGGCGATAAAACACAATACTGCCACTACAAGTGCAGTAAGTGCTGCTATTGCTGCCCAACGCTGCAAATCCCCTCCGGCAAGTGTAGCAACCGTGGTTCCTATCATTAGGGAAGTGGCAGATGTTGGCCCCACAGCAACGTGCTGCGAAGTGGTAAAGAAGGCAAATAGCAATCCCCCTGCAAGACAGCAATAGATGCCATAATAAGATGGAACCCCGGCAAGAGTGGCATATGCCATGGATTCGGGCAGTACAAATGATGCTAATGTAATGCCTGCAATTAAATCTCCTTTTAATAAACCAGAATGGTATTGGGGAAGCCATTGAAAAATGGGGATATACAATTTTAAATTCTTATCAATTACATTCATTTTCATTGCAAAATTTACTTTTAAGGTACAAAATCTTAATTAATTAAATGCATTTTACTTTCCTAAAAATTATTTTTCAATAGCTAACATTTGAATTTATTATGCCTAAGCAACTACTTTTGTAAAATCATTTTATCTATAGTTTAATGCTGATTAAATATCACTAAAAATAATTGGGGACTGCTTTAATAAAAAAGAGTTGATCAAAAAAAATCATCGCATTTGCACATAGTTGTAATTTTATTGCGCATAAAAAATTTACATCCCTTTTAGAGAGATTTATTGCTTTGTAGTATAATAGTTAATTACAAAAGAAAGTGCTGGAAAGGAAAAGGCAATGACTTTGTTTAGCTTCTTAGAGCGATGCATTAAAATTTTGAATTAGAAATCCTGGATTCTGATTTCAATTGTTTTAACTAAAAAAATTAAATAAGCAGACCCTATTGGCTTAAGGTGTACCAATTGGGTCTGCAAAAAAAATTCATCCGCTGAATTATTGTAAAAATATACCTGATGCAATAGAATAGTTTTTCGCATCTGTTAAGGGTATTTTTGTTCCGTTTTTCCAATATACTGCAGCACCTTTATATGGAAAATTTGATGATAATTCGTCAATACCTGAAATATAAACATCAGTACCTATAACCTGAATAGAGTTTGCATAAGACTCTTTAGTACCGTCTGTTAATTTTACTATGCTGCCATTTTTCCAATATATAGCATTGCTTTTTCCACCAATATATTCTGAACCACATACATAAACATCATTTCCTAAAACAAAAATAGATTTAGCATACGATGATAAAGTGCCGTTTGTTAAAGTGATCTCAATGTTGTTTTTCCAGTATTTTGCGATGTACATATTTAAAGCTTCATTATATTCCTCACCCGCAACATACACATCGTTTCCTGAAACAAAAACAGATTGCGCAAAACTTTGAAAAACAGAGGCATTCGTTAATGGGATTGCAATACCATTTTTCCATAGTCTCGCTGTATAATGGTAGTTATATTTATAGCTATAGCCAGCTGTATAGACATCATTTCCTGACACGTAAATAGATACACTAAACATGCTGCTGTCAGAACTTGCATCCAAGGCAGTAGACACTCCATTTTTCCAATAGAATAATGGGTTAATATAATTGTTAGCAAAATTTTCAGAACCGGTAACATATACGTCATTTCCCATAGTAAAAATCGCACTCCCACTTCCTGCAGCAGTTTGATTGTTTCCAATTAAAATCGTTGGAATTCCATTTTTCCAATAACCTATCCTTAAACTACCTGAAGGGGATGAGGATAAATTACCAACAACATAGATATTATTTCCAGAAACCGATATACCATTTGCAGTGCTCCCTGTTTCGCTTAATATAGTATCTACCCCATTTTTCCAATACCAAGCAATATACTTGGAGCTATTATTACTAGGATCAAATAAAAAAGTGGTCCCGGATATATAAACTACTGGCACATAAGTAAAGATGGTTCCGTTGGATGTTCCATCATCTGTAGCTACCATAACATTACCAGTACCTGCTCTTTCAGGCACCATGGCAGTAATAGCAGTATTTGTAGCCCTTTTTATTGTAGCAACTACTCCATTAACTGTAACATGATTATTTGTGGCTGTGGTACTGAAATTTGTTCCCGTAATAGTTATGACTGTATTGTAGCCCCCGGTAACCGGGCTCACAGATGTAATAGAAGGTGATTTGGACGTTACAGGTGGCGGTGTGTCACTTTTTTTACAGGCATAAAGCATGCACACGACAAGACTGGCAGCAACTAGTTTTTTCATTGGATTTTTTGATTTTAAAAAAGTAAATATTGAACACAATTTGCAATAAAAAAAATATTTTTTCAATAGATCACGTTACTACAAATCTTAACATTTAAATTTTCCGCAATGGTTTTATGTTTAGGTGGTAGGGCCTCATAAAAAAGCGATAAAAAAAATTAAAAAAATAAGTGATTACATAACAGCCTTCCAAAGTTTTGGAAATATAAAAAGGCTTAATGTGTATTTAGAAATTAAAAATCCCGAATAAAAATCGGGATTTTAATGCTGCAAAAAATCAGCAATACAATAATTTTATCAGAACAGGCTTTCCTGTGGAGGCCTTACATTCACGAGGCGGATATAAATGGTGGTTTGGCCGCGGTGATGTGTCTGGTGTTCAAAAGCCTTTGTCATCAATGCATATCTTGTTGCTTCAAAACCAAATACTTTTTTCTTTTCGCCCCATTTGTCCAGCGGGAAATTTTTTACTGCATTGATGCAATAATCGTAACTGGCAACAACAAAATACATCACCGAATCTTTTGATTGGGCTGTCGGGCTGTGTTCAACATCTTCTGCACCAAACCACGAAGGCGTTTTTATATCCGTTCCGTTCGACATAATAAAAACATTTCCCTCTGCAAGGTGCAGCATTTGATTGGCAAAACTGCGCAGGCTGTCAACGGCCTTAAACGAATATTTGCCCGCAGGCATGGTGTTTAAATAACTAATGGTATATGCTTTTGCACGTTCCCAGTCTTTAACCATTTGCGTTTGTATGTCTGCTGCAGTCAGCGTTTGCGCAACTACTTTTGAAGGAATGGTAATTATCATTAAAAACAGTACGCAAGCCGATAAAGTAATAATTTTTTTCATGTTGAATATTTTTAAGACCGTTAAGATAATAAAATTTTGAAATAAAACTAATTTTAAGAGTTATAGAAGCATTTTTGCCAGGTTGGCGTTCCCTTGAATTTAGACTTCCGAAGTTTCTTAAACTTTGGAAGTCTGGCCGCCTGAAAAAAAATTATTCGCTTACATCCTTACCCGCTTTAAGCTGTACAATAATACCTTCTACCAATGATTTATTATTGGGGTCAGGTGCCTGGGCCAAGGCTGCATTCGCATATTTCAATGCTTCCTTATCATTTTGTTCGCTGCTTAAAGCCCTTACCATACCCATGTTGGTGGTAAACTGGTTGGGGTATTTTTTATAATTTGCTTTGAATAACGCTGCTGCTTCTTTGGTCTTTTTTGCTTTCATCAGTTGGCGGGCATAGCCATCAACCTCGTTCATATTGCCATAAGTAATGGCCTCTTTCATCAGTGCATCTGCTTCAGCAGTTTTACCTGTCATGTTCAATAATCTTGCTTTATCACTCAGTGTCCTGAAATTCTTTTCGCCTATATACTGCCCGCTGATGGCATAATCGGCCCATTGCAACCCTTCCTCAAGGTTGGTATTATTATCAGCGCTCCATTCAGCAGCCTGTGCCCATGGCTTCCAGTCGAAACCCTTATCACTTTTTAATTCGTTCCTGAAAATAATGGCCTGTTGTTTGTTCAAATCTGTTTCAACAGTAAAAGGAAATATCCATTTTTCCCATGCCAAAGCAATAGTGGCACTGTTCATTGTTTCATTTAAAAACTCAAATTTCATCCATTCAACAGGCGGCTCATTTGTTTTTTGCTTAATAGTAACTCTCAGTACATCCTCTTTATCATCATAAAAAAAACTTCCCCACGAAGTGCTGTTTTTTGAAAAGATAAGGGTAGACTCTTCTTTCCCAACGGCAATAAAAACCCCATATTTGCCGGCAGCCAGGGGTTTGCCTTCAACCATTACATCGGTGCTAAATTCAATAGTAGTGTTTTCATTGGCACCTGCCCGCCAAGGAGCTGCTTTACTGGTACCAAAGCCCTGGTCGGCAAATCCGAAGGGTACTAAAGTTCCCCATATTTTACCCTCTCTTCCTTTTACACCAGGCCTATTGTAGTGAATGGTTACTTCTGTAAGGCCGATAAGTTCTGTTATTGTTGCCTTTTTATTTCCGCCATCTGGCGTAGTAGTTAATTGGGCCTGTAAACAAGGCTGTAGAAATAATAATGTAGTAATGGCAAGTAATGTCTGCTTCATAAAATAATTTTTGTGTTATTAAATGTACGTAGCTATTTTGCCAAATACAATAATCCTTTTATGAGTTGCAACCACTTTCTACCAAATGAATATTACCTAGACGTTCATTCAGCTATTTAACAGGTTATTATTATCTTTTGCTGAACGTAGCATTTGCCCAAAATCCATCTTTTTAAGCATGGCATTTACAGTCATAGCTATCCGTTTTGTTTTGGTAGGAGTTGTTTTGGCGCTATCAATCCATTTACTGTAATAGTTTTGATGTGATTTGGGAAGCAATTTGAAATTTTGGAATGCAACAGGTTCGTCAGCCAGGCATTTCATCAAAGCCTTATCCAGCTGGTATGGAACGCTGTCAATTTGCAATTGAACCTGTACCAAAGCACCTTTTTGTTTACCAATGGCTTTACGAATAGCGCCATTTAACGCCATAATAAAAATGCCTTCCCCCATTGGTAACAATGAAATTCCTTTAATTGAATATGAATCTAATTTCCCTTTTACCCGGAATGATTTTTTATTGCCGGGATATAGTTTATCAGCAAGCTCAGCAGGAATTTCAATATAGGTCCAGCCCGTTTTTTCGCCCTGGCTGCCAAATTTTAGTATGGTTGTTTTAAAATTTATCATGTGTACCCGGCAACAAATTTCTGTATTTATTTATAAAACAAAATCACTTTATTTTAACTTTTGTATCCTTAATTTTATTGCATGATAACTACAGCGAAAAAAATATTCCCCTTTTTATTTCTTTTAGTAAGCGTACATGCCATTGCACAAACCCGTAAAGGAGATTTTAGCGCAGTAGATGATTATGTAAAATCTGTAGGTGCCCTTGATACACTCAATATGGGCACTATCAGTTATATCCTTACTAAAAAGTTTCCAGACAGTAAAGATAAATCAAGGGCCATCTTTGACTGGATTGCCTATAATATTAGTTTTGACTGCAAGGCTGCCAGAACCAATGGCAATGAAATAAGCACTTCGGATTTTATTTTAAAAACCCGGAAAGCAACATCATCGGGCTATGCAGCGCTGTTTCAAGACATGTGTAGTGTTGCAAAAATCCGCTGCCTTACCGTAGATGGGTATTTAAAAAATAATACTGAACAGTTTAAAGAAAAGCCTAATGAATTTAACCATACATGGAACGTGGTACAATTGGGCCAAAGCCCCGAAAGCTGGTATTATGTAGACCCAACTTTAGGCAGCGGCTATACTGATGATAAAATAACCGTGTTTACAAAAGCATATGATGATGCTTATTTTTTTGCGGATAAACCAATATTTAATTTGCAGCATTTGCCCGATAATAAGGCATGGTTATTAGGTGCTGCGCCAAAGGGCTCTAATTTCTTTTCACTACCCCTGGTAAACAATGCAGCCTACGAATTCGGCACCACTAATTTTTTACCCGACAATGGTTTTATAAAAACAAAACTCAATACCTCCATGCAGTTTAGCTTTAAAGTGTACCCTGGTTCAGCAATAGATATTGTAGCGCTTGCTATTGGGGAAGGCAAAAAAAAGAAAATTAAAACTGTAGATTATACCTTAAGTAAAGGAGAAGTAAAATTCAGCTATAAATTTGAAGAAGAAAATAGTTATCCTGTAACCATTTTAATAAATAATAAACCTGTACTGGGTTATTTTGTAGAAGTAGATGATTAAGCAATAATTGTTTGATAATAATTTTACAGCAATTCTTTTATTTTATTTTCCAATTGCTCACCTTCAAGATCGATAGCAATTATTTTACCCGTTTTATCCAATAAAAAAGAAGTAGGTATTTGGTCTATCCCATATTTTTCTGCTGTTGGTGAATAAAACCCTTTTATATCAATTACCTGTGTGTAATTTATTTTATCCTGTGCAATTGCTTTTTGCCATTCCTTATTTTTTGTATCTATGGAAACGCCAAACACTTCAAAACCCTGCCCCTTATATTTTTTGTACAATTTTATAACTGATGGTATCGATGCACGGCAGGGGCCACACCAGCTGGCCCAAAAATCGAGCAAAACAACTTTTCCCTTAAAGTCTGATAACTTAATAATGTTACCTTTTACGCCAGGCAAAGAAATTTCCGGTGCCATCTGCCCTATTGCAACCTGACCCTTACTAATAAAACAAATAGCGATGAATACTGCTGTTGTGATGATACTTTTCATTTATAAAAATTTGTATTGATGGTGATATAAATTTCAATTATTTTATTGATAATAGATGTTAAACATACAAAGCGTAAATACAATACAGTTTTATTTTAATTTACAAAAGCCCATTGAATACCAAACCTGAATGTAAAGCCAGGGTATATATAATGAGGTGCGGCAAAATTATAGTGAGTAAACCCGAAACCGTTTTCAAAACTTAGCGTGTTTAAATTATCAACCCTTATATAGGATGTAAAAGACCTGATTCTAAAATGTATAAACGCACTTATATCCGGGCGGTTATGAATATTTACAGAATCCTGCGGAAAAAACTTACCCATCACCGGCGTGTAATTATATTGTTTGTAGGGTGTGTAATACCTTAGTTCTATACCGGTACTCAGGTTAAGATTTTTAAAGAAAAGCCCTTCGTAAGCAAACCTGTTCCGGGTAAAAAAGAAAGGCACTTTTACTGGCGCTGCAGCATCAGTTTGCTGTAAGGTTGCTTCCATATACCAGTTCCACTTTTTTGACAACCTTATTCTTTTTGAAGCGCTTAGCTGCAATAAATTAATCAGTTTACTATACTGTGCTGTCTGGTAATAATTGGTGTAATAAATATAATTGGTTATAAGATAATTGGCGGCTGATAAACTGATAAACGGGTTATCTGCTGAAGCTTTTAAAGTGGTAATATTTTCCTTATTAAAATCACCGGCATTACCCAAATTAAATGAAGAGAGAGGGTTGTAAATAAAGGAAGGGCTGCGGTTTACATTGCTGAAATACAAACTTACATTACCCCATTTTTTATTAAGGAACCTTGCCAGCGATGCAGTTGCACTGTAATCGCCTGCATTAAGCCCGGTTAAATAAAATTCCCCATTGGCTAAAATATCCCATAGCCTGTTCCTGGTTTTATTTCTATACTCGCCATGTAAAACAATATTGTAATAAATTTTTGAGCCTGATGAAAAAGTGCCTCTAATATTTTCCAGCCTTGCCCCTGCCAGTAAATACTGGGAAGCATTTTTAGTATCCGGAAACTGCAGTATTGAAAAATCATTGCTTATTATTTTCCATTTGTCCATTATTTTTAAACTATCATATAAAGACGGGGAATAATGGTTACGCAAGATAGTAGTGTCGTACCAATTTTGATATGTAATAGAATCTGTAACATTATCTACATACTCATAAATGTAATTATGATAGGAAAAACTGTACTGGAAACGAAGTTTGGAATAAAACAAATACTCGGTAGTAGAATCATTGATGGCCACAGAATCTTTTTTGCCCAAATCATAAGACTGTCGTAAAAAAAAGGTAAAATCCTTATAAATATTACCTGTGTGGACTGTTGGATTAAAAGGCCTAAAATCAGGATTGGGTGGGCCACTTAAATTAGTGGGTATCGAATAAAGCAGGTAGGTTTTATCTGACAAATTACTATCGTTTTTCACCCCTCCGTTTTCTGAACTTTTGACGCTATTTCCCATCAAAATAAAAGATGCTGCATATCTTTTTCGCTTGCCCTGGTAACTGCTAAAAATACGGTAACTTTTATTATTGGCATTTTGTGCCGTCATATAACCCGGTGCACCGATAAGCTTAAACTCTAAACCAAAATTTATATTTGGTTTAGGGCTTTGGGTATGCAATATATTTATTGTTTGTTCTTTATTGGTGGCAAGCTGATAACCAATCCTTGTATAAGGTTTGGTAGTTTTAAAAAAACGGCTGTTCTCTAAAGTATAGAGGTAAGCATCAAATCCATGAAAACCTGCATCCCATCCTGCTTTGGCAAATGGAGAAAATAACAAAGAGTATCCTGCAGTACCATTGTTTCCTAAATACTGTTCGTTTGAAGGAAGTGTAAAAAATTTATAAAAATCGTTGATATTGGTATCCATTTTTATACTCCTGATAGAATCAAGATACCTGTAACTGATAGTGATAGAATCTTTCAAATCGTCCCTATGCTCAAACCCCAGCCCAAGGCTGTCGCTTTTAGTTCCACCGCCGCCCGCCATCCTGCCTCTGTTTGTCATATTTTGCAGCGGGTTTTGTGCAAACAAAAACTGTACGTTAAGTAAGAGCAATAAAGAAAAAAATATTTTATACATAAGTCAAAATTATGCTTCACCTTCTGCTCAATTATTATAACACTACTGGCTTACCAGCTTGTATAAAAGGGCATTAAAAATTATAACCCGGCAATCAGTTCTTTAAAAAGATATGTCAATTTTGGTTCAGCCTCTTTAGCAGCCTGTAATACTTCAGCATGCGTAATTTTATTTTCTTCTTTACGAATGCCCAAGTCGGTTATTACACTCAAACCAAATACAGCAAGCCCCATGTGTACCGCAGCAATTACTTCCTGTACCGTACTCATCCCCACTGCATCGCCGCCAACAATATGCAGCAATTTATACTCTGACCTTGTTTCAAAGGTTGGACCGGTAACACCGCAGTACACGCCCTCTTTAAGATCAATATTTTTTGCAGCGGCAATTGCTTTTACTTTTGCAATTAAATTTTTACTGTAAGGTTCGCTCATATCCGGAAAACGTGGCCCTAGCTCTTCTGCATTTTTTCCTAATAAGGGGTTTACGGTAAAAAGGCTGATATGGTCTTTAATTACCATCAGGTCGCCTACCTTAAAGCCCGCGTTCATTCCTCCTGCAGCATTACTGATAAGTATTGTAGTAATTCCTAAAAATTTCATTACCCTTATTGGAAACACCACCTCTTCCGGCGTATACCCTTCATAGTAATGAAAGCGGCCCGCCATGGCTACTACTTTTTTACCACCCAGTTCACCAAATATTAATTTACCATGATGTCCCTCCACCGTACTTACCGGAAAATGTGGAATATCATCATAGTCAATTTCAATCTCCACCTTCATTTCTGCAGTGAAACTGCCCAACCCACTACCTAACACAATTCCTACAGAAGGTACCGTGTTATATTTTTTTTGTATGTATGCAACCGATTCTTTAATTTTTGTGATCATTGTATATTGATTATTGCCGATAAATGCTGAACAGTAAAAGTTATTTACTGAAGGTTTTATTTTACCTGTAAATATAATTTTACAAAGAAAGGAAACTAAAAGCAAGGTTGAATTAAAAAAATGGTAAAAAACGTCCTTCGCAAGGATAGGGCAGTCTGTAAATAACATTTTATTGTATCGACGTTTTTATTTTACTGAAAAAAGAAAATAAGGTGAGCGAACTGATAAGTTCCACCGCCCTAGGCAGCCCGGCAGGCAAATAAAATATCATACAGATTTACTGTTCCCTTCTTATCTTCGCAAAAAATTTTTATACCATGAATCTTCACGAATACCAGGCCAAAGAGCTGCTGAAAAAATACAATGTCCCCGTGCAGGAAGGCATTGCCTGCAATACCCCTGCAGAAGCTGAAGAAGCTTACCGCCAGATCCATACTTTTTATGACAGCAAATTTGCTGTAGTAAAAGCTCAGATACATGCTGGTGGCCGTGGTAAAGGCACCATAAAAGGTAAAGACCAGCGGGGTGTAGCTGTTGGTAAAAATGCAGAAGCCATAAAAGAAATTGCTCAAAATTTAATAGGCGGTACTTTGGTCACCATACAGACAGGCCCTGCCGGTAAAGTGGTAAACAAAGTTTTGGTAGCACAGGATGTTTATTATGATGGGCCGAATCCGGTAAAAGAATTCTATTTATCTATTTTGATGGACAGGGCAAAGGGTCAAAATGTTATTATGTACAGTACCGAAGGTGGTATGAACATTGAAGATGTGGCGCACAACACTCCTGAAAAAATATTTAAAGAATGGGTACATCCCGGAGGATTGTTACAGGCTTTTCAGGCTCGTAAAATTGCTTTTAACCTTGGCCTTAGCGGTACCGCATTTAAAAACTGCGTAAAATTTGTAACCAATTTATACAGCGCCTATGTTGGACTTGATTGCAGCATGCTGGAAATTAACCCACTTTTTAAAACCAGCGACGAAAAGATTATTGCAGTAGATTGTAAAATGGATGTAGATGATAACTCTTTAATGCGCCATGCAGACATTGCAGGTTTAAGAGATGTAAGTGAAGAAGACCCTACTGAAGTAGAAGCAGGGAAATTTAATTTAAATTTTGTAAAATTAGACGGCAATGTAGGATGCATGGTAAATGGTGCCGGCCTTGCAATGGCAACCATGGATATGATAAAATTAAGCGGCGGTGAACCTGCTAACTTTTTGGATGTAGGTGGTACTGCCAATGCTCAAACTGTAGAAGCAGGTTTCCGCATTATTCTAAAAGACCCGAAGGTAAAGGCAATCCTTATTAATATTTTTGGTGGTATTGTACGCTGCGATCGTGTAGCGCAGGGCGTTATTGATGCTTATCAGTCTATCGGAAATATTGAAATCCCCATCATCGTGCGCTTACAGGGAACCAATGCAGATGTTGCTAAAAAACTAATTGATGAAAGCGGGTTGAAAGTACAGAGTGCTATTTTATTGAGCGAAGCCGCGGCTTTGGTGAATAAAGCGGTAGCATAGCAGAGGTCGGATTTCTGATGGCTGATTTCGGATACTCTCCTATGCGTTGTCCATACATTTATCAGATATTTTTTTCAAAATAAATTTTATAAAGATCCCATTGAAAGATGGGTTTTTTATTGCCATTAAATTATATGTTTATAGGTATGTACTGATAAAATATGTATCATTGCCTGAACAATCGCTCGACTCATTTAATTTTTTGTTTGTGTTTTCTTTCGGCTGCACGAACTGCTGCAAACGATTGCAGGCTCATAAAGGGAATACCCTTTTTATGATTTGCTTTTGCAGCCAGATACATCATTTTATAATGGCTGGTAATTACCTGCTGTGCTTTTATAAAAGAAAAACCTGGCTGATAAATATGAGAGGGCTCAGCGCCAGCCCCATTTAATTCGAGTACTAAAAAATGATGCCCCTTTTTCAAATCATCAATACTTTTACATTTTAAATCAAACCTGCCAAAATAAAAACCTTCAATCTGCTTACTCATTTTGTTGAATGTAGCGGTAAGTTCATCGTCAATGATAGAACAGTAATCTAAAAACATGGCCCCTCTTGTATGGTTGCCAAAGGGTGCAAGAACCATTTTTTCCCCTTTGTGCAAAAATCTATTAAAATTGATGTTGCCGGATAGCCGCAGGTTCTCCATTTGCAAAAATGCCCTGTCATTTGCTTTTATCAATTCACATATATTGGAAATTCCATCGCCTGTTACTGATAAATATTCTTTGCCGGTTACAGAGGTTATTATGCCATTGGCTGAACCAGGGTGCCGATAATAAAAAACACTAAGTTCAACCGGGTAGCCTATGTATTGCTGTACTAAAAAATCGATTGGATGCCGGGTGATATAATTTTGAAGGTCTTTTTTATTTTGAAGAATGGCAACGCACCACCCTCTTTCACCACGGTCTGGTTTTGCAATAGCCGGAAAGCCAATACCAGCGTTATTCATAGAGATAATAACAGTATCTGTATTTTCATTTGCCGTAATTAATATTGTAGAAGGGTAATACTCCTTTGGGATAAGTTTAAAAATATCCCACTTGCTTTCAAAAATCATTCCACCGGTTTCAATGGAAGGGTTGGCAACAGAAAAAAAGCAGCATGACCTGGCTTTTAACGACAGGTAAACAAAATAAAAAAACGAGGGTAAATACACCAGCCACATGGGCCAGTATTCCCAATTAAAAAATTTTATGTGCATGCGCCTGGCCCAATTTTTTAATTGCCGGCATCGAATCATTAACCAGTCAAACCCCTGGTTGGTTTTTTCAAAATATTGCGGTATTGTTTCAATGTTTTTCATTTTTACATCAGCAGGTTTTAATGACATAAGCAAACTGGTTTTTTTACTGATAAGCTAAGTGTTGAATTTTTGTGCAGGCCAGTAACAAAATCATGGTAACGGATACTGGCAACATCATTTTTTTTCACTTGTATAAAAGTGTAGCTGAGTGTTTTTATCTGCTCATGGCGGTTTATTATAAACCCATTTTCCTTATCATTCCCTGCCATAAAAAAATCCAGTAAACTCAATGGGGATACAACAGCTTTTTTTGCCATCCAGTTATTGAATAAAACTGTTCTGTTATCCCTTGCCCCGATATTGTATAATGTTGCCGATGAAAAAATATGGGTATTGTTTTGTTGCAAAAGTATCCGGTGTTTATGCTGCCCATCCCACACCAGTTGAAAAAGTTTTTCATCGGCCCAAACTATTAAAGTAAATGGTTCAATATTGGCAAAGTCCATAAGGCTCCATCCAATAACAGGCATTGTATCTGTTAATAATTCTTTCACTACCAAACCCCTGCTGGTAGCATATCTCTCTTTCTTTTGATGATTTTCAAAACCTCCATTCAGCAACACAATCACATTACCATTTTCATTAACGCCTGCCCAGGTGCCACCACTCATTGTATCAACAGGTGCAACGTATTTGTTTACCCCTGTATAAAAAATACGGGGTGGAAATGCCCTTTGCCTTGCTGTATTTTCATCTCTTAGTGAAGCAAAATACAGGCTGTCTTTTTGCGGAATAAAAACAACGGTACACATATTTGATGCTTTTAATTGTAAGGGAAACATTGTTTACTTTAAGCTGTTTGCCCAATGGTTTTATTTTGGCCATACAAGTATTTCATGGTGGAATAAGCCATACCGAAATTGTCTGTAACAATATTTAATTTCATAGCCCTTAAGGCTACCCTTATCAATGCCAGGTGGTGAATAACATGCTCAGTGTGGTAAACAATCTCCCTGTAAAATGTAGTTGTAACATCATTAAGGCAAATAGCCTCATCAGTTTCTATAATCATTTTCAGCTCCTTATCAGGTTGCAGGATAAGAGAAGGTATTTTATTCAATTCCGAAATCGCAAAAATTTTATCCGTTTCAATACGTAAGTTTCTGACCCTGCTTAAATAATCAATAACACCCGCTTCATAACCACTAGTTAAACAGTTAAGTAATTCTATAATATGCCTGGTATGACTGCCAATACTGGCATTGCCGAGGTTAACTATCTTTTTGTTGTATTGCCCGCTTGTAAGCACAATCAACAGTTCATCGAGTGACGACAGTTGTTCTTTTAATTGTAAAAACATTTTTCGGGTTTATTTTTTTAAAAGGGTATAGGCAAAAAGATGATTAAATGCCACGCAATGAATAGACACATACTTATATTCCATAAAATCTGGTTTGCCGGTAACAGGGTAAACCTGGTTTCCGTTGATAGATTTTAATACGCCCAAATCAATAAAATTAACCGGCATTGCTTCTTTAAAAAGATATACATGCAGGGCCGGGCCGTTATTAACTGAAAAATTAGATAGTGATACCTCAAAGGCCCCGGCTTTACTATAAACAGCGGCCTGCCCTGCAACTTGTCCGTAAGGGCCAGGTACAAAATCGCCTTTGTATTCAATTACTGAAACAGAGTCGGTCATTTCATTTAATACGGTTGTTGGGGCAAGTTGTTCTTTTTTACAAGAGGGTAATACCAGTGCAAAGCATAATGAAATGATGAGTATTTTACGCATATAACCAAGTTTAAAAATTAATAATAAATTCAGGGGACAATACAAATTTTCTTGTAAGCCCATCGGGCCTGATATCCCTTACCACAAAGGGAACGCCTCCGGATAAGCCAATAGAAAATTTATTATTTATGCGGTACAATACCGCAGCTATGCCATTCAATGTAAGGCCTCGCGAACCTACCAATACTATTGGCTGGTTACTTACATTGCCATTAATATAAGTGTCGTTACCAAGGTGGTAAATACCAAGCAACCCTATATTAATTTTGAAACTGTTACCTGTTGGTAAAGCATAACCAGCCTTTAATAAAACATCTCCCTTTCTGTTAAAATCGTTTGTAGGAAAATATTTAGCGGCTTCTGGTATTTCCCAGTATTCGGGTAAAAATGTGTTGCGGTTTATGCCGGTGAGTGGCTGCTGCAATGCGGTTGAAAAAAACCAGGTATCATTGGTTACAGAAACACCTGTGAGTAAATCAACTGTACCCAAACTGCTTTGGTATGGCATCGGCAAAGGCTTATTGCCAACGAGGATGTTGCTGTTATTTAAAAATATTTTGGTTCCCAGCAGCAAAGTTGTTTGCCATTTGCTATTTTTTTTAAAGCTGTAACTACTGGAAAGAAAAAGGTCGCCAAGACCAGTTGCGTTACCGAGGTTACCGGTTGCATAATTTGCTGTAACCCTTGCCTGTATTTCCCAGTGAGCATTCAGCGTATTCTCATACTGAATGGCTGGAGCAAATATATATACATTCTCATCACCAATACCATTGGCCAACAATAGGGTAATTTTTTGTTTTTTTACTGACTGTTCACCGGCAAGATGCTGTTTCATGTTACCAATGGTACAGAAGCCAGCATCACTGCAACCCTGCGACTTTATCTCGGTAAAAAACAACATACAGGATACGGTAAAAATTAGAAGGAGACTGATTTTCATATAGTAGCAATTGATCTGTTGAAAAATTTATTAATTATAGTAATGGCTTGTTGTTTATGCAATAACAAAATAACAAGGCAACAAACAAAAACGATAATTGCCAACATAAAAAGGCGTCCACCGTCTCCCTGCGATTCGATACCAATCACCAGCAGGTGGGGTGTTATGGCACCTGCCATTAAACCTGTACCCAGCAATGCCCCTATAATAACAGTTGGTGGAACCAGCAGTAAAATACTTGCAATTAGTTCAACAATGCCGGTTCCAATCCTGCCCCATGGCTCAATACCTAATTTTGTAAATAATTCAACCGACTCAGGTTGTGCAGTGAATTTAAAATACAATGTTTGCAAAAGAATGACTGCAGCAGCGATTTGCAATAGCCATGAAAATATAATTTTTAGATTCATTTTATTGATTATACAGTTGAGTAAAAAGAATTTTAATTTGTAAAAACATTATGTCAATAACAGCTTATTTAAATTTATTTATCCAGTTTTTATCCGCTGCTGTTTTTAAATTCATTTCATCTTTGTTCCATTTAGTAAGTGTGTTATTTACCCAGCTATGATAAAAAAGATAGAGCTTGCCATCAATTATTTTAAATGTTTCCGGGTCAATCTCTACACGCTCATTTGTGGCGCCCATGGCGTAAGCGCACCAACCGCCATATTGAGGCTCATACTTTTTATAGTCTTTTATAAAAAGGTCTTTGTTGGCGGCAGTAGAAAAATAATAAGTTGCTCCCTCTGCTATTGCAGCAAACTGTTTGTTTCCTTTTACTGCTTTATTTTGGGTGAAATAAGCAACTGGGTCATACCCTTGTATTGCCAGCCCTTTATCAAGATTAAACTCTTTTGTTCTTAATGCGGTCTGGGCATTTAAACTACCCATTGTAAATAAAGTGACGAAAACTGCTGCGATTATTTTTTTCATTTGTGTATTAATTCTCTATAGTAAATATTATTTATTCAATGATGACCAGTTGGTGTTAGCCGTATTTATTCTGTTAATGGTATCTTTTAACCACATTTCCTTTACAAAAGCATTATAGTTTAAATACAGTTTATCATTTACTATCGTCCATGCTGTCGGGTCAGTGGGTGCTTTATGGTTTTCACTAACGCCCATGGCACAGTATCCTCCAAATTGTGGTGCGTATTTTTCCGGTGCCAATTTAAAACTGTCAAGGTTGGCCTGCGAAATAAATTTCCATTGGCTGCCGCTCCATTCTGTTGAAAACTGTTTGTTGCCTTCAACTGCTTTATGTTGCATGAAGTACGCAACCGGGTCGTAGCCTTTTATAGCAATACCTTTATTGCTGTTATATTGAACTGTTTGGGCCGACAGGCTTATGGCAAAAAATATTGCAAGAGCTACAATTAATAAATGTTTCATGTAATTGTTTTATACTGTATTTTAACAGTACAAAAATGCCATCAATTACGATGGCTTGCAATGGCGATAGTTCCCTAAGGTTTGTACATTCTTCCCCTAATTCTTATTATAAACTACTTTTTTCAGCTCAGAAGGATTTTGTGAAGTACAATTTTTAAAAAATTTACTGAAGTGTGCCGCATCCTCAAAACCCAGATGATGGGCAATTTCTTTGATGGATTTATCTGTATAATACAATAACCGCTTAGCCTCCAGGATAATCCTTTCCTGAATAACCTGCAACGGTGTTTTTTTACTGAATAAAGAAAAAATGTTGGAAATAGTTTTAGGCGATTTGTTGAGCAGGCCTGCATAAAACTGCACCTGGTGAGCCTTACAATAATGTATTTCTACCAGTAAATTGTATTGCCTTACCAGGTTGAATTTTTCTTCTATTACATCTCTGACCCGAGGTACTGTTTTTTTGCAAGCCTTGTAATTTGAATAATCAGCCTTACAAGCAGCATCCGCAGCATTTCTTCCTTTATATCTTCTTCAGAAGTAAACTCTTCTTCAAACAAAACTACCAGCCGCCCCATCGTTTCAATGTATGCAGCATCCAATTGTATAAACATTGTGGGCGTGGGGCCATAAAATACAAAACCTACACAGCCTACTTCGGCATCGTGGTTTACTATGCAATAAAACTCCCTGTTAAACTGCCATGCAACAATATCTTCGGGCCGTTCAAACCTGAAGGACTGACTCATCATAATGGGCAAAATACAACCAGCCGCTATTTCATAATCAACTTCATCGATATGTACGGTTTGTTTATTTCCATTGTTCCATACTATTGTATAGTCTTTGCATTCGCTTTTGTAATAGCGTTCAAATAGCGTTTCATTTTTTAATAAAACAATTTTGCCAGTAGCATCTTTATTGGTGTAAATATGTTTCATTCAGCAGATTTGCAGTATCCAAATATATCTGGTTTTTAAAATTGAAAAGTATTCAACAGAAGATTTAACATAACTAATTTTTGTATCAAAACAGAAAATGCCTTTTCCAGGTACAGATAAAAAATTAACGCGGTGTAAATAAAAGTAAAAATTAAGGTGCCGATATTTTATTTTATTTTTTTTCTTGTATTTTTTACATCGGTAGCAGTTACGGCAGGTTTTTTATTGCCGAAACTATTACGCACATAAGTCAGTACATCTGCCACCTGTTTATCTGTAAGGAAATTAAACGAAGCCATTATATTGGTATAGGTTTCCCCATTAATTTCCTGCTGACTAATCCCTTTAAGCACTATAGCAATCAGTTTACTTTTATCACCATTTATATAATTGGTTTTAATCAATGGAGGGTTCATGTTTTCTACACCTCCCCCATCTTCCATATGGCAGGATAAACAATATTGTTTGTACACCAATTTACCTGCAGCAATGGAAGTTTTAATGGATGGTTGTTGTACTTTGATGGGTTGTTTTTTTTGCCCCGCCGCAGTCATTACTAATAAAAAAAAAGCTACCCCCATCAATACAATATTTTTACTCATGCTTCTTATTGGTTGTAAGTTATTTTATAGATACATCCTTTTGAATCATCAGTTATGTATAGCGACCCATCTGGGCCCTGGGCAAGGCCGCATGGGCGGTGGTCTGCACGGCCAGAAGCAGTCTTTTTGGGCGAGCCCGAAAAATTATCTGCAAACACTTCCCAGTTACCAAAAGGCTTTCCATCTTTGAAAGGCTGAAAAACAACAAAATAACCTGCCTGTGGTTCGGGTGCCCTGTTCCATGATCCATGAAAAGCGATGAATGCCCCGTTTTTATACTTTGCAGGAAATTGATTGCCGGTATAAAAAAGCAATCCGTTGGGTGCCATGTGTGCAGGATATGCGGCGGCGGGTTCAAGATATTTGCTATCGGCTTCTTTTTTTCCATCACCACCATATTCCGGTGCCAATATTTTTTTATGCTGTTCATAATCGTAGTACAGGTAAGGCCATCCTGCATTGTCATCTTTTTTTAAGGCATACATACATTCAGCCGGGTTAAGTGCTGATTGCTGTACCGTGTACAAATCAGGAAAAATATCATGCAACTGGTCTCGCCCATGCTGCATAACAAAAAGCTGGTTGTTTTGCTGGTTCCAGTCCAGGCCCACCACGTTTCTTAAACCTGTAGCATAGCGTATTCCATCATTGTATCCCTGGTTTAACTTATTTGCTTTAAACATCCATATACCGCCTGCAGAATCCAATACAGGGCATCCTGGAATTCCCATAGAACCTTTCTGCCTGTCTTTTTCCTGACATGAATTTAAATAAGCGCCGATATTTACATATAGATTTCCATCATTATCCAATACCAATGATTTTGTTTCGTGCTGTCCCCGTTCAATGAGGCCTGTTACTATTTTTTCGGGTGCATCCGGGTCAATCACTTCGTTATTTGCATTTAATTTATAGCGAAAAATTTCCTGGTTACTGGAACTATACAAATAGCCATCTTTCGTATAAATTCCTGTACCGCCATAATTACCAAATCCATTTTTAACAATAGCTTTGCCATTACTTTCCTGTAAAAATAATGTTCCTTTTTTATCAACCGGTTTTGCAAGCCTTACATAAATACCCCCCTGCGGAGTTATTATAATATGTCTTGCTTTACCAATATTTTGCACCAGCAATACCGACTTAAATTTTGCAGGAAGTATTAATTCTGCAGTTTCAGGTTTTACAGCAGTTTGCGCAAATGAAGAAGTTACTACAGAAAAAACTATGGTTGAAATTAATGCGGCACTACAAAAGATTTTTTTCATTGCTATATTTTTATACATTATTCATTAGTATATAAAGATAGAGTACAAATGGCATTAAAATAAATTGCATTTGCAAAACTACCGGCAGGTACCATTGATTATTTATTGAAGCCGGAGAATAAATCAAAACTTGCAGGCATATTGACCTACCATGTAGTTTCCGGAAACGTGGATGCAAAAGCGGTTTTAGCTGCTATTGAAAAAAGGCGGTGGCAAAGCGGTTTTAACAACAGTGCAAGGAGGGAAATTGACTGCAGCCATTATAGGAGGCAAAGTAATGTTAACAGATGAAAAAGGCGGCAAAGCAACTGTAACAGTAACTGACCTTGCAGTAACTAATGGTGTTGTTCATTTAATTGATGCCGTATTAATGCTTAAATAAAAGGTTTAATCTTGCATTAAAAGTTTATGGCTGTATCAATTTGATACAGCCATAAACTTTTGATATCCTTTAAGTGAAAATAACAGTGCTAATCTTTTATGAAAAAAGATTCTTGTCTTTGTTGGCAGGTAAGTTTTTTAAATGAGTGCATCTTGTGATTGCGAAATAAAAAAATCATTGCTTCCTTAGCAAATTATCAATCATGCCATTAAAAATAAAATAATGAAATGGCAGCAGGCTGAACCAATACAGCCGTCCCCATAAACCTTTAGGACGAAAGGTGGCTGTTTGCTGCAGGTGCAGTTGATTTTTTATTTCCAGGATTTTAAATTCAAGCCAGGCCTCACCGGGCAATTTCATTTCTGCATACAGCAATAATCTTTTATCCTCTTTATCAGCAATCAGTACTCGCCAAAAATCCAGTGCATCACCTGAATTAATAATGTTGTTATTGGTCCGTCCACGGCTCAGGCCAACACCACCCACCATTTTATCAAGCGTGCCACGTATACGCCACAAAGAATTTCCATAGTACCATCCTTTTTCTCCGCCGATGCTCCATACATTCTTTAACACTTCATCTTCATATTCTGTAATGGGCCGTAATTTTAAATCTTTAAAACAGCCAAAGCTGGGCACATTGATGTACTGCATCATTTGCTGCGGGGTGTTGCTGCTTACAAAAGCATCTTTCCAGCTGGAGCATACAAGGTTCTGTTCTATTTTTTCAAACGCCAGTTGCACGGCAGATTGATAAGGCAGTAATTCAATATGCAATTGCGTTGCCAAATCATTTGGCCTGCACACCACATCTACCTTCATACTGTTTACCAAATTGATGGCAAGCGCATAGGAAGTGGCAGTTACAAAATATAACCAGTATGAGGAAAGCCTTGGTGTCATTACAGGTATGATGATGATGCTGCGTTTTAATCCCCTCACTTTGGCAAACTGCAGCAGCATTTGTTTGTAGGTAAGTACTTCGGGGCCGCCGATATCAAAAATTTTTCGATAAGTATTTTCTTTTAGCAATACGCCTGTTAAAAACTGTACCACATTCCTTATCGCAATGGGCTGGCATTTTGTATTGAGCCATTTTGGTGTAATCATCACAGGAAGCTTCTCCACTAAATCACGGATAATTTCAAATGAAGCACTGCCGGAACCCACTATAATGCCCGCCCGTAAAATGCTGATTGGTATGTTGCTTTTTGCCAGTATCTCTTCTACCTGCAATCTTGATGACAGGTGTTTTGATAATTTATTGGCATTGCTGATGCCGCTGAGGTAAATGATTTGTTGTGTATTTGTTGGTGCCAGTAACTGAATAAAATTTTCAGCACAGGTGGCTTCTGCTTCATCAAAATTTTTTGTCCCTCCGCTCATAGAATGAATGAGGTAATAAGCAGCATCAATATTCATTGGCAAGGCTGCACCCGCAGTTGGCTGCAAAAAATCTATCTCCACAATTTTTACCTGCTCATGCAAATGCTCTGCTTCAAAACGGATTTTGTTCCGCACACAGCAATACAACGTGTGCCCCTGCTCCAGTAACACGGGGATGAGCCGCTGGCCGATATAACCATTTGCACCTGTGAGCAAAATATTCATTGGCGAAAACTTATTTCTATCGTAAACAATACATAGGCTGTATTGTTTAAGGAAATAAACCAACATATATGGAATTAGTTAAGGATAAGAATATATTGATCATCGGTGCCACCGGCGGCATTGGCAGCAAAACAGCCAAACTACTGGCAGCCAGCGGTGCCAATCTTTTTCTTGCTGCAAGAAATAAAGAAAAACTGCAGTCGCTTGCCGATGAAATAAAACTCAGCAGTGATAAAATTTTTGCGCTGGATATCAGCAAGCCAGAAGAGGTGGCGACATTAAAAGAAAACTTCTTCACCCAATATGCAACGATAGATGTATTGCTGAATGCAGCAGGCATCGGCATCATCAAACAAAGCGAAGCATTAAGCGAAACAGAATTTTTACAGACGCTCAATTATAATTTGTATGGTCCGTTTCTTTTGGTAAAAGCTTTTCTGCCAAAGATGAAAGAACCAAAAAAAGGTTTGATAATAAATATCCCCGGTATACTGGGTAAAGTACCCATGGCGGGTGCTGCTGCTTACAGCGCTTCCAAATATGGGTTGGTGGGGATGATGCAAAGCATCAGGGAAGAAATAAAACGTACCGAAATACGCATCACCAATTTATTTCTCGGTGGTGTGGATACGCCTTTTAGGGATATGATTGATTTAAAGGTACAGCGTGATAAAATGGTGATGGCAGAAGAAGCTGCAAAAGCGATTTGGTTTTTATGCCAGCAGCCAACAAGTGCTGTGGTGAGCGAAATGGTGATTCAGCCATTTAACCACCAGTCAATTTAGAAGGATTACTTTAATTGTAAATCAGTTTTTTCATACTTATGAAATTGAAGCGGCAGGGAACGTTTCAATTTCCAGCAAGTTCTTGCATCATTTAATGAAGCGTTTGGATTATCTTCAAAAAAATCCCTGACGTACTGGTTGTATTGATTATGAGGAGGAATTGTGCTTTTGAATTTTTTATCTTTTTGCTGTTTATTTAACTTCTTCCATTCTGTAACAGCCGCATTTAAATTTTTTCCAACATGCTTTTTCATCCAGGCCATAAAAGGGATACTGAAATGAAATTGATTACCACATTGACTTGTAAAAAAGCGCCTTACATTTTGGGTATTCTTATAACTATCGGTAATTTTTGTGGTAAGTGTTAAGTGGCTGTTATGCCAATCAAATGCTGAAGTGGTCTTTTTTATCTTTTTTGTGGTTACTATTTTTTTATCAAGGCTGTTTGAGATTCTTTCCAATATTTCAAATTTATCACCGGCGTAAGAGATGCTCTTTAATTTACAATAAGTTACTAATTCCTCTTTTAACCAGTACCATTTTGTTAGGTCTTTGCCTGAAGTAACATGTGTAATTAAAGGGCGTTTATTCTTCATACTGTCTTAAGCAGCTTTGTTAAACTCCACTGAATTTAATTGTACACCTTTCCATTTACCAAATAATTCCTCTACTTTCTTAAAACGGAATTCAAAAATTTGCCTAAGCTGTTTTTTTACAAATAAGCCATTTGCAATATTACCCAAAAAACCAAGAGGGTTTCTGTAATGTACAATATCTGTCATTTCAACACCACCTTCAATTATTTTAAAATGATGTTGATGATGCCAGAGCTGATAAGGGCCAAAGCGTTGTTCATCTACAAAATATCTTTTATCCTGTACATGTGTTATTTCTGTCATCCAGTAAATGGGAATACCCAAAACTGGCTTTACCTTGTATTCAATAATCTGCCCCGGATACATGCTGCTGCCATGATGTTTGGATAAAATCTGAAAACCCAGGTTGTCAGGCGTTATGGTTTTAAGGTTGGCAGGGCTGCTGAAAAATTCCCAGGCCATATCTAAGTCAACAGGAATGCACTGTACTGTTTTTAACGAAAAAGTAGCCATTGGTTATTTGTATAAATTATTTAAAATTACAACTTGTGTGTGCTCGTCAGGTTCGGAAGCCCACTTGTACAACAGTTCACTTTTTATGGGTTCGTATATATCTTTCCATATTGTTTCAGTGGGGAGTTCCATTAAAGGAACGAGCAATAAATAATAGGGTTCTACATAATCGAGGTGCTTATCAATTGTAAGACCTTTTACCTGTACAAATTTATATCCTTTGTTTTGCAGATTGTCAAGCACCTTAATATTAAAAGGTATCGTTCCTGCCATTCCATCTGCTATTCCTTTCTACATGAGTAAGTTATTTATAACTAAACAATACAGGAAGCATTATGTTTAAAAATTATAGAAATGTTGAATGGTGTTTAGCAGATACAAAAAGGAAAATAGAAATGATATATACGGAAAGGGTTTTAGCGAAAATAAAAAAAGGACAAATTAGTATTAAAACCGATTTGTCCTTTTTTTGTTGGGTTACTAGGATTCGAACCTAGACGGACAGAATCAAAATCTGTAGTGCTACCATTACACTATAACCCAATCATTTTCCCAAATTTTAGTTTGGGACTGCAAATGTAGGGGATGGAGCCAAAACAGCCAAAAGCATTTTAAAAAACAGTCAACTCTTTGATATGGTTTACCCGTAAACATTACAAACAATTCTATTATTTATTCCCTGTTTATTTTCTACATTTTATCTTCAGCTTCGTTCAGCCCTTTTATCATATCCAGCGCTTCTGCCACTACGTCGCACATTACTGTTATCAATGAACCCGGCCTTGCCGTATTATAGGCGTGCATGATGGCTTCCTTTTCGTTGTAAATAATTGTTACAGGGATGTCTTTTGTTTTAGTATCATTGATGCCTTCAACCAAAAGATTTACAATTGCTTCTGCTGTACGGCCACGTAAATTTTTATCCTGCCGGATAATGATCTCATCAAAACAACCGGCGGATATTCTTCCAAGGTCACGGATATCTTCATCTCTTCTGTCGCCGGTGCCACTGATGATGCCCACTTTTGGCGAGCCTTCCAGCTTGCTTACAAAATCTGTCAGTAATTGCAACCCTGCCTGGTTATGGGCAAAGTCAACTAAAAAATCAAACTGTTTAAATTTAAAAAAGTTTAACCTGCCGGGTGTTTGTGTAGGCGAGGGTACAAACTTTTCCAGCGCATCTTTAATATCATCTACTTTAATGTCCCTGTACAAATAAGTGGCCAATACAGCGGGCAAAGTATTCATGATATTGTGAATGGCTTTACCTCCATAAGTGATGGGAATGTCGGCTACTTTTGCCACCCTTATTTTCCAGTTACCTTTCATGATGGTAACATATCCATTCTCAAATACAGTTGCTAATCCGCCTTTATTGCAATGTTCTTTTATGCGTTTATTATTTTCATCCATGCTGAATAATCCAATATTACAATCAAGCCCGTCTTTAATATTATACACTAAATCATCATCAGCATTTAAGATGGCATAACCATGCTTAAAAACTGTTTCTGCTACTACGGCTTTTACCTTGGCCATCTGTTCAAGGGTATCAATTCCGCCGAGGCCGATATGATCTGTGCTCACATTGGTAATAATGGCGATATCACAATTTTGAAAGGCAAGGCCACTCTTTAAAATACCCCCTCTGGCACATTCCAATACTGCAAAATCTACAGTTGGGTCACGTAGCACAAAGGTGGAACTTACGGGGCCGGTGCAGTCGCCCTTCATCATCAATTGGTTTTGAATATATACACCATCGCTGGTGGTATAGCCAACTTTATACCCAGCGCTTTTTGCAATATGTGCCGTTAATCTTGTAGTGGTTGTTTTACCATTAGTACCGGTAATGGCAATGATAGGAATACGGCCCTCACTGCCTTTTGGAAACAACATATCAATTACCGGCTCTGCCACATTGCGGCCAATACCTACTGCCGGATCAATGTGCATTCGAAAGCCCGGCGCCGCATTTACTTCCAGCACAGCACCACCATTTTCGCTGATGGGTAACCGTAAGTCGGGTGCCATAATATCAATACCACAAATATCAAGGCCAATAATTTTAGAAATACGTTCGCACATAAAAATATTTGCCGGGTGTACTTCATCAGTAACATCTGCAGAAGTGCCACCGGTTGATAAATTGGCAGTTGGTTTCAGTAAAACCAGTTGGCCTTTTGGTGGAATTGTCTCTAATGTATAGCCTTTTTCATCCAGCATCTGCTGGCTAAAATTATCCAGTTTTATGGAGGTTAAAACTTTTTCATGCCCGTAACCACGGCGGGGATCTTTATTGGTTTCATCTACCAGCCATTGAATAGTATGTTGCCCATCACCGGTAACGGCAGCGGGTGTACGCAAAGCGGCACAGATAAATTTATTGTTGATCACCAATACCCTGAAATCAAAACCGGTAATAAAGCGTTCGCAAATAATGCTGCGGCCATAAACCTGGGCAGCAGCCAATGCTTTTACTGCCATATCCCAATTTACAATGTTGGTAGTAGCGCCCTTTCCATGATTACCATCTATAGGTTTTAAAACCAACGGATACCCGAGGCTTTCAACGGCATCTTTCAAATCTTCTTCGTTTCTAATAATAACACCTTTCGGAACGGAAATTTCGGCGGCACCTAATAAGTTTTTAGTTTCTTCTTTATCGCAGGCAATATCAACAGCAATATTACTGGTAGTACTGGCTATGGTAGCCCTTATTCTTTTTTGATGGATGCCATAACCCAACTGTACCAAACTATGTTTATTCAACCGAATAAAAGGTATATTTCTCTTGGCTGCTTCATCAACTATACAACCGGTACTTGGCCCTAACCTGGTATCCTCCCTTATTTCCCTTAGCTGCATAATATCATTTTCCAGATCATATACAACATCATCTGCCAATGCCTGCGTAACTTTTACAGCAGCCCGTGCGGCATACACCCCCGCATCTTCTTCCATATAACTGAAAACTACATAATATTCACCTTCCTGCCCTGTACCTCTTGTGCGGCCAAATCCGGTATCCATGCCTGCCAGAGTTTGCATTTCTAATGCCACATGCTCTATAACATGACCCATCCAGGTGCCTTCTTCCACCCTTTCAAAAAAACCTCCCGGCTTGCCTACGCTGCAACGGTGTGCAAACATGCTGGGAAACATAGCGGCTAACCTGTCTTTAAAACCGGGGATAAGGTTAGTGGGGCGTTGTTCCATTTCCTCCAGGTCAAGTTTCATTTGTATCAACTTTGTACGGCGTACACTCCAGTAGTTAGGGCCCCTGAGTATTTTTATTTCTGCTATCTTCATTTTAAATCAGTTAATTGTTAACAACTCAATAATTCTTTGGTTGCATCAAATAATATGATGCAGCCGTCGTTATTTTCTTTCAATTAGGGAGTAAATCGGAAGTTAACAAAAAAAATGTATCTTAAAAAATACAAGTTCAATCAAACCATGTTTTACTCATTTACTTTACTTTTGTAACACTCATTATATTAAACAGTAAAACGTATGGCATAACCAATAGATATTTTACTGTAACCAAAACAAATGTTCATGCAACAACCCAGGGGAAAACTTATTGCAATTGGCGGTGCCGAAGATAAAGGCACGGTACCCGAAAAAGGTGAATTACAAAAACTTACAAACCTTAATTTTTTAGAGTTAGGTATTTTAAACCGTATAGTAACTGAAAGTGGTGGACATGCTGCAAAAATTGAAGTAATTACCACTGCATCAATGATACCAAATGAAGTAGGAGAAAATTACCTGAATGCTTTTGGAAGAATTGGTTGTACTGATGTAAGTATTATGAATATCCGCAACCGGACCGATGCCATAAACCCCGGATATATTGAAAGAATCCGTCATTGTGATGCCGTTATGTTTAGCGGAGGAAATCAACTCAGGCTGTCTACTACTTTTGGAGGTACACAATTTCTGCAATTGATATTACAACGTTATCAAAACGAAAATAATTTTGTTGTAGCCGGTACCAGTGCCGGTGCTATGGCCATGAGCAATACCATGATTTATGAAGGCAATGCTACAAGGGCACATTTAAAAGGTGAAGTAAAAATTACCACCGGTCTTGGTTTTATGGACGATGTTGTTTTTGACAGTCATTTTGAAAAACGTGGCCGCTTTGGCCGCCTGGCGCAGGTTGTAGCCACCAACCCATCCTGCATTGGTATTGGTTTAGGCGAAGATACGGGCATGCTTATAACCGACGGAAATAAAATGGAAGCCATTGGAAGCGGTTGTGTCATCATCATTGATGGATATGATATCCGTTACAGCAATATAGCAGATATACCGGATGGCAGCCCTTACAGCATTGAAAATTTAAAAGTGCATGTATGTGAAAAAGGCAATGGCTACCTGGTAAACGAAAGAAAATTTTTAGCTGAAGCCTTTGAAGGTGCCGTTATAAAAAAACAGGTTTGGGTGGAATAATTATTTTTTCTCACGCTTATATTCACCAGACATCTATGGTCTCGTTACATTGCCTTTAAGATTGGCATTTTCAATAGTATTTTAATACTATTTATTATACTAAAATTTTGCCGTCCAATGTATTTTAAAGAAGTAAGAGAGTTTTGTAATTCGTCAAGATTTGAATAATAAAAGCTTGATATTTTTTTACAAATTTTCTGTTGTTTACCAAATATATAACACGGTAAGTTCCACCTTTGGCAGATTGATACATATCAACAAAACCATCAAAGTCATTAAATGAAAGGATGGTTTTCTTTCTTGTGAATAGGTTTGTAAAACGAATGTTCATTCCAAGCGTATCAATCAAAATAATTTTTGCGTCTCGCCAAAGTTGCGATCCAAAAAGAAGAGTAAAAATTGGCCCAAAAACTAATAAAATATTTTTTTGTTGCACTGTTCTAGTATTCAAAAAAGCGGATAAAAAAAGGGTTAGTCCAAACAATGTTATAATTGAGATGGCCCAAAAACCAAAAGTTTTAAATTTAGATTTTGTCATTTTGTAAATTGAATGTTAAGCTTACCGTGCTATTTAATACTTTTTATTTTCTTATAAATTTTATCCCATCACCACCAGATAATAATTTTTCTTGCCTTTTTGTACCAGCAAATATTTTTCATTCAATAAACCATTTGTATTTATTATCGTTTCAATATTTTCTACTTTTATTTTATTGATACTTACACCGCCGCCCTGTACCATTTTACGGGCTTCACCTTTGCTAGTAAATATTTTTGTATTAGCCAAAAAGCTTACTATATCTATCCCAGCGGTTGCAATAGTTTTTGAAAATTCAACAGTTGGCACAGCTTCCATCACCTGCAATAATTGTTCTTCATTTAACTGTTGCAATATTTCAGCAGTATCGTTGTTAAATAAAATTTCGGACGCTTTTACAGCAAATTCATAATCGGCCCTGCTATGTACAAAACAGGTAACTTCTTCTGCCAGTTTTTTTTGTAACAGCCGCTGGTGCTCATTTCCATTGTGTTGAGCCAATAAACTTTCAATTTCTTCTTTGCTTAACAGCGTAAAAATTTTGATGTATTTTTCTGCATCCGCATCAGCCGCATTTAACCAAAACTGGTAAAACTGGTAGGGCGAAGTTTTGTTGGCATCCAGCCAGATATTACCCTTTTCTGTTTTACCAAACTTACCTCCATCTGCCTTTGTTATTAACGGGCAAGTAAAAGCAAAAGCTTCTCCACCGCTTTTTTTACGGATGATTTCTGTGCCGGTAACAATATTACCCCATTGGTCGCTGCCGCCCATTTGCAGCTTGCAGTTTTTATTTTTATTGAGCCAGTAAAAATCGTATCCCTGCACCAGTTGATACGTGAATTCTGTAAAGCTCATGCCATTATCGCCTTCCAGCCTTTTACGCACACTGTCCTTACTCATCATATAATTAACGGTGATATATTTGCCGACTTCTTTAATAAAATTTAAAAAAGTAAAATCTTTAAACCAATCGTAATTATTGGCCATTTCTGCAGCATTCGGATGGCTGGTATCAAAGTCTAAAAACTTTTCCAATTGTGCTTTTACACAAACCATATTATGATTCAGCACCTCTTCGCCTAGTAAATTTCTTTCCTCACTTTTCCCGCTTGGATCACCAACCATACCTGTAGCGCCACCAACCAGTGCAATAGGCTTATGCCCTGATTTTTGTAAATGTTTTAATAATATAATGGGTACCAGGCTGCCAATGTGCAGGCTGTCTGCCGTTGGGTCAAACCCAATATATCCGGTGGTGGTTTCTTTATTCAATTGTTCTTCTGTTCCGGGCATAATATCCTGTATCATGCCCCTCCATTGTAATTCCTGTATCAAATTTGTCATTAACCCTGTTTTAATATTTATCATTCAGCATGTAACCAAAAGTTTTGCAAAAGTGCTTAGAAAAATTGAAAAATTAAGGAAGTTTATTTTAATGCCGGATTGATTTTTTGCCGTTAAGGTGTTAAGGAGTTTCTTTTGCTTCATTGTAGGGATCTGCCGGGCAATTTTATATGGAGATAATTTTAAAACTTCGTAGTATAGTAGTTTATTAAGTATTTTGAACATACAATTCAGTTTATGGGCAATTTATAAAGCAGCTTTTACCATTAAAAAGACCCCCATTACAAGTAATAATGTGTTAATTGACCAGTGTTTTTTATATATCACTTTAATATTAATTATTTTTACCACAATAACCCCCTTTATCTGTTATAATTCAGCACAATTTACTTATAGCAAATACGTTTTAAAAGGTAAGTTTATAGATAAAGAAGCCTTTAAACGGAAACTAAATATTTTATGCGTTCAAAATTATTTGTTTTTTTACTGTGTGTCATAGAATTTCCGATAGCTTCATTTAGTCAATTTAGAAAATATTCCAACGAATTTTTAAATATTGGTGCAGGCGCAAGAGGATTGGGAATGGGAGGGGCACAGGTGGCTACAGTAAAAGATGGTACATCAGGTTATTGGAACCCTGCCGGCCTGGTGGGTGTTAAAGACCATTCCGAAATTAATTTAATGCATGCTGAATATTTTGCCGGCATTGGTAAGTACGATTATGGCTCTGTTGCCATACCTATCCAGGATAATAAACGGACCATTGGTTTGTCGATAATGCGTTTTGGTGTTGATGATATTCCTAATACATTATTTTTAGTTCAGCCAGATGGCAGTATTGATTACGGCAGCGTTACAAGTTTTTCATCTGCAGATTATGCAATGCTTTTTTCTTTTGCACAAAAAATTGTTGAACAGGATGACAAACAGATGAGTTTTGGCATTAATGCAAAGATGATACATCGCCAGGTGGGTTCTTTTGCCAGTTCCTGGGGGTTTGGTATTGATGCAGGGTTTCAAATGCATGGTAACCGCTGGCATGTTGGTGTAGTAGCAAAAGACTTAACAACGACATTTAATGCCTGGACTTTTAATTTTACAGAAAAAGAAAAAGAAGTTTTATACCTCACAAAAAATGATATTCCTGTAAAGTCAACAGAAATAACTTCACCTAGATTAACAATTGGCGGCGGGTATAATTTTAAAATAAGTAAATCATTTAGTTTATTAACCGAAGCAGATTTGGATGTGACATTTGACGGCAGGCGTAATACAATTATCAGCAGCAATCCTGTCAGTATTGATCCACATCTCGGCCTGGAAGCTTCTATTAAAGATGTATTTTTTGTAAGGGCCGGTATAACAAATTTTCAGCAAGCACTGGCAGATGGAGATACACTAAATCAAAAAAAAGTGTGGATATACCAACCGAGTTTGGGTGCTGGTGTAAAAATAAAAAATGTAACACTGGATTATGCATTTAGTAATCTTGCCAACCAGTCTAATCCATTATACACACATATATTTTCACTGCTTATTACTTTAGTGAAAAAAGAAAAAGAATAAGATCATACATGTCAATATACCGCAAGATGAGAAAATTTTTAATCCCAATACTGCTGCTTTGTGTTACCATAACCCATGCACAACTTAATAATAGCTGGATTGATTATAACAAGGTTTATTATAAATTCCAGGCAGGCAAATCCGGTGTTTATAGGATCAACCAATCAACTTTATCTGCTGCAGGATTGGGCAATATTCCGGCTGAGCAATTTCAATTATGGCGCAATGGCGAAGAGGTACGCATTTTTACTACTGTGGCAAGTGGCCTTTTAAGTGCTTCAGATTATATAGAATTATGGGGGTATAGAAATGACGGTAGGCCGGATAAAAACCTTTACCGGGATACTTCATACCAGTTATCAGATAGCTTTAGTGTACATACCGATACGGCTACATTTTTTCTCACCGTAAACCCTGCAGGTAATAATTTAAGATATACTTCTGCCATAAATGATGTGGCAGGCAACACGCTTACTGCCGATAATTATTATATGCGTAAACTACGGACACCTTTTAAAACGCAATATAACCGTGGATATGCAGCTATAGTTGGGGAATATGTTTACTCTTCTTCTTATGACCTGGGGGAAGGATACACCAGTGATAATATAGCGCACTGTTGTGACCTTTATCAAAACTATGGTAATTTATATGTTTATACAGCAGCGCCTGCCAATAGCGTATCCTTTTATATTGCTGCTTTTGGTAACTCACTATATAAAAGAAATTTAAGTGTAAAGTTCTATAACGATGTGTTGTTTAACGATGCACCGATGGATTACTTCAGCATTGTAAAAAAGCAGGTAAGCAATATACCTATAAGCTCAATTACTCAAAACCCAACACAATTCTGGATGTCGGTAAATGGTTATGTACCACCGCCCGGTATAGCAAATAATAATGACAGGATAGTTGTTGGCGAAATGATACTGACTTACCCATCGATGTTTAATTTTTATAATGAAAAGAATTTTTATTTTGAACTGAATGCTTCTGCTGCTGGCAATTATCTTGTAATAGATAATTTTAATGCAGGTGCTACAGCACCGGTTTTGTATAGTATGAGCGATGGGCAAAGGTTTACAGGTGATATTTCTGTACCAGGTAAAGTCAGGTTTGCTTTGCCACCCTCTGCTACAGCTACCAGAAAGTTTGAACTTGTAAATCAGGAAACAGATAACATTTCTATAGTAAATATTATTTCATCCAAATCATTTATAGATTTTTCAAAAGCTGCCAACCAGGGCGATTATATAATTATTAGCCATCCTTCTTTATTCAATGATGGTAATGGCGTAAATTATGTGGATGAGTATAAAAAATACAGAGCAACTGCTGCCGGTGGAAGCTACAAGCCAATAGTGGTTTTAATTGATGAGTTAAATGATCAGTTTGCTTTTGGCATAAAAAAGCATCCTGCAGCTATACGAGACTTTATCCGTTTTGCCAATACACAATTTAGCGTAAAGCCTAAATATGTTTTTTTAATCGGAAGAGGTATGAGTGGATTGGATTACAAACAGCATGAAACAGATCCGGTAGCAGATAAAATAGATTTAGTGCAAAGCTTTGGCTGGCCTGCATCTGATGTATTGCTATCCTGCCTTCCCGGGCAAAATGTACCATTGGTTCCTATTGGCCGTTTGGCTGCTATATATGGCACAGAAATTAAATATTATTTAAATAAAGTAAAAGAATACGAACAGGCACAGGCATCAACAAGTCAGACTATTGTAGATAAAGCCTGGATGAAAAATGTAATAAATGTTGCCGGTGGTGCAGACAATGAGGAAAGCAATTTGTTTGTAAGTTATATGAATGATTACAAAAGAAAAATAGAAGACAGTGCTTTTGGGGCCCATGTTGAAACGTTTGTAAAGGCTTCCAGCTCTGCAGTAGAGCAGGCTAATGGAGAACGTATTGAGCAACTTATAAATGGCGGTGTTAGCCTGATTCAATATTTTGGCCATTCATCTGCAAATACACTTGCCTTTAATTTAAGCAGCCCCGAAATATATACCAACCAAGGCAAGTATCCCATGTTTAATGTAAGTGGTTGCAGCGCAGGTAATTTTTATCTTTTTGATCAAACACGTTTAGCAGGCAACCTTACACTTTCCGAAAAATATGTGTTGGCAGATCAAAGGGGAAGTATTGGATTTATAGCAAGTACCCACCTGGGTATCCCTCCTTTTTTAAATTTCTTTAATACACAATTGTATAGTGCCCTTTCACTTGACCTGTATGGAAATACCATTGGAAACCAGCTTAAGAAAACTTTACAGGTTTTAGGCAGTAACCCACAAACGCTCGATTTTTATACCAGGATCCACCTTGAGGAACTTAATCTTCATGGAGACCCGGCCATAAGAATAAACGCCTTTGCATTGCCCGATTTTGTTGTAGAAGACCAGTTGGTTAAAATTAGCCCTACCATAATTTCTGTTGCAGATAACAGTTTTACGCTGAATGTTAAAATGATGAATATCGGCAAAGTGATCAAAGATTCTATAAGGGTTTCTGTTATAAGAAAATTGCCAAATGATGTTTCAGTTGTTTTATACAATCAATTAATTGCAGTTATCAAAAATGCAGATTCATTAAGTTTTGTTGTGCCGATAAACCCAACTACCGATAAAGGATTAAATAAAATAATTGTTACGTTAGACGTAGATAACACCGTTCAGGAACTGTCAGAAACAAATAATACTTTAACAAAAGAATTTTATATTCTTGAAGATGAGATCCGTCCTGTATCACCCTATAATTATTCTATTGTAAATAACCAGAAAATTGTTTTTAGCGCATCTACAGCAAATGCATTAGGTGGCCAACGGCAATACCAGATGGAAATTGATACTACAGAATTGTTTAACTCACCTTTTAAAAAACAGTATAGCGGCAATGGTCCAGGTGGAATAATAGAATTTAAACCAACCGATATAATATTTACAGACAGTACAGTTTATTATTGGAGAACATCCATGGTACCATTAAATGGCGGGCAGCAAATATGGAATTCCTTCTCTTTTGTTTACCTGCCAAATGGAGGTACAGGATTTAATCAGTCACATTATTTTCAGCATACTAAAAGTACTTATAGCAGTACCATCAGCCTTGATAATGACAGGGTATTTCGTTTTAAAACTTTACCTCGAAATTTAGTTATAAGAACGGGGCTGTATCCATATTTTAACTGGGACAGAATAAATGTAAATCTCGATTTTAGTCAATTAGAATACTACGGTTGCAAATATAATGTTCTCCAAATTATAGTATATGACAGTGCGTCGCTGCAACCATGGAAAAACTATAATGTTACCAATCCTGCTACTGGAGAAATTACCGGGCGTTTTGGAAGCTGGACAATGTGCGACGCAACAACAAGAAAATTTTTCGAATTTCCTTATGATGATATTAAATATCGAAAAAGGGCTATGGATTTTCTCGACAGTATTCCTGATGGGATGTATGTATCAATTACTAATTTAGGATATACCGTAAATACTTCATTTATAAGCCAGTGGCAGGCAGACCAGGCTACCCTTGGCGCAGGAAATTCATTATATCATAAATTAAAATCAATCGGATTTTCAACGATAGATAGCTTTACCCATAACCTGCCTTTTGTATATTTTTATAGAAAGAATAACGTCTCCTTTACCCCACAGCAAGTAATGGGTACATCCGAAGATAAATATATAAACTTCTCTTATTTATTACCTACTACGTATTTTTCAGGAATTATTGAATCGCCTGCATTTGGCCCAGCACGCAGCTGGAAATCTTTGCATTGGAATGGTACCAGCAGCGACCCTGTAACAAAAGATTCTGTAAACATCCAGGTAGTTGGCGTAGGGCTCAATGGCTCAGAAACATTGTTGACAACAGTATCGCCTGCTACAGATACTTCACTTGCATTTATAAATGCAGCTACTTATCCGTATGTAAAATTAAAAATGAATAACAGCGATCAGACCTTTGCTACTCCTAACCAATTAAGGTATTGGAGAATAAATGCTGATTATGTTCCTGAAGGTGCAGTGGCACCCAATATTTTGTATACCATGAAAGATTCGGTCGATCAGGGCACATCCATTGATTTTGCATTAGCGTTTAAAAATATAAGTGCTGCTGCCTTTGACAGCCTGAAAGTAAAAGTTATTATTACAGACCGCAACAATGTACCTCACACAATTATTCTTCCTAAAAAGAAAGCATTACTGGCTGGCGATACACTGGTTGTAAATTATAGTATTGATACAAAAGGCTATCCAGGTAAAAATACATTGTATGTTATGGTTAACCCGGATAATGATCAGCCGGAGCAATATTTGTACAACAATTTTATCTTCAAAGATTTTTATGTAAAGGAAGATAAGTTTAACCCTTTGCTGGATGTAACTTTTGATGGCGTGCATATTTTAAACAGGGATATTATAGCTTCCAAACCTCATATATTAGTAAAGCTCAAAGACGAAAGCCATTTTATGGCATTAAGCGATACGTCCTTATTGAGGATACAGGTACAGTATCCCGATGGAGTATTGCACAATTATTTCTTTGGCGATTCAGTAAGGTTTAACCCTGCCAATTTAGGCAGTGGTGAAAATACTGCATCAATAGACTTTCTTCCTTATTTTCCGGAAGATGGCGATTACCAGTTTATTGTTTCAGGTAAAGATGTGGCGGGTAATAAAGCAGGCAAGCTTGAATATCGTGTAAGCTTTAGCGTTATTAACAAACCCATGATCAGTAATTTGCTTAATTATCCCAATCCGTTTACCACGTCTACCGCATTTGTATTTACCATTACCGGAAGCCAGGTGCCTCAGAATATACGTATACAAATATTAACGATCACAGGTAAAGTTGTGAGGGAAATAACCAAGAATGAACTGGGCTCAATACATGTGGGCCGTAATATAACAGATTTTAAATGGGACGGTACCGATGCATACGGGCAAAAGCTGGCAAATGGCGTTTACCTGTACAGGGTAATAACCAATTTAAATGGCAAGTCGTTGGATAAATACAAATCGGAGAGCGATAATACCGATAAATATTTTAATAAGGGATATGGTAAAATGTACCTGATGAGATAGTGGTTAATATTATGACGCTACCTACAGCAGCAGAAACCACAGAGTGACACAGAGGTTTGCACAAAGTTTCACAGAGGGGGAAAAATTCGTGTAATTCTGTGGAAAAAAAATTGCGCTGGAAATAAATCAACTTGCCAAACAAATTTTAAAATGTAGTCATAAGCTTATACTGCCTGGGGGTCAAACTATTAATGAGGCTTTTACTTTTCGTATTTATTCGTAGGATTTCTTTTGTGATGATATACAGATGTAATTACAATAGTTTTGGTATTTTCATCAACAAAATATACAATAGAGTAAGGATATTTTTTTACCGAGATTTCTTTAAAATATTTATACTCATTTCGGCAACGCAAAGGGTGACTGCATATTTGTTCTATTTTTTTTGTCACTTCAATCACAAAATTTTCCGCTGCTTTTTCGCTTCTGGCATTGTACCAGCTAACAGCATCTTTATACTCAGTTAATGCAATAGGGTCGTAAATATATTTGTAACTCATTTACGTTTGCCTGATTGTAATACTTTTTTAATTTGCTTATTTGCCTCCATTGCACTTATCATCTTGCCTCCATTTTTATAATAAGCATATCGCTTGTCAAGCTCAGCTTTAAATTCATCTGTGTATTGCAACTCTTCCTGTTCAATATCATCTTCCAAAAGCGCATACACAGCTTTTATTTTTTTGTCGTCTGCTACCTGCATATAATTTGCTAATTTTTGCCTGATGGCTGCTGTTGTCATAATTATCTGTATTTATAACAAATTTACTTTTTTTATTTTATCCAATCCGATGATGTTTTCGATAGATTGGTTGATTTTATGACGCTACCAAGTGGCATCACCGTAACTTCCCGGCACAGGAAACCACCGCTTATTGCCCGCCCCTCCTTTCCTGCGCCTATGGGGGAATATCTGCTATCATTGCTTAGGTTCATAGACATTCTCCGGATGGTTTTTTTTCTCCTCCTCAAACTCTTGCTTCTTTAGCTTTTCATCATCTATTTCTTTCCATATAGGACCGCTCCAAAAACGAGTGTCATCTAAATTGTACTTATATCTGGACACTTCACTTGTGTCATTAATTGCAGCAAAAAATCTAAAATAGTATTCTCTTAGTGAACTTGCCAAATCTTCTTTATCATAAGAATTTCGGTAGCCACCAGTTATTGAAGTTAAATCAATCGTGTCCTTTTCTCTTAAGCCTAAATAACAATAGCCATCATAATACCAATCATATTTCTTGTCAGGCATTAACTGTCTGTATGTCGGATTTTTTGTTATAACAAATACAGCCAATTTATTAAAATCAGGGCTGTAAAGAATGCTATCGATATTTAGCTGAGTAGAGTCAAAGTAATCTTTAAGGTAAAATGATTGTTCATGATTATGCAACATATATTTAAGTCGTCTTAAAACATCGGTGCTATCTTTTAAATAACTTTCTTTTTTGATTAGTGTGTGGCTCAAAAACTCTTTAGGCGTATCTGTATTCTTACGGAATTCCATCCATCCATAGACATATTTAAGATAACAATATGCCAAGCAAACAAAAAGAAGTAAAATAATAATTACAATAGGCTTTTTCTTCATCTTTTATTGTTTTCTTCATTTCTGTATCTGTGGTCTGTCACCACCTACCACAGAAGTAAACCCTTTTTAATAATCATTACTTTTTTGTGTCTTTGATTTATCCGGGGTTACTGGCTTTTTATTTTTGTCATCAGCTGGTTTTATTGGTGCAGGCATTAGCGCTTTGGGGTCTGTTTGTTTGGGTAATGTAGATGGATCTGTTTTACCTTTCATTTTTGAACTGGTATCTTTTTTAGAATTATCAAACTCACTTTCTACAGGTACCTTAGCAGCATGATTGTCAGTTGCCGGGTCAACAATAAAATCGCCTGCAGCACCATTTCCCTGGTCTTCTGAATAATTGCTGCTGTCACCACTATTAATAATATCCTTAAAATTCTGATCGGCGTAAATAGGATCACTGGCCATTTGCGCAGGAGGTTGAAAATTTAAAACATTTTTATAAGGCAGGTTTTTGTCTGCATAAACTTTGTTCATAAAATAACCCCATTTGGGCAGGGCCATTTCGTTACCACCACTGGTACCAGCATAAATGCGGATAAAGGGATCATCGCACCCCACCCAGGTGCCGGCAAGCAGTTCGGGTGTATAACCCATAAACCAGCCATCGGCATTATCATTGGTGGTGCCGGTTTTACCTGCTTTTTGCGCAGGTATATCGTAATTATTTAAAGATCTTCCGGTGCCAATCTGCACTACACCCTGCATTAATTTTACCATGGTAAAAGCATCCTGTTCGCTGATGACCTGCTTACTGTTTATCTGCGTAAACTCTTCTAAAACATTACCATCTTTATCTTCTATACGGCTGATAAATACTGGTTCGGTATTAAAGCCTTTATTGGGAAACATGGTGTATGCCTGCAACATTTGTAATAAGGGTATTTCTGCCGCTCCAAGTGCAAGAGAAGTATAGGGAGGAAGTTTTGCACTAATACCCACGGTTTTTGCAAATTCTATAACCCTGTCTACTCCCAAAAGATTGGTCATTCTTACCGATGCAGTATTTTTTGAAAAGGCAAGGCAATTGGCCAATGTACCACCGCCACCTTTAAATGTCCTCATCTCTTTACCATATTGTACAGGGCCGCCATCAATAATGGTAGAGGGGGTATAGCCAGCATCCTGCACCGCTAAAGCATAAATCAATGGTTTAATGGTACTGCCAACCTGCCTGCTGGCAGTAACATGATCGTATTTGAACCATTTAAAATCTATACCGCCAACCCAGCATTTTATTTCTCCTGTCCGGGGATCCATGGCAACAAAAGATGTTTGCATTAATTGCCGGTGGTATTTGATAGAATCTCTTGGTGTCATAACAGTATCAAGTTCCCTTTTGGCATTCCACGCAAATACTTTCATTTTTACTTTAACTAAAAACGACTTTTTTATATCCTCCTCTTTTACCTCATCCTCCTTCATGTTTTTCCAGCGCTCGCTGCTTTTCATAGCGGCTTCTATTACATTCTCATGGCCCTTCCACATGCCATCTCCACTCGCTTTTAATAAACTGTTTAATTTTTTCTGAATAATGGGCATTTGCTGTACTACCGACTCTTCTGCATACTGCTGCATAGTAGAATTGATGGTAGTATATATTTTTAAACCATCCCTGTACAGGTCATAATTTTCTTTGGTCTTTGGGTTTACATGTCCCTTGCACCAATCCTTCATTTTATCTGCCAATGCGAAACGGAAATAAGGTGCTATGCCTACATTATCATCCACTTTTTTATAATTAGTGATCAGGGGTTTTGCTTTTAGTTTATTGGCTTCTGCATCAGTTAGATAATGTTGTTTACAATCCACCATCCTTTCTATTACAGTATTGCGCCTGTTTAGCGATGCGCTGGGATGCCTGATAGGATCGTAAATAAACCCCTTTAACATCCCTACCAAAACTGCAGATTCTTCAATACTTAAGTCAATAGGTTCTTTTTGAAAATAAATTCTTGATGCATTTCTTATTCCATAATTATTTCCCCAGGCAGCCCTGTTCAGGTAAAGGGTAATTATTTCTTCCTTTGTAAAATTGCGTTCAAGCTTTACAGCTATTACCCATTCTTTAATTTTTTGGGTACCCCGTTTTAAAATATTTCCTTTTCCCTGGCTCAGCATATTTTTGGCTAATTGCTGTGTAATAGGGCTGCCGCCGCCATCGGTACCGAGTTTAATTACGGCCCTTGCCACAGCTTTGGCATCAATGCCCGAATGATCATAAAAATACTGGTCTTCCGTAGCTATCAACGCATGAATAATATTGGGGGAAATTTCATTGTACTTTACTTCACTGCGGTTTTCTGCATAATATTTACCCATCAGCTTTCCATCAGCCGTATACACTTCACTGGCAAGATCCGCCTCGGGGTTTTCTAATTCTTTTAAAGAAGGCATTTTACCTAATAGGCCAAAATTGGCTGCAGTAAATAGCAAAACCAGTAGTAACAGACCACCAAAAAAAACACGCCATAAAATTTTTACTGATTTTTTCATTTTTATTTTTTCAAATGTTGATATTGTAATATTCTGTAAAATTATTTTAAACAGCCATAGATGCGGTATTAAAATTTGCCAGGATATTGTTTATTTAAAAGGTCTTTATATTCCTGTAGGTGTTTATTTAATTGTAACAAATGAAGGTTTTCATCAGAAATTATAAGGAATGAATATTTAGAAGCCGGTAGCCACGATACTTCTTCCGGTGCAGCCTTTTTAATTTTATTTAAAAACTGCAGGGCCGCATCTGCATTGGCAAAAGAAGTAAAAATCAATATGGAGACATCTTTACTGATCGCATCTTTTGTAACAGCAATAGTTTGCCCCCTGAAACTTTCTGCTACATAGCGGGTAAACGCATTTTTAGATTCATTCACGTAAGTACCGTCAACTCTATCTAAAACCATCATAACATTTTGAGTTGCTGTAGTATTAAACGTAAAAGGCCCATTCACTAAAATAGGTGCAGCTTTTTTTACAGTATCTTTTGCAACGGGTGCATTTACCGGCACTGTATTTTTTGTAATATCTTTTAAGGCCGGTATGTTTATTGGCATAACCGCTTTGCTGCTGTCAAAACGTTTGGGTGTTACTATCAGGTTCGAATCGTTCTTCACCAGTTTTTCTTTTGGCACTGTAGTTATTTCATCATCTCCTTTTCTTGTAATTACCAGGTTTGTTAAATAGCTTTCTATTTCGGCCCTTCTTTTTAATACATCAATCATGCGCTGTCCTTTTGGCATTAGCGGCGATTTAGGGTACAGGCTGATAATATTGTTCAATACACCAATAGCCACGCTATCCTGCTTTTGCTTTATGTAATACACTGCCTCAATGTATAGCAATTGCGGGCTCCAGTAATTGTTACCATATAAACTATCGGCCTTTCTTTTTTCAATTACTGCTGCTTCAAAATTACCTTCAATAAATAAATTGTAAATGCCTTCATAACGTTTGGTGCCTTCTGCATTTTTCATTTCGGGTTTTGCGGCAAGCGGGTTGGTCAATATTTTATTAGAAGGGCTGTTTACAAATTTTGTATTGATCAGGTTTTTATAGTATTCTGCCTTTTCCAGGTTACCTAATTTTTTGTAGCAGTAGTAAAGACCAAAATATATGCCACCATCATATAAAGAATCTGGATAGCGTTGTAATGACTGATCGTAGGTAACTATTGCCTGTTGATAATCTTCAAGGTCGTTCTGAAATAATTTTGCAAGATCAAATAAACTTTGTGACCATGCGGTATTGCTTTCTATTAATTTTTCCGGTGTCAATGGTACGTTTGCCAATAGCCCTTCAAAGCTTAATTCGGCAGACGGCTGATTGTTTAAATCAGTCTTTACCATTGCTCCCTGGCTTTGTTTGGTGTCGGGTTTAGCTGCTGCATCCATGTCTCCGCCATTCATATCCGGGGGTGCGGTAACGCCATTTTCTTTTGGTGCAAGAGGTACAGCACTTTTTCTTCTCCAGTTATCTGAATTACTTCTGTTGCCCCAATTTTTTTTAAAATCACCAAAGCCTTTTGTTTTCGTCGTAGCATTATCAAAATACCAATATTTGCTATTACTACTCATAAACAAATCTGTGTTTTCATTCTTTTTACCATCGAAACTTATAAGACCCGCCCCGCCATCATTGGCTTCATCTTTCAGCCCCTGTTGTTTTCGCATTTTTTTCAATTGCTGGTTTATAAATGCGGTTCTGTCTGTTGGTGACATTGCAGCAAGTTTTTGCAGGCTATCTTCTCTTTCAATAATGATAATTTTTTCTACAATTTTTGACAGGCTATTTCTTCTCGCCTGTATTTCGGCTAACCTGTCATTAAGTGAAGTGTCGCCGGTTTGTAAACTGTCGTAATAAGCAAACGCCAATTTAAATTGTTTACGGTCGTAGGCAATATCAGCTAATTTTAAATAGGCTTTATTATAAAGATTTATATTCAAGGTATTGTATTGTATACTCTTGCTGTAATATAATACTGCTGTATTGGTATCGGGCCTTTCCAATGCCAAATCTCCAGCTGAATAATAGATAAGATCACGATAAGGTTCAAACTTATCTTTTTTAGCCATCTTCACAAGGTTGTCAATACTTTTTTTCAATTCGATAGAGTCAAAGCCCCTCATCATTTTTGCAATGTTCAACTGGGCATAAATATCCATCAGTTGATTGGTAGTATGCTTTGATGCATTATTATACGAAACAACCGCCTTATCATACTGGTGAGTTTTTTCATATAGTTGCCCCAGTAAATATTCAGACCTTGCCTGGTCTTGTTTTGTTAGCGAATTGCTTAACGACTTTTCTAAATTTGCAGCAGCACTATCATAAATAGCCATTTTATAAAACCAGTAACCATTAACATCTGCCAAAACAGGGATAAGGCGCTTGGGCATATTCGGGTCGTGATGTAAAGTATTGATTAGTGAAGCAGCCTGTGAGATTTCATCCTGCTCAATTAAAGTGCGGATAATCCATATTAATGCATCATTTCTGCTGGGAGGCATCGCCGCTATTTTTTGAAGGATATTAGGATTTTCTTTATTGGCAATGCTCAATGCGCCATTGGCTGAAGCATAATTGGTCCCTACGATATGGCTATCATCTTCACCTTTTTTTCGTGGAAAAAGATTGTAGTTAATAAATTGAAAAGTAGCTGCAGCGGAATCAAAAATTTTCCCAAAATAATAAGCTTCACCTAACAAAAGATACATATTATCTATCCAGTCATTCCGCAAATCGTGTAGTAAAATACCTGCAGTGGCTTTATAAATAACGGAGTCTAACTGTATTTTTTGCGAAGCTGTATTTTCTAAACTATAGGGGTAATAACTAAGCAGTTTGGTAAAATTATCTTTTTGTGCCGCCTTGGCTATTTCAATAATTGTATTTATTTTATTATTGGCATTAAAGTAAAAATTGTAATGGGTAAAATTATTTTGAAAAACATGCCTGGGTACAGTAAACTTGGTTTGATCTGTTTTTTCAGAAACCAGTTTTCTGTCTTCAAATTTTTGAGCTCTTTTTGTTGTATCAAGCAAATTGATGGTCCATATCGGTTGCGCAAAAGCACTGTTTGCAATTGCCAACAGAACAAATGACAACAATAGAGGTAACAAGATCCTTTTTTGCATGAATAATTGATTAAATAAAGCGGCTAAATATCGGTTATTTTGTCCAATTAGTAACGTATAATGCTATTGGTTTCTTATTTTTAACATCCAATAAAGAAATATGGCACATTTAGATGCAAACAGTACATTAAAACGATTACGCAACAGGTATTTACTGGTGGTAATGAATGAAGATACTTATGAAGAAGTAGTAAAGTTTCGTCTTAGCCGGCTTAGTGTGTATATTGTGCTAAGCAGTGTTTTTGTTTTATTGACCATATTAACGGTAGCCTTAATCGTTTTTACACCAATAAAATATTATTTACCTGGAGTAGGTTATGGAGATGCACGACAGGCAAAAGAATTCAGGCAACTTAAAATAAGAACAGATTCGATGGAAAATGCCATGAAGTTTAAACAGCAATATTTAGATGATCTTAAAAAAGTTTTGGAAGGGAAACTGTCTACGTTGGATACCAATAAATTAGACTTGCCAAAAGAGGATAATACGAATGAATAAAAAAACTTTATGTTAACGGCATACCATGATTATTATTTTAACGTTGTTAATTAAAATAAAAAAAACAGCAGATAACATATGGAATAATAGTTTTATACTGCGATACAATAGATGAATTTTAATATATATGTGGCCGGTTAAATGATAGTGTTACTTAATTTGAAAGGCAAGAACTTTTTATAAATAACGTTACTTTTAGAAAATTTTCAATTCAATAACTTCCAAACCTAAAAAATCAACCACATGTTCAATTCAAAAACCAAATCCGACGAAACCCCTAATGGCAGTACAACAATTATTGGCGCAGGCACTACAATCACTGGCGATATAGAAAGCTGCGGCGATATCAGGATTGACGGTACTCTGATAGGAAACCTTACTGGCAAAGCAAAAGTTTTAATTGGTGCCGATGGCTATGTAGAAGGTGCTGTAAAAGGCAAAAATGCCGATGTACTTGGAAAAGTAACAGGCCAGATGGACATAAAAGAAGTGCTTCAGTTAAGAGGCAAATGTAATATAGATGGCGATATTTACGCCGGTAAACTGGAAGTGGAACCAACAGCTACATTTAACGGACGTTGCCATATGGGTGCAAATGTGGTAGAATTAAATGTAGAACTGGCCACAGCAGTTAATCAATAATTAATTACTAAAACAATGGGTATTTAATGAAGGCAAAAAGAAATTTATTATTACCATTGTTGTTGGTATTTATTATTTGTAATGGGGTTTTTATTTCCGCTAAAACGCTGTTGGCAAAATGGGGCATCGATAATGGTGTGTTGATTATTGCCAATAGTTTATTCCTGTTGTTGGCACTGATTACTTTTTTTATTCAGCAACGGGCTTTGCAAAACAAAAACCCCAATGTTTTTATAAGAAGTGTAATGGCAGGTATGATGATTAAAATGTTTACGTGTATTATTGCTATATTTATTTACTGGTTTATAATGAAAGATAAGTTTAGCAAGGCTTCAGTAATTGCAGCTATGTTTGTTTACCTTATTTACCTGGTAATAGAGGTTATGCTGATTACAAAACTGAATCGTCAAAAGAATGCCTAAGCAGGAAGCTCCATTACAACAGCTAAAAAATTATTTACCCGAAGGAAGTTTTGAAGAGGTTTGTCATTACCTGCTTCATTATAAAGTACAACTAACCATTACTCGTGAACGTCAATCGGTGCTCGGCGATTACCGCAATTCTTATGGCGGTAATAATCACCGCATAAGCGTAAATGGCAACCTTAATACCTATGCTTTTTTAATTACACTTTTACACGAACTGGCACATTTGTTTACCTACGAGCGGTTTGGGCATAGGGTAAACGCTCATGGAAAAGAATGGAAGCATGAATTTGGTAAAGTATTGGCCCGGTTTATAGACAAAAAAGTTTTCCCCGCAGATATTCAGCAAACATTAATTAAAAGCCTTCATAACCCCGCTGCCAGCAGTTGTGCAGATGAAGCACTGTTAAGGATATTACATCAGTACGATAAAAAAAAAGAAGGCATTCTTTTAATAGAAAACTTACCAACCGGTGCAACCTTTAAAATAAAAGGCGGCAGAATTTTTACAAAAGCAGAAAGGGTACGCAAGCGTTTTAAATGTATAGAAGTAGCAACGGGGAAAGTATTTTTGTTTAGCCCGGTATATGAGGTACAGCCAATGTAATTTAATACATCTCGTCAGGGTATTTACGAAAGTTGAGAATTTGTTGCTTGTCCTGCTTTTGCAAATAGTTTTTGTATTGTGCGATGCCCTTTTTACTGTTTAAAGAAGTCGAAGAAATTTGCATCGTCTGGGTATTTTATTTTCAACGATTCAATTTCCCGATTAATTACAATTGTGTCAACTAATTTTTCTTTTAAAGTAAATAAGTCAATAAATGCCTCTTGGAATTCTTTCTGCTTGAGATTATTGCTGTTAATATAGTTTTCAAGGTCAGATATCATTTGTCTGTAAGCATTGTTACGGTTAATAGTGTCCTTTTTTGACGCAAAGTTTAAAGCAACAAAATTGTCATGATTGAATTTCTGTTTGTACGGATATGTAAAGGCAGACAATTCCAATGAGTCCACATAGTGAGAACCTTCTGTAAATTTCCCCAAAGTAATTAACAAGCGAATCTTTAGGTCAGTTACAGATTTTTTAATTGAGTCGCATTGCATACATCTATTAACTATTAGCAATGCCGAATCTAAAGCAGATTTACTAGTTGGATTACTATAGGCTAAATCTGATGCTTTTTTAAAATTATCTTGGCAAATAATTTCTCTGTCATGCGGAATATGGCAAGAGTAAAAAAAAAATTGTGCAACGGCAAGAAAAGATAATAATAGTTTGGTCATAAATTTTTGCTGTCTTGTAAATTTGATTGAAGTGTCTGTTTAGAGTTTTCGCACAACAAGATAAACTCCAAATTCTACCAATTTTATTTTTCCCTGCCAATAGATATCACTTTCAACTTTTTTGCCCAAAGTGTATAAAATTTCCATTATTGTCTTTTATGGTAAACTCTTTAAAACCTCTTGGTTTTTTTACTAATTGCCCTTTGGGGTAAATCAATTCTTTGGCACCCAAATCGGTATACAGGTCTTCAACATTATCTACAAAAATATAGCAGGATGCAGGTTCCGCTTTTTTCTTACTGTCAACCATAAAAAGATGTATTTCTACATCGTGGTATTTTAATATGGCATAGTTGCCAAAATTTTTTGCAGTAAAGCCCAGCTTACATTTATAAAATTCAATGGTAACGCTAATATTAATTGCAGGTAAAACCGGCACGGCTTTTTGTAACATTTATTTATTATTGGGTGTTTAAGTGAAAGGTATTTTAAAAATTGCTATTTTTAGCATCTTAAATTAAGAACATACAATTTTTGGACGATACTAATAAATATAATGAAGACGAGCTGGTGGCACTATTGCAAGGCCAGGATAAACAGGCGTTTTCGTATTTATACGACAATTACGCTCCTGCACTAAATAATATTATTTACCGGATGGTAGAAGATGTTACCCTCACCGAAGACATACTGCAGGAAGCTTTTGTAAAGATATGGCTCAACTTTACCAGCTACGATAAATCAAAAGGAAGGTTATTTACCTGGATGCTTAATTTAACAAGGAACCTTACTATTGATATGCTGCGCAGCAAGGGGTATAAAAAACAAAGCAAAATCTCTGCTGATGAAAATTCCGTAAATAACCTGCAGGATAATAGTTTTAGCATTAGTAAATTTGATTCGATGGGTATACAAAAACAACTTGCTAATTTAAAACCCGAACAAAGGATTATTATTGATATGGCTTATTTTAACGGGTATACGCAGGATGAAATTGCAAAAGAAGTGGGTATTCCACTCGGTACTGTAAAAACCAGGATGCGGACAGCCATCATTGAATTAAGAAAAATAGTACAAAAATAATTGGAACAAAAAGACATCATATCGTCAGGATTATTAGAGTTATACGCTACAGGTTTAGCCACTGCAGAAGAGGCTAAGCAGGTACAGCAATACGCAGCACAATATCCTGAAGTGGCAGCAGAACTGGCGCAAATAGAGGCCAGCATGGAATCGTATGCCAAAGCACATGGTGTTGCGCCGGCCCCTTCTGTAAAAGAAAAAATATTTGCACGTATTGACGATAGTGTTGGCGAGGCTAAACTGGTTAAAATAGATGCATCAAATAATAACACTGCAAACAATACTGCAAAAATTCTACCAATGGGTTATGGGAAATTTGCAACTGCAGCTTCTGTAGCCCTTTTATTGGGAAGCATAGCTTTAAATATGGTGATGTATAATAAAAATATCAGCACGGTAAAAAACTTAGAGCAGGCACAACAGGAGCTGGCAGGTTTAAAGGATGAAAATAAAATAACACAACAGGAACTGGCAGGTTTAAAAGACGAGAATAACATAATGAAGGGTGATATGAAAGTGGTGCAGAGTAAATTCAGTCAACCCGTTGCCTTACATGGTTTAGAAGCGGCGCCTGATGCTGCAGCTAAAATTTTCTGGATGGCCAATACAGGCGAAGTGTATATTGACCCAAGCAATTTACCTGATGCACCGGAAGGTAAGCAATACCAGTTGTGGGGTATAGTAGATGGCAAGCCGGTTGATGGAGGTATGATTTTAACTTCTAAAAAAGGCGATAAGTACCGTATTCAAAAAATGAAAACATTTGGAAAAGTACAGGCATTTGCTGTAACACTTGAAGATAACGCAGGTAATGTATTGCCAAAAGGCAAGATGGTAGTTATGGGCAAAATGTAATTTATTTTCTTATTAATTTTTTATAACCAGCTTTCGTAAGCTGGTTTTTTTGTATAAATATTCCAACATGTTATACCGGTAAAAGTGGCCGGATACCATCATAGCTGTTTGGAAGATTTCTTTTTTCTTAGTAGCAATTATTGGCGCTAATTAATAGCTCACCTTTCACCAACTGCAACAAGAAAATTATTTCAATCAAAATTTACTTGTTTGTATTTAGAAACTGTTTGAGTTATTTGCAATATCCTTTATTGGGCTAAAGCCCTGGCATTTTATTCTAAATTAACCCCGGCATTAATGCCGGGGTTAATACTAAAATGGTATTGGGCGGCTTTAGCCCAATACCATAAACTAAAAATTCGAAATAACTCAAACCGCTTCTTAAACCAATGCTGTTTTACTAAAACATTATTTTTAATTGATTTCGTTGAACAGGTTATACTCAAACAAAAAAACGATTATTTTTAAAACTTTTAAATCCAATCTTTCTCTGGCAACGTAAATGAATGAAACAACTAAAAATTTAAAATTAAAAAACTAAAAACTTCAACAATGAAAAATTTTAAAACGGTAATGATTGCAGCAATAGCTACAGTGTTTACAACAGCTTCTTTTGCGCAAATGGACAAAATGTCGAGTGAAAAAACAGTAATGGTAGGTGGTGCCGAAATGTACCCCAGTAAAGACATCGTTAGCAATGCGGTAAACAGTAAAGACCATACCACTTTAGTGGCCGCAGTAAAAGCCGGGGGACTGGTTGAAACCTTGCAAAGCGCAGGCCCTTTTACAGTATTTGCACCCACCAATGCAGCCTTTGATTTGTTACCTGCCGGAACAGTAACTACATTGGTAAAACCAGAAAACAAGGCGATGCTGGTTGATATATTAACCTATCATGTTGTTGCCGGAAAAATCAGTTCTACTGAATTGGTTGCAATGATAAAAGCCGGTAATGGCAAAGCAATGTTAACTACTGTTGAGGGTAAAAAATTAACAGTGATGATGAAAGATAAAAAAGTAGCTATCAAGGATGAAAAAGGTGGTATTGCGTATGTAACAATTGCAGATGTTAACCAAAGTAATGGTGTAATACATGTAGTTGATCATGTATTGATGCCTTAAACAAATTTAAATTTTCTAGGTATATGTTAAGTGGTGATGCGGCTCCGGTTTTCCGGGGCCGTATTTTATTTTGACATCTGCAATAAAAAAGCAGCGAACAATCGCTGCCTTAGGTATTAGGGTTATTATCGGGCTAGTTAAAAATCTTTTAATCGATTCCACCAGGTACGTTTCATAACTATAAATATTACCGCAGTTAACGCCAATATAGTGCCGAGGCCGGTCCATTGATTTAAAATAAGATACATAGGTAGCAACATCAACAATACTTGGCCAATAATACCAAGGCCAATGTTTAGCATATTGATAGGGAGATTTTTATTGGCTTTAATAGTAGGGTCTTCTGCTACAGCCATTTCATGTATGGGTTTCCAAAATCCCCAAGGCCTTACAGTTTTATAAAAATTTAATAAAGTTGCAGAGTCTGTTGGTGGCGCACTATAGGTTCCAATAATACAGGCGATAAATTGTATAATAATAAATACAGGAAAAAAATACAACATCCTTGTTCCGTCAAAATAAGTGGTGATGCCCGTTACACTCAGCAACGGTGGGATGGCACTTACAATTATACCTGCCAACATACCGTAAAAAAATCCATTGGCATTAAAGCGCCACCAATACCATTTTAAAACATTGGCACAAACAAAGCCTCCATACAAACCTGCGGTGATGATGTTGAATATCATATTCACATCTTTAATTAACAATCCTAAACCAATCCCAAAAATTACCATTATAATACCGCTCACGTAACTCATGGCAATTGTTTTTTTACGGTCGGCATTGGGGTTAAAATATTTTAGGTAAATATCATTTACAATATAGGCTTGCCCTGCATTTAAAGTGCCACTGAAATTGCTCATAAAGGCCCCTAAAAACCCTGCCAACACCAACCCTATTAAACCCACTGGCAGGTACTTGCTAATGACAGCGGGCATAATGTTTTCAAAATTAATCTTCCCGTCTGTGCCATGGCTGAGGTTAAGATCTTTAAAATACAGTATCCCTAAAACACAAAGACCCATCGTCATAAAATATCTTACCGGCATTAATATAACCGAAATAAAACCACTCATCTTTGCTGCTTCTTCAGGGCTTTTGGTACTCAATATTTTTTGGCAATCATAGTTTGGTGCAGGGCCAGCCAAACTTTTCATAATGCCGCTAAACAGCATCATACCCATAATGGCTGAAAATAACTGGTAGCCATCTTTTTCTAATTTAAGTTTTGCTTCGTTTAATTTATTGGTCCAGTCTAAATCCAGATCCATGCCAAAAAAGGGTGAATCCCATCCCTTTGGTACTCGTTCTAAAACATTTATTCCTGTAGCACTTAGGTGCCTCATGGCAATAGTACCTACAAACAAGGAACAAACGATCATGATCATATACTTTATCACATCTGCCAAAACAATACCATGCATGCCACCCATAATACTATAGATCATTGCTATGAGGCAAATAGATACACCATAAAATTGTGCGGCGTTGTGTTTTGAAATATAGAGAGCGGTGCGGTATTGATCTGAGCCAACAGCAAAAGCTGCTTCACCATGACTTAAAAAAGGAAAAATATTTTTAATGCGTTCGTACGGAAGAAATATTTGCAAAAATTCACCAACGCCAACAAAAGCATAAGCCATATAACCAATACACAAAATAAGAGCGAAAGCCACTACCACTTTATGGCTTTGACCGACACCTCTATCTGTAAGGCCAAAACGCGTTTTAAGCCATTCTGCACCAGTAGTAGCATTACTTCGCCGGAGCCATCGGCTTAAAAAAACCATCAGGAATATTTGGTTAAATACAGGCCACATCCAGGGAATCCATACACTTTTAAACCCATATAAAAATGCCATGCTTGTTAGTAACATAGTGCCGCTAATGTCGAACATGTCGCTGGCATCGCTTAAACCCAATGCATACCATGGTAAAGATTTGCCGGCCATCAGGTAGGCATCTTTACTTTTCTTCGCCTTGTTTTTCATGTAAAAACCAAGAAAGATCATTAATGCAAAATAGGCCAGGATGATAAGCAGGTCAATCGTTGAAAGAATGTACATGTTGTAGTATTATAAGATTTTGGAAATAAATGGCTCGCTTGTACGCTTTAAATATATGCTATAAATAAATCAATATTTTTATTCAGCAGGTATTTATTTATCTTTTGTCAAATGTTGAATAAGAAATAGTAAAAAAGTATCAGTATTACTATAAAACAAATTTTTTATACTGCGGCCAATATTTACTAGTAGTATTTTTTATAAATAATAAATGATATTGGTAAAAATGATTTGCATAAATGCAATACCTTGGCGGCTCAATTGTATCACCAGTTATTGAGTGATTTATTTTTACATCAACAGTGCAATGCAGTTAATTTTATGAACCAAAAATTTCCACCGAACTTTATTTGGGGTAGCGCTACCTCTTCTTACCAGGTAGAAGGCGCATGGAATGAAGATGGCAAGGGCCCTTCCATCTGGGATGTGTTTTGTTTAATACCCGGCAAAGTAAAGGATGGCGATACTGGAGCTATCGCCTGCGATCATTACCATCGTATTGACGAAGATGTGGCATTGATGAAAGCTATGGGGCTAAAAGCGTACAGATTTTCTATTGCATGGGCACGCATACTTCCTGCAGGCAGAGGGGCAGTGAACCAGCAGGGTATTGATTTTTACAATAAATTAATTGATGCACTGTTGGCTGCAGGTATTGAACCCTGGGTAACTTTATATCATTGGGATTTACCCGCTGCATTGGAATTTGAAATAGATGGCTGGTTAGGAAGGGAGATAACGGATGTTTTTGAAACCTATGCCGCCACCTGCTTTGAGCATTTTGGCGACAGGGTAAAAAACTGGATCACTATTAATGAAGCATGGGTAGTTGCTATTTTAGGCTATGGCCATGGTGTATTTGCGCCGGGTAAAAAATCGAATGACCTGCCTTATATTGCTGGGCATAATTTATTGCTGGCACACGCCAAAGCTGTTAATATATACCGCACTAAATTTCAACAGCAACAGCAGGGCTTAATTGGTATTACCAATAATTGCGACTGGCGTGAACCATTGACGGATACTACAGAAGATAAGGCTGCAGCACAAAGAGCATTAGAGTTTTTTCTTGCATGGTTTGCAGACCCGGTTTATAAAGGCGACTATCCCACGGTGATGAAGGACCGCTTGGGTAAACGGTTGCCAACATTTACAGAAAAAGAAAAGGAATTGCTTAAAGGATCCTCCAATTTTTTTGGTTTGAATCATTACACCACCATGTTTGCATCTGATGCTACCAATAATAAAGAGCAGGGAAGTGTGTATGGTAATGGTGGTTTGTCAGAAGACCAGGATGTTAACCTAAGCATTTCGCCAGATTGGAAACTAACGGATATGCAATGGGCCATTGTACCATGGGGATGTAAAAAATTATTGCAATGGATTGCAGAAAGATATGATAATCCCAATATTTTTATTACGGAAAATGGCTGTGCTTTTGACGATCAGTTAATCAATGGAAAAGTGAACGATATAGCAAGGGTTGATTTTTTTAAAGGCTATATTACGGCCATTGGAGAAGCCATTGAAAGCGGTGTAAATGTAAAAGGATATTTCATCTGGTCGTTGCTGGATAATTTTGAATGGGCAAGTGGATACTCAAAAAAATTCGGGATACATTATGTGGAAAAAGATAATTTAAACCGAATACCAAAATCATCTGCGGTATGGTATAAGGGGGTGATTGCTAACAATGGCGTGTAAGTGGTTAAGATGCAACACAACCTATTTTAATATTTAGAAAGATAGAAAATGAAGTGTTTAATATTTTTTTGTTCCTTACTCTTAACAGCAGCTTCGTCATTTGGACAAAGTAAAAAAGCTGCGACACCTATTAAAATAAAATGGACATCAAGTATCCGAGGTGACTTTTCATTTGTAAATAAATGGAGTTATCCAGAAGGAGTTGAACTTAATAAGTATGGACAGCTTAGTTGTGACGGATTTTGTCCCCCAGAAACTTACCCAATGATTGACAGTACAGGTAAAATTTTTAAAGATTCATTGACTGCCTTTTATAAAATTGTTGACACTTCTCATCAATCGTATACAATTCAATGCAAAGCATGGTGTTATGAATGGACTGGCACAGACTTTATTGAATCTATTTATAAATCTGCTGACACTGTTTATTGCTATACGTTACTGAATGCTGCGACACACTGCAGTTTACAACTTAACATTGTCGGCGACAACTGTTTTGCAATTATTGGGTTAAATAGTATTGTCAAAGGAGGAAGTGTCAAGTATAATTGCATCAACGGGTACATCACAGTTGACAAAAATCTTTGGAAAAAGGGAATAGTGAAAGCTGCCTTTAATTTTAACTTTGAACATAAAGAGAACCCGAAAAAACCAATTTATTGGAAAGGAAAAATTCTTACTAAAATCAAAAAAAGTTGACAGACAAAAGAACGAACCGCAGACATGGGGTTTGCTGCTCTGCTGACAGACGAATATTTTTTTGTTTCTTTCTTTTATCAAAGCCTGTACCGAATTTACTTCGGGGGCAAAAAAGAAAATAGAGATTACTTTTTCAAACACAAAAATGTAGCCCAGATTGGGTGCGACTTACAAGCTAACAGCAAAGCAAAACATTTGTAACAATAATTTCATTTCTGTTATTTTTATTTTGTTTCAATGAACCTCCTTCGTCGGTTTCTTGACGACAATCCTTCAAATTTTCTTAACGCTTTTTTTATGAGGCTGTAAAGAGTATACGGTTAATCTCTATCATACTATACAACTATATAAAGTTTGTTATCATTCCCCCGGATGATATTTTTTTTCTACATGTTTTTCAATATCTTCCGGGTAAAAGAGTACTTCCTTAAATTTGCCTTGGGCGTACATTTCAGCCTGGTCCTTAAAATGTTTAGATGCCAGATTACCACTTTCACCACCAGCCAATAATGATTTTGCTTTTACTTTTTTTCCAAATTCTACCGCACATATAAAACTGTTCCCACTTTTGCCATACCTTTTATTATTACTTTTAAAATAATAGCTGTTATAGGCAGGTATTTGTCCCCATAGCGAACTGGCAAACCCAACAGGGATGCTGGGCAGGCTATCATTGTATTTTTCGGGTATGTCATTGTTAAGGCGCTGAAAACGGTTTATTTCCCCCCATGGTATTTGCCATTTTCCAAACTTCATCGTAAGCTCGTTGATTACTTTTAATAATGGTGGTAATAATTGCTCAGCCGATGCTGCGCCAGCAAATTGTTTGGTATTGGTTACCTGGTCTGTTTCTCCTTCATCAATGTACAATTTTTGTATAACCGGATTTAATTTTTGCGCCCATTCAACAGCCAGTGTAGTAGCGATAGAATTTTCGCCGGAATGAAAATCCCAGCTTTTTAAAACGGTTATCGGTTCTTTTAGTGTGCTGTATAGGGTATCGCCGGAAGCGTAGTTTTTTTCAAATGAATTTACCAGCGCCGGTATCAATATTTCAAAAGCAGCAAGGTAGGTATCATAGCCCTTTGCAATTACTTTGTCGAGGGTAAAATCTTTTTGGTTACTTAATATTCTTACGGCATTGATGCCCCTGAAATTTTCCCCATCGGGCGCCATATAAGCAGGATAATTTTCTTTTTTAGGGCTGTTGTTTCCGGCAACGGCAAATGGCGTGGAATTACAATTTTGTAACCAGCCATTTGGTGGATTGTACAAATGAACAATCTCATCCAACTGGTGCAAGCCCTTCCATTCGGTTGCAGCAACTGAGCCATCTACCGGCTTTGACCAGTTTATTTTTTTATCCCTTATGGGTATATAATCTCCATGCCAATACGCAATATTTCCCTTATCATCTGCATACATGGTATTGTTACTGGTATTACCTTTCAGGTTCATCACCTGTTTAAATTCGTCAAAATTTTTTGTCTTGGTACGCAGCCAGCTTTGTTGTAAACTTATTGGGGACCGGTTAAAAGATTTCAGGCTTATCCATTTGTTATTGCGCATAGCCATTACCGGGCCATGGTGGGTAAAATAAGCGGTAATGCTTTTTGTTTCAAGATGGCCATTCTGTAAAAAACGTAAAATAATTTGTTTTTGTATAACCGGTTTTAATTGTCCGTTATATTCATAAAAAAACTGGTTATTTTTTGTAACTATTTTTTCTTCATACAAATCGGCAACATCTACATTACTGCTGGTATGCATCCATCCACAGTGTTCATTAAATCCCTGGTAAACAAAAAACTGGCCCCAGGTAACCGCACCATAAACATTTAAACCCTCCTGGCTTTTAACATGCACTTCCGGACGAAAATAAAAAGTTACATGCGGGTTGATATAAAGCATGGCATTGCGTGATGCTGTGATAGAAGGTGCAAAAGCAAAACCATTTGAACCTGTTTGCTGCTCAGGTTTTTTTACAATGCCAGTAGTGTTGGTTCTATTACCAATATAAAAATTCTTTAATTCAGCAGTAGATATATCTACCGTATTAATAGCGCCAATACTTCCATCTGTCCACAATAATGGATACCATGGCTGAAACCTTTTTAGCATCAGTGGTTTTACCTGTGGGTTTTTATACAGGTAATAATTAATGCCATCAGCATAGGCGTTCAATAATTTTTTTAGCCAGGGCGCAGATGCATTATAATCTTTAATGGCATCTGTAGTATCAATTAACAATTGCAGCAGCATGTCATCATACAAAACAGCTTCGCCTTTTACCTCAGCCATCCTCCCTAATTTTTCAATATAATTTAATTCTACTCTTTTAAAATCATCCTCGCATTGTGCATATAATAAACCAAATACGGCATCAGCATCAGTTTTACCAATAATATGCGGAATACCCCAATTATCTCTTGTAATAGTTACCTGTTTTGCCTGTTGTTGCCAACGGCTTACTTCAGTTGAAGAAAATTTTTGGGCCATTAATTGCAAAGGGAATAATAGTATCAGCAGTATTTTTTTTAGGGGCATTTTTATTTTTTTATAAAGATAAAGAACAACAACCTTGATTAAGCTGTTTTAATTTCATGTTCTACATGTTGTAAATAATTTCAATACTATTTATTCAATTTATTTGGGTGCATTTAAAATTGTCGCAGTAAAAAATGTCTAAATTAGCTAAACCAACCAATCAGTCATGACAGAAGCAAATTTTATAGCTTTAGCCAAAAAGCGCTATGCCGAACTGCAGGCACTAAACAAAATTGACAATTTTTATGATTACGAAAAAGAGTTTGATTCCTTATGGCGGGAATTAGGCAGGGAGGTATTGGAATCCAATGTAAGCGATGTACCAGCCGATAGGCGTAAAAAAAAACGCTTACCAAATTTGGGCGAATCAGCATAAACAAAACACATATTTTTAGTGAAGGGGCCAATGGCTTTCAAATAAGCCCCCATTTACAGGAGTTGCTTGTATACGCCGGTCAACTGGACTGCTATGAAAGATGCAATGTGATACTGCGAAAATTTATTGACATACAAGTGAGTGCATCGCAAGTGTATTTGGTAACAGATTGTTATGGCAAGGCGGCCGAAAAAGAAGTAAATATTTGCCGGTCGTTAGAACCAGTAAAGAAAGAAGAAGTGCTGTATGTAGAAGCAGATGGCTCCATGTTGCTAACCCGTGATGAGGGCTGGAAGGAAGTGAAAGTTGGCAGGATGTTTACGAGTCGCTCCTGCATTGATCCCAATGGAAAGCTAAGCTGGATAAGACATCCGATAGCTATCGGATCCCAATACGCAGCACATCTGGGAAACAATAAAGACTTTACAAAACAAATGGATACTTTAATAGAGTCTTACGGAAAATTGGGAAAGCGTTTGGTATTTATTGCTGATGGGGGAACGTGGATTAAAAACTGGATAGAAAATGCTTTTCCCGAAGCGGTATCTATACTGGACTATTATCATGTTTGTGAACATTTACATTCGCTTGCAAACGTTGCTTTTAGCGATGACACGAAGCGAAACAAATGGACTGATAAACAAAAGGAACTGCTGTTGGAAAGTAAAGTAACCACAGTTATAAAAAATATTAAAAGGCAAAATAAGGAAAGCAAGGAAGGGCTATTGCTCATAAATTATTATACCAATAATGCTTACAGGATGAATTATAAATGGTATAAAAATGTAGTAGCAGGTCTGATTGGTTCTGGGGCCATCGACCCGATAGCTATCGGGTCAGCACACAGAACCGTAGTCCAAAAAAGAATGAAACAATCAGGACAGCGATGGAGTAATAAAGGAGCACAGAATATGCTAAACCTAAGGGTACTATCCATGAATAAACAGTGGGATAAAGTGGTGGCGTTGATTAAGAATGCAGCTTAAATGATAGCCGACAATTTTAAATGCACCCGCATCATTAGTGGGTGCAAATACGGTAAATGGTCCTTTACTTTGTAAAGTAGCTACCAGGTCAGCGGCTTTAACGGCGGCTAACAGAGTAGTGTGATTTGTAGAACCTGCGATGACTTCTACAATGTCTTTTTTTGTTTGTGCCATTGCGTTAATGGACAGTAATGCTGCTGCAACAAAAAGTGCAGCTTTTTTAATTGATTTCATTTTTTTTATTTTTTTAAATGTGAAAAGAACAGTGTTTTGAAAAATAGTGTGCGGTATTTTTTTTCGTGCAAATGATTAACGCTGTATGGCGCACTATGTTCAGGATATTAAAGAAATGTTTATTAATTAATTCCTAATAAAAACAGCGGAGAAATATTCGTGTTCTTCATTCTTTCTTTATTTCTTCACCCGGCACCAAATCTTCAATAATAGGTTTAACGGCATTCATGAATGTTACTCTTTTACCTGCATCAATCCTTTCGTCTGTAAAAAGGTTACCGATAAAACGCATCATTTCAGCCCTTGGCCCACCTTCTTCTTTCTCGACAAATTTGATAGAACTCATAGTGTTAAACTCTCTTACTGTAGCGATGATGAATACAATAAAAAGTACAACAATAACACTCGTTAAAACGATGATATCTGTATTGTTTTCCATAGTAGTTTAATTTTGTTTTTTCATATTGAAAAAGATGAGTAATCCCATTATGGTTGGCGGCCACAGCCCAATGAAGATGGCGTGGTTGGGGTTTTTTAGTACCACAAAGTAATATTCTGATATAAAAATCAGGATGATTACCATTGCTACGATTAATAATTCTGATGCCTTAAATTTCTTTAACATTGAGTAGAGTTTTATTATGAAAAATTATTTTTGTTGATTCTTAATTTTTACCACTTTTTATTTGCCGTAAGCTGTTGTACATGTCGTGCATAATCTGCATGTGCGGTGCAGTAAGCACAGCAAGACCTAAAAACAGGTAACCCACCATAGTACTGCTGCTGATAAACATAAATCCTGTTAAACCAAATAAGGCGATTCCGCCAATTGCCAACACACTGTACAATATAATTTCCCTATTAATACTATACTGAGTATACAAATTATTCTTTCTTAAATAAGCAGTAATATTATTGAGCGATAAAACAGAGTGCCATACCACAAAGTAGAATGTAAAACCAAGCAGCATCGGCAGGTTAAACAGTATTAATAAAATAACCGCAAAGCGTATCAGGAACTGTCCTTTATCACTTGTAGCGTTATTGCTGTTCTGTAAAAAATAAATAAAGGTTGCTGTAAAAAATAATATTCCTGCAACTGAGATGATGTTGTAACGGTTAGCATCAAGCCAGTTAATAAAAAGGGCATTTTGCTTACCGGCGCTAAATAGTTCAAACAAAGGTTTTACTTCTTCAAAATGATGCAGCAGTATAACAGAAAGAATCAGCAATCCATAAAAGATAACAAATGCTTTGCCTGAAATGGTGTTGGTTTTGAATTGGTGTAAATCTGTTTCTCCAAAATGATAAGCAGCAAAAAGTATGAACAAAAGATTGCCTGCCAACGGAAAAAACCACAAGATGGCAGCAAAGGCAAAAAGCCTTGAAATGTAGACTGTTAGAAATCTAAATTTTGAGAATAATTTTTTACTGCTGTTTGCATTTTGTGTGGCTACCAGCAAATCTGCAGCTCCATGAGGCACCCCCAAAAAAAGTATTCCTGATAAAAAAATAATGAATTGTGTGTTGCTATTAAAGGGTAAAATATATTGTTGAAATAACAACAGCAAACAGCCTGATAATAATAATATAATCCTTAGCATACAATGTTTTTTAAAAGCTGAATTTTAAAAATTAAGAAGTGCAATACAATTTGTACTGCACTTCTTATTATAGGTTAAACATAGGATGGGGATACTATCTTATCAGATTGTGCCAGTGTATAAATCACCAGCCCAAAACCAATTTTATTGATGGCATCACCAATGTTGTAAACAATATCCATAGAGAGACCTTCGAAAACCCGGAAGCCAAACAGTCCACCTGCAGTACCTGCTATATACCCGATTGGATAAATAGCCCATCCAACCAGCACAAACCAACCTAAGGTTTTTACTGCTTTGGCAACTGCCGGCCCTGCATTACCTGCAAGTGTAGCTACTTCACCAAACCAAACGAGGTACACAATGTAGAAATAAGCAAGTCCGCTTATCAATCCCCAAATCCAGCTTTGAGATTCTTTGCCGTAAATGGCTTCGCCAATGTAGCCGGTTACCAGCATTACAACAGATGCAAAAATGAGTTGCCACAGCAAGCCTGATTTGGCACCCGCCTTTTTTGTAATCAGGTAAAATTCTACACACATTAAAGGCACTGTTAAAATCCAGTCAACATAGCGGAAAAATACAGGAGACTCCCCTGTTTCAAGGTTGTAACCCCTCATGTAATAATAATGTACGGCAGCAATAAAAGTGATAAGACCAGAAACAAGAACAGATGTGCGCCACTTTTGCGGCACATTGTTCAACTCAAAGAAAAAGAATACACAGGCGGCCATCATGGCCATGGTGCCTACAAAAAATGTGAAGGCAACGTAATTGGTGTTTGCGATTGGGAGAATCCCCAGTAGTGTTGAGTGCATATACATATGGTTTTATTTATAAAAAAATTTTACAAGTTTAAAATCAGCAATGCTATTTTGTTTAATTTTTTTGTGTAAACTATAAACAGAATATTTTTTAAAAAGTTTACTTATTTTAAAAAAATTAAAAATTCAGTCTTATTTAGAACACATCTTTAACCTGCCTTCCACTTCGTAGAAGCTTATCAGTAAAAACAGCTGATATGTATAAACAGTAATCTGAAATGCTGTGAACAATTATTTTGTAATTGTTGCCTAAAGTTTTTCTTGTAAAATAAATTGGGGAAGAATGGAAGAAATGTTAGACAGAAGGTGGTAAGTTATTGGATGCGGATTTATAGTGAACAACTTTTTTATGAACCTAACAGAGGTTTTACAATTCAGCTTCATTGGCGTCGCACTCTTATACATTTTATCTTTAGGGAGCAAAAATGACTCACCAATTTACTCCTTACGCGGTATGCTTCAAAAATTGTTCACATTTTTTCCAATATGAAAAAAAGGAGTTGTAGTAGCCGGTTACTTCAGAAAACATCCAGTCCCTGCTGTCTTTGATACCAGGATAATAAGTAAAGGCGGGATGTTCTTTTGAAATAATGCAACCGGTATCCAATGAAGAAGAATTTTTATACAGACTAAGAATATCAGTAATTTCTCCGGTACACAGTTTAATGCCATCAATATTTTTTGATAAGTTAATGATAAACTGTATTACCTTTTCGCTGACAGGATATTTTTCAAAATGGGATGGCTCCAATAATAAAACCCTGTTTATGTCTTCGTCTTTTCTCCACATTACATCGAGATTATACGAATTATAAATGAGTGTTGGTTTGTTGATATCCAATGCAGGAATTCCAGTAGCCGGTAGTTTTGTTTGTAATGATAAATCAATAGTTGGCTTTAATGTATCAGGAACAGGCATAGATATTATTTCTTCATACCGTTTATCTATAAAAGTATTTTGCTGATTACCAAAGCTGTATTTGTTTACATTCTCCTGGTTGAAATAATATTTTTTTGAAGCAAATGCCGCTGCCACCCATTGCCAGCTACAATTGTTGCTGGCAATATCTCCATCAAGTAAATGATAATACATCCATGCAGATGGCTGCAGCCAGTGCGCTTTGGCCATATTGCAAACCAGCGATGCAGTATACATCCGCACATGATTGTGCATGTAACCGCTGCTGTATAATTTTTTTATCTGTTCATCAATTACATCAATACCAGTGGCTGCATGTTCAACAGCTTTAATCATTTGATGATGCAATACATCAGGCTGTGGCTGTTTAATATCTTTCCAGATACCATCACCAACATGTTGCCACACCCGTTGATAATATTCACGCCATGCCAGCTCCTGCAAAAATTTTTCTACCTGGTAAGGCATGTACCCTTTTTGCAAAATAGCATCCATCACCTGTTTTACAGAAATAACACCTCTTGAAATATAAGGTGATAAATAAGTGACAGCTCCATTGATAAAATTTCTTGTCTTGCTATATTGAATTGGATTGATATGGTTTATCCGCTCAATAATCTGCTGACAAGAAGTAGGAAAATCAACAGCAACATCATTCGCCGTTTCAGAAAATAAATTCAGGTTCATATTATCGCTTGCTGATTTTATTGTGGGTAATTGTTTTCTGGCGGCTGCATTTAAACCTGCCTATTTCATCACTTCTTAATGCTTCATGTTTGGTGCTGCGGCCCTTTGTTCTTTCTCTCCACAGTTTAAAACTGCCTACCTGCATTTCCCTTCGCATCAGTTTTATAACATCCTGCTGTTTTAAGCCAAACTGTATTTCTATTGCTTCAAAACTAGTCCGGTCTTCCCAGGCCATTTCTATAATACGGTCAATATCTGCGGCACTTAAATTATCTGCTAATGTCATTGTGAGTTTATTGTTTATTTTTTATTCATCCTGCATTTATCACTACAATATTTTACTTCCTCCCAAACCCTCTCCCATTTCTTTCGCCAGCTAAATGGTTTGTTACATACCACACATATTTTTACTGGAAGGTTTTCTTTTTTTACCCTTTTCATGTTAAATGCGGATCAATTTTTTCGCTCTTAAAGTATCCAATGTAAGCTCATTTCCTTCGTTTAAATTTTTATATGCTACCACATCGCATAAAAAGCCTTTATGGTCTCCCCCTTCAAAATGGCTGATTACTTTTAGCTGCATAACGGCCAAACAGTTTTTTAAAACATAAAAATCATTCCAATCCATCAACTCATTTCTCTTTTGCAGGCAGCTTATTTTATCAATGGTTTTTCCCGATTTTTTGCCCAGCAAATCAATCAACCGGCATTGGGTATCTGCAAGCAATTGCAATACAAATTCGCCCGATGCTTCTATATTTAATAAGGTTTGTGTGCCATGATAAATGCCGCAGATAAAACGCTTTGGCTGCATACTTATCTGCGAAGCATAGGTGATGATGTGCATGTTGCTGTTATCAGCCGTTTTGCTGCTAATACTATACACAGGCAGGTTCACCCGGTTCCATGGTCTCTTTCTTATCATAAGCTGTTTAAATATTTTTCTGCATTTGCCAAATGTGTATTTCTTTTTTCATCCGTCATTTTATCAAATGTGCCTACCAGCATACCCAACCTTTGGTTTTGCAAAAAGAAATCTCTGTGTACATGCATAAAACGCCAAAACAATCCATCCCATACCTGCTGCCAGGAAACCTCACCCCCAGCCCCTCTCCAAGTAGAGAGGGGAGGATAGTCACTCATCTTCATCAAATAATTACTGCCACTAATGTAGGGCTTGGTAGTCATCAATCCGCCATCCGCAAACTGTGTCATACCATATACATTGGGTACCATCACCCAATCATAGGCATCAATAAACATTTCCATAAACCACCGATATACTTCACCGGGGTCAAACTCACAGAGCAGCATAAAATTCCCTAGCACCATCAGCCTTTCAATATGATGGCAATAACCAGTTTGTAAAACTTTCCTTATGGTGATATCAATGGGAGCAATTCCGGTGGTTGCTGTCCAAAAACTTTTGGGGATTTTTCGTGTAAACTTCCAGTAGTTAGTGGTACGTTGTTTACTGCCTTCCCGTTGATATACAATGCGGATAAATTCCCGCCAGCCAATAATCTGGCGAATAAAACCTTCCAATGAATTTAAGGGAATATTGTTTTGGGCTGCATGCTGAAGTACAGCATCCAGTATTTGCTGCGGCGTTAATAAGCCGGTGTTGAGCATGGGCGTAAGCACCGAGTGATGTAAAATACTTTCATCAGCAACAATCGAATCTTCATACATCCCGAATTTTTCAAAGCGGTTTTTCAAAAAATCACTCAGCCACTCTTCCGCTTCTTTAAAAGTAGCTACAAAAAAATGAGGGACACCCGCACTTCCATAATTTTGAGGAAAATGTTGCTGCACATATTCTGTTGCTTCTGTGATGTAGCTGTTTGTTATAGGAAAATTAACTGTAGGCACTACTTCCTTTTTTGGAAACTTCATCCTGTTATCTGCATCAAAAGTCCATTTACCACCCGTAGGTTTACCATCAGCTTCCAATAATATTTTACGCTGCTTTCGTTGCTGAACATAAAAATCTGTTTGAAAATAAGTTTTCTTTTTACTGAAATAATCAGCCACTTCATCCATGGTATTCAGAAAAGATGGCGACGCATAAACGGTTAATTTTATTGCATGTTTTTTACAGGCAGCACCGATGCGTTTGGTCAACCAGTAATCCACAACATCTGCAATATGGATATTGGTAATTTTTTGTTGCGATAAAAATGTAATCAATTTTGTTACATCATTTCGTTCATCGGTGGTATCAATATATTGAACGGTATACTTTTGTTTGTTGAGCCATGCCTCATAAAACTTCATGCCGGAGCGGTGCAGCATTATTTTTTGTTGATGAAAATTATACTGTCTGAAAAACAACCGTTCTTCCACCAGGTACACCTCTCTCTTTTTTTGCAAGGCAGGATGTTCTTTAAAAAGCTGGTGTGGAAAAATCAGGCTGATTGACTTCATATCGCTATAAAACAATTTTGCGTAATGAATGTTTAACTGTTTATAAATTACCAGAATGGCATCCTACAACAATAAAGAAATAGAATCATGGGAACGTTTTTACCGGGCTAACTTTATCAACAGCCTTACGGGCTTTAAGTCTGTAAACCTTATTGGTACTGTAAACGAGCTGGGGCAAACCAACCTTGGCATTTTCAGCAGTATTGTACACATAGGTTCCAATCCGCCGTTGGTTGGCTATATCAACCGGCCTGTAAAAGCAGCGCCACATACGCTAGCTAATATTGAGGCAACGAAGGTTTACACCATCAATCATATCCATCCTTCTTTTGTAGAACTGGCGCATCAAACAAGTGCTAAATACGAAGCAGGTATCAGTGAATTTGAAGAAGTGGGATTGACACAGGAGTTTCAGGAAAATATTGCTGCGCCTTTTGTAAAAGAAAGCAGTATTAAATATGCATTATCGCTTCAACAGATTATTCCCATCGAAATAAATGATACCTTTTTGGTGATTGGAAAAATTATTTCCATACAAATTGACAATGACATTGTTTCTGAAGATGGTTTTCTTCACCTGGATAAAGCAGCTTCTATCTGCAGCAATGGCATTGACGGATACTATACAACAGGGTTAATAAAGCGTTTTTCGTATGCAAAGCCTGGCGTTCAACCACAAAAAATAAGTTAGTATGGCTTCGAAAATATTTTTATCAGCCCGCTGGGAATATCTTTCCATGTTTAATTATGAAGTGGATGCTGCGATATTAAAACCACATTTGCCACCTTACACAGAGATAGATTTCTATAATGGCAAAGCGATGATGAGTATGGTTGGGTTTTTATTTAACAACACCAGCGTGCTGGGCATTAAATGGCCGGGCTTTATAAATTTTGAAGAAGTAAACCTGCGTTACTATATTAAATATTTTGATGGTAAAGAATGGCGAAGAGGTGTTGGCTTTATTTCAGAGATAGTGCCTCAGTTTTTAGTAGCTGGTATGGCCAATTTTTTTTATAACGAACATTACAGTACCGCGAAAATGTACCATATCATCAGCCAGGTAAATGAACAGTTGGAAGTGGAATATAGCTGGAAAAAGAAAGAGCAGCAATGGAACTCTATGTGGCTAAAAGCCGATACTGTATTGCAGGATATAGCTCTGGGTTCAGCAGAAGAATTTATTTTTGAACATTACTATGGTTATAATAAACTAAACAGCAAAACTACCATTGAGTATTCTTTGGAACATCCACGCTGGCAGGTGTATCCTGTAAAAGAATACAAACTTACCTGCGATGTTGAAAAACTTTATGGTGCAGCCTTTGTTCCTTTTATTGAAAATGTAACACCAGTATCAGTATTTCTTGCCAAAGGCTCAGATGTGAAAGTGAAGATGCCTTTAAGAATAAAAAAACTTGCTTCACAAACCTGGCCTTCATTGCTAATCTAAAATGAGGTCTGTATAAACTATATCCCCATTTAACTTTTAGTCGACTGCTATTAAGTTAAAACTACAAAAGCCAATTGCGGACATTTGCGAAAATTAGCAATATGCACCTGTTTTTATCAAGCCACAGAAACAGTTCAAATAACTGGTAAGGAAAAACAACACTGAATTCATCTGGCGTTCCGTATTATATATTTTTAGTGGTGTTAAGTTTTAGAAAGAAAAAAAGCCCTTTTGAGGTATCAAATCAGTTTGTGTAAAAAAATTTGCTACTAAAATGCAATACAGTAAAGCCTTTCATTTTTTGAGACCACTTATTAATGTCTCAAAAAATGATATGAGGCGTTAGCAACTTTTTACTGTTTTAATCTTGCATCATCAATAATCACATAAAATAAAGACATGAAAATTTTTCACCGCCTCACCCACCCGATAATAATGCCTGCCTGGTGGCAGGATGCCATTTTGCTGATACCGAGATTGGTTTGTGGCTACCTGCTGGCATCAGATTTTGGCGCTGCAAAATTTGGGTTGCCTTGGAGCCCTGCAGGCAATAACCTTGGTTTTTTTGAAGTGGCTTTCTGGTTTCCCAATGATGTGGCTCAGTACGGCGGCATCTTTAAAATATTCCCGGTATTTTTTGCGTGGATGGGTGCTTTCAGCGAAGCAGTCGGCGGCATTTTTTTAATAGTCGGTTTGCAAACAAGGGCTTTCTCTTTTCTAATTCTTTGCACCATGTTAGTAGCAGTCTTTTTACAACAGTGGGGCAATGGCGCCTGGAATATGTTGCCTGCATTGGGCTTTGCCTGGGTAAGCCTGTTTACAATGATACTGGGCAGCGGCCGTTTTGGCATCGATTATCTCATCTCTAAAAAATTGAAATCATGAAAAAGTATCAACTCATTTTGATAACCCTGCTGATGTTGTCTGCCGGCAGTTGCGTGCAGAAAGCATACAAAAAGACGGTTGTAATTACTTTAACCGTACAAAACATAAAAGAGATTAAAACCGTTGGCATCCGTGGCAATGGCAAACCACTAAGCTGGGATGCCGATTTTGAAATGAAGCCAGTAGTAAAAGATTGTTTATATACCGCAACAGCCACTACCCTTACCGGCTACAAATTCGCTGAAATAAAATTTACGGTTAATGGCGACTTTGAATTGAAAGAACAGCCAAACCGCAGACTGGTGTTTAGTGATAAAGACACCACTTATTATAATGCAGTATTCAACTTAGCTCAATAAATATTAATCAATTTTAAAAATTAAAAACATGAAACAGTTATTTGCAATTTTACTGCTTTGCAGCAGTGTATTTATCGGTTGTTCTTCCTCACATAGCATTACTAATATTGAGCCTAAAAACGGTTCTATCGAAATTCCTTCAAAAGGGGAATACAGGATGTGGCAAAATGTAAAGCATGGCAGCTTTACCGTTACGCTTACCAATGCATCGCCCAATCAATCCGTGGAGTTATACCAGGTAAAAAGCGATGGTAACGAAAAATGGGTGAACCCCTCTTTACTTGCAAACAGCAGTCTCGATATAACCATATCCGCAGACGGTCATTTATTTATTAAAAATTTTAATAACAATATTTTTACAATCACTTATAAAATAGCAGAATAATGAAGATTCAATTTGCAAGAAAACGCTGGCAGTTAATTGTATGTATTTCACTTTTTTTTCTACTTAATACCAAAGTGCAGGCGCAGCAACTAACCCTTGCACAGCAGCAGGAAGATTTTACCATCTTTAAAACAAGCATGCAAGAAATGCACGCTGGTGTATATTGGTTTATTACGCCGCAGCGGTTTACTGCACTGTACGATTCTGTGTATACCACTTTAAAAGAAGGCGAAGACCCGGAACAGTTTTATTTAAAAATACGCTATTGCATGGCAGCGCTAAAGCACGGGCATGATGGTGTGGATTATAAAGGCGAGCAGGGTATTGCTTACCGCATCAGCACACTGCACAAAAGTAACAGGTACCTGCCTTTTGCATTGAAATTTTTAGGTAACGGATTGTACATTATCAATAACTGCAGCAGTAATAAAACCATAAACAATGGCAGCGAAGTACTGCTGATTAATGGCAAAACAATACAGCAAATAACGAATGTATTAAAGCAATATATTTTCGCCAACGGTAATAATGAAACCTTTAAGTATGCAGTAATGGGAGAATACTACCAATTTCATTACCTGTACCAAATGCTGTTTGGTAACCCGCTTACTTATACAATTGAAATAATACCCTTCAACCAAAAAAAGAAAATAGATGTAAAGGTGGATGCTGTGCTGCCGCAAATAATAGCGGAAGAATACAAAAAGCAAAATGGCAAAGACATTAATTATTGGAGTAAATTGGTTGATTATAAACTGCTGGATGCAAAACAAAAAACCGGGTATTTAAAATTAGAAACGTTTTCTACTTTCCGTATTGAGCAAGGCGGCGAAAAGTTTGATAGTATTTTAGGGAATATATTTGCACAAATAAAAAATGATGACGTTAAAAATTTAATTGTTGATGTGCGTAATAATGAGGGCGGTGATGATTGGATGACAACGACAAGTTATTTCAAAGCTATTCCTGCGGATAAAGGCGCTGGCCTACCCTATTTTCAAAGCGATACGTTCACCTACATTAAGTATGTAATACAAAATGATGAAAACCGGCAGTTGCTGCAACTATTTAAAAATAATCCATCTGCCCTTTTAGATAAAATGCCAGATGGCAGATTTAAACTGAAGCCGCAATATACAGAAGGTGATACAAAGGGAAGAGAACTGCAAAAGAATGCTTACAACGGCAAGGTTTATTTGTTACAAAACGGGCTTACTTTTTCTGCGGGCTTTGCTTTCGCTGGTAAACTCAATTACCTGATGGATAAAGATGGCAACAACTTAAAAGTAATTGGCGAACAAAATGGAGATGATGAACAGGCTGGTGTGGGCAGTGGCGGCTGGAGTGTAGAACTTGCATTACCCAATAGTAAACTTATTTTACATGTAGCTGTTACCGGCAGCGGCGATAAACCTTATGCCAAAAAATTACCCGCTGTGCTTGATTACAAAGTGATACCAACTATACAGGATAAAATACAAGGCGTGGATACAGAAGTGGAGTTTGCAAAACGGCTGATACAACAAAATAAATAGTTATAATATAGCCATGCTTTTATTTCTTGATTTCTTGCGGAGAAGTGGTATTGATTTTCTGCTTCTCCGCCATTTTAATACTGTACCTGAAAATAAATTTAGTTTACCGGTTTTTGTTACTTAATAATTTGCTGTTTTATCCAGTCCTTCGGGCTTTGCCTGGTGGCCTTTTTAAAGGCCCTGTTAAAAGTAGCTTTTGAATTAAAGCCGCAATCGTAAGCAATACCCAATAGTGTTTGTGTTTTTTGCTCACCAGCTATCAGCTTTTCTTTTACAGCTTCAATACGATATTGATTTATAAAATCATTAAAGCTCATATCAAACCCCTGGTTGATGGCTTTGGAAAGTATGCTGGGATTGGTTTGCAACTGCTTTGCCATTTGTGTCAGTGATAGTTCAGCATCTTCATAAATTTTTTCAGTATGTATCAACTGAAGAATTTTTGGCCGCCATTCGCTTGCAAATAAGTGGCTATTATTGATATTTTCTTTTTTACTTTCTTCAATATCAATTTCAATCAGTTCGGCTTCTTCAATAAAATTATTGCCTTTATTATATGAAACAGGAGGCAGCAGTAAAGTCGCTTTCTTATCCTGTAACAGGTTTATTTTAAAAGAAATCTTCGCCTCAATTGAATTGGAATAGCCAGTGATGGCGATATAATAGAACACAATAGCAAAAGAAAAATATTCCCACCACGGGCCTGTATATGCCAGCTTTTTAAATGCCGGTATTTGCATGCCTGCAAAAAAATCAGCCTCAGCAGCAGCATACATAAAAAGGCAATCAAAAACTTTTGTACCCACCTGAACAAAACAATGTCTGCATAACTAATAACCTGGACAATCATTTTGCGGTATATCCTATAATACCGCAGGCTCAATAAAAAATAAAACAGCATAGAGATAAAACCCGCATACTGATACCAACTGTCAAAATCTGGGTCAGTTTCTCCAGCGAGAAAAAAATATTTTTTCAAAATAATTTTATCTGTTACATACATGGTGAGGCTAAACAATAGATATAATATACCTGGCACCAGGTGAAGCCACTCTTTCTTGCCAAATTTAAAAGCAGGGTTAAGCAGGCTTTGCACATAAAAAAATATAACCGGGCCTATAAAAAACAAATGCTGAAACGGAAAATAAAACAGGAAATCCCTGTAAGGCTGGTTATCGTACCAGCCGGCAAAGCCCACCATCCAGGGTGTGATGTACAGAATGCAGAGCAGCAAAAATATACCAAGCCATTTATCGGCGTTGCTTTCGTTTTTGATGCCTTTGCGGTATAGCAGTATGGCATATACCAAGCCATGTATAAAAAAAATCAGCAGGAGCGAACTGTAAAAGCCAAATTCAAAATGAAGCATAAGCTAAAATAGATAAAATACTTTATTCACGTTGCTATGCGGGTGAAATTCAAATTATCGCTTCCAGTTCTGGCAGTGGAGACACCGGCCAAGGCTCAGAGATTTTGATTCTGTCCGTCCAGGTTCGAATCCTAGCAACAAACAACTATTATTATAAGTTTTTATAAAAATTTATTGTTTCAGGATTGTTTCGGTTGAGAATATAACTACATATAATTAGTTCTGTACTAATAGATTTCTTAAATAGCGACTATTAGAAATTAAGTAATTGCCTAAATAAGTTTTCTTTCCACCGCTAACCTGATAAGACTTGCCGTATTTTTTACATTCAACTTTGCCAACAAGTTTTTTCTGTGACTATCCACAGTAAAAGAACTTAAAAATATTTTTTCAGCTATTTGTGGATTGGTATATCCTTCCGCAATCAACCCTAAAATTTCTTTTTCACGGGGCGATAGCATAGGTAATTGAATCATGGAAGATTTTTGATATTCCTGCAAGGCCTGGCTTACTTCCCCACTAAAAAAAATATCCCCTTTATCTACTGCATGTATTGCTTTTAGCAGTTCTTCTTTTGATGAATTCTTTAAGATATATCCAGAAGCACCATTCTCCATCATCTTTTTAATGTACAGACCCTGGTTAAAAGTACTTAAGCCAAGAATAAAAATACCAGGGTATTTTTGTTTCATAATTGCACATAACTCAATCCCATCCATACCTGGCATACTAATATCCATTAATAACACATCAGCAGTGTTGTTTAAAAAAAACCCAAGACAGGAAGCTGCATTCATAGCGTGGCCTGCCCATTCAATATCTTTTTCATTTTGTAATAAGGCATGTATTCCTTCTATTACAACAGGATGGTCATCTACTATAAATACACGAATCATAATTATACATTAAACTCTATGTTTACTAAAGTTCCCTTTCCGGGTTCGGCATGAATGTCCAATTGCCCTTTCAAATAATCTACCCGGCTGCGGACATTTGTTAAGCCGGCACCTTTATTATTTTCCATAAGACTGCTATCAAATCCTTTTCCATTATCTTCCACTACCACACTTAAACGGTTTTCTTCTCTAATGAGTTGTACAAACGCTTCTGATGCTGTTGCATGCTTCATTGTATTATTCAGCAACTCCTGTATTATGCGGTAAATAATTATTTCAACTGACTTATCTAATCTTGCCTCCATTCCCAGAGACTGGTATTTTATAGTTATCAATTTAGAAGAGTTGATAGTATTGCAATATTCTTTCAAGGCTTCATTCAATCCAAATTTTGTCAGCATTTCCGGCATCATATTATGTGCTACCCGCCGCAGTTCCCTGATTGATGTATCCAGCATATCTAATGACCGTTCAAACACAGTCATATTATCGGGGGTAATAATCAAGTTGTCTTTCATATTGCTTAAGGAAAATTTTACACCTGACAATAAACCACCCAATCCATCATGAAGGTCTTTAGCGAGCCTGCTCCGTTCATCTTCCTGGCCTTTTAACAAAGAATCTACAGCTATTAACTGTTTATCTTTTTCTAATTCACGGATGCGCTGTTGTTGCAACTCATCCTGTTGCTTTGCCAATTGCTGGCGGTGACGAAGGTTACGATAACCTAAAAAAATAACAATCAGTAATGCTGCTAAGGAACCAAATAAAAAATAATTAAGCGTAGATTTTTGTTTGATGGAGAGGGCCTGTATTTTTTTATCTTTTTCAAGCTGCAGGATTTCCTGTTGCTTTTTTTCGTTTTGATATTTAGCTTCTACATCTGCAACTTTTTCGCTGGTTGTTGCTTTAAATAATGAATCACTAAGTGTGAGTGTTTTTGAAAAGTATTCACTGGCCAGTTTATCGTTACCTGCCTGTTGTTCAATCTCGGCTCTTGTCAGGTATATCTGTTTCAGGTCGGCCCTTGCGCCTACTTCATCAGCAATTTTTTCTGCCTGTAAAATATATTGAAGTGCATTATCATGTTGATTCAACTTGTGATAAACCTCTGCCAGCATTTCCAGGGAAGTGCAGAGATGATATTTATTCCCCATCTGCAAAACATAACTATGTCCTTCTAAATAATTGTTAAGTGATGACTGGTATTGTTTCTTCTTGTAATAATAATCTCCCAGGTCATCGTAAACAGTAGCAATCTGTTCAATATCTTCTCCTTTTTTAGCCAGGGGTAATGCTTCCTGCAAAAGTTCATGTTGTTTTTCAAAATTGCCAAGGTCATCATAGGTATTTGAAAGATTTAATAATGCATTTACAGTGGAGTAACCATCCCCGGTTTTTTTTGCAAGTGCAACAGCTTTATTCCCGTATTCAAGTGCCTTGGTATATTCTTTTTGATCGTTGAGTAATGAATTGATATTTGAATATAATGCAGGTAACCGGTTTTGATCTGCAACAGTTTCCCACAGGCCAGCTGATTGAAAATAATATTCAATGGCTTTAACCTGGTCTTTCTTATGCAAATAAACATTTCCAATATTTGCCAGTATCCTTGCCACCCGCAATGTGTCATTTATTTGTTTGGCAACAACAATGGCTTCCTTAAAAATAATAATGGCACTATCCATTTTATTAAGCTGGATATAACAAACACCAACATCATTTAAAGATGATAGTATAAGCCTTGTATTTTTTATTTGCTTACTTAATACCAATGCCTGCTGGTAATAATCAAAACTCTTTTTTGTTAATGTACCTTCAATTACTTCGCCAATATCTAATAATGACCTTGCTTTTACAGAATCATTCGGCGCATTATTTAATTGCTTTAATAAACTATCAGGTATGCCTTGTGCGCTGGAATTATTGTATGTAAGTAAACAAATAAATACAGTGAAAAAATATGATTTTAAAAATAGCATGCGTTAAATTAAATGCGGTAATCTTCATAAAGGTTGAGAATATCTTTCATAAAATCAAGCAATCTCTTTAAAATACCAGTTTCGGGTGATTGTGATGGAATAAAGCAACAATCACTGTTTCGGGTGAGGGTTTAAGTATGTTGATTATTTACATTTAGCTATTCTTTTACTTAAAAAACTTAAACATGAAAAAATTAATCACTTTACTTGGTTCTGTATTATTGTTTACAGGGCTAAAAGCACAAAAGGAAACTATTATAAAAAAAGAAACAACGGCAGTAGTAAAATTACCGGCAGGTACCATTGAGAAAAGTAATACAGGCGATATAAAAGAAAAAGCAGTAGCGCCTGTTAGTGGTATTATTATCCCCGAAACAGATAAGCCTGTTAATGGTATAATTATTCCGGAGACAGATAAGCCTGTTAATGGTATTATTATCCCGGAGACAGATAAGCCTTTTAAAAGTGACCCAATACCAATGCCCATGAAACAATAGATATAAAATAAAAATGATACAAGCCATATATACATGTTTGATATTTTACCAGGCAGAAAAAGAAATTACAATACTCTTCAAATTGAAGTGAGGCAAAGCCCTATTCATGGAAGAGGAATATTTTCAAAAGCTGCTTTTAAACCCGGGCAATTAATTGAAAAAGCCCCGGTACTATTAATGACTGTAAAAGAAAAAACTTTGTTGCAGTATTCTTCGCTGCATCATTATTATTTTTTATTGAATAATACAATAACCCCAATTGCAATAGGGTTTGGTTACTCCGCATTATACAACCATTCACCCAAAGCCAATGCAGCTTATAGTATCAATCTTATCAGACTGTTTATATCTATAAATGCCTGTAAAAAAATAATACCTGATGAAGAAATCACGATTAATTATAATGGCAGCCCCAATGACATGTCAACTGTTCATTTTTTTTCGAATACTTAACTGATGAAGTCAACATTGTATATCAAAAAAGATAAAAGAAAAGGCAGGGGCGTTTTTTGTAACCGGTCTTTTTTAAAAGATGAAATTATTGAGGAATGCCCTTTATTAATTATACCCGCAGATGAATATAAAAGGATGGCCGCAACTAACCTGGCTGATTATTTTTTTAACTTTAATAAAGAACAAAAAACGCTGGCATTAGCATTAGGTTTCGGTTCATTATACAATCATGCTTGTTTACCCAATGCCTGTTATAGCATTGACACAGTAACCCAAACTATTACATTTTATGCCCTTGATTTTATAGACAAAGGCAAAGAAATGTGTATTAACTACAGCGGAAAATCCGGTCAAGATTTTAAGGAATGGTTTACAGCCAGAAATATTGAATATTGCCATTAACAACAGGCAATACTTTACATTAGCAAACCCATAGCATATAAACTGAAGCGCCCGCTTAATAAACCAAATTAAGTGCAGTATCCTTCATAATTACCCTCCTTAAAATTAGGCTATTTTTTTAAATACCAGTTTCAGGTGATTCTTAAATGCCCAGTAAGAATCACTGTTTCGGGTGATGCATGCCACTTTTGGGGTATCTACTTTTGACCATTCTTCACTAAAACGAATACGATGAAAAAATATAACCAACCAGTTTTGAATAAGCCCCGGCTTGTTCTTGCTTTTGTATTTATTCTTTTAGCCAACTGTGGTGTTGCACAGGCAAGATGGCAGGCCGATGTGAGTGTTACAACTTTAAGCATAAGTGCTGCATCACTTAAAAAAGTTTCCAGGCCTACAGACAACATTAATAGACCGACACAAAAAGTTGTTGAGGCTACAGATGATAACTTGAAATGCAGCATTACAATTCACAACGAAAATGATGATGATGCCTGGGGTACAATGATGTTGGTGGTATTGCCTGTTGAAGTTACTGTGGTAAGCATGCCGGCAAATGCAATGCTGGATAAATCGGTAACTGCCACACAAACTTTTGCAGGATATATCACTTTTAATATTGGCCATATGGCAGTGGGGCAAAATGTAACGGTTGAATTCACTTTCACCAAATCGAAGTATGGCAATAAAGTAGGTGCTTATGCATATAGCGATAGCCCCGATCCCAATCCGGCAAATAATTATAAGGACGCCATTTATTGATCTTGAAATTTTATCACTTTGAAAAAAACAGGTATGAAATCTTTTGTAAAAAATATATTGTTGATCTGCTGCATGCTTATTATAAGTGATGCCGCTATTGCTCAGCAACAGGCAGGTACAGCAGATATCAGCATTACTACATTAGCACTAACGGCAGTAACCCGATCGCAAAAAGTTCTTGCAATAAGTAACAGTGAAAATCCTGGAAGCCGTCCGGTAACTATTAAAGCAGTTGTAACTGTGCTTAATGCATCACTTTCTCCAAATGGTAAAGTTATCAACGAAAGAGGCACAAGTGCCTGGCCTGGCTATGTACAATTTGACCCGCTGCTTATTGGTGCTAACCAGAGTGAAACGTTTGAATTCACATTCAACAAATCAACATTGGCAAATAATATAAGCGCATTCGCTTTTTCTACTGTACCCGATGCCAATTCAGAAAATAATTATAAAACTGCGTCTTATTAATTCTTTAAACTTTTTATGAAAAAAAAATCATTCCTTTTCCGTTGTTTTGTTCTTTCTGTTTTGGTAACGATAACTGTATGCAATGTAAAAGCCCAGCAACAATTTATACAGACAGCCGATAAAAAAAACAGCTATTGCAATTCCACTTGTACTTTACTGAATATTCCGGATCTTAATAAAAACCCCGCTGCTGTTGTTTTTGCAACGCCTGTTATTGAAGGCGGTGTTAACCTTAATCCTCATCCTATCGGCGTACATTTTATTGTTGATAAATGGAGCATCTTTAATTTAGACCAGGCAGCTATGCCGACAGCAAGCAAATTCAACGTACAATATTTTGTAAAGCCCGATCCCAATTATCAATTTGTGCATGTAATTACAAAAGAAAACCTCCAGGATAATAACACCCGTTCATTTATTAATAATCCCACGCTCAACAATAATCCAGAAGCAACATTTCAATTTATTGTTAATGGGCTTGGTAATAACAGGGATGAAGTAAATGTTCAGTTTGATAAAAATGCTGGGCAATGGTATATATACAATGTCAATAAAAAAACTTTTGATTACAATGTTGCGTACAATATAATTATAGCATCTGGAACTAAGCAACTTACAAAACCTCCGGCAGTGGCCATTACTCCGGTAACTGCGCCACAACAACCGGTTTATTTTGGTGGCGTGACGACAATATTTATGAGCGCAGAGGGCAAACTACAGGGAAAATTCAAAGGTGAGGTTTTAAGAGCCGGTCAACCCAATAAAGTTGAATTAACCAATTTTACTTTTGAAGTAACTACTCCATTTGATTTGGTAACTGGTGCAAGTTCAGCCAAGCGTAGCCGTCTACCAATTACTGTTGTTAAAGAATTTGGATCTGCAAGCTTACAGTTTCAACAGGCTATTACAAATAATGAGAACATTAAAACGATCATCATTGAATTTTATGCCACCAACAGAAATGGTGTTGAAAGCCTTGTTAATACCATTACATTAACCAACTGTAAAATTGTTTCTATCAATCAAAATGTTAACAAAGCCAGAAGCTCAGCTACATTAAAGGATGGATTGACTGAACAAATAAAATTTGTTTATCAGAAGATTGAAATGAAAGATGCAACAGGATTTACAACAACTGATGATATAATGAATCAGAACTAGTACTATGCGAATAAATAACAAAAAAATGCAGAATATAAAAAAAGCAATTGCTGCTATTTTATTTATGCTGTTGTTTACTATTTCTTTTGCGCAGGCAAACCAGGCAGAAATAAATAAAATGATGAAGCAGGCACAGGAGCAGATGAAAAAATATGCTAGTGATACTTCGTTGAATAAAACAATGAAGGGCTTGCTGGATCAACAGAAGCAGATCAGTGATGCGATGAAGAACCAACAACAAAATAATTCAACTGTCGGTAATGTTTATACCGCTGATCCCAGTGAATACAGCAATGTAGACAACTGGAAATTTCCTGCAAAAAATATTGCTATGATTTCTTCACTGCCTAAAAAAGTATTGACCCGGGCAGAAGTAATCATTTTTTTAAATGAAGTATATACCAGGCTGGCAAAAAATTTCGCTCCCGGTATCAGTTCTTCTGTACAAAGCATGGTTACAAAATTTAATAATGATGGTACTAAAATGGGCGATGCGGCAGTAACAGGTTGGTACACCAATTACCGTGAAGAAGCATTGCTGTTAATTACCAAAGCCGCTGCTATTAATCCGGATAATGGTGTGCTGCTAAATAACTGTGCAGCTTTATTAAATATGAGTGGAGTTGAGCAGGGAGCAATCCCGATTTTAAAATATATTCTGCAATCGTATCCTGATAATGCAATGGTGCTAAATAATCTCGGCCAGTCTTATGCAGGCCTGGGAGAAACAGATACTGCAATGTATTATATCAAACGTTGTTTAAAAACGGAGCCGGAAAATCCGGAAGCCAATAATACTGCCGGGCAAATTGAAGCCACCAAAGGAAATACGGATAATGCAATCGCCTATTTTCAACAGTCATTAAAAGGTGCTTACAATAAACCTGCAGAACTAAAACTCAGGAAAATAAAAAAGGATTCGAAAATAGGGGGCTTTATAAAACCAAGAGTAAAGATCCCGGAATACTTTAATCGTTTTAAATATAAATTTCCTGCGCAGTGTACCAGCGTGGAAAATGCTGCAGAGGCAGATGCAGAAAATAAAGCCTTGAGGGAAGCACTACAAATTCAGTCAGAAGGTTATTTACGCAAACTAACTGGCTTAACTATGCGATGGGTTCAGTTGATGCAAGCAAAACCAACGGGGCGCCGTGTAAGCAAGGATGAATTTATGGCCCAGCCATTTTCAGAATTATGCGGCATTATGACAAGAGATATATCTGCAGATTACAGCCGGGAATTAGGAGATATGGGGCCACAGGGTAAAGTGGGCAAGCCCCATGTGGCAAAAATGGAAAGTCTGGAACAGGAATACCAAAACAAATATGATATAATAAAAAAAGGATTTGAGGACAGGGAAAAAGAAGCTTCTAAAAAAGGTTGTTGTGGCGAAGGAAATACATCCTGTTGCATCAACGACGAAGAAAAATGCAAAGCCTATAATGATCTTGCCAATGAATACCTGCCGCAATTTGCAGCGAACATGGAAGACTGGCAGATAAAATATCAACTGGTGTTTAAAAAATATTTCGACGACCTGGTTTACTGGAGTTACCTTGCCTTTCATAATATTCCCTTCAGCATCGACCTTGCCAGTAACCCACCACACACAGATGAGTATTACCAGATGAATTCTTTTTACCCGCTTGTAATATCGTATTTGAAAATGATTCAGGTGATGTCTATTACAAAAATCATTAAGCCTTGTAAGTTTCAGCCAGTAACCGCTATAAAAGATACATTGGCCATCCAGGAAATGGAATGCCCACTTAGTTTTACGCTTCCTGTTGGGATTGGTAAAATGCAAATGAGCTGCGATAAATTTTCTATCAGTGGTGGCGAAGGTGCGGTGTTTAAATATGAAAAAGATTTTAAAACAAATCAATCCACTCTTAGTGTTGGTATAGGACTTACACTTGAATTAGGCCCTAAGTTTGGCGGTGTAAGTGCTGGTGTAAGTGCCGGCTTAAGCGAAACTGCATTTATAACTTTTGATGGTAACAATGGTATTGCTGATGCTGGCTTAAAAAATGAAGCAAGAGCTTCAGCAGGAGTTACTGGTATTGGAACAAAAGAGATCAGTTTTGTTTCTACTATAGGCGTTAATTCGGGATGGAATTTTAAAGATGACTTTTTAAAAACCAGTTTTGGCCCTGCGCCGGAAGTGCCGTTAAATAAAAATGTAAAAATGTTTTAAACCCAATTTGCTGTGAAGAATATAGTACTACTCATTGTTATCATCTTATTCAACAACACTTCTTTTGCACAGGAGCCCTGCAATGCTGATATTATAATGAATGTAAAAGGGAGTTGGAAAAAACGAAGCGATGCCAATATGAAAGCAGATAAAAACCTGTCACAAATATTCAGCCACCTGGATATGGTCAGTAAAATATTTCAAACTGCTTATCCCGATCCAAAAGGAATAGAGGCCGGATGGTATAGAACAATGGTGGGAGACCCATTGATTAATAATGGGCCAACGCCTTACCAGTTTAGTTCTTTATACCTGGCCTGGTACTGCAATCAAAACCTGCATAAATTAATGTTGGGAGATGAAACCGCTACCTGGGCAAATGTTTATGTTAATAGTTTTGGATGGTTGATGACTCATCAGTGGGATGAGTTAGGAGTTAAAATAGAAGGCACCACTGCTTTTCTGTTTCCAAAAAAAATAGGCGAATGGAAAGGCTTGCCATTATACGAACCCTCAGGTTCTCCCAATAAGTGTAAAGCTATACTGATTACCCGCAACAATCAATTGCCCTACAAACCTGTAACCCGTTTACAATTTTTAAATGCAATGAAAGAAAAACTGGAAGCAGAGAAAAATGCGCAAATAGATGCCAATAATAAAGTGCCCGAAAGAACAGCTGCAGAACAGGAAGCATCCAAACAAACCGGGATGGAAAACGCACTAAAATATGCTCCTGCCAGTAGGGTTGAAGAGAGAAAAGCCAACTACCTGAAGAATTATAAAACAGACAAGCAACGAAAAGAAGAAACTGTACAACGCACACAACAATATTTTGTTGGCCTCATTAAAGGTATTGATGATGTTTTGAAAAGCCTTAATGAAGCCGGATTGAAAGAACCTGCAATTGTTGATGGTGTTGACTGGGCTTCTTTATTTAAAGGTTTTACAACACAGGAAAAAGGCGGTAGACTGATTGTATTTGTAAATGCAGATTATTTCAATTTAAAACTACCAAAGTATGTTCCCCAGGTTATTGTTTTATACTGGCAATGGGAGAAGAATGCTCCTTCACAAAATTTTAAAAAACAAATAGAAGAAAATTTTTCAACTGATCAGTTGAAAGTATTAATTGATAAATAGAAAATCATGAAAAAAAAAGTACACCTTCTTTTTGCTTTATGTTGTATTATATTACAACAGGCAATTGCACAAACAGAAACATTTGATATTGCCACTTATACACCTCCGGCAAATTTTAGAAAAGAAGATAAGCCAGGTGGTGTTGTTTTTTCCCAGACAAATGACAGTACGGGCCGCTATTGCGCCATCATCATCTTTGCAAGTACAGCAGGATTGGGTGATGTGGCAAAGGATTTTAAACTGCAATGGGACGAACTGGCCGTAAAAAAATATGCCGCTGATGCAAACCCAGCAACTGAAAAAGCACAAACACCCAATGGATGGAAAGTACTTACAGGTGCTTCTAAAATAAAAATACAGGAAACCGATGCTTATATTATTCTTACGGTTTTCAGTGGTTTTGGAAAAAGAATCAGTGTAATTTCAACCCTTAATGATGATGCCTACCTGGTTAAACTCGATGCTTTTTTAGAAACAATACAACTGGATAAAACAAAATCAGTTTCGCAAAAAATTATTCCTCCGGATTCACAAAAAAACAACGCTGAAAAAATAAATGCAGCAACAGGTGATGTTGCAATAACTGGTGACGGAAAATTTGGTCATATGCTTTTTACACCCATGAAAGACTGGGATATGAAGCGATATACAAACGGGATAATTTTTAAACCATCCAACCTGCCTGATAACCGCTATATTGAAACAAGAATAATGCAATCAAAACCTTTTTCCGGCAGCATGCAGGAGGCAATGGAAACAAGCTGGAATGATGCCCTTAACGAGTTACAGGTTGTGTCTCCCTATACCCGTCCATATTATTATATCATTAAAGAAAAAAAATCCTTTAGGGGATGGGATTACATTCAGTGTGAAGGAACCGTGAAAAAAATTGCCGATCAAAGTGAACTGAGTTATGATAAGTATTATATCAATCTTTTTGTAATTAAGATCAACGACAGGATAGAAAGTATAGTAACAGTAGGCCTGCGAAATATTAATGGTTCAGACTACAGCCCTTATAATAATTCTGCCTATCGTGATCCCATCCAGGAATTATGCCTCACACTAAGGTTTGACGACTGGAAAGAAGAAACAGTTGGCGTTTTAAAAAGCAATCCCCTTTCCGGAATGTATGGTGGCTTAAAATTAGGAGGAGGTAACCTGAATGCCAGTTATACATTTTTCTTTCCAAACGGCCAGGTATTTTTTGGTGAGAAATTTCCTACAACCGGATTTGATGGAAAGAATACCTGGGTTTATGCAGAATTGGATACAAGAAATTGGGGCACTTATACCTTGCAGGATGGAAAAGGAACTATCAACATGGGTTATGGGAAAATGCCGTTAAAAGTGGTTGGAGAAAACCTGGTGATTACCACGCAAAACACGGAGCACACCTATGAAAAATTCCCTTCCCTTGATGGTGCAGTATTCAATGGTAAATATGCTTTTGATGGTGACTGGGGCGGCAAACTGCCATGGGTTACTTTCACTTTGGATGGGAAATTTATTGATGAGGGAGCTTTAAATATCTTGAATCATCAGACCATGGATCCGGATGAATTCAATATAACTGCAAAGCCCGGCAACGGCACCTATGAGATAAAAAATTACACGCTGGTATTCAGATATTCCGATGGAAGAAAAGTTCAGATGGTGTTTACCGGTAACGGCTTCGACAGGAAAAATCCCAGCCCTGCCTCCCTTACCCTCAGTTTTAATAACGACATATTGTATAAGAAATAATTATCTCATCACAAACCTGGATTATGAAAAAAATATTTTATTTACTTTTGTCACTCCTTCCTCTGGCACAAGTCTTTTGTCAAATTGAAACATTTGATATTGCTACTTACACTCCGCCTAAAGATTGGAAAAAAGATACAAAAGATGGAGATGTTATTTACAGCAACACAAATACCAACAGTGGTAGCTTTTGCGTTCTGGCAATTTATACCAGTACCGTAAGCACAGGTAATGCACAAAAAGATTTTGACAAAGACTGGAATGACCTTGCGGTTGCTATGTATAAAGCAGCAGCAAATCCAAAAACAGAAACGGAAACCAGTCCCGAAGGATGGAAAGCCGTTGCAGCTTTGGCAAAAGTAAAACAGGGTGGTGTTGAATCCTATGTTTTACTCACAGTATTTAGTGGCTTTGGAAAATCAATGAGTATGTTGGCAAATTTCAATGACCCTTCTTACGCAACCAATATCGATGCGCTGATGGGAGATATGAAACTTGATACAACATCAACAACCGTTGCAGCAAATAATATAAATAATGTGCAAACTATTGGCGGAACACAACAATTCGGTTCTGTACTTTATACTCCACCATTAAACTGGAAAGTAGAAAAATATCCTGATGGTGATATATTGATCCCTGCCGATCTTCCAAAAGATCAATTCCTGGAAATATGGGTAATGCCTTCTATGAATTTTTCGGGAACTATGGAGCAGGCCTTACAAAAAAGTTATGATGAAACCATTGTAAAACTTAAGGCAACAAAAATGAATGATGTGAATGGAGGAAATTACAATATGATTACCACAAAGAAATCTTTCAGGGGTTGGGAATATATCCGGTGTAGCGCAGGCATTCATTTGGGCGGCGGCGAATACCCGCCGGAATTTGGATTGGATTTGTTTTTAGTAAAATTAAATGATCGGTTTGAACAGGTAGCTGTTTTAAAAAAAAGAGGCAGTTGTGATTATTCCTCCTACTATCCTACTGATAAACTAAATTATTATAACGACGTTGATAATTTTTTATTCTCCCTGCAATTTACTGATTGGAAGGAACCAGTTGCAAAGCCCGGAACTATTGAAGGTTCTGGCATTACCGGTGTGTGGCAGGGAATTGGTTTATCAGTCGGCATGGCAAAGCCCGGTACAGAACTTGGCGCCGAATTAAAAGTGAAACAAGCTATTTTTTTTAATAATGGCCAGGTATATTTCGGAACAAAATTTCCAACAGAAGGACTGGATGGACTGAATACATGGGTAAGAGCAGAGCAAAACCGTAGAGACTGGGGAACATATACTTTCACAGGTGATAAAGGAGTTATTAAACTTTTTTACGGAGAAATTCCAATGCGAATGGAAAACAACAAACTTATATTAACCACCAATAAAACCGATCATGGATTTATAAAAATGAAAACTGTAGATGGTGCAATCTTCAATGGTACTTATACTTTAAGCAGCAAAAATTTTCTGGGTGAAGAAACAGGAAAAACACCAATGATCAATTTTACTGCAGGCGGAAAATTTACTGATAATGGTGCCATATCAATTATGTATCATCCAACTGTTACTTGTCTCAATGAAGCAAAAGATCCAGGCATGGGCACTTACGAAGTAAAAAACCATTCGGTTATTTTTAATTATACCGATGGAAGAAAAATAAAGATCGCTTTTATCGGATCAGATTATGATAAGAATAACCAAATCCCTGCAACACTAACATTAAGCTTTAACGAAGATATTATGACTAAAAAATGAATTGGAATAATTAACCTGTCAGATAACAATTGATAATCTTATAGCAAGTTTTAGAAAGGAGATTTAATAATAAAAAACTAATTATGAACCCGCCTAAAAATGTAAATCTATTACTAACTTAAGCCTATTTTTTCCAATTAATCCTTCTTCCTAAAATTATTTTCCCAAGCCATTTATCTGTAACGTCGGTTAGCCCATAACCTACCCCAATATTAGCCTCCCAAAGATTGTTTCCTGTTAAATCGTATACTGCATACAGTGAGTGGCTTTGATTAATAATATTTTCAAAATGATTAACGTAGCCCATACTCCCATAATATTCCAATCCAAAACTGGCCTTTTTAAAAAACTGGTATGATAGTTTTATATTAGGCTGAAAAACAGGCGTATGGTTATCATTAATACCAGCCAGTGCAATTCCAAAAGTTGGATTAAAGGAAGCATAGAATTTATCCCAGTTTTTATCAATAATCGGCCTTATCTCAACACTCCATATATCTTCTGAATAAGCGGCTTTTTGATATCCTACTTCCAGAGAAAGGCTTAATCCGAAAGGCAAACCCCAATCGGAAGGAGCAGTTACACGGGGCCTGATATGTGTACCCACCACCTGGTAGCCATAACCAGGTGTGTAGTTGGTAAACAGGTATGCACCTAATTCAAAATTATTTGTAATACCTGTGGTTATTTCTATTGTTTCATGAATACTGTGGTTTGATGGAAGTACACCATTTATAATTTCGTTTTGCCCAAAAAAAGTAAAATTGGTATGCGACTCAAATATCGTAGAACTTTTAGCTTGAGTAGGAGAGGCATATACCTGTATTTCATAATTTTCCTGAGCAAATAGTACAAAACCCTGAATAATAAAAATGAATTGTAACAAGTATTTCATGTTGACAAATATAACAGTTACGGTATTAATATCAACATTCTGTATACCTGATAATTGTAAATTAGTTGGTAACAAATTTGCTTATTTAAAATTTATTGCCAAATATTGTAGTAACAATTTATTTTCGTACAGCTTCATCAGATAAAATGAGTCAACACTTTTTCTACCAAATGCCTTTTAAAGCGGCATATCTTAATTTTGTGATCAAAACTTTTTCATCGCTCAATAAATGGATTTGATTATATGGCTTAGCAGGAAAAAAGATTTCTGTCATTAAAGTTAAACCATCATCAGCAAATAATTCTACCGAACTTTCATCAGCAATTATGGAGATATTTATTGTAGCATTATCAGTTAAACGGGGTGCCATATGTTTTGCAGCAAACCCATTTTGAAAATCAACTTTTCCTGATGCCGTGCGGTCGATAAAATATTGGTTCGTTTTTTTATCGTACCCAATCAATAATTTTTCTCCCGTTTCATTTGATAATTCCAATGTGAAATAATTTGTTTTTTTGAATGAAATATCCAGCCTTAAGGGTAAAATAATTTTACCTATTTTTTTAGAAAGATCCATTTCTTTATCAACCATTTCATTATTAAGCAATACCGGCTTTTTCTCAATGGCATTAAGTTCTGCCACTGGTTCCGACGTTAAAAAAATATCCTTTCCAACATGTTTTAGTTTTAATTCCCGTGGTATTGTCATTGCATTTTTCCACTTATCTGTCGGAACCTGGTTAGCATACACCCAGTTGGCCATCCAGCCAATTAAAATTTTTCTTTTTCCTGTATTAGACCAGGTAACCCCTGCATAATTATCCGGCCCATAATCTAACCAATGTGTATCTTTTTGATCAGATGTAAAGGTTTTTCCATCAAAGTTCCCCACAAAATATTGTGTACCAGAGCCAATGTTAGGCCCCCCAGGGTTAAGGTTTACAAGCAATACCCATCGTTGTTTCCCATTATCATCTACTACAAATAAATCCGGGCATTCCCATCCTCCTCCATGGGCGCCCCTACCCTCACCAAAATCACTTTCTCTTGTCCAGTTTTTTAAATCAGGCGAAGAATAGAAGGTGATATTATCTTTTACAGCCAATGACATGATCCATTTTCTTTGCGGTTCGTACCACATTACTTTGGGGTCACGAAAATCCCTAAACCCTGGATTTTTAACAACAGGATTGGCGGCATATTTAATCCATGTTTTTCCATTGTCGATACTATAGGCAATGCTTTGATTTTGAAAATTATTTCTTCCGGCTTTTTCTCCAATAGTATCATGTTGGGTAAAAATAGCTACCAATGGCGGTTGTCCGTTTTTACCAAAGCCCGATGTATTATTTTTATCAACCACTGCGCTGCCAGAAAAAATAGTACCAAGGCTATCAGGGTAAATCGCAATAGGCTGCGGCTCCCAGTGAATCAGATCTTTGCTTGTTGCATGCCCCCAATGCATTGGCCCCCAAACCGAGCTATACGGATGATACTGGAAAAATAAATGATATGTGCCTTTATAATATACCATCCCATTAGGGTCATTTATCCAATGTTCTTTTGGCGAAAAATGAACCTGCGGCCGGTACATTTCATTCATTACTTTATTATTTGACTGTGCCACAATATCGTTACCTAATGACAGCAGTATTGAAATACAAATAGCTGTTATCAATTTTTGACGCATCATAAAATTTTTTTTGTGATTGTTTAATAATAATTATTTACAAACCCTATGAAAACCGGTTTACCTTAAATGCACTTATATCAATTTTACTTTTTTTATGCTGAACCAATTCAGTTACTAATTTCCCGGTTGCAGTTGCCAGGGATACACCTAACATAGCATGTCCCCCAGCTATCACTACATTCTCAACACCAGCCGTCCGGTCAATATAAGGAAGTCCATCAGGCGTTACAGGCCTTAATCCACTCCATATTTTATCAGTAGCAGGAAAATCTATTTTTAATCCTGGGTAAAAAGCTTTTGCTGAATCATAAATACCCTTCATTCGTTTTACCAATATGTTATCATTGATGCCACTTATCTCCATAGTGCCGCCAATCCTTAACTGTTGTTCCCATGGTGTCATAGCGCATCTTCCATCAATCAGTATCGCAGGGTAAGTAATATTATTTTCAACATTTGCATAAGTATGACTATACCCTTTACCAGCCTGTAATAATAATTTAATGCCCATCATTTTTGCAACAACAGGCAACCAGCTGCCTGCAGCCAACACTATTTCGTCACAATCAAATTTTCCTTTGTCAGTAATAATTGCTGAAATTTTATTGTGATGTTTTTCAAAACCAGTGACACTTGTATTTAGCTGAAATTTTACACCCTTTGTTTCAAGATAAATTTTTAATGCTTCCATCATTTTACCCGGATTTAAATGACAGTCATCTTTAAATAATACAGCGCCTTCAACATCCATTTCTATACTAGGTTCTAATTGTTGCACCTCCTGTTTTTTTAAACGCTCTACTTTTAATCCAAATTTTTCAGCCTCATCTGCTAAATGAAATTCATGATCAAGTGTCTTTTTTTGTTTGCACATCATCAAACAACCTTTAGCCTCCATGTGAAATGTATCGCCGATATCGTTTCGTAAATCATCCATCAATCCACGGCTTAACTGCAAAATATCATTTAAGTGAGGGGCATTTTTTTTAACTGTTGCAGCCGTACTGTTCTTCCAGAAATGATAGCCCCATTGTACCAAATCCCTGCTCATTCTGGGTTTTATATAAAAGGGCGATGTAGGGCTGAGCATCCATTTCAATCCCTGAGAAATAATACCCGGACTTGCCAATGGTATAAAATGGCTGGGCGATATATATCCCATATTTCCAAAGGAGCAGCCATTGGTAATATCACCCTTCTCAATAATGGTTACAGCATATCCTTCCTTTTGTAAATAATAGGTGCTGCATAAACCAATAACACCGCCACCAATAACCGTAATATTTTTCATTTGTAATTATTTGCTAACAAGTAGTTATTACTCTTTTTAAAAAATAATAACTACTTAATTTTTTATTTTGTGCCCGTTAATTGTTCAATTAATCCTACCTCTTTTTTACTATATGGTGTTCCGTCTTTTCTAAAAATATCATGAAACCATGGATTGGGTTCGGGGCTGCCTTCTTTGCTTCCCCATGGAAAAATAGTATTGCTTTTTCCACTTACAAGCCCCCAGTTTATAGCACCAACATTATACCTTTTTAAAATGGGCAAATGGGTTTCAAATTTGCTGTTGTTGCTTCTGGCCATATATTCGGTACAAACAACCGGTCTCCCTTTTTTTTGTAAACTATCAATTGCCTGTTTCATAGATGCCGTATCAGAATAATTATGAAATGTTATCACATCAGAATTATCCAACTGGTATTTATTGATCACCTGAAATTCCATAAACCATACGCCTGCAGTTAAAGGTTGTGAGGGCCTTACACTCCATGCCCATTCGAATGCTTTTTTCAATAAAGGGAGCGATGTTAAGCCATAGTTGCTGTTAGCAGGTTCATTGTATAAATCCCACATTAATATTCTATTATCATCTTTAAATGTTGTAAGAATATCCTTTATGTATTGTTCAAGATAACCCCATTGTGTAGAGTCGTTATGAACAGCCATTGTGGGGCTGCGAACCCAGCCACTATTATGCACACCTTGTTTTGGTTCTGGCTGTTTTCCAATTTTTGCATTTGGGTTCCAGCAGTCATCAAAAATGCAAAAGAGTATTTTTATTTTATGTGCGGCTGCAATAAATAAAAAAATATCCATTCGCTTTTTAAAGCCTGAAGGATCAGCTTTCCAGGCAAGGTCATGTAGATAAACCCTCATCACATTCATACCGATATTGGCCGCCCAGCCTAACTCTCTATTAATGGTAGCGGTGTCAAAAGTTTCGCTCTGCCACATTTCCAGTTGATTGATAGCTGTGCTTGGTAAAAAGTCTGCTCCAACCAACCAGCCCTGTTGTTGATACCATTCGTTTGCTTTGTCTTTCGGCCATGTGGTGGACTGAGCAAAAGCTGTCAGTAAAAAGCAATTAGTGATCAGGAAAAATAAAAGTTTTTTCATATTATTTTTTTAATTTTTGTTTACAATTAATCCTTCAATTTTTTTCATTTTACAATACCTGAAAACCATGGGCATATGGGTCATCTTCGTCGTCAATAGTAATTGTATTGTGCCCATAAATTTTTGCCCACCCTTCAATGCCTGGCCTGATAGCTATATTACCAGCAACCAATAATTCTTCTTCAATTGTACCGGTGAATTTACTTCCAATAATACTCTCGTGAATAAAAATGTCTCCTTTTTTTAATTTTCCTTTTGCATACCATTGTGCCATACGGGCAGATGTACCTGTTCCACAAGGGCTGCGATCGATAGCCTTATCTCCATAAAAGACCGCATTTCTTGCAGTAGAAGTTTTATCTATTACAGCACCGGTCCATAAAATATGGCTACACCCATTTATTGTTGCATTTTCAGGATGAACAAATTCATATTTTTCATTAATCCGTTTCCTTAATTCTCCTGACCAGTTTATTAAATTGCTTGCTGTATAATTTTCTAACCCTTTAAAGTTTTTTTGTACATCTATGATAGCGTAAAAATTTCCTCCATAAGAAACATCGATTATCAACTCTCCTAAGTCAAGACAATCAACTATTAATTCTGTAGCTGCCAGGTACGATGGAACATTAGTTAGTTTTACAGATTTTACCTTAGTTCTGAGCGGAGTCGAAGAATCTTCTTTATAAGAAATTAATACCAGCCCTGCTGGCGCTTCCATTCTTACAATACCTTTTGTTTTAGGTTTAATTAATCCTTCTTCAATTGCAATGGTGATAGTTCCAATGGTACCATGGCCGCACATGGGCAGGCAGCCACTGGTTTCAATAAATAAAACGGCTATATCATTTTGTGGATCATGTGGCGGATAGAGGATGCTGCCACTCATCATATCGTGGCCCCGGGGTTCAAACATCAAACCCTTTCTTATCCAATCATATTCTTTTAAAAAATGCTGACGCTTTTCACTCATGTTATTTCCTTGTAATAGCGGCCCGCCCTCTTTTACAAGCCTAACGGGGTTACCACATGTGTGAGCATCTATACAGGTAAAACTATTGATCATACAGTTTAATTTTTATCTTTTCAAAATTGAGGAATAATAATTTAATTTTGTAGTAATTATTTACACGATGGAAGCATATGGAAAAATATTATTGATTGCCATGCCTGTTTTTTTGCTGCTTGTGTTATTTGAAAAGTGGTATGGCTGGCGCAAGGGCCTTGATACAGTCCGCAACATGGATATGATCAGCAGCCTTAGCAGCGGCGTAACCAATGTTACCAAGGATGTATTAGGTTTAAGTATAGCACTTATCAGTTATGAATGGTTGTTAACTCATCTTGCAATTACATCTATTAAGGCAACATGGCTAACTTATGCTATTGCATTTATTGTACTGGATTTTGCCGGTTATACCGTGCATGCCTTAGATCACCGAATTAATTTTTTCTGGAACAGTCATATTGTACATCACAGCAGTGAGGAGTTTAACCTTGCTTGTGCGTTGCGACAAAGTGTTTCTGTTTTTGTACGGTTATTTGTAATTCTTTTATTGCCTGCAGCAGTATTAGGTGTTCCGGCAGAAGTTATAGCAGTTGTGGCGCCGCTGCATTTATTTGCACAGTTCTGGTATCACACAAGACATATTGATAAAATGGGTTGGCTTGAAAAAATAATTGTGACCCCATCTCATCATAGGGTACATCATGCCATCAACCCTGAATACATGGATAAAAACTATGGCCAGATTTTTATTGTGTGGGATAAATTGTTGGGTACTTTTCAGGAGGAGATGAAAGAGGTAACTCCGGTGTATGGTGTTTCAAGACCTGTGAGAACATGGAACCCTATTAAAATAAATTTTTTGCACATGTGGTTACTGATAAAAGATGCATGGCACACACAAAATTGGAAAGATAAATTTCGGATATGGTTTATGCCAACAGGATGGCGCCCTGCAGATGTAGCTTTAAAATTTCCGGTATATAAAATTGAAGATGTTTATAATTTCGAAAAATATAATACAAAAGGCTCAACAATATTTGCAACATGGATCTGGGTGCAGATGCTAATGCTGTTATTATTTGTGAGTTATTTATTTGGAAATATTGCTACCATTGGCAGCCCTGATATTTTTCTGTACGGCGGATTTATTTTTATATTCGTTTACGCCTTTACCGAATTAATGGACAGAAATAAATATGCAATAGTTTGGGAAATTTTAAAAGCTGTTTTGGGGATTTATATAATTACCTCCTCAGGAGATTGGTTTGGCTCCAATAAATTTTATCCTGGTATCAGCACTATATTGATTGCCTACTTTCTTTTATCAATAGCAGTATCGGCCTGGCTTGCTTTTTCTACCAATAACGAGACTAACACATTTTCTGTTGCAACTGAATAAAAATCATACAACTTCTTTCGTCAATTCATTATTTACGGTCCGCCATATCCCCAAGGGGTTTTCATTTTTCAATTCATCGGGCAACAAATTATTGCTCCAGTTTTGAAAAGAAATCGGCCTTGCAAAACGTTTTATGCCATCAGCGCCGACAGACGTAAATCTTGAATCAGTGGATGAAGGAAACGGGCCGCCATGATGCATGCTTAAACAAACTTCTACACCAGTAGGTACATTATTTAAAATAAAGCGCCCGCAAATATTTTTTACGGCTTCTACCAATTCGTCATTTTCAATAACATCAGCATCTGTTGCCATCAGCGTTGATGTTAATTGCCCCTCCAGGTTTTTTGCCACCTCAACCATTTCTTTCATGTCTTTGCATCGGATAACAATTGAATAGGGCCCAAATACTTCCTGGTGTAATAAAGGGTTACTTAAAAATGTTTTTCCACTGGCAGTGGCCACTGTTGGTAAGCCTTCGTTGTCTTTTACAGTTGTTTCTGATTCTGCAACAAGGTGTACTCCCTCCTGCAATAAAGCATTGCTTTTATTTTTTTTATAGGCGCTCAAAATTCCTGGGTGCAACATCGGTGCCGGTAAAATTTTTTGAATGGCTTTACCTAAATCATGAATAAAGGTTTGCAGGGCATCGCTTTCAATCCCAATAATTAATCCCGGATTTGTACAAAACTGCCCTGCCCCTAAAGTTATAGAACCGACACACAGTTGTGCAATATCAGCAGCAGATGCTTTCAATTTTTCTGGCAACAAAAAAACAGGATTGATACTACCCATTTCTGCAAAAACAGGAATTGGTTCCTTACGCTGATTACCCCAATCGAATAATTGTTTCCCCCCGGCATACGAACCTGTAAAACCAACAGCCTTTGTATATCGGTGTGTTACCAATTCCTTGCCTGTTTCAAAACCAGCCCCATGTACATGCGCAAAAATTCCTTTAGGCATGTTGCATTTATTTGCAGCCAATAATATTGCATTTGCAACTATCTCTGAAGTTGCTGCATGCGCCGGATGCGCTTTTACAATCACAGGGCAACCTGCAGCAAAAGCACAGGCTGTATCTCCACCTGCAGTTGAGTATGCAAACGGAAAATTACTTGCGCCAAAAACTACAACAGGGCCAACAGGCACCAATGTTTTTCTGATATCGGGTTTAGGAGGTGTTTTATCTGGAATAGCAGTATCAATACACACACCCAGCCATTCACCTTTTTCACAAGCTGTGCCGTAGCTGTTTAATTGAAATATTGTTCTTGCCCTTTCTCCTCGAAGCCTTGCTTCCGGTAAATTGGTTTCACTCATCGCAGTGTGAATTAATGTATCGCCACAGCTTTCCAATTCCACCGCAATGACTCTCATAAATTCTGCTCTTTTTTTAAGAGAAAATTTTCTGTAAACATGAAAAGCATTCCATGCATCCTGCATGATTTTTTCAATTTGTTCTGGGGTTGTTTCTATAAACATATTATTTAATTATGGTGCAATTCGAAAGTAATTGTTTGGTATTTATTAAATTATTTTAATGTTGGCCTGGTTGCAATTCCGTCGTTAATAATCTTTAAAATTTCGGCTCTTTCTTTTCCTTCCAGTACTAATCTCGGGGCCCTTACATTTTCTGATCCCAGGCCAGTTTGTGTTTCAGCCAGTTTTATATATTGTACTAATTTTGGGTGAATATCCAGCTCCAGTAAAGGCATAAACCAACGATAAATTTTTATAGCTTCTTCTATTTTTCCTGCTTTTACTAAATTAAATATAGTAACAGTTTCTTTCGGAAAAGCACAAACCAATCCTGCTACCCATCCATCTGCACCCAAACATAATTCTTCAAGCGCCAGGGTATCTACACCGCATAAAATTTTATACCTGGCACCAAAACGGTTTCTCATTCTTGTAACATTTGTTACATCTCTTGTAGATTCTTTTACCGCCTGTATATTTTTGCATTCCGTTAATTCGGCAAACATTTCCAGGGTTACATCAATTTTATAATCTACAGGATTATTATAAATCATTATGGGGAGTTCCGTTGCATCAGCTACGGTTTTAAAATAAGTTACTGTTTCCCGATGATCGCTTTTATATCGCATTGGAGGCAATATCATCAAACCTTTTGCGCCCCAGGCAACGGCATATGCTGCCTGTTGAAGCGCTTCTTTGGTAGACCCTTCCGCAATATTTAAAAGAACAGGAACTTTACCCTCGCATTTTTCTACAGTGAATTTTACCAGTTGTTCTTTTTCAGTAGTTGTTAAAACGCTTGCTTCGCCCAATGTTCCGCCTAAAATAATTCCATTTACGCCTGCTGCCAGTTGTACCTGTAAATTTTTCTCAAAAAGAGAAAAATCTAATTTATCATCATCAGTAAATTTTGTAGTAAGTGCAGGAAAAACACCTTTCCATTCAATGCTCATAAATATTTTTTATAAAGATAATCCATAGGATTTAAAATATTTTTTGAAACAATTTATTAGGGTTGAAGAAAGAAGAGAATTTACTCAACAATTATGGATTGGAAATCCATAGGTTAAATACATTGACTGAAAGTCATTTGAAAGTGCTGTAAACAGCATTAAAAATGTAAACTATAAGTTCATTGAAACTATCCCAGAATAAAATTCTGATCTCCATTGGGGCCTTCTTTATGATGATTCAAATAACTCTGGATCATTTCATCTGTGATATTTCCACTACTCCAGGCTCCATATCCAATCCCCCATAAATGCTGGCCCCAATAACGTCTTTTTAACTCGGCAAATTCATCCAACATAAGTCTGGAACTTCTTCCTTTCAATCTTTTTACAATATCACTTATACTCAACTTAGGAGGATAGCTCAAATGCAGATGTACATGATCTTTACTCACTACACCCTTTAATATCCGGATATCCATGCTATCGCAACATTGACGGATTAAATCTCGACACCGCAGTTGAACATCTCCTTGTAATACTGCATATCCGTATTTTGTGCTCCATACAAGATGAACATGCAATTCATGAACGGAATGGCTACTTCTTCTCAAATTATCCATCCCACAAATTTAGTTAGATTTGTAGAAGCTAAAGCCTTGGACTAAAGTCCATAGCTTAAGCTAGCGTTTTGAGACCAGTTAAATAATTTCTGAAGATTAAGTGGAAATTAAAGTGTATATATAATTGTAGTAGTTTTTATTGTAGGCACAAAAAAAGCCCCCTGATAAATCAGGGGGCTTTCAATAAATATGGCAGCTACCTACTCTCCCGGTTGGAATACCAGTACCATCGGCCATAAGGGGCTTAACTTCTCTGTTCGGTATGGGAAGAGGTGAACACCCTTGGCAAAACCACCATAAGGAATTAAGAATTAAAAATTAAAAATTAAAAATTAAAAATGTACTACACTTATAACTTATAACTCATAACTCATAACTCGAATAATGTACATATTGGGAAAGTTGTTCTTTAGAGTAAATCAAGTTTTATTTTGCTTCCTTGTCTCCCCTTCAGGGGATGGGGGCGGCAAAATAAAAAATAAAGCTTACGGGTAATTAGTACTACTCGGCTTCGATGTTACCACCCTTATACCTATAGCCTATCAACGTGGTAGTCTACCACGGCCCTTAAAAGTAAACTCATCTTGAGGAAGGTTTCACGCTTAGATGCTTTCAGCGTTTATCCTTGCTGTACGTAGCTACTCTGCATTGCACCTGGCGGCACAACAGATACACCAGCGGTACATACGACCCGGTCCT
>JANYGZ010000003.1 GCA_025362235.1 Ferruginibacter sp. | reverse complement strand
GCATATGTAGGTGTATTATAAGAAGAAAACCGAATGGTATATAAGCTTATATCGGCCCATTGCAAAGCCACATCTGCTGAAACGGTGTTCAGTTTGGGAACTTCTTTGTATACTAAATCTTCGTTCTTGCGGCAGCCATTTCCGATTTAAAAGAATACATTAACTATCATCTTCAGCAAACGGATGAAGAAAATAGAAAACTATTGTTGGAGATGAAGGCTATTTGTCCTGTTATTATTGAGGAACATCAGCGTTTGTGGATGATACGTAATAAAAGCAGCGGGCTAACCCAAAGCCTTGAAAGTTTTAAAAGCTTACAGGTACAGATTGATGATGCCCTTGCCCTGCTGGATAAAAATGGTGTTTCAAGATGGGCAAACAGAACCACCGAAAAAATGAAATCCGCAGCAACTGTTTTGTATTTAAAATAATTCTATAATTCAATTCTTAATTATTTGTATCGAGGATCTGCGGGCATATAAATCCGCTTTCAGTAAATAGTTCCACATTTGCATTTTTAAAAAATACAGGCCCAAGAGGGCTGTATTGTCCTGCCTTCAAGGCTTTGCTGCACCCGGCAAGGTTGTTAAGGCCTGTTGATTTAACCAGAATTAAATTCATCAACTGTTTGAAAAATGAATACCCTTTGGCGAATTCCATTAACCAGTATTTAACCTTATTGCTTTAACATTAATAAATAATTGTGCAGACCTTTGTATTTACTTTGCTTAAATTTAACTGATTAAATGCGATCCGATACATTTAAATGGATTATTTTATTATCTACCATCATTATAGGATTATTGGTAGCGGCCCAATTATTCTGGCTCAATAAAATATATAAATATGAGCAAAAAGAATTTGAAACCAGTGTTATAAAAAGTATTAAAGGTGTATATGAAGACCTTAAAGTAACGCATTCCAATTCCGCACACTTGCAGCAACTGATAGAACAACCAAACCTTCAAACATTTTTATTCAGGATTGACAGCATCCCTCCTAAAGACTCACTGCTGAATAGTGTATTAAGTAATTTGGAAGATTTTGGGGTATTTGCCGATTGTAAAGTAGGCTTGTACAATGATGATACACACAGTTACATGTTCCAGGAATATTTACCAACAGCAGTTACAAAATATCCTGTTAACAGTGCCGGTGATTTGCCATTATATAAAAATCCTTATGCTTACGTGAATGTATATTTTCCAAACCGTTACCAATATATTTTAAGCGAAATGACCTGGTGGATTATATCAAGTGTTCTTTTGCTGGTTATTTTAATTGCATTGGGCTTTAGTGTATTTCATTTATACAGGCAAAAGTTTTTAAACGAAATACAAAATGATTTTATCCAAAATGTAACACACGAATTTCAAACGCCGCTTACAACATTAATAGTTGGCCTGGATAATATTTCCAAACCCAGTGTTATAGAACAGCCGGAAAAACTTGCGAAATATACTAAGCTTATGAAGGGGCAAACGGCCTACTTAAAACAGCATATTGAAAACCTGATGAAAGTATTAAAAACAGAAGCAACAGGATTGATTTTGGAAAAAGAAAAAATTGCACCCAACGAATTAATAAAAAATGCAGTGGCACAATTATATGCCCCTATTGAAGAAAAAAATGCAAAAATAGAACTGCACCTTGAGGAACATAACCACACCATTAATGCCGACAGCAATAATTTATATGTTGCATTATTGAATGTTATATCCAATGCCATTAAGTATTCAACAAATCCGTTGATTATTATTGAAACAAAAACCTTTAACGGCTCCTACTCAATTACTGTAAAAGATAATGGAATAGGCATTGCCAAAAAATATCAGAAAAAATTATTTAAAAAATTTTACCGTGTTCCCAAAGGTGATGTGCATAATGTAAAAGGCCTTGGGCTCGGATTGTATTTTGTAAAAAAAGTTATCAATGCCCATAATGGTACTATTACAATCAACAGCATAGAAGATATTGGTACCGAGTTTATAATTGTATTACCTAATCATTAAATAACAGCAGTATGTCAGCAGTAAAAGCCACCATATTATTTGCAGAGGATGATGCCAGCCTTGCATTTATGGTAAAAGATACACTCGAAGACGAGGGGTATGCAGTTGTGCATTGTTCCGATGGGCAAACAGCCATCGATACATTTGATAAAGCAAAGTTTGACATTTGTCTTTTGGACATTATGATGCCCAACAAGGACGGGTACACAGTGGCAAAAAAAATAAGGCAGCAATCAGATGTTATACCCATCATTTTTTTAAGTACCAAAAGCCAGGAGACTGACCGGTTGAAGGGTTATGATACGGGCGCGGATGATTACCTGGCAAAACCATTCAGTATGCCGGAATTGCTAAAAAAGATAGCCATGTTTCTGCGCCGTACAAAAAAATTACATTCCGATACTGCAGAAAATTTTATAATTGGCAATCTTGTTTTCTCGCCTGCAAGCCTTAAAGTTAGCAGCCCTGTTGAAACATTCAACATTACTCAAAAGGAAGCAGACCTTTTAAAGTTTTTTTGCCAGCACCAGAACAAAGTGATAAAACGGGAAGAAATATTGTTGAATGTGTGGGGTAAAGATGACTATTTTTTAGGAAGAAGCATGGATGTTTTTATAACCAAACTGCGTAAATTCTTAAGAACAGATCCTGGGATTGGATTAGAAACAATTCATGGTATTGGATTCCGTTTTACCGTGCCGCAGGCGACTTAATTTTACGAAATACACGTTTACCGAAAAGTTGTAGCCGGCAGGGACAGCCCCTGTTTACTTTTTACCCACGAAATATATTCGGGGCAGGCTTTGATGCAAAGGGTAACAAAAAAAATCAAGCTGTATACAAAGCTAAAAGTATTTCCTGTCTATCTTCATTAAGTTATATAAGTTTTAAACTGCACACTATGTTATAAGTACCGCATTAACCTATGGTTAACTTTTGTTAATTACCTTTTAATTAAAGAAGCAGTCAATTTTGCAACAGCAATTCTATTACCGTTAATATAAAATACTGATGCAAAAAGCTTTCATTCAATTATTAAGCATAGTACTGTTTGCTTGCCATTCACTAAAAGCACAGTCACCGGCCGATACCCTTCGTCTTGCACTGCCAGAAGCAGAAAAAATATTTCTGCAAAAAAACCTGTCTTTACTGGCTGCCAAATATAACATAGATGTCAATAAGGCTTTGATAGAACAAGTCAGGTTATGGGATAACCCCATTTTAAGTACAGACCAGAATATCTACGATGGTGCAAAAGGTGATGGCAAATTTTTTGCGCATGAAGCCAACAGGGGTACTTTTTATATACAGGTTACTCAACTGCTGCGTACTGCAGGAAAAAGAACAAAGCTGGCACAATTGGCAACCGACAATACAACATTGGCAAAAGAGCAGTTTGATGATGTAATGCGAAGCCTGCGTTATACGCTACGCGGCGATTTGCTGGAGATTAATCACCAGCTGAAAATGAAGAAAGTTTATGATGTGGAGATTATAGAATTGCAGCATTTAATAACCGGTATGGATGCGGAATTAAAAGCAGGCAATATCGCCCTAAAAGACAACATGCGTTTAAAAGCTTTGTTGTTTAATTTGCAAAATGAGCTGGTGAATATAGAGTCGTCCATACTACCTGTGGAAAGTGAACTAAAATTATTACTGCAATCTACTGACAGTAGTTTTATTGCACCGGCGCTTACCTACAAATTTGGAGAGCTTACCACCGTTCCAATTCCTGATTTGGATAGCCTTGTAAAAACGGCCATGCAAAACAGGCCCGACGCCAAAATAGCCCAAACTGCTTTAGAACTTCAAAAAAATAACCTCATTTACCAAAAGGCATTGGCCAAACCCGATGTAACGGTCGGATCTGAATATGATCAGCGGAGCAGTTACAATGTAAACTATGTTGGATTGGCAATATCACTGCCAATCAATATTCTTAACAGGAACCAGGGCAATATAAAATCGGCTCAATACAGTATCCAGCAACAGGAAGTACAATCCAGTTTACAATATAGCAAAATTCAAAACGAGGTTAACGCAACATTTACAAAATTTAAATACCTGCAACAGGTAAATAATTTACAACAACTGGATTTTTCTCAAAAATATGATGGGCTGCGTCAAAGTATATTAAAAAGCTACCAGGCCAGACAAATAAGCCTGCTGGAGTTTATAGATTTTATCGATGCCTACAAGGATACCAAACTTAAGCTGTTGGAGCAACACAACAACCTCATCAAATCAATTGAAGATATTAATTATACCACCAACACAATCGTAATTTCCCTGCAATAAATTTAAACAAACCCATAAATGCAATCACTATAGTATATAAAAGGCTTGGTGCTTTTTGGCGGCATATTATTTTCCTTCAAAAGTAATACCAATTAGACATTAAAAGCATCCTTAAAAGTTTTTAAATAAAATTGGCATAACTGGTATAAGGCAAAATATGAAAAACAAACTTGTAATGATGGAACAAAAAAATACTACTGTAAAAAAGATGTGATATTTGAGCCTGTCAGGCGCAGAAGTCCAATGAACACTTTGGTGGACTTGTACGCTGGTTTGTGCGGTTTTACATTTTTGGATAAGTACCCTTTTATTTTTTAAACGGAAGACACAAAAACTCACTTTAATATAGCTAAATATTTATAAGTATAAGGAATTCATGCAAAATTCCTTATATTATGTACAGCCTGTTGGGTTCTTCAAAAATCTAGTAACTTGCCATTGGGCAGGGCTGGTTATTATAAAACACAATTTTGAACTTTAGATTATATTTTATAAGCTTTAAGTAGAAATGTAGTTTAAAAATGAAGCCAGTTCCATTTTACTTTTTTATTGGAAAACTCAAGCGATGGTGTCGGGAATTTAAAGCTGTTCAGTATAAAATAAATTGTTTTCAGCAATTTATTTTTTGTCCTGATTTTGGTAAAATCAATATCGGGGGCAATATACCATTGACGATACCTTTTAACACGGGTATAGTCGTAAGTAACTCCATTCTTATCTGTCCAGATATTATCTACCGCACCAAACATTCCTTCTGCCCCATACCCAACGGCAATGTTCAACCATGGAGGTAGGTTTGCATCCTTAAAAAAAGCCCTGATGTTTGCGCTCAGCCAATAAGTTTGTGCATTGTAATCTTTCAATATCCTCTCTGGCAAATTCGTACCATAAATATCATCAGCCCTAGTATTTAAAATATTGTTTCCATAACTTTGGTAGTGAGATGAAAATTTCAATTGTATCTTTTGTTCTTTCCAACCAAGTTCCTGTGCCACAAGCATTCCGCTGCCAATAACATTTGCCATATAGTCGCCCCAGCTGAATCCCCATTCAGCAGAGAAGCCATCCAAAACCTCTATGATAGATTGGTATGCCAATCCGCTTAGCCCACCAATCCAGATGGCTTTTTTCCGGGGAAGCCCTGCCCAGGTCCACATTTCCATATTTACCCTTCCCTCTGTATAAGCACTCCACATATGACCCACTTTATCTACCTGCAACCATTCTTTATTGTCGTTAAAAAAATGGAATTTGCTTTGGGGGTAGTTCTTATACCAGGTTTGATATAAAGCTGTCATTGTGCCTAGGTAAGCAGCAACATTAACGGCTCCAATTAATGTTACTCTTTCCTGCTTTGTTTTTTGATCTAATAAGGTAATTGAAACTGAATCTTTTAATTTCGAAGAAGAATTTTGTGCAAATGGTCTATTGGGAAGAAAAAAAGCTAATGAAATCGAGATGAAAAATTTCATGATTTTTTTGCGCAAAACATGAGAGAGAAATTACTTAAGCTTCTCCCTCATGTTTGTTAAGTTTTTAATTCATCTGCTGTCCTACTTTCCTATACCCCATGTAAAAGAAAAGCGGGAATACTAACAATGTTAAAATGGTAGCAGTTATCAGACCGCCTATTACTACAATTGCTAAGGGCTTCGATGTTTCGGAACCAATGCCATGCGAAAGTGCAGCCGGCATCAGCCCAATAGCTGCCATTAATGCGGTCATTACTACAGGCCTCACCCTTGAACGAACACCTTCCGTAATAGCATTTTCCAATGAATGTTGTGTAAATTCAGATTTTTTAATTTTTTGTAAATTGGTTTTAAATACCGAAATAAGTATAACACCATTTTGAATACAAATACCAAACAAAGCAATAAAACCAATGCCTGCAGATATACTAAAATTTGTACCTGACAACAGCAATGCGGCAATCCCTCCTATTAAAGCAAAAGGCACATTAAGCAATACCATACCTGCATCTTTTATATTACCAAACATAATAAAGAGTATTAAAAAAATAAGCAATAAACTGATAGGCACTACCTGTCCTAACCTTTTGGTCGCCCTTTGCTGGTTTTCAAAATCACCAGCCCATTGTATATCATACCCTTTGTTTAATTTAACAGTCTCATCTACTTTCCCTTGTGCCTCAGTAATAGTGCTGCCCATATCCCTGCCCCGAACAGAAAATTTAACTGCACTATACCTTCTGTTATCATCCCGGAATACAATGCTTGGGCCTGTAAGCCTTTGAATAGTGGCAATATTTTTAATAGGTACCCGTGACCCCCTGATGGTGGGCACCATTAAATTACTAATAGCCTCTGCGTTACTACGGTATTGTTCTTCATAGCGAAGGCGCAATTGAAATTTTTTCTCCCCTTCATAAATTTGTGAAATGGCTTTACCTCCAATTGCCATTTCAATTATTGCATTGGCATCGGCAGTTGTTACACCATACAAGGCCATCTTGGTAGCATCAAGATCTATCCGAAGTTCGGGTTGCCCGATATTTTTTATCACACCCAAATCTTCCACCCCTTTTACACCTTTCATAGCGGCATATACTTCGTATGCTTTTTGCTCAGTGTAAGCCAGACTGTCACCATAAATTTTTACTACCAGCGAACCCTTTACACCTGATACAGCTTCTTCCACATTATCCATAATGGGTTGTGAAAAATTTAAATCAATACCAGGAAAAATAGCCAGCTTTTGTTGCATTTTATCTACTAATTCCTCTTTACTAATTCCGCTTTTCCATTCTTTTTTTGGATAGATGTCGACATGAAATTCTACATTATAGAAACCGGTGGCATCGGTTCCGTCATTGGGCCTGCCTGTTTGTGACATTACCTGTTTCACTTCCGGAAATTCACGTATAATTTTCCGCATCTTATTGGCAATATTCCTCGACTCATCCAGCGATACACTTAAAGGGCAGGTGGCACGGATATAGATGGCACCTTCATCCAACTCTGGCAAAAACTCTGTACCCAAAAATTTGAAAAAGGACAGGCCGATGGAAACGGTAGCTATTGCAGCAATTAATGTTATTTTTTTGTGGTGATAGGTCCAGGAAAACATTTTCATCACTCCTTTTGTAAGCCCTTCAACAAAAACGTTGTGCTTTTCCTTCACATTTTTGCGAAGCAATAAACTAATGAGCAATGGCACTAACGTAAGGGTTAACAGCAACGCCCCCAAAAGTGCAAATCCTAATGTCCATGCAAGTGGCGAAAACATTTTTCCTTCCACTTTTTGAAAAGAGAAGATGGGCAGCAATGCAGCAATGATAATAAGTTTTGAAAAGAATATGGCTTTGCCCAGTTCGCCACCTGTATTTTTTATTATGCCGAGTTTGGAGAGTTTATTGAATCGTTCCATTCCCACCTGGTGAGCCTTATGGTCAAATACAACAAAAATTCCCTCTACCATCACCACCGCTCCATCTATGATAATACCAAAGTCTATCGCCCCCATCGACAGTAAGTTTGCACTCATTCCTTTTAAGGTTAAACAAATAAAGGCAAAGAGCAATGCTAAAGGTATAACAATGGCAACGGTAACGGTAGTACGCCAATCGGCCATAAACAGAAATACAATTACTGTTACAAAAATAATCCCCTCCAGCATATTGTGCAATACAGTGGTAGTAGCAAAATTAATGAGGTCGTTGCGGTTGTAAAAGTTATTGATTTTTACACCGGCAGGCAATACTTTTTCGTTGAGATGATCAATTTTGGCCTGCACTTTTTTTATTACTTCGCTGGGGTTTTCGCCTTTACGCATTACAATGATGCCTTCCACTACATCATTCTGCATATCCCTTCCTACCTGTCCTAACCTTGGAAGAGCAGATACGCTAACCTCTGCCACCTCTTTTACCAAAATGGGGATGCCATTGATATTGGTTACAATGATATTTCCAATCTCTTCTTCATTGTTCAGCAATCCAATACCCCTTACCACATAAGCCTGCGAATTGTCCACTATCACATCGCCGCCCACATTGATATTACTTTTAGACGCTGCTGTATATACGTCAAGCGGCGTAATATTATAAGAAGCTAATTTTAGAGGGTTTACTTTTATTTCAAAAGTTTTAACTTCTCCACCAAAACTTACTACATCGCCAACACCTGGCACACCAAGCAGTTGCCGCTGTATCACCCAGTCTTGCAGGGTTTTTAAGTCTTTTGCAGTTTTGGTATTGCTGGTTAATGTGTACCTGAAAATTTCACCGGTAGGGCCGGTAGGTGGCTGTACATCAGGGTCTGTATTGTCAGGCAAGTCCACACCTTTCAGCATATTATTTACCTGCTGCCTTGCAAAGGGATCCTCCACGTCGTCTTCAAAAATTATTTTCACAACAGATAAACCAAACACCGTGGTGGAACGCACAGAGGTTTTTTTCTGCACCGGGTTCATGGCCACTTCGATGGGGATGGTTACAAATTTTTCTACTTCCTCTGCACTGCGGCCAGCCCATTGGGTGATGATGGTGATTTGTGTATTGGTAACATCGGGGAATGCTTCGATCGGTATATTTTTATACGCAATCCCCCCCAAAATGATTAAAACGAAAGTTGCAAAAAATATAAAGAGCCTGTTCTTTAATGAAAAGGCAATTACGTTTTTAATTATTTTAAACATGCCTTTTTATTTAGAGTTTAATGCCTGGTAAAGAAATACCTGGCTGTTGGTTACAACCAGTTCGCCAGCGGAAAGGCCGGATATAAAAGCTTTATTACCTATTCGTTTCATTAAATTAATTTCCCTTACATCAAGTTTACCGCCTGTTTTTACCACAACATAATTTTTACTATTGTCCATTACAATAGCTTGTGATGGAATAGTAAGTGATTGGCCGGAAGCCTTTGAGCTAACCTGTATAGTAGCAAACATTTCAGGTTTTAATTCTTTGTTAGGATTACTCATGCTAATACGCACTGGCATAGTGCGTGTGGCAGGGTCAAGTGCATTGTATATTTTATCAATTTTTCCTACATAATCTTTTTCAGGATTTGCGAGTGTGTTTACTTTAACTATATCACCCAAGTGAATATGGTTCATATCCGATTCATACACATTAGCCATTATCCATACATTTGATAAGTCGGCGATGGCAAATAAATCAGTATTGTTATCGGCACGGACCTGCGAATTGTTGGTGATATTTTTTTCGATGACATAACCACTCAACGGGGCTGTAACGAGGTAAGTGGAATGGCTGCCTCCTGTAATGGAAGCCACCTGTTTGGCCCTGTTTAATTCAGATAAGGCTTTATTATAAGTAATTTTTGCATTAATAAAATCCTGTTCTGTAGCCAGTTTGCTGTTGTACAAATCTTTAGTGGTTTCCATACTTTTTTTAGCCATCTCCACATTTGATTCTGCTAACGACATGTCGTTTGTCATTCCCGCCACTTCACTGCTTTTTAATACTGCAAGGGTTTGGCCTTTATGCACATAGTCGCCAAGTACTACCGATACGGATTCTATTTTTCCGCTTACCAGTGCATATACTTTTGCCTGCAGGCTTTCGTTGGGCTGTATTTTGCCATTCAGCTTTATTATATCGCCATCACTTTCTAAAACAACAGGAGCAGTTTGCACATTCTTAATAATGCTGTCAGGAACAGGGCTATTATCCTTAACAGGTTCTCCCGTGTGATTACTGCAGGATGCGAAAAAAGCAGCACATACAAAAGGCAAAAAAATATGTATTCGTTTCATTTTATTTTAAGTAATTAATTATTAATAATAGTTTTCCCTACGGCAAAATGCAAAGCTTCAATGGCCTGCATCTTGTCATCTTTCAATTGATTTATCTGAAGGATATTATTTTTATACGACTCGTAGAAATCGGTGAATTCAATCAGGCTGATATTTTTCTTTTGAAAATTATCAGTAATACCTTGCAGCAACTGCTCAAACTCATCCCTGAATTTTGGATCAATGCTTTGCAGCATTTTATCTGTATTTAAAAGCTTTACATAAGCCCTTTGAACATCATTTTCAACAGTCAGTTTTTGCTGGTCAAACAAAACTTTACTTTGATCAATTGAAATTTTAGCCGCTTTAATATTACCCTGGTTGCGGTTAAAAAAAGGAAGGTCAATTGCCAGGTTCAAAAAAGAGGCATTTTCTACAAAACTGCCACGTTTATCAAAATCGGCGCCTAGCATAATATCCGGTTTTGCCAAAGCTTTTTGCAAAGCCAGGTTTTGCTGGTTATACAGCAGGTTATTTTCTGCTCCTTTCAAATCGTACCGGTTATTGTAAGCGGAATCAATTAAGCTTTGCAAAACAAGTTGCTTTATATTTGCAGATAAATTGCTGTCGCCATCATTAACGGGAATAAAATATGCCTTATTATTTTGCAACAGTATTTGCAAATCAGCCTGCACATCATTTACCTGGTTATGTAATGAAGTTTGTTCTGCTTTTAAAGAATATAACAGCGATTTTATCCTTACTGCATCTTTAAGCGTAACCACTCCTTTCAATTTTAACTCATCGTAAGCTGCACTTAATTTTTCTAATGAGGTTATTTGAGTCTGATAAGCCGTTATGGAATTCTGCAGGTAATAAGCATCATAAAAACTGCTGCGAAGTGAAAAACGAAGTGTTCTTAATAAATCAAAAAAACGGTTTTCACTGAGTCTAGTATTAGTTTCTGCAAGTTTAATTTCCTTGTTGCGTTTGCCAGCTACACGAATCAGTTGCTGCACTCCAATAATATATTCCCCTGTCGCATTACTAACATCAAATACTTTTTTTTGCGCTGGGTTATAAATATTACCAACAAGGGAAAGATTTGGATTACTGTAAAGCCTTGCCTGTATAACCTGTGCTTTTGCAATGTCTATATTATATTTTTCTGCAAGCAGGGCAAGGTTCTTTTCTAAAAATTGTTTTTCGGCTTCGGGAAGGGTAATGCGAATAGTATCCTGAGCATATAATTGCACAGCAAAGCATAACATCACTGCCAGGAAGCCAGAAAGCTTCCGGTTTTTGTATTTCATTTTAATATTAATTGGTAAAGAACTATAAAAAAAGCTAAGATAATTGCTACGCATATACATTTGTATCAAAAACGTCCTCTTCAACTCCTGGGGGCAGAAACATAGAGGAGTTCATGTGACATAAGAGTAATAATAAAAGTCAAAAGTCTTTTCATTCAGATTGCAAATATACAATAACTGCATAACGCAGATTTTATATTATTATTCCCTTAACAATTGCTTAATAGGTTGATTCTGATTTTTAAAAAACGTCAAGCGAGGCTATTTCAAAATATTTGATTTTTAGGAACAGAAATGGGAAAGTCTATTTTCTTTTCTAAAATTATTATCCTCACCTGCCTCATCCCCATTTTTGCTTTTCAAAAAGTAGAGGACAAAATGTTTTCGCCGCTCGCTTATACACTGGGGTTTGCTTTAATTGGCGCTCTCTTGTTCACCCTTACTTTTGTACCGGCATTATCAAGTATTTTATTGCGAAAAAATTTAAAGGAAAAGCACAATCCCATTGTACTGTTTTTTGAAAATGGGGTACCAAAACTGCTGGCTATTGTATACCGCAATCAAAAGAAAAGTGTATTGATAGCCCTGGCAATTATGATACTGACATTTACTTCTTCGAAATTTTTAGGTACCGAATTTTTGCCCGAATTAAATGAAGGTGCACTGTGGGTAGAAGCAGAGCTACCGATGAGTGTTTCATTAAATGAAGCCAATACCATTTCAAATAAAATGATTGATGTGTTGAAAGAGTTTCCGGAAGTAAAGCAAACCTTATCGCAGGTAGGCAGAACCAATGACGGAACAGACCCGAAAGGATTTTTTAATGTACAGATACAGGTTGATTTAAAACAACAAAAAGATTGGAAACGCAATATTACTGAAGAAGCGTTGATAGATGAAATGGATGCACAGCTAAGAAAATTTCCTGGCATTGTTTACAACTATTCCCAACCCATCAGGGATAATGTGGAAGAAGCAGTCGCAGGTGTAAATGCGGCGATGGCAGTAAAAATATTCGGCCCCGATTTTCAGGTACTGGACAGTATTGCCAAAATGGCGAAGACATCAAAACTACCGGCACCAAAAGTTAACATTAACAGTGATGCTAAAGCCGACGAATTTGCAACAAAGGTTTTGCAAAATCAGGCTCACCAAAAACGGTAAAAGAAACTATTAAATTAGTCTTAAATCTTTTTGTAAATTTTGGGGGCCTTTGAGGCTAAGTAATCTTTAACGTTAACGCAGAGCACTCCAGATTTTATATATTACTACAGGCAACATAAACAGCAGTTAAATAGTTTATGTTGCCTGTAATTTTTTGTATTACACATGTATATTATTGCCGTTAATAAATATCATCCGGCAATACCATCAATAAAAACACTCCAACAACCGTTCGATAATTTTTCATACATTGTTAATTGAATTGGCCGCAGCATTTCATAAACAACTACAGCCTTTATCAAATGATAAACACACAAGACTTACATATAGAAGACGAGATAAGGCCATTGTTCGATTTTACCTATAATGATTTTTCGGGTAAAGAAGTAAAGGATATCCTTGCACAACCACTTGGCTCAAAAGAAGCCATACTGATGCGGCAGCAGCTGTTACAAGGCTTTGCCGCCAACCATCAAATATTAAAAGACTATTCGTACTACCGCTTTAACCTGGCAGAAGTATATGAGTTTTTAGAAACCATTTTTGTAGGTTCTGTCTCAACCAAAAAACTCAGGTGGAGGTTTATGTTTTCTGAAAAAGAAAAGCAGCAGAAAAAAGGAAAGCTGATATTACTAGTGCGGCTTTTTTACGCCATCAATACAGAGTACATATCAAAGATTGATACCTCTCTTTTTCCGCCAGCCTATGCCGCTGAACTTGAAGAAATAAAAAACTTCTTTGCGTCGTTTAATCTTGAACGTTACGAAACTGCCTTTAATAAAAATAAATTCAAAATCAGCCATATGGTGGAGCTGATGATGATCATAACAACAAAAACAACCAATGGCGAGGCCGCTGCTTTCTGGAAACGCTGGTTTTTATTTGAAGCCTATCTTTCCATCAGTACAGGTATTGCCACGCATGGCTTTACCTTTCCTACATTTGATGATGCCCATTTTTCGCTGGAAGGCTTTTATCACCCGGTATTAAAAAATCCTGTAAAGAACAACCTGACTGCCAGACATAATGTGATTCTTTTAACCGGGCCCAATATGTCTGGCAAATCTACTTTGCTGAAAGCGTTGAGCCTATGTGTTTATCTTGGGCATACCGGGCTTGCTGTACCCGCTTCAAAAGCAACAATGCCTTTTTTTGCAACCATTTCGGTGGCCATCAATCTTACTGACAGTATTGTAAGTGGCTACAGTCATTTTATGTCGGAGATAATTACACTAAAAAATGTACTAAAAGAAGCCGAAGGCGACACAAAATGTTTTGCTGTTTATGATGAATTATTCAGGGGTACCAATATTGAAGATGCGTTGGAAATAAGTACGGCAACTTTAAAAGGGCTTACCCATTTCCCCAATTCATTATTTTTTATTTCAACCCATCTTCACCAGTTGAAGGAAATGGATGAGGTAAAAAGCAATAAAATATACACCTGTTATATTGATTGCAAACTCACTGATAATATCCCGGCCTTTGCCTATACTTTAAAAGAAGGCTGGAGCGATTTAAAACTGGGACGTATTTTATTTGAAAAAGAAGGTCTTAATAAAATGCTGGAAAGATAAAAAGTTGATGCAATCAATTCTTAGGTAAAATTTAGAAAGACAGATGGCTTGTTGACGAGTGAAATAGAAGGTATTGGGGATCATTTGTATTTTACAAGTATTTCATACTCTTCTTTGTTCGTAATTATTTTGAGCAGTTGTATTTGCGCTATAAAAAGGCATCCGCGTATTTTTAAATAATGATTTAAAATACAGGGAGTTGAAAAAATTGTTTTGCAATTAGAGTAGCGTACATTAACGTAAATACGAACGTTACATGCCATCATATTGGACCCTGCATACAATGACAAACAATAGCAACAGCAAGCTTCTTTGGACACTTCCTTATTTGGTTGTAGCGTTCGGACTTTTATTTGCATTTATTGGGCTATCTGAATTTTACAATGTAAAAATCGCAGGACATGAATCTGCATATGCATTCGGACCAATCAATGAAAATCAATGGTATTATCAAAATGCTTCGATTTACGCAAGCTATTTTCTGATAAGCGGTCTTATGTTTTTTGCGGCTTCCCTGTTGACAGTTTGGGCTACAATTAAAAAAAATAAAACTCTTGTTATTTTAGGTATTAGTTTGACGATTTTATTTTTCCTAGCACAATTAATTAGCAGTAACGTTCAATAGATGACACTTAGAAAAATCTTGCGAATAATTTCATTCGGGCTTTTATTCTACCTGCTTGCAACAGTTTTATGCACTTTGACCTTGCTGCCTCAAAGAACAATGCATTTACTTCTATGCAAAAAATGGAAATTGACTCGAGTCAAAGTTTTGACACCGTAAAACTAAAAGCAAAAAGTTTCTTGACACAATTTGCCATGTTCACAAAAAATATTCAGATAAGTCAGTAATTAATTTTTGGCTAATTGCTGGACTTATTATTATTCAGGCATTTCTATTTATAAACAAAAAACAAAATGGTGACAGAAAATAACGGCATGTAGTCGACATCAGTTCAAAATGATTATTTTTTAGGAAAATATGAATGGGCAAATTATTCAAGTTACACCCGAACGAAAATGTTTACTGCAAAATTCGTAGGTGTCTTAAATAAAAATGCCTGGCTTTATAACAAAAGCAACAATTTGGTTTCTCCTAAAGAAATTAATTTTAGTCAGCTTATTCCCTCTTATCAAAATAGCATTTTAACTACTTTTCTTGAATTTAAACCAGATGAAATCACCGCAATAGAAAAACGAACTGGAGGAAAATTTATATACAAGGAAGAATACGCAGCCTATGAAAAATTCAAAAAGTCAGAAGCTGAAAAGGAAGTAAAAAAGAAGCCGATTGAGACAGAAGAAGAAGATGGATTCATTCCCGAATATACACCCAAGGAAGCTACATTAAATTCAAGAGTGTTAGAAGATTCTCCCATCGTTATTGAATTCAAGAGTGGGCAAGGAACTAATCTAACTAACAATGATGATGAATTAAATAATGAAGCGACAAGTTTTGAAAATGAACAAGAAAATCAAACAGAAAAGCCTTCTCAAAAATTGCTTACCGAAATCGGCGATTGGGGAGAACCTTGTGTGAATATTGACCTTGCAAATGAGTTCGCAAATGATACAACAATAGAAATAATAGACCTAAACAAAAGTGGACAAAAGGGTGTTGGTTGCGATTTTATTATTAAGCAAAACGGGGAGATTATACGAATAGTTGAAGTAAAAACAACAGTAGAAAAATTTGGACAGATATTATCAATTTCAGGAACACAATGGGAAGTTGCAAGAAACTTTTTTAATCAAAGCAATGGAGACAAATATTGGCTTTATTGTGTTTTCAATGCAGGACAAGAGAATGCGGAAATTGTGAAAATCCAAAACCCAATTCAAAAATGGAAAGACGGAAAACTATTAGCACATCCTGTAAATTTTATAATAAAATAATTCGGGAGGTCTATAAAAAACTAAAGCTGGTTTCATCACCAACACGAGTTTGGGAGAGGAGGAACCAGCATCACGAAGCAAATATAGCCTTTAATTCAGTTTAGTGCAAATTTCTTCGCAAATTTGTAGCACTTTATGACCGAACAACAGCTAAAATATTACTTATCAAGCCCACGTTTCAACATATATCTTGCCAAAATAAATAACGACTTTGACAAAGCCTATCGGCTTTACAAAGTCAACATTGAACTATCAGAAGCCTTCTACCCCATTCTATCTGTACTTGAAGTGAGTTTGAGAAACGCAGTAAACGAAACTTTGAAACTGCATTTTAATGACCCATATTGGTTTAAAAATAGCTTGCCAGTTGAATTTTTGCCATTTGTTTCAGACGCTACACAGAAACTTACTGCACAACGTAAAACTATTACAGCAGACAGAATAATTGCGGAACTTAACTTTGGCTTTTGGAACAGGTTATTTAACCGACACTACACAGGCTTGCTTTGGAAACCATTGAGACTAATATTTCAAAACACACCCAAGCATTTAAGACAAAGAGATACAATTGCAGACGCATTATATCGCATCAGAACATTACGCAATAGAATTTATCATTACGAACCAATCTTTGGCAATTTGCAGGACATAGAAAAACAGTACAACGAAATGCTAACATTTCTTACATGATTTGACAATGACTTACCGAAATTGCTTACAGACATTGACCACTTTAATGACATCTTGAAAAAGGTAAAAGCTATATAGCCCACGCCAAAGCAAGCACATTTGCAAGGCACACAAAGCCAACACACAAAAGCCAACCTTGCAAAAGAGCTTGCTTTCCCACACACGGGACACACCCTGCTATTCGAAGCGACACAGACCGAGGAGAAGCACGAACGTACAACATAGGATGCGGTTTGGCAATATGGTGGAAGACAGTTGGTGGCTTCAACATTTTATCGCTATCAGCTTTTATCCGGGCGGAAGAATTTCTATTTGGCTTTGGTTGGTAACTTTTACTTTTTTATCTTTATTCAGCAGCGGCTCAGGGCTTGACGATTTTCAAATTCCACCACATCGCCAAGCCGTGTCCGTTAGCAGTAATTCCCCCTATTCCGGCGACCAAAATTAAATTCTTTGGCTAACGAGGGGACAAAAAGGCGAAATGAATGGTTAAATTTAAAAACATAAACCATTCATTCAGAACATTAAAAAAACGTTAGTCAGAAGTCTAAAACAACCTTACAGACATTGACGACTTTCCTATCTTTTAGACTTTCCGGAAAATATTTTTTAACCTTTTGTCACACTCCGACAAGTCTGTTGTATAACTACTGTACATTTTAAAAACAAAAAAAATGAAATCGGTAGTAACAACAATGACAATTAATGCCCCATCTGAAAAAGTATGGGACCTAATCGCAAAGGGAGACGGACTTGAAAAATGGTTTTCAGCAATCGAATCTTGCGAATTATCAGGTAGCGGTGCAGGTGCAAAAAGAATCTGCAAAACGTTTCAGGGCAATGTTTTGAAAGAAACAATATTGACCGTTGACAAAGTGGCAAAAGTTTTTCAATACTCCATTGACGAACAAGATATGTTGCCAACAAAAGACATTATCGGTACAATTCACGTAACACCACTTTCTGCTACGCAGACTAATTTTACCTGGTTAGCTAATTACAATTTATTGGACGAAAGTATGGAACAAGCTGTTGCCGTTGGTCTTGATCAATTGTATCAAGGCGGAATAAAAGGAATTGAAGAACTTTTAAACAACAAATAATATGAACAGATTTTTCAAAGGTATGACATATGCCTTCAAACGAAATCTTGGTTGGAAAGACAGAATTATTAGAGCAGTCTGTGCTTTTGTAGTAATTGGGCTTTGGTATTTTGGTACAGTAACGGGTGTCATCGGAATTGTATTAGCAGTTTTAGCTTTAATGATTTTGGGTACAGCAGTTTCATCGAGATGTTCTATTACCTATTGGAGCAAAGCCAACACAATGGCTGAAACTGAAAAGATAAAGTTGGAATCAAAAGGAATAGAATATGAAAAATAATATCGTTTTAGGATTAATAACAATTTTCAGTTTCGCAATGAAGCATACAGTCAATGCTCAAAACTTACACAGGAAAGGTGTGAAAGAAAATCATCAAATTAAATTACTAAAAAAACAAAAAATGGAAAATCAAAAAATAATATTCATAAGTTTTCTGTACTTCAAAGAAGGGGGAATTCAAAAATTAGACGAATTTCAATTAAAAGCAAAATCCAATTTTGAAAAGTATGGAATTAAAATTTTGCATCAGTATCAACCCATAAGTAAAGGGCAAATTGGGAGTATTCAAAACGAAATTGAACAACCCGATATGATACAAATATTTACGGCAGAAAGTATGGCAAACTTTCAAAGTTATATGGCGGATAACGAAGTAAAAGCATTGGCTAAAATCAGAAATAGCGGTTTAAGAAAAATGAATGTTTCTTTTGGAACAGAAAAAGAAACAACAGAAATCATAAGCCAATCTACCAAAAATGCCATTCACGGTATTGCGTTCGTTACTTTTAAAAATAGCACAGGAATTGATAACTTAATTGAATTCAATCAAAAAGGACAACGTAATGGGCTATTTGCCAAATATGGAATTCATTCAGAAAACTTTATTAAAGTAATGAAAAGTATGCCAGCTATTGGCGAATTAGACTATCAACAGCCTGAATTAGTTGTTATATTTGGCATAGATGATGCAACAAAAATGAAGGACTATATTTCAGACCCAAATTATATTGCGTTAGCACCCATTAGAGATAATGCTTTAAAAACGTATCACCTTTTTATGTGTAAATAAATGAAAAGTCCATTTAACAGCAAAACATATAACCAACAAAGCGATTTGGAACTGATTAAATCCAGTTTAGAGGGCAGTAAAGAAGCGTTGAATGTACTTATACAAAATCATCAGGGTTACATTTTTAATGTAGCCCTGAAATATTTTAATGACATTGCCAATGCCGAAGATGCCACACAAGAAGTGCTTATTAAAGTGATTTCAAACTTGGGCAACTACAATCCTGAAAAAGCACAATTTAGAACTTGGTTGTATCGCATCACTTTTAATCATTTTTTAAATACTAAAAAATCGGCATTCGAAATAAGATATGAATCGGGTTTTAACAACTTTTTCAAAGTCATAGAAAATTCAGAAATAATTGAATTGACAGACAGCGAACAGAGCAAAATGAAATGGGAAATTGAAGAATCGAAAGTGGCTTGTATGGCAGGAATGATTATGTGCCTTGACAGAGGACAACGGCTCACATATATTATTGGCGATGTATTTGAAATAGACCACAAATTAGGTGCTGAATTTTTTGAAATAACACCCGATAATTTCAGACAAAAACTAACACGAGCTAGAAAAGACCTTTACGAATGGATGCACAACAGATGCGGATTAGTGAATACAGAAAATCCTTGCCGTTGCCCAAAAAAGACAAAAGGATTTATTGAAAAAGGATATGTAAATCCACAAAATTTGAAATGGCATTCAGACTTTTCAAACCGCATTTATGAACTATCAGAAAATTCAGTGGACGATTTACTTAATCAACGAGATAAAATTTACTCCAACTTATTTCAACAACACCCATTTAAAAACAACGTAGTAACGACAGAAAAAATATTAACTGAAATTCTTAACAACGACAAATTTAGCCAATCGTTTGACTTGAAATAATTAGTTGAAAAACTGCTCTCCGACAAGAAGACCTACTGCTACTTGCTGCAGTTGGGGCTGGAAGAACAATCAGCAGCAGTGCATATCCAAGCTTTATATCCGGCGGACGGAATTCTGCTGGTCATTAGTTCTTAACATCAACTTTTGTTTATAAATTTAGCTTCAGTTCCGGGGTTTTCGCCTTTGATTATTTAAAGATATAGACTATTGCGGCGAAACCCCGACGAATCAGGGGCTATAAAATAAAGGGTATCTATACTCAAAAATGAAATTTGTTTTCAAATCTTAGGAAGGGTTCTTTCAATTCAAACAGTATTTGACGTCGGGGTTTCACAGTTAGAGAATTTTTAGTTGAGGTGCATTAGGTGAAAACTGCCGGGACTAAATTAATTTTTGATAAGTAACAATAGTCAGGCCGGAGACCTGTTCCTATGGGGATTTTCAATTAAAATATTATTTTTAGAAAATTGTTTTTGGTAAATTTGTTTTAATTTACAACTATAAAAAATTTTATTCAAAAAACTTGCTATGCTAAAAACCAATTCAAAATTTATTCTACTTATTTATTTTCTTTCTTTCTTTGCAGCATGCAATAATAACTCAGCAAGTAATAAAAATACTGCATCAACTTCTGCGGATTCAACTTCCAATGTTACACCAGACTGGAAACTGGGTATTCAAACCTATAGCTTTCATGTATTTTCTTTTTTTACCGCTATTAAAAAAATAGACAGCGCTGGTATTAAATTTATAGAAGCGTATCCTGGGCAATTACTTAAATCAGGCACCAAATCTACCTTTGGAATTGATTTGAATACATCCGAGCGTAACGCTGTTAAACACTTAATGGATTCCCTTGGTATGGCATTTTCTGCCTTTGGCGTAGTTACTCCCAAAACACCGGAAGAATGGAAACGCACTTTTGAATTTGCTAAAGATTTGAACATCCCTATGATTACTGCCTCGCCTTTAAAAAATCAATGGGACATGATTAATACAATGTCAGGGCAATATAATATTAAAGTGGCCATTCATGAGGAAAAAAAGGGATCACCCTACTGGCATCCTGATTCGGTACTGGCTGCAATTGCTAACAGACCTAACTTTGGGGTGTGTGCTGACATAGGTCATTGGGGGCGGAGTGGTTTAGATGCAGTGATAAGCTTAAAGCAGTTTGAAGGCAGGATATTGGACCTTCATTTAAAAGATATAGTAACACTTGGTATTGACAGCAAAGACACTATCCTGGGTACCGGTAAAAGTAATATTCCAGGGGTTCTTGCAGAATTAAAACGGCAAAACTTTAAAGGTATTATTGCTATGGAATATGAAACCAATCCATACGATAATATGAAAGAAATTGTTGAGAATAGAAAATACTTTGAAAACGCATTGAAGCATTTAAAATAATCTGCATCTACAGCGCAATAAATAATTGTACAATTGCGAAAAGCAAAATAAATTTTTGCTCAATTACTTCGCCATGGATTTCGTGTCAACAAGACACCATTGGTGCGTTAGAAAGGCTAAGACCGAAGTGTAAAAATATCTACGCTCATTGTTATTAAGAATTAGATAAGAATGAGCGTAGAGAAAATAGGCTAAAAAATTTCGTTACAATGTTGCCATATCAATTACAAAACGGTACTTCACATCTCCCTTTAGCATACGCTCATAAGAAGCAGTAATATCTTTCATATTGATGATCTCAATATCAGAAACGATATTGTGTTCAGCACAGTAGTCCAGCATTTCCTGTGTTTCAGGCAACCCGCCAATACCAGAACCTGCGAGGCTTTTTCTTCCACCAATAATAGCAAAAGCGCTAACAGGCGAAGGCTCGGAAGGCGCTCCCACACAGATCATCACGCCATTGGTTCTTAACAATCCAAGATAGCTGTTGATATCATGTTTGCCGGAAACCGTATCTAAAATAAAATCGAAACTACCTTTTGCCGCATTGAATTGTGCTTCATCTTTTGTTACCACAAATTTGTGGGCACCTAATTCCTTCGCATCTTTTTCTTTAGAAGGAGAGGTACTCAGCACTGTTACTTCTGCACCAAAAGCAACACCAAATTTTACTGCCATATGTCCAAGGCCTCCTAAACCGACCACCGCCAGTTTATGGCCTTTACCTACTTTCCAGTATCTTAAAGGTGAGTAAGTTGTAATGCCTGCACAAAGCAGTGGTGCTACGGCTGCAAGATTTAATTTGTCGCTGATACTTAGTACAAAATCTTCATGCACCACAATGGTATTTGAATAGCCGCCATAGGTAGGCGTTTTTTTATCCTGCTCTAATGCGTTATAAGTTCCTGAAGCGCCGTTCAAACAATATTGTTCCAAACCTTCCTGGCAGTTTTCGCAGGTGCGGCAACTGTCAACCAGGCAACCAACGCCTACAAGATCTCCCGCTTTATATTTTTTTACATGGCTTCCAACCTTTGCCACTTTACCAACAATTTCATGACCCGGCACCATCGGAAATATTCCAGGAAACCAGTCATTTTTTATTTGGTGCAAATCACTATGGCAAACGCCACAATAAATAATATCAAATTGCACATCGTGTTCGCCCGGCTCACGGCGTTCAAAATTCCAGGGTGCCAAATCTGTTTCAGGCGACTGTGCTGCATAACATTTTGCTTGTATCATATTTTCTATTTTTCTGTTTTATAAAAGTCTATTACAAAATTGAAGTAAAATTGTTATAGGAACACTAATTTTTTTTAAGGCAGTATCTGTTTATGAGTGCGATATTATTTCCTTGCCACTATTAGTGATGTCATTATCAAATTAAAGCAATGGGCTACCCGGATCGTTCGGGGTATGTTTTGAGATTCGGAACAGACCCAGATGACAAACAACCATTTTCTGATAAATGACCCAGGACTAAGGTATATACAACCAGCAATACTTGTGCAAATGGGATATGAAAGTACACCCAGTTATATTGTGAGCTATATTTACCTAGTCGTAACCAAATCAATTTTGTTGCTAAAATTAATTATTGTTTTAGCTATTATTGTATAAATAAGCTGTAAACAATAGCTATTATGAAAAAAATCTATTACTTCATTTTTTACCTGAAATAACGATTATAAAAGTATTAAACATATACCCGGTATTATAATAACAAAATGTTCAACAGTAATAAAATTTACCTGCAATGGTTTGGCTATCTTCATTATCATTCTATAAATTTACCTTATAAATCGTTTAACATGCCAACCATACCTTCTATAATGGGGCTGCACCTTCGCTACAGATTATGGATTGCAGAAATGAATTCAGATATTACCATTTTAAGAATCTTTGATGATTACCTTGAAGAACTGTCATCAAAAAAAGGTGAGCCGCAGGTTCAAAAAGGTATTGAAGGTTTTCAACAGCAGTTTATCAATTTAAGAAAAGAGAATGATGAACTAAAGCATGAAATGCACCTGCTTAAAATGAAGCTGGCTGCTTACTCTAAAGCCGGTGAAGCCATTGATACTAATACTTACCAGGCAGACAATCATGAGACTTTAAAAAGCCGCTATGATGATTTTAGAAAAGTATTTGACAAAATGAAAATAGATTTTGGAAATTTTGAAGCTAAGTGGCTGAAATAAACAGTACAAAATTTACTTGCCATTCATTGGGATATCTTGCAGATCATAAGGCTAACAGGAGTTAATAGTCAGATTGGGTAAGTTATATAACTTTTTGCGCATAGGTTGTTATTGAAATCAATAAACAAGCAAGGGCAGTAAATTTTATTTTCATTGTACTGGTTTATGGTAAATAAAATACTTCTTTTAAAGGGATATTAACAGGTGAATTATCATCGTTTGTTTCCATGATATCTTTCATATAGGCCCACCATTTTTGCATTACGGGTTGCTGTGGCAATTCATCCAGTTTGGTTGCATTATCAATGATAAGATAGCCAAACAAATCATTTGTTTGTTCATCTAAAAAAATAGAATATTCTTTTATACCAGTTTGCTTTAGTAATGCCTGCAGCTCTGGCAACAAAATATTATGGCGTTTTTTGTATTCTGCCTCACAACCTTTAAAGAGTTTCATTTTGAATGCTACACGTTGCATTGATGTTATTTTTTTTACCAGGCGTTGTAGAAATTTTTACCACAGAGTTGCACAGAGTTTATTTCACAGAGTTCCATTGTGTAACGCTATAGTAAAATTTCATTAAAATAAGAACCGATGAAATATTTACGAGGAATTATTTCTGCACAAAATATTGCTAAGCTAATTATTTGAAATTATTTTCCCTCCAATACTGGTATTTCTGCCTGTTGAAAGCTTAGGGAATTATCTGTGAAAGTATTTTTTACATTGTTGCGATAGTTTTTGAAAAGGCTCATCCAGCGTAGTTTAAGCACACCTAAAACGCCTTCTTTGATGATACCCTTATTCATTTTACTATCGCCCAATTTGCGGTCTTTAAAAGTGATGGGCACTTCTTTTATGGTGAAGCCAAGTTTCCATGCAGCAAATTTCATTTCAATCTGAAAGGCATATCCTACAAAATTAATACCCGATAAATTAATCACTTCAAGTACTTCCCTTCTGTAGCAAACAAAGCCTGCAGTGGGATCCATAACAGGCATCCAGGTAATCATCCTGGAATACAACGATGCTCCTTTGGATAAAATAATACGGTTAGTGGGCCAGTTTTCAACAGCTCCACCCTTTACATACCTTGAGCCTACTGCCACGCCGGCTCCATTTTTACAGGCTTCGTACAATCTTTGTAAATCAGATGGGTTATGAGAAAAATCTGCATCCATTTCAAAAATAAAATTATACCCTCTTTGCAAGGCCCAGCGAAAACCGTGTATGTAAGCAGTGCCTAAACCAGATTTACCTTTTCGTTCTTCTAAAAATAACTGGCCAGGATATATTGAAATAAGAGAGCGTACAATGTTTGCAGTTCCATCCGGCGAGCCATCATCAATAATCAATATATGGTACTGTTGCAGCAATAGAAATACCGTATTGATAATTGCTTCAATATTCTCTTTTTCGTTGTATGTTGGTATAATAACTAGTTTTTCCAAGGCTTAATTGGCATAGTTTATAACGAATGTACAAATTGTACATAATATTTTCAACACCAATTTTCAAAGGGGGGATAATTAGTTATTTTTTAACAGGGTTTTGTTTAATATTTCGGTTAGCTTTTGCTTGGTATGCAAGGGAAAATCACCTCTCATCATCCAGTCGTAATACTGTGGTTCAGCCTTTAATACATCAATAACCGGACGCCCCTTGTGCTTGCCGAAGTTAAATACTTCAATGCCTTTTTCGTTAAACAAAAAACGCCTGGCATAATCCACAATTTTTTCTTCTCCGATAGTGCCTAAAATACTGTCTACCGAGTTACCTAAATTCGGGTAACGCTTAAGCTGGGCCAGCAATACATCAATAGTGGCATTTACATCTGCTTCTGCACTATGCGCATCTATCAGTTCTTTTTCGCAATAATATTTATAAGCGGCAGTTAGCGTGCGGGGTTCCATGGTATAAAAAATATGCTGTACATCTACCATTCGTCGGGTACTAAGATCAACCTCCATACCTGCCCGCAAAAATTCTTCCATCAGCATCGGGATGTCGAACCGGTTGCTGTTATATCCTCCCATATCACAGTTTTCTATAAACTGTTTTAGTTCGTTGCCTGCCTGTTTAAAAGTAGGGGCATCTTTAACCATTTCATCAGTAATACCATGTATAGCTGTTGTTACTGCCGGAATAGGCATTTGCGGATTGATCAGTTTTCGTTTTACCTGCCTGCTGCCATCCGGTAAAATTTTTATCATGGCTATTTCTACAATCCTGTCTGTAGAAAGGTTTACACCGGTGGTTTCTAAATCAATAAAGGCAATTGGGCGGATTAATTGTAAAGACATTGGACTGTTAATTTTGTTTTATTTGAAGTTAAAATAAAGTATCCAATTTACACAGGCAGCCAATATAACATATGGTTACTAACATGAACATTGAAATACTAATGGCAAGTTAAGATTTAAATAACAAAAAACTATGGCTCTAATGTTGATAACGTAAATTTGTATCTTTGTACTTTATAAAATCCTTGTACAACCAAATTTTTTACAATGAAAATAAATATTTTATTAATAGTTTTTGCCATCATTGCCGTTATAGGTCTGGCCTCGTGCGGAGCAAGTAAAAAAGGCACTGGCTGCCCCATGACAGAGGGTATTATTCATTAAACTTTACTTTTTTTATATATGAACTGGATAGAAATAACCAATGAATTGCAGTTGGATGAAGTCAAAGGCCTCTCAAACACCAAGCCGCAGCTTATTTTTAAACATAGCACCCGTTGTGCAATAAGCAGCATGGCTAAATCACGTTTGGAAAAAAAACCGGCACCCGGGGAAATTGATTTTTATTATCTTGACCTTATAAAGCACCGGAATATTTCTCAAAAAATAGCCGAAGAATTTGATGTAAGCCACGAATCACCACAGATACTATTGATAAAAAATGGTAAATGTGTCTATGACGAAAGCCATTCAGGCATTACAATGGATGAAATTACTGAGCAGGCTGCGGCATAATTAGAAGGATTCATTTCTACTGTCAGCATCTCTTAGGTTTACAATAACAACAAAAATTCTTTTAGCAAATCAGCTTCTGCTTCAATTTTAGTACTCTTTTTCTCTAACAAAAGTTGCTGTTGCACTGTTGACGGGATGGATACCTTTTCACCAATAACAGGTTCTACCACATCATAAAATTTTACGGGATGGGCTGTTTCTAAAACAATGCCTTTTTCTTCGGGGTTATTTTGCAGATATTGTTCCAATGCAAGGTAGCCTACTGCACCATGAGGGTCCAACAAATATCCCTGTGTTTGATACACGTTTTTTATGGTACTTCTTGTTTCAACATCTGTAATGCTGCAACTGCTTAATATATTTTTAAGGTCGGCAAACTTGTGATGAAAAATTTCAAGGATGCGTATAAAGTTGCTCGGGTTACCCACATCCATTGCATTTGAAATAGTGGCCACCGCTTTTTTAGGCTGGTATTTTTCTGTTTGCATAAAGGTGGGCACAATATCATTTGCATTGCAGGCTGCAATAAAACGTTTTACGGGCATGCCTGATACATGTGCCAGTATACCTGCGCAAATATTGCCGAAATTGCCACTGGGCACAGATATCACAGGTGGATTGTTTTTTTGTGCCCATTGTTTGTAAGCAAATAAATAATAAAACTGTTGTGGTAACCATCTTGCCACATTGATTGAATTGGCAGAAGTAAGAAATAATTTTTTATTTAATTCCTCATCGGTAAATACCTGTTTTACCATTTGCTGGCAATCATCAAAACTACCATTTACTTCCAGTGCATGAATATTTTTTCCAAGGGTTGTCAATTGTTTTTCCTGTACAGAACTTACTTTTCCGGATGGATATAATATCACTACTTCTATTCCATATATATCATAAAAACCATTGGCTACCGCTCCGCCTGTATCGCCGGACGTTGCCACCAATACGGTTACTTTTTTTGAAAGTCCTTTTACAAAATAGCCAAGGCAACGGCTCATAAATCTTGCACCAATATCTTTAAAAGCCAATGTGGGGCCATGATACAGCTCTAAAGAAAAAATAGTGTCAGTTACTTTAATTAAAGGAATATCGAAATTTATTGTTTCGCTTACTATGCGCCGCAGTTGTTCTTCAGGTATTGCTGTTCCCACATAAGGCTTGATTACCTGGTAAGCAATTTCTTCATTTGTAAAGGAACCAATATTTTCGATTAAACTCTTTGGAAAAACAGGAATTTGCTCGGGAAAATACAATCCTTTATCCGGCGCCTGTCCATTAATGGTAGCTTGCTTAAAATCAACTTTGGGTGATTGTTTATTGGTGCTGTAGAATTGCATTCTTTAAAGGTGTGGGCTTTTCTTTGTTATGTATTATAAGTTATATGTATTCCTGTAATATTTAAAATAGCTAATAAATTTTATGGATGCTATTCGTGATGAAAGCATTATTAATTATCAATTATTAATTATTAATTATGGTAACGCCTGTTTGATTGATAGTAGTTACATAAGTATGGTATGCCAAACCTATCCTGTTGTAAATTTCTTTCATTACACTTTCTACTTTTATTGCTGTAGGTTCATCCTTGCTCAACATAAAAATAGAGGGCCCCGAACCTGAAATACCTCCCCCCAATGCCCCGGCTTCTTTACATTTTAATTTCACTTCATCAAAACCTGGTATTAAAATACTTCTTACGGGTTCAATGATAACATCTTCTAAAGAACGGCCTATCAGGTCAAGGTCGTTCTGCATAAAACCTGCTACCAGTCCGGCGATATTACCCCATTGCCTGATGGCATCTTTTAATAAAACCTCTTTACGTAAAATCTGGCGGGCATCTGAAGTACGCACTTCTATTTGTGGGTGTACAATGGTTACAAATAATTTTGGAGAAGAAATGGGTACAATATCCAATGGATAAATGCTGCGTATTAAAGTAATGCCGCCATAAATACAGGGTGCTATATTATCTGCATGTTTTACGCCTGACGCAACTTTTTCTCCAAACATGGCAAAACGTACAAGGTCTTGTTTTGAAAAAAAATCCCCTAATAAATGATTTGCCCCAACTACGGCGCCAGCGGCACTGGCCGCACTTGAACCGATACCACTACCAGGTTTTATTTTTTTATGAATGGTAACTTCAAAGCCGGTATTGCCAGGCAGTTCGTTTAGCATTTCTACCAACGGTGCGCCGGCCGTATTTTGAGCAGGGTCTAACGGTAACGGATAGCCGTCAGCACTTATGATGATGATTTTCTTTTCTTCCAACAGCCTTATTTCCATTAAGTCATTGGGCTCGTGCAGACACATCCCCAACACATCAAAACCACAAACTAAATTGGCCACTGTTGCAGGAGCCAAAACCTGTACGCACCTATCCTCTAAAGGGGGGCTATTGTGCTTTGTACTTTGTGGCTGTGCATCTTTTTGGTGATTATTCATGTCTGCTAATTATTTGGCTTCATGTTTTAGAAAATTAATTATACTCTTGATGCTTTTATAATATCGCCAAACACACCCGATGCAGTTACATCAGCACCTGCACCTGCGCCTTTTATTACCAATGGCTGTTCTGTATAACGGTCTGTATAAAAAAGTACAATATTGTCTTTGCCATACAAATGATACAGGTCGTGCTGAGGGCCAATATGCTGTAGACCTACTGATGCTTTTCCATTCTCAAAAGAAGCTACAAATTTTAATTTATCAGCTCCGGCTTTTTTATACAAGTCTTTAAAATGCTCTTCATGCGCTTCCATTGATTTATAAAAATCGTCTACAGAACCAACCATGCAGGCAGCCGGTATAAATGAATTGTTCACAATATTTTCCATCTCAATCACATTGCCTGCCTCACGCGCCAATATCATTATTTTTCTCATTACGTCTTTTCCGCTTAAATCCAAACGTGGATCGGGTTCTGTATACCCTTCATCCTGTGCCTGTTTTACAATGGTGGCAAAACTTTTTTTACCATCATAATTATTAAAAACAAAATTAAGCGTGCCGCTTAGCACAGCCTGTATATTATTTATTTTATCTCCGCCACGTAACAAATCATTTAACGTTCCAATGATTGGCAAACTTGCACCCACATTGGTTTCAAAAAGAAATTGCGCATTAAATTCCCTTGAAAGGTTTTTAAGTTTTTTATAATATTCGTAAGTAGAGGAACAGGCTATTTTATTGCAGGCCACCACAGAAATACTTTTTTGTAATAACTGCTCATAACATTTGGCTACCATTTCACTGGCGGTAACATCTGCAAAAACAGCATTGCGCAAATTCTTTGATTGGATCCTTTCAATAAATTGCTGCATATCCATCGTTTCTCCATCCTTCAGCAATAATTCTTTCCATTGTTTTATGTCAATACCTTCGTCTTTAAAAAGCATTTTTTTACTGTTACCCAAACCAACCACATTTATTTTTAAATGCAGGTTTTGTAAAAGGTATTGCTGTTGCTGCAGAATTTGTGCTACCAGTTTACCGCCTACATTGCCTACACCTGCAATAAAAAGATTGATCTCTTTATAAACGGTTTCAAAAAATTCTTCGTGCAAAACATTGATGGCTTTTTTTACATCTTTTGCTGCCACCACCGCAGATATATTTCTTTCTGAAGACCCCTGCGCAATGGCCCTTACGTTTACACCATTTCGCCCCAGGTTACCAAACATTTTACCGCTGATTCCGGGATGGCTTTTCATGTTATCGCCTACCAACGCTACTATGGCCAGGCCCTTTTCTACCACAATCGGGTCAACTTTTTTTGTTTCAATTTCATAAGCAAAAGACTCATCAATTATTTTTTGTGCATCATCTGCATTTGTTTCATCAATGCCCACACATATTGAATGCTCTGAAGAACTTTGTGTGATTAGAATTACATTGATTTTTTTTACCGCCAATGCCTCAAATAATCTTTTAGAAAATCCGGGTATTCCTACCATGCCGCTTCCTTCAAGGCTTAATAAGGCGATGCTGTTAATGCTTGAAATTCCTCTTATGCTGTTGCCATTGATATGAGATAGCTTTTCAATAACGGTACCGTTATCCTGCGGTGCAAAAGTATTTTTTATCCAGGTTGGTATGCCCTTGCTACTTACCGGTTGTATGGTTGGCGGATAAATTACTTTGGCACCAAAATGAGATAGTTCCATTGCCTCCTGGTAAGATATATGGGGAATGATTTTTACATTGCTAACCAGCCTCGGGTCCGCAGTCATCATACCAGAAACGTCTGTCCATATTTCTAAAACGTTTGCATTTAAGGCAGCAGCAACAATGGCCGCTGTATAATCTGATCCTCCCCTGCCCAGCGTTGTGCTGGTACCGTTAGCGTCGAATGCAATAAAGCCGGGCATAATAAATAATGATGCCCCAGATACGGCAAAATGTTCCGTTATTTTTTTATTGGTAACTGCAAAGTCAACTGCTGCTGCGCCAAAATTGGTGTTAGTAGTAATAAGTGTTGCAGAATTTATCCATTCGCATTGTATATCGTCCGTATTTAATTTAGCCGCTATTATTTTAGAAGATAAAATTTCGCCATAACTCACAATCCGGTCTTTGGTCCGCTCCGACAGTTCCCTTAGTAAAAATATCCCGTTACAAATGTCTTCAATTTCGTTGCATAAAGTTTTTACCAAACTAAGTATGGCACTTTGATGCAGTAAACTGATAAGCTCTTTTACAGTGGTAAGGTGCCTCAATTCAGCTTCGTGTAATTTTTCTTTATATGCTTCATTGCCATCAGCAGCTAGCTGGCTGCATTGTAATAAAATATCTGTAATGCCGCCCAATGCCGATACAACAACAATTGTTTTATCCTGCTTAATTTTTTCTCTCACAATGGCAATTACTTTATTAATATTTGCTGCGTTAGCTACGGAACTTCCTCCAAACTTTAAAACCTGCATTTTTTGTAATTATAATAGGTGATGTAAAATGTAGCTAAATATTTCATTTAATGAAAAACAGCCGATTTGCCCAAAGGTAATATGAAAGTTTGCAACCCTTAACGGGTTGTACCTGTTGTAAAAATAGTGGTACCAACGGCCGGTATAGCCATCAATTTTTTAGAAGAGATAATATGTAATTTCAATTGTACCACTTTTGCAAGCGCTAAATTAAGTAAATAATTGTAAATGAGGCAAAGGATTTGAAATTTTTTAAGTATTTTCATGCTTTCTAATTATTGCTGCCAGCTTTAATACATTTTCCTTAATATTTATTGAATATGGATCACCAGTCATCTACAGGCTTGCAGCATTTTAAAAATTTAGTTGGAATAAAATTTCAACTATACAATAGCCTCTTTACCTCCCTCCCCTTTCACCGTATTGAAAAAACGGGAATACTTTTATCACTGTTACAAAACAATTGTGAAGAAGGATACCGTAAAAAACAAAGCCCGGTTGAAATTATTGAAGAGTTTTTTATCAAACAAACTACGTATACAAATCCACAGGAAAGACTTGACCTGTTGTTTAGATTTATTCAATATATAGAGCGCCAGGTAGTACTTTTTGATGCACTGGAAGATGCATCCTTTAAAGAAGTGAATGATTTGGGTGGCGTTGGTACATTAAAACATTTAGAAAGTGAAGTTTTACAAAATAATAAAGAAGAAGAACTTGCTGCCAAACTAAAAACATTTGCTGTAAGAATGGTTTTAACAGCACATCCTACACAATTTTATCCGGGATCTGTATTGGGTATTATAAACGATTTATCAAAGGCTTTGGCAGAAAACAATGCGGCACAGATAAATATGTACTTGCAGCAATTGGGCAAAACGCCTTTTTTTAAGAAACAAAAGCCAACACCTTACGATGAGGCCATCAACCTGGTATGGTATCTTGAAAATATTTTTTACGCTGCGGCAGGCAGGATTATGTCATTTTTAAAAAACCAGTTTCCCAATGCCATTGATAAAAATAACCCCATCATTTATATGGGGTTTTGGCCAGGCGGCGACCGTGATGGCAATCCTTTTGTAACTGCCGCCACCACATTAAAAGTAGCCGATGCTTTAAGGGGCAGTATTATTAAATCATACTACTTAGAGATACGGCGCATTAAACGCAGGTTAACTTTTGAAGGCGTAGATACGATTCTGGCCGACCTTGAAACAGAAATGTATAACAACATTTTTATTCCGGATCAACGTACTGCTTTAAGCAAGGAACATATACTTGCTTCGCTGAATAAAATAAAGGAAATACTTATTTATAAACACAATAGCCTGTTTCTTTATTTAATAGACAATTTTATTAACAAGGTAAATGTATTTGGGTTACACTTTGCTGCATTGGACATACGTCAGGAGAGTACTATCCACAGCATGGTGCTTGATACCATTGCAAAAAAATCAGGTTATTTACCGGCAGATTATGCAAACCTTACAGCAGATGAAAAAATAAATATCCTTACAAATATTACAGTTACTTTAAAGGAAGAAAGTTTTGATAACCCACTGGTAACGGATACTATTGCAACAATAAAAGCCATAAAAAATATTCAGGATTTTAATGGTGAAGCAGGTTGTAACCGTTATATTATAAGCCAATGCAGCAGTGCGTTAAATGTACTGGAAGTGTACGGGTTATTTTTATTGTGTGGGTGGAACAAAAAAGAACTTACAGTTGATATTGTTCCTTTATTTGAAACTGTAGATGACCTGCAAAATGCAGACGGAGTAATGAAGCAATTGTACAGCAACAAAACATATGCAAGCCACCTGGCCAAAAGAGATAAATACCAAACCATCATGCTGGGCTTTTCTGACGGCACAAAAGATGGTGGTTATTTAATGGCCAACTGGGGAATATATAAAGCCAAAGAAAACCTTTCTGCAATTTCAAAAGAATACAAAATAGAAGTACTTTTCTTTGATGGCCGCGGTGGGCCGCCATCAAGGGGTGGTGGAAAAACGCATAAATTTTATGCCTCCATGGGGAGTAATATTTCTAACAAAGAAATTCAATTAACGATACAGGGCCAAACAGTAAGCTCGAGTTTTGGCACGGTAGAAGGAGCTCAATTTAATATTGAACAATTGTTACATGCAGGCATTTCAAACGAGCTTTTTAATAACCGGCATATTACTTTGCAAAAAGAAGAAGAAGATTTGTTGACCCGGTTAGCTGAAGTTAGTTTTACCAAATATAGTTCCTTAAAAAATCATCCTAGGTTTACAGATTATTTGTCGCAGGTAAGCCCGCTTAAATTTTACAGTGAAACCAACATCGGCAGCAGGCCGGCTAGAAGAGCTGGTGGAAATAAATTATCGCTGAAAGACCTTCGGGCCATTCCTTATGTTGGCGCATGGGCACAATTAAAACAAAATGTTACGGGTTATTTTGGTGTGGGCACAGCTTTACAGGAATTAGATAAGCAGGGCAAATTCAATGAGCTAAAAGTATTGTATAACAATTCGCTGTTTTTTAAGACATTACTGGATAATTGTGAAATGGCCATGAAGAAATGTTTTTTTCCATTGACGGAATTTTTATCAAAAGACCCGAAATATGGCGAAATATGGACCACCATTTATGAAGAATTTAATTTAACGAAGAGCTATATTTTAAAACTTTCAGGTAAAAAAGAATTGATGAGCGATTACCCTGTAGATTTATTATCTATTGCAATGAGAGAAAGAATAGTAATGCCCTTGTTGACCATTCAACAATTTGCCATCATGAATATCAGGGAAATAGAAGACAGCCTTGTTAATTCCCCATTAAAAGAAATTTATGAAAAACTAGTGATGCGCTCTTCTTTTGGGATTATAAATGCGGGCAGAAACTCAGCCTGATTTTTTACACTTTAAACGGCTTTGTTGCATGAATAAAATTTTATTGATAGCTAACCTATCCTGATTTATTGTTAAGATATTTTCTTGCTTTGTGGTTTTGCCGTTTGCAGCATGATGTTGAGTATTTTGCATCCAACAGCCACCTCTGTCTTTTGATGTGCCGTTTTTCTGGCAGCCAGTTTATCCCCAATTATTGTTTTATACCTGAACATTACCGTTTCGGCTTTGCTTCGGTGGTGATACCCTTCTCTTATTTTCCATTCCTTTCTCCCTATTGCTTTTATTGCTTCAATTGCCTCATCTCTTTGTGCCATGTGTAGTCGTTTTTTCTTATCGGTAACAGCGTTACGCTGTGGCGGTATTACCTGGCTGATATTATCCTTGTGGAGCTCCTCTCTTACTTTGTCTTTGTCATAAGCCCCATCTCCCATAAAACTTTTTACGGGCTTACTTATTTGGTTCATCAACGATTCCACTTCCGTTGCATCATCCACTGCATTACTGGTAAGTGTAATAGCTTCTATCTGCTGGGTTTGTCCATTTGCTGCTACATGTAGTTTCATCCAGGTACGGTGTTTACCTGCACCGTGTTTACGAACCTTCCACTCGCCTTCACCATAAACTTTTAGCCCAGTGCTGTCCACCACTATATCTGTAATAGCACTATTGGTTGCAGCTAAATTTACAGAAAGGCTATTGCTACGCCTACACAGCGTGGTATAGCACGGTACTGGTAACGCTACTTTCAGCAGTCCGAATATACTTTTTACAAACCCCTCTGTTTGACGCAATGGCAAGCGATATACTTTTCGTAGTACCAAACAGCTTTCAATAGCCAATGCACTGTATACCTTTTGGCCACCACACTTATTTTCAGATTCCTGATTCCAATGAGAAGCAATGTCTGCATCAATCCATAATGTTAAAGAACCACGTTGTTTCAACCCTGCATTATACGCTGACCAGTTTGTTACTTTGTATTTATCTTTACTCAAAGGATGTAGTTTTTTGTTAGCAATTGTTTCGCAACAACTAAATAACTTAACTATATCCTTTATTTTAACCCGTGTGGGTAACATTCAACCTTTTTCGAAATAATAAAACTTATCCACACTCACATTCATGCAAGAAAGCCGTTTTAAGTTATGAGTTATAAGATAAGTGGAGTCATTAGATTTGTAAAATAACTCATAACTCAAGCTACAGTTTAATTACCTCGCAGTCCTTCATATCTTTTCCATCAATAGTAAAACGTATTAGTGTTCTTATTTTTTGCCATCCCTGTTTACCCGCTGCCCCGGGGTTCATGTACAGGCAGTTTAATTTTTCATCATACATTACTTTTAAAATATGCGAATGGCCACTGATAAATAATTGAGGCTGATGTATCAGTAATTTTTTTTTTGTATCAGGATTATATTTTGGCGGATAGCCTCCGATATGCCGCATCATTACTTTTACATCTTCACACATAAAAATCAATTGTTCTGAAAATTCGCTACGGATATCTTTTCCATCAATATTTCCATAAACGCCCCTTAATGGTTTCAAGGTTTTTAACCTCTCTGCAATGGCAGCGCTGCCAAAGTCGCCGCCATGCCATATTTCATCACAGGTTTTAAAATGTTCCGCAATGCTTTCATCAAGATAATTATGCGTATCTGATATCAATCCTATTCTTGTCAAGTAAATGGTTTTAAAAATGTAAATTTGGTGGTAAGATTGCACAATTCAAAATCAGGTTATGTAATTATATCACCAATCCTTTAATTACATATACCGATAGGTTACTAAATTGATAGTGATGTTTTATAATTATCAATTATCCATTAAACAAGTATCCATTAACGATGCCACATTATCATACACTCGGAAAAATTCCTCACAAACGCCACACGCAGTTTCGTAAACCAGATGGTAGTTTGTATGCGGAACAGTTATTTTCAACAGAAGGTTTCAGCAATGATTATTCTTTGCTGTACCATAATTATCCGCCCACACAAATCATCAAAACAGATACGCCGCAAAATGTTCAGCCGGTAATTGCAGAAGAGAAGATGTTGCAGCACCGCAGCTTTGAAGGCTTTAATATAAAACCTGAAAAAGATTTTTTGCTTAGCCGTAAACCGGTGTTGGTTAACAGTGATTGTCATATTGTTTTGGCAGCACCTCAACAAAGTATGGGTAGTTATTTTTACAAAAATGCTGATGCAGACGAAATGATATTTGTACACGAGGGCAGTGGTGTTTTAAAAACAATGTATGGTGAAATTGATTTTGGGTATGGCGATTACCTGGTGATACCAAGAGGCTCCATTTACCAGGTGCATTTTGCCACTGAAAATAACCGCCTGCTGATTGTAGAATCATTTAGCCCAATACGTTACCCTAAAAAATACCTGAGTAAATATGGGCAGTTGCTGGAACATTCGCCTTATTGCGAAAGAGATATCCGCACACCAAAAAATTTACAGACGCATGATGAAACGGACGACTTTCTAATTAAAACAAAAAAGAAAGGGATGTTGTATGGTATACATTATGCTAATCATCCGTTTGATGTGGTAGGGTGGGATGGTTGCTGCTATCCTTACGCTTTTTCAATTCATGATTTTGAACCCATTACCGGCAGGGTTCACCAGCCACCACCTGTACACTTGACCTTTGAAGCCAATAATTTTGTAGTCTGTTCATTTGTGCCACGTTTATTCGATTATCATCCCGATTCAATTCCTGCCCCATATAACCACAGTAATATTGATAGCGATGAAGTATTATATTATGTAGATGGCGACTTTATGAGCCGCAAACATGTTACCCGTGGAATGATCAACCTTCATCCTGCGGGCATTCCTCATGGTCCTCATCCTGGTGCCGTACTAAAAAGTATCGGTGCCAAACAAACCAATGAACTGGCAGTAATGATAGACACTTTTCACCCTTTGCAATTAACCACCACAGCCCTTGAAATTGAAAATGATGGATATGTGATGAGTTGGGCAGAATAGGGTGGGCGCTTTAATTCGCATAATTAAAAAAATTAGCAGCTAAAGCAACCGCTATATGTTTTTTTTCGATAATAAAAGTATCCACTTTTATTTATCAATTAAAAACGGCATAATCATGAAATTTTTTTACACTGCCGCACTGGTGCTATTATTGTACAATACCGCCAATGCCACTACCTGGAATGTTTCAGTTGCAAATTTTTCGTTCAATCCTGCAACAATAAATGCGGTAGTAGGAGATGTAATACAGTTTAATTGGGTTACTGGGGCACATACCACTACCTGTGGCAGCAGTTTGGCTGGCACCTCGCTGCCAGCCGGCGCTGCTGAATGGAATTCCCCGATAACTTCGGGGGTCACTTCATTTACTTATACAGTAACGGTACCAGGAAATTATTTATATGGCTGCATACCGCATTTTGGCTTTGGCATGCAAGGTAGTATTACTGTTAGCGGTGCTTTGCCAGTGGCATTCGGGTCATTTTCTGTTATTAGTTTTGCTTCCAAAGGGTTGTTGCAGTGGCAAACATTTTCAGAATCAAATACTGATTATTTTTCAATAAGAAAAAGTACAGATGCCACCCATTTTTATGAGATAGGAAGGGTAGCAGCAGCCGGTAATTCCAATACAATCCAGTTATATCGATTTACAGATACTGACCTGGGCAGTATCTGTAAATATTTGTATTACGAAATTGTAACTGTTGATGTAGATAAGACAGAAAGTTTTTCTGACATCAAAACTTTGCGCAACAATGCAGTGGCAAAAGATGATTTGATTGTGTCTTTAAGCCCGAACCCAATTTCAAGGCCGGGCCAGGTACAGCTAAAATTTAATTCAGATAAAAAAGGAACAATGGATGTATTGGTGTATAACAGTGCCGGGGAGATGGTGCTAAAAACAAAGCTGGCTGCATTTTATGGGCTCAATAGCGGCCACCTGCATGTGTGCGATTTACAAAAAGGCACCTATAATATTGTCTTTAATTTGGCTGGAAAAAAAGAAACAAGAAAAGTAGTGGTGCTTTAAAACCAGTTGAAATTACTATCTTAAAATATAGGGCAGCAATTTTTTCTTTTTTCAAACAGGGTTAAAAAATATTTTATTTTAGCAAGAGATATTTTTTAGTTTTCTAAAAAGTGGTAAATTGGTTCAAAATAAAAACAATTTGCCATGATAAAATTTCAAGACATTAAAGTAGGTGATTATTTAATGGCCGATAATGACGGCGATAAATTGACGGGAGAAGTAACCAATCTGAATGGTGATGAAAAGCAAGTATGTGTAGATACCGGCACCCAGGAATTTTGGTTTGAAACATCGCAATTAAGTGCTATACCGCTGGATGAAAGCCAACTGACCATGTTGAAGTTCAGCAAACAGGAAAACGAGGATGGTACTGTAAAATACATGAAAGGGGCATTCAGGATATTGTTACCTGCAAAAGGAAATTTTAATACCATGGAAATTTGGTATCGTGATGAGAAGAGGCATATTCTGCAACCTATAAGTGTACATCAGTTGCAGAATCATTTTTATGAAATGACGAAAGTGCACTTAACAGACGTGCCGTTTTCTTAAAACGCATTGTATTGCAAACAAAAAAACCTGGGTAATATTTACACCAGGTTTTTTATTTGAAGCAGTTAAAAAATTATTTAATATCAGCACTTTTCAAAATGGTATGTTCATCTACATGTTCATCAAGGCCGGCATAACTTACATCGATTTTATTTTTAGATTCTATCAGCCCTACTTTTTTTGCGTAATAAGACTGAATATCGGTTGTAACGGCTCCGGCTGGTAATGGAATGCCATACGCAGATACCTGTAAAGTGGTGGTAACATGAATTACATCGGTATATGCAATGCTGTTTACAGTTTTACTAATTCCTTTTTCTGTAATAGTATTAATGATATTTACTGTTATTGGTATGCCGGATGCACTGATAGAATACGATTGGTTCCAGGAAGCATTTGCTGCAACATTGTCTTTTAAATAAATATTTTCAATAGCCTTGCCACCGAGAGTAGTAGGCAGGCTACGAAAAGTATAATAATCGTTGCCTGTAATATTATAATATTCATTAGCAACCCCTGTGCTGTTGGTAAACACATGATAGGCCTTGGTATTTATAGTGCTATCCCTGCTGGTAGAAGTAACAGTGTAATTAAGGTTGGTTGCGGTAATATTATTGGTTACGGTATAGTTCCAGCTGCTGTTTGGTGTATAACTCATATACACAGTAGCATCTGGTACCGGTGTCGGAGCGGGGTCTTTCTTACAGGAAAAAAAAGCGATGGAAATAATGGGTAATGCAAAAATGATCTTTTTCATGGGTTAAATTTTTGATTTTAAAAGGTAAATATCTGATTTTTTTATGAATAATTAAAATTATCCACTTATCTTTGCGCTCCCAAAATATATGGCGAAGCAAGCACTGATTAAACAAGACGGAACAATTTTAGAAGCGCTGAGTAATGCTATGTTCAAAGTTAAGCTGGAAAACGGACACGAAATCCTGGCAACTATCTCGGGAAAAATGAGGATGCACTACATCAGGATATTGCCTGGTGATAAGGTGGGAGTTGAGATGAGCCCGTATGATTTAACAAGGGGGAGGATCATATTCAGGTATAAATAACAGGTATTAATAAATAAAAATTACAACAATGAAGGTTAAAGCTTCCATAAAAAAGAGAAGTGTTGATTGCAAAATTGTACGCAGAAAAGGCGTATTATTTGTGATTAATAAAAAAAATCCACGTTTTAAACAACGTCAGGGGTAATAATTGATAATAGCGAATGCTGTTTAAACTAATGAATAAATCAACAAATTAATAAAATTATGGCTCGTATTGCCGGTATAGATTTACCAAAAAACAAAAGAGGCGAAATTGGACTTACCTATATATTTGGTATTGGCCGTTCAACTGCTCAGTATATTTTAGATAAGGCTTCTATAAGATACGATAAAAAAGTAAATGAGTGGAATGATGATGAACAAACCGCTATTCGTAATGTAATTAACGCAGAGTTTAAAACTGAAGGTGCTTTACGCAGTGAAGTACAGATGAATATTAAGCGTTTGCTTGATATAGCTTGCTACCGTGGTTTGCGTCACCGTAAAGGTTTGCCTTTACGTGGACAACGTACCCGTACCAACAGCCGTACCCGTAAGGGCAAACGGAAAACTGTTGCCGGCAAAAAGAAAGTTGCTAAAAAATAATTAAATAAGATGCCGGGTAGTAATACCTGGTATCGGCTTTTATAGACTTAAGTATAATTGAACAAACGCCGGATAGCTTTAAGTCGCAGGAGGGTTGGTTCAGTCCCGATTAAAAATCGGGATACATTTTTTAAAAAGATTACCTATTGTAAAGTATTATGGCAAAAGCACAAAAGGCTCAAAGCGCAAAAGCAGCCGCTAAAAAAAGAGTAGTAAAAGTAGATAGCTACGGAGATGCTCACATCGTTGCAAGTTTTAACAACATCATTATCAGTTTAACAAACAAAACCGGACAAGTAATTTCATGGTCTAGTGCAGGTAAAATGGGCTTTAAAGGAAGTAAAAAAAATACTCCTTACGCGGCACAAATGGCCGGAGCAGATGCAGCTAAAGTTGCAATGGATGCAGGTTTAAAAAGAGTAGATGTATTTGTAAAAGGACCAGGTTCTGGCCGTGAAGGAGCCATCAGGTCTTTATCACAGTCAGGCATCGAAATCAATATGATTAAAGATGTAACACCGTTGCCACACAATGGTTGCCGTCCTCCAAAAAAGAGAAGAGTATAGTAATGTCTGATATGGGATTTATTTATGTCTGATTTAAATACACTGAGACACGAAAACATCCAACATCAAAATAATTTATAACGGGTGCAACATTCATTTTAAGATTTTTTAATGTTGTATCGTCACTAAAAAATCACAATTATAATTATGGCAAGGTACACAGGCCCCAAAACAAAAATCTCCAGAATTTTCGGAGAGCCTATTACAGGAAACGGAAAGTGGTTAACTAAAAACAGTAACCCTCCGGGAATGCACGGTGCAACCCGTAAACGCAAAACTTTAGGCGAATATGCTTTACAGTTGCGTGAAAAACAAAAAGCAAAATACACGTATGGTTTGCTGGAAAAACAATTCCGCAAAACATTTGATGAAGCTGCAAGGCGTAAAGGTGTAACAGGCGAAAACCTTATCAAATTATTAGAAGCCCGTTTGGATAATGTTGTGTTTCGTATGGGTATTGCTCCAAGCCGCCAGGCTGCACGCCAGCTGGTTAGCCACAAACACATCACTGTTAATGGAGATGTATTAAACGTTCCTTCTTATTCACTGAAACCAGGCGAAACTGTTGGTTTAAAAAATAAGAGCGCTGTTAATACTGCTATTACTGGTAACGTTCGTGGAAAAAATACCAAATTCAATTGGATCGATTTTAGCGAAACAGAATTGAAAGGTACTTTTATAGCTTACCCGGAAAGAGAAAGTGTTCCTGAAAATATTAAGGAACAACTTATTGTGGAATTGTATAGCAAGTAACACAACAATGATGAGTTATGAAAACATCCTCATCACACAAATTTTAAACTTATAAAACAAAATACAAATGGCCATTTTAAATTTTGTTAAGCCCGATAAAATTGTTCTGCAAAAAGCAAATGACTTTGAAGCACAATTTGAATTTCGTCCGCTTGAGCCAGGTTATGGTGTTACTATCGGTAACGCACTTCGCAGGGTTTTATTAAACTCTTTAGAAGGTTATGCAATTGTAGGTATCAACATTGTTGGTGCCGACCATGAGTTTGCTACCATTAAGGGTATCACTGAAGATGTTACGGAAATAATCCTTAACCTTAAACAGGTACGCTTTAAGAAGAAAGTTGAACATGAAGTAAGTAATGAAAAAATTACCCTTTCCATAAAAAATAAAACTGAGCTTACTGCCGGTACAATTGGTGAAGCTTCTTTGTCTTTTGAAGTAATGAATCCTGAGCTTATTCTTTGCGTAATGGATAGCAGTGCTAAATTGGAGATCGAAATCACTATCGGAAAAGGACGTGGTTATGTACCAGCTGAAGAAAGCCAGGATAAAAGCTCACACTTTGGATACATTGCTGTAGATGCTATTTATACTCCAATCAAGAATGTAAAATATACCATCGAAAATACCCGTGTAGAACAACGTACTGATTTTGAAAAGCTGATCATGGAGGTGGTTACTGACGGTACTATTCACCCTGAAGAAGCAGTTAAACAGGCGAGTCGTATTTTAATTCAGCATTTGATGATCATTACTGATGAAAACATCACTTTTGATACCAAAGAAGATAAAAAAGAAGACCTTGTTGATGAACAAACTTTACAGTTACGTAAAGTGTTGAAGACGCCTTTAGAAGATCTTGATCTTTCTGTACGTGCCTTTAACTGTTTAAAAGCTGCTAAAATTAATTCATTGAGCGAACTGGTTCAATACGAACAGGAAGACCTGATGAAATTCAGAAACTTTGGCCAAAAATCTTTAAGTGAAATTGAACAGGTTTTAATTGAAAGAGGTTTAGGTTTTGGAATGGATTTAAGCAAGTTGAAATTGGATGATGAATAATTTGATAATTATAAAATCATCATTAAGCATATTATTTTTCATAAGTAGGTTATAAATCCTGACACGGTATAACTGAATTTAAAGCATAAATGTCATGCGTCACGGAAATAAGAATAACAATTTAAGCAGAACAGCTTCTCATAGAAAAGCGTTGCTGATGAACCTGGGTTGCCAGCTAATCACCTACAAAAGAATTACTACTACTTTGGCTAAAGCAAAGGCTTTACGTACTTACATTGAGCCATTGATCACTAAAACAAAAAGCACAGCAAGCAAAGAGCAGATTATGCACAATCACCGTATTGTGTTTAGTTACCTTAATGATAAGGCTGCCGTAAAAGAATTGTTTACAGTAATTGCCCCTAAAATTGCAAGCCGCCCAGGTGGATATACACGTGTTATAAAATTAGGAGCAAGAACCGGTGATAATGCAGAAATGGCCATGATTGAATTGGTTGATTTTAACGAAATTTACGGTAACAGCATTGCTAAAGCAGCAGCGGCAGAACCGGCTAAAAAGACAAGGCGTAGTGGTGGAGGTGGAGCTAAAAAGAAAGCGGCTAATACATCTGCAGTTGAAGAAGCAGTAGAAGTAAAAGCAGAAGAAGCAACAGATGATAAAGCTACTCCAGAAGCATAAATGAATAATTTTAAATTATATGAGGCTCCGATATTTTATCGGAGCTTTTTTTATGGAATGTAACGGGTAAAAATTGGCCGCCCGTTTAGGGTAATCATTTATTAACCTGTAATGTGAAAAAAATATTTGTATAATCAATTACCGAATCCTTTTCTTTGCAAAACTTTCAGAAAATAATGGCAGCTACAACACATAAAAAACCGGCTATTTTATTGCTTAAAGACGGTACCGTTTTTTACGGACAGGCCTTTGGTAAAATAGGCACCACTTCAGGAGAAATTTGTTTCAATACTGGAATGACAGGTTACCAGGAAGTTTTTACAGACCCAAGTTATTACGGCCAGGTGTTGATTATGAACAATGTGCATATTGGTAATTATGGGGTTATTGATATTGATGTAGAAAGTGATGGCGTAAAAGTGAAAGGCGTTATTGGTAGAAACCTGGAAGAAAAATATTCCCGCTTTATGGCGGATGAATCTTTACAGCAATATTTTGAAAAGCAGGCTGTTGTGGCAATTGACGGGGTAGATACAAGGGCATTGGTTGCCCATGTGCGTACACAAGGTGCCATGAACTGTATTATATCTTCTGATATAATTGATGTTGCTTTATTACAGGCTCAGCTCGATAAAGTACCATCAATGGATGGGCTGGAACTCGCTTCTGTAGTATCTACCAAAGAACCTTATTATTTGGGTAACCCTGATAGTAAAATACGAGTTGCTGTATTGGATTATGGTATCAAGAAAAACATATTAAATTGCCTTGTAGAAAGGGGAGCTTATGTAAAGGTGCACAATGCCAAAACCAGTTTTGAAGAACTGGAAGCATTTAAGCCTAATGGTTACTTTATCAGCAATGGGCCCGGAGACCCGGCACCCATGCAGTATGCTGTACAAACAATAAAACAAATTCTGGCCCTTGATAAACCTCTTTTTGGAATTTGCCTTGGCCACCAGTTACTGGCACTTGCCAATGATATCCCTACTTTTAAAATGCACCATGGACATAGGGGGTTAAACCATCCTGTAAAAAATATTATTACCGGTAAAAGTGAAATCACCACACAAAATCATGGATTTGGTGTAAACCCCGATGCAGTAAGGGCTTCAGCGGTAGTAGAAATTACTCATCTTAACCTTAATGATGATTCTATTGAGGGGATACGTGTAAAAGATAAAGCTGCTTTTTCTGTTCAGTATCACCCTGAAGCAACGCCTGGTCCGCACGACAGCCGCTATTTATTTGATGAGTTTATAGCTTCGATAAAGGATAATTAGTTAATCCGATAGCTATAGGATGATAATTGCTAATAAGTATCCAAATTGTAGTGTTAGGCGAAATCAAAACCCAATCTAATGACCTCAAAATGTAATATCGATTATATTTTTAAATTATTGCTTTCATTGTTTGTATTATTATTTGAAGGTTGTATCACTGGAGGATCGCATGGGTCAATTAAATCTTATGGCTTCAAGGCAAACAAAAATTCTCTTCAGTCGGCTGTTGAAAAAGTTATTTCTAAGAATGACTTTATTAAACGTGACACTGTAAAAAATTACATGATAGATGTGACAAATGGTAGAAACGATACAATCATTAATAATCGTTATAATGACACAGTAAATTATGTGACTATTTATATTAAGGTAAACGATGGAGAAAATGAATACACTATACAATATGCCGGCGATAAAGAATATTGGGACACTTCTAAAACATCTGAGCTTTCCATTGCCTATGCGTTTGACAAAAATGGAAGCGGTGGTAGTGAAGGTGAGGGAGATATTAAATGGTATAATTGGTCATTAAGAAAAAAACTACTTGGACCTTTTGAAAAAGAGTTTATTTCTAAAATAGAGAAAGAATTAAGCCTTAAACATTTCGACCCAAACTGAAATCGAACAAGGTATCTTATTTAAATAAATAATCAATTGTATTAATTCGTGTAATTCGATTTTTAAAATTCGTGCTATTTTTCCTGATTCGTGTCTTACATTCGTATAATGAACATCGCCATCATCAACGGTCCAAATTTAAACTTGCTGGGTACAAGAGAACCGACAATTTACGGTAGCCAGACTTTTGAGCAATACCTGGAAGAATTAAGAGCATTATTTCCCAAGGTACAATTTCATTATTTTCAAAGCAATGTTGAAGGCGAACTTATTAATGAAATACAACGCATAGGATTTACTTATGATGGTATTATTTTAAATCCAGGTGGCTATACCCATACCTCTGTTGCCTTGGGTGATACCATTGCAGCAATTACCACCCCGGTTATTGAAGTACATATTTCAAATATTTTTGGCAGAGAGGAATTTAGAAAACTATCACATATATCTGCAAAAGCTAAAGGAGTAATCAGTGGCCTTGGTTTAAAAGGATATGCCCTAGCCGTAAACAATTTTTTGTAGAAATCAGTTGTTTCTTTTTCCGGCAAACTTACGTTTTAATACTTCTTGTACCGGTATGTTTTCCAGTTTGCTTTCCAGCCACGAAATAATGTCCAAGTACATAAAGGCACGGGTTTCAAAGCGGTTACTTTCTAAAGTTTTTAATTTTATCAATAATTTTTCAAGCTCCGGTTTTATAGTTTTAACTGATAGGTGAAAAGATTTCCTGATAAATTTAAATATCTCTTCTTCTACAACACTAAGGTTTTGCATCTTAGCCATAAAACGGTAAACAGATTTTATTAGTGAATCCAAAATGTCGTCATTACCTAATTCATAATGGGCAATAAGGTGTAGTAGCCTGCTGTAGCATTGCAAATCAGTACGCAGGTCAACTTTCCAGTTGATAATTTTATTTAAATAATCAATAGCTTTTTCATAATTGCTGCTTCCAAAATACAGGCAGGCAATTTTATAATCAATAACCAATATCCGATGCCTGTCCATATAATTCTCGTATTCACTTAACTTAGTTTCAATTTCAGGAATTGTTGCTAAGCCTTCCGTAAAACTACCTTCCAAAAAATGTTTATTAAATGTAGATATGGTGCGGTACACAAAACATTGTATACGGTTATTTACATTATTCAACACAATGGAGCTATTACAAAAAATGTCAAATTCCGCTAATGTTTCTATTAATTTTTTGTGGTTGCCAAGGTCGAAATGGGAACCCATCAGGTTGTGCATACCTTTTATGTAATGCCCTGTTTCGATCGCAATCATAAAAGGTTCCTTCTCAAAAAGATCTACCCATTTTTGTGTGTAACGGTAATATTGTAAAAAATCCTGGCGGATAAATGCATTCCAGCAATAGCTTTGGTACAGGTATAGCTTTTCGTAAAAGTATTTACACTGGGAAGTCTTATCGCCTAAATTATCAATAAAAAATTTTTGCACAGCAGCATCTTCTGTTTCATTGCGGCTATGTCCGTTTTGTATATACCAGCTGTATAGTTGCAGCGAAAGGTTTGATAACTGCGAAGAAAGTACCAGGCTATGGCTAATTTCAGTAGTTTCTTTACTAAGTTCCTCTGCCCTGTTTTGAATGCTTCTTGTAATATATAATGATTCAATACTTTTCTCAAAAAACAATGCCTGCTGAAAATAAGTAAACTGGTTATTTGCTTTTGCAATATCTTTTATCCTGTCCAATATTTTCAGGCTTTGCAGGTAAATACCCTTATTATATAAAATACGGGCATATACCATTTGCTCGTTCAACTGTATATCTATATTGGTTACATCGTCTATTAAGCGTAAGCTACTCAGGAGCTGTTTGTAAAGATGGGCCTTGAGGTTACTTAACTGCTGTTTCTTTATATTTTCATTTCTTCTTAATAAAACGGTCTCATCATACTCGTTCATTTTATCCAACGCATCGAAAAGCTGCACAATCTTTAGCTCTTCTCCTGATGTATTGCGGTTGGCATATATCTTAAAATTGCGCTTTTCGCTCTTTTCAAGCGATTTAATTAGCTGAAACAATGTGTCTGTACTGCGGTTGGGCATCGTAATTTAATTTCTTTGAAACCCTTACTGGTTAAGCGTTTTATGTAAAAATAGCTGGTTTTCGAAGCGTAAAAAAGGTAACAATTTGTTTAAATAACTCCATTTTATGTAGGTAAATTCGTACACTAAGGCTAATAATTATTTAATTGAACTGCCCCTAAAACAAAAATAATTAAACCTACTGTATAAAATCAAGCTATTTCTATGACAAATAATAAGATACACATTTTCGATACTACCCTTCGTGATGGAGAGCAGGTACCGGGTTGCAAACTAAATACTAAAGAAAAGATTACGCTGGCCATGAAGCTGGAAGAACTGGGCGTTGATATTATTGAGGCCGGCTTTCCTATTTCATCTCCGGGAGATTTTAACTCAGTTAATGAAATTTCAAAGATTATAAAAAATGCTTCTGTATGCGGCTTAAGCCGGGCCGTGCAAAAAGATATCGAAGTTGCCGGCGAAGCACTTAAATATGCAGTTCATCCTAGAATACATACAGGAATTGGTACTTCAGATTTTCATATTAAATCAAAGTTTAATTCTACCCAGCAGGAAATTTTACAAAGGGCTATTCAATGTGTAAAGTGGGCTAAAAACTTTGTAGATGATGTAGAATTTTATGCTGAAGACGCAGGCCGCACCAGTAATGAATACCTGGCAAGAGTAGTGGAGGCGGTAATTGCAGCCGGCGCAACAGTAGTAAATATTCCGGATACTACGGGGTATTGCTTACCTCATCAATATGGTGAAAAAATTGCCTACCTCGTAAACAACGTACCTAATATAGATAAAGCAATTATATCCTGCCATTGCCATAATGACCTTGGTTTGGCAACGGCCAACTCTATTGCAGGTATTATAAATGGCGCAAGACAAATAGAATGTACTATCAATGGATTAGGTGAAAGAGCCGGGAATACTTCATTGGAAGAAGTAGTAATGATTATTAAGCAACATAAAAGCATGGGTTTTTACACCGATATAAATGCCAAAGAATTATATCCCATGAGCCAGCTGGTTACTGAAACTATGCGTATGCCAGTACAATGTAATAAGGCTATTGTGGGTAGTAATGCTTTTTCTCATTCTTCCGGAATTCACCAGGATGGATTTTTGAAGGATGCATTAACCTACGAGATCATCAATCCAGCAGAAGTCGGTGCAGAAGAATCAAAAATTGTACTAACAGCAAGGAGTGGCCGCAGTGCGTTGGCACATCGCTTTCAAAAATTAGGTTACCAGTTCGACAGGAATGATATTGATGCATTGTACCAGGAATTTTTACTGGTAGCTGACAGTAAAAAGGAAGTGATGGAAGAAGACCTGAAGCAATTGGCGAACGCACATAAAAAAGAAGTTGCTGTTTAAATATTTACCCTATTGAGTTTTATGTTTTATAATTCATTAACCGGCATAATATTTTCCTTTAGGAAATAACCATGAAAAAAAATATAGCAATCATAACCGGAGATGGCATTGGTCCGGAAGTAACACAGCAATCAATAAAAGTATTGGAAGCTGTGGCTGAACATTTTCATCATGAATTTATTTTTACCTATTGCCTTATGGGAGCGGTAGCAATAGACGAAACGGGTGATCCGTTACCGGAGAAAACT
>JANYGZ010000099.1 GCA_025362235.1 Ferruginibacter sp. | reverse complement strand
AGTAGCTACTAATTACCTACAGTAAAAAATAGCGGCACCCTGCCAGGCGCCGGTCAACAAGCAATAACCAAAAGCCCCCATTAATATCTTTTTAATGCCGGCTTTTTTAATGGGGGCTTGCGGCTATTGCTCTTAATGTTGGCTGTAGTTTTAACGCAACTCATTTCGCATTTCCTTTTCAACTTCAATTCTGGCTTTAGTTGCAATATCTCCAAGTCTTTCTTCATTTTCAGAATTTGAATTTTTACATAAATAGTCGTGCCACTCAGTTTCTTTTTCAAATAAATCTCTTAGCATTTCCTCTAATTTATCTGAAGCTATTAGTCTCGCAGGGGCTAAAATTTTTCCTAGTTTTAGTCTGAATTTCAAGCTATGCTCTTTGTTTAGTATGTCCTGCTGAAGGGTGTCTTTGTCGATAAATAAAGACCCTAGTTCACTAACTACTTGAGAATAAATTTTTAATTTTTCTTGTCGAATTGTGCTTCTTTTTTGTCTATTCAATTCTAAAATATTTTGAATAATTGAACCGCCATAACCTACTAAACCACCAACCAATAGGTAAAATATTTGTGAATTCATTTGTGAATGTTTTAGTTGAAATATTTATAAAGTGGCAATCTTTTTTCTTGTCAGATTTAAAGTCAATTAGAAAGAAAATAATTATGAATAAGCGGAATCTGTCGAAAATTACAGCCAACTTGTAAATATACAAAAGTCTAGTTGTGTTAAATTAAATTATCGTTATAGGGTTATGTTATAGAAATGTATACGTAAATAACAATATTAAATACGAAAGTTTATAAGCTTGCGCTTTTTCAATTATTTGATTGCAACAATACAAAAACGAAAGTTTTTTATGTGCTTTTTAAGTAATATCTTAAAACAATTCCGGCTGAACATTATCCCCTGCTTTTTTCTCCCATTCCATCTCTACACTTTTTGAATATTCTGTAAGCTTGGCTCCTATTGCCTTCCAGCCCATTACTTCCACCACTTTGTTTACCTTAAATTTTGCATTACGCACCATTTGGCCACGGCCGGTTTTTACTACTAGCAGCGGTTCTTGGTCGGTAGTAACCATTTCGAGGCGATTATCTTTACCTTCCTTTATAAAAAAGAATTTGGTTTTTAGTGTAGTGGTTTCTATTTTAAAACGCTTGATATTAAACTGAAATTTTTCATTGTCAAGGTACACAGCGGTTACAATTTTATCTGCCCTGAACTTTTCTATCAGCAATATTTTTTCGCTGTCAAAACGTTGTGTCAATTCCTGGTCGGTTATTTCGTAATTGCCATCGTTGTAAATAACCAGTATCCTGTCTTCGGCATCAAACTTACCAAGGTACTCCCCTTTTTCTTCTGTATTCAGGCGGCCAAATTTATTATCGAACCATAGTTTTTTTGCATCCAGCGTAGATTTGCCCGCCTCTTTAAACTTCACCGATTTTACCGGGTACTTGGTTACCTGGTTGCCAATACTGCCACGGCCCTTTATCTCCAGCTCTTCAAAATAAAACTCCAGTTCTTTTATGCGGGCGCTGCAATTGGGGCTCAGTATTATTTTTACCAGTTCAGCTTCGCCATTGGCATTGGCCGAAAAATAATGTACCCTGCTTTTTTCTGAACCCTTTGTAAGGTCGTATTCTTTATCCCTGGTAATACCGGTTACATTAAAGCGCTTGGCATAAGTAACACCGGTTTTTCCGTCGGCATACACCAGGTTATACGTGGTGCGTTCATCATTTTTTTGAAACACGGCCACATGAATAATATCCTTGCCGATAAATATTTTATCAGCAACCCTTACCACCTTCATGATGCCGCTTTTTGTAAAGGCAATAATATCATCCAGGTCGCTCACCTCGGCAACCAGTTCATCTTTTTTTAAACCGGTACCAATAAAACCATCTGCATAATTTACATACAGCTTAATGTTGGCAATGGCCACACTCTTGGCCTGTATGGTGTCAAATAATTTTATTTCAGTTTTGCGTTCCCTGCCCTTACCAAATTTTTTCAGCAGGTTTTCGTAATAGGCTACGGCATATTCTGTTAAATGTTCCAGGTCGTATTTAATCTGTTTGATATCTGCTTCCAGCCCCTTTATCTGTTCATTCAGTTCATCTATATCCAGCTTATAAATGCGGCGTACAGGCTTCTCTGTTAGCTTTACAATGTCTTCTCTTGTTATATCGCGGCGCAATTGTTTTTTGTAAGGGGTAAAAGCAGTGTCAATGGCCTGCAATACTTTCTCCCATGTTTCATGCTTCTTCTCTAACTCTTTATAAATTTTTTCTTCAAAGAATATTTTTTCAAGCGATGTGTAGTGCCATTTTTCCTGCAGCTCACCCAGCTTAATTTCCAGTTCTCTTTGCAGGAGGTGTTTGGTATTATCTGCTGAAACCCTTAACAGTTCAGGTACTCCCAAAAATTGTGGACGGTCTTTTACAATTACACAGGCATTGGGCGAAATGCTTACTTCACAATCGGTAAATGCATACAAAGCATCAATGGTAATATCCGGCGAAATGCCGGGCGCCAGCTCAATAAGAATTTCTACTTCAGCTGCCGTATGGTCATTTACTTTTTTGATCTTTATTTTTCCCTGGTCCGTAGCCTTTACAATACTCTCCATCAATTGCGTGGTGGTAATACCATAAGGCACACTTTTTATGGCGAGTGTTTTTTTATCTACTTCCTCAATAATGGCCCTCACCCTTATTTTGCCGCCTCGTCTGCCCTCATTGTAATTGCTGGCATCCATGGTGCCACCTGTTAAAAAATCGGGCAGCAATTCAAACTTTTTGCCTTTTAAATATTTGATGGAAGCATCAATGAGTTCACAGAAATTATGTGGTAAAATTTTTGTTGCCAACCCTACTGCAATGCCTTCTGCTCCCTGTGCCAGCAGCAAAGGAAATTTCATGGGCAATGTTACCGGCTCATTTTTTCTGCCATCGTAACTTAAAGCCCATTCAGTTGTTTTAGCGTTAAAAGCTACTTCCAGTGCAAACTTGCTAAGCCTTGCTTCTATGTATCTTGGTGCAGCAGCGTCATCACCGGTGCGCACATCGCCCCAGTTTCCCTGTGTTTCTATCAACAGATCTTTTTGCCCCATGTTTACCAATGCATCGCCAATACTCATATCACCATGCGGATGGTATTGCATGGATTGGCCGATGATGTTGGCCACCTTATTAAAACGGCCATCATCCATTTCCTTCATGGCATGGAGTATGCGCCGCTGTACCGGCTTTAAACCATCTTCAATTGCAGGTACGGCCCTTTCTAATATTACATAACTGGCATAATTTAAAAACCATGTTTTGTACTGCCCGCCAATACCGCTGTCGGTGTGGATATAATCTTCTTTATTTTTACCTGTTGCCATTGTTTTAATCTGCTGTTAAATATCGGGGTTATTATGCTTACTAATAAAATTCGAACAAATATTTTTCATCATATTCCACTCCAAATTTTTCTAAATAATCAACATATTCTTCTTTAAATGTTTTTGTTTGATGATGCTCCTTTTGATGGAGGATGTATTTTACCACATTATCCAATGCCGATTTGGAATAAGAAAAAGCTCCATACCCTTCCTGCCAATAAAATTTTTGTTTGGTAAGGTGGTTGTCGCTTATTAAATCATTAGAGCTTGTTTTTATTTCTTTTACCAAATCTGAAATGGACTGATTTGGATTTAACCCTATCAAAAAATGCAAATGATCCGGCATACAATAAGTGGCCAGGGGCTTGTGTTTTCTTTTTGTTGCTATGCCACAAATAAATTTTTCTACCCTTTCGCGTATTGATTCTTCAATTAAATTTTGCCTGCCCTTTACGGCAAAAACCAATTGCGTTAATAATTGTGTGTATGTATTTGGCATAATGCAATATTTACGTTGTTACAAATGGCGTTTTCTACTACTACTACAAAGGGGTGGCTCCGATGGAGCCGATTGGTATTTTTTCATTTTACAAAGGGGATGCCTCGATGGAACCGATTTACATTTTTACAAAGGGTTGTCTCCTACGGAGACCGCCATTGATAATCTTTTACATATTTGCCCCATCGGGGCATCCCCTTTGTAACAGACAACTAAAACACAATTGCTCCTTAGGAGCATTCCCCTTAAACTGCACCGATAATAATATTGCTATACTTCATATAATTCCAGGGGTTGCCCGTTTGGGTCGTAAAAAAAACAAAATTTTTTACCCGTTAATTCATCTGTTCTTATACCCTGTACATCAGTCCCTTTAGCAACCAGTTCTGATACCTGCTCTTCTATATCTTCTACTGCAAAAGCCAGGTGCCGCAGGCCTTTCTGTTCAGGGAATGATGCCCGTTCTTTAAAATCCGGAAAGGAAAATAATTCTATCTGGTATTGCCCGTTGATAGCAAGGTCAAGCTTATAAGATTTTCTTTCTTCCCTGTACGTTTCTGCCAAAATTTCAAAGCCAAGCACTGATGTATAAAACAATTTGCTTTGCTCGTAATCTCCTGTTAAAATGGCTACATGGTGGATGGATTTAATTTTCATGTCAGGCTTTTGTTTTTATTTCAAATTCTTTCATATTGCCCAGCTTTCCCTGCACATCAAACATATCCTGCGCAATCATTATTTTTAAGCGCCAAAGCAGGTAAGCATCTCCGGTAGTATGCTTTGCTTTACCTAAAAACTGGTGAATAATTTTTGAGGCTTTCTGCCAGTCTGCGGAAATAAATTTTGTTAACTCGCTATCATAAAAATCATAGTCTTCCTGCATCAATTTTTTACCACCTTCCAATAAACGGACACCTTTATTTTCATTGCAAAGCTTTGTCCATTCATCAGGGTCAACTTCAAACTCACTAAGGGTAATTTCCCTTGCCAGTTTTTTTGCTTTTAAAAATTCTTTGGGCTGAATTTCATGTAGCCAGTTGGGATAAAAAATATTTCCCTTATCGTTGATAAAGGGCAGGTTGTTAAGGTATAAAATAAATACCCTGCCCTGGAACTCCTGCATATATTTCAGCAACCAGTAGTAACCACTCACATCGTGTTTATTTTGTGCAGCCCATATCCAGATTACATGTTCTTCATCACGGCGCATAGTGCCCACCAGTTCGGCCACGGTTTTATAATCATCCACTTCGCCACTATCAGCTTTTCCATCATAATCGCCTCCGGCTAAAACTTCCCGCCACCATTGCTTGCGGGCATCTATGCCATCACCGACATAAATATTATTTAATGGGCCTACTGCATACTCATCTTTTATTTGTACAACCTCTCCCTGCAAAGTTTCATCCAGAGCAATCGCTTCTTTCAGCACTTTTATATCTGCTTCGTTAAAAACTATATGTATCATATTTTAATTAATAATTAGTAATTAAGAATTAATAATTCCTTTATTTTGAAATCTATTTTCTACTCTTGTTATCTTTTAATTATTGTTTGTGTTATAACTATTAATTTTTCACGTTTTTGAAGAGTTTAGTATTGCTGTCAAAATTTTTATGATTTCTTCACAATCAATTATAAAAGATTCTGCAAGTTTATTTTCTAACAAACCGCTTTCTTTTAATAGTCTTAACCAATATCTTGCTTCCCTCGCTTCTTTGTAAGCAATTTCCAATTTGTAAACAAAATCTTTTCTTGATGAACCTCCAACTGACTCCTCTATATTAGCCCCAATTGATGTACCACTTTTTAATAATTGAATACACAACTCTCTTTCAACTTTTGTCTTTCTTAAATGTATAAACAACTTAACAATCCTCAACCCAAACTGAAAAGATTTATCAACAATGATATTATCTGTTTTCATACAGCTTATTTTTCATAAATGGAATGACCCCCAATTTGAAAGAATTATTAATTATTAATTATCAATTCTTAATTAATGACTCTTCCACCAAATCAACTTCCAGTTGCAAATTATCAATAATAAATTCCTGGCGGGTAGGTGTATTTTTGCCCATATAATATTCCAGTAATTGCTGGATATGTGTATCGGGCAACATCATCACCGGCTGTAATTTCATATCGCTGCCAATAAAGCGGGCAAACTCATCCGGACTAATTTCTCCCAATCCTTTAAACCTTGTTATCTCCGGTTTGCTGCCCAATTTTTTAATGGCCGCCTGTTTCTCATTTTCATCATAACAGTAAATGGTTTCCTGTTTGTTGCGAACCCTGAACAATGGTGTTTCTAAAATATATACATGGCCATTCTTCACCAGGTCTGGAAAAAATTGCAGAAAAAATGTCATTAGCAATAAACGGATATGCAAGCCATCCACATCGGCATCGGTAGCAAATACAATATTATTGTAGCGCAATGTTTCGTAGCCTTCCTCAATATTCAAGGCATGTTGCAGTAAGTTGAACTCTTCATTTTCATACACCACTTTTTTAGTAAGACCATAACAGTTTAAGGGCTTGCCCCGCAGACTAAACACAGCCTGTGTATTTACGTTTCTTGCCTTGGTAATGCTGCCACTTGCACTGTCGCCTTCCGTAATAAAAATGGTACTCTCCTTTTGTTTCTCCAGCACATTGTCCTTATCCTTACCGCTGGCTTCATCGTTATAATGAAATTTACAATCTCTTAATTTTTTATTGTGGAGGTTGGCTTTTTTTGCCCTTTCATTGGCCAGCTTTCTTATGCCTGATAATTCTTTTCGCTCCCGCTCATTTTGCTCGATGCGCTTTTTTATGGCTTCGGCTGTAGATGCATTTCTATGTAAATAATTATTGAGTTCTTTGCCCAAAAAATCACCAATAAAATTACGCATGCTTGGGCCGCCCTCGTACACTGTTTGTGAGCCGAGTTTTGTTTTTGTCTGGCTTTCAAAAACTGGTTCCTGCACCCTTACTGAAACCGCAACACAAATACTGCCGCGTATATCCGCTGCATCATAATCTTTTTTATAAAATTCCCGTATGGTTTTTACATAGCCTTCCCTGAAAGCCGCCAGGTGTGTACCTCCCTGCGTAGTAAACTGGCCATTTACAAAACTGTAATATTCTTCCCCGTAAGCATTTTCGTGTGTTAGTGCGAGTTCAATATCCTCACCTTTTAAATGTATGATGGGGTAACGTATTTCATCTTCATTGGTCTTGCGCTGCAACAGGTCGAGCAAACCATTTTTACTTATATAACGTTTACCATTGAGGTTCATTACCAACCCGGCATTGAGGTAGCAATAGTTCCAAAACTGGTTGTCTAAATATTCCTGTACAAAATGAAAATTCTTAAATATCGTTTCATCCGGAATAAAGGTTACCACCGTTCCGTTCTCTTCTTTAGTGGCTGATTCCTTGTGTTCTTTTGTCAGTACCCCTTTTGCAAACTCCGCAGTTTTTTCTTTTCCCTCACGGATAGCAGTTACTTTAAAATAATCGCTTAATGCATTAACGGCTTTTGTACCCACTCCATTTAGCCCCACACTTTTTTGAAATGCTTTGCTGTCGTATTTGGCTCCCGTGTTTATTTTACTAACCACATCTACCACTTTGCCTAATGGAATGCCACGGCCATAATCCCTTACCGTAATGTTTTTACCATCAATAGTAACATCAACATGTTTGCCATAGCCCATGGTATGTTCATCAATACAATTATCAATTACTTCTTTCATTAAAACATATACACCATCATCGGCACTGCTGCCATCGCCCAGTTTACCGATATACATACCTGGGCGCAGCCTGATGTGTTCTTTCCAGTCTAAACTCTTTATCGAGTCTTCATTATAATCGGCTGCTATTTTTTCTCTTTCTGTCATTCTTTTTTGTCCGGGCTTTAGTTTTTCAATAGTACATTGTTGCATCGCCCTCTTGTACTGCCATATCAATGTGGAAATTTTATCGAAGCTTATCATAAAAGCGCAGGATAATTTTTCAATAACAAATACCTGAGGGAGCGCAAGCTACTAATTTATTTAGTAATTTTTAACTGAAGCAAATATAGGTAAACCAATATTGCAAGGTCGATTAGGGTTTTAAACACTTGTGTATAAAAAGAATCGCTACAGTATTACTTTAAAACATAATACTACAATAGGCCGCTTGTATTTGAATAGGGCTTTTATGCCGTTGTTATTCCAATAATTGAAAAAAGATAAAAGCTATAGCATTTGAATAATACAAATTAATTGTAATTTGTTTATATAAAACTGGCATATGAAGAAGGAGATAATATTAACAGCAGCATGTATTGTATTAGTGTTACTGTTTGCGTTTCGGTACAAACAAAAACCTTACCGGGAAAATTTGAAATTTATTTCAAGGCAGGAAGCATTTAAAAATAGATTTATTGTGCAATGTTCCCCCGACTGGAACCACCTGAATAGTGACAGCCTTGCAAATGGTATAAGCATATTAAAAGGCTGGGGTAATTATCAATGGACTATTTCATCAAAAAGTGACAGCGCCCGTTTGTATTTTCAGCAGGGCATTAGTATGTATTACAGCTTTCATATTATTGAAGCGATGGCTTCTTTTAAAAAGGCCGAACAGTTTGATAATTCCAATGCCATGATTTATTGGGCGCAAGCGCTGGCCTACGGCCCAAACATTAACGACTTTGTATATACTTCTACACCCGGGGCTTTTGCCGCTGCACAAAAAGCTGTTTCCTTATCTGCTAATTGTACCCCAAAAGAAAAGGCTTTAATAAAGGCAATGAGTGTACGATATACATCCGACAGTACCGTTAGCAGGGCATCCTTAAATAAATTGTATACAAACGAAATGGAGAAAGGATACCAGCAGTTTGCAAATGATGCGGATATGGCTGCCTTATATGCTGATGCAATGATGTTGCTGCATCCATGGGAATATTGGAAACACAATGGTAATGCACAACCATGGACCCCACGTATTCTGGAAGTGCTGGAAAAAACTTTGCAACAATACCCTCTTCATCCCGGGGCCAATCATTATTATATACATTCTGTTGAAGCATCTAATAATCCACGGCGGGCTTTAGAAAGCGCCAATCGTTTAGCGAAAATGATGCCATCCATTTCGCATATGGTACACATGCCATCGCATATTTACATACGCAGCGGTATGTATGATGAAGGAATCAAGGTAAATGAAATGTCAGTGAACGGTTATAAAGAATACCTTGCTGTTTACCCTGATGTTGCCAATAATGCTTCACTTTATTTAATTCATAACCTGCATATGGAAACAGCCTGTGCCATGTTGGGCAACGGATATGATTATAGTTTAAAAAGTGCCGATGCCACAAGGGAAAGTTTTGATACTTCTTTTATGTCGTTTCCTGCGCCGTTTGGCTGCTTTGTACAATATGTTTACATGACACCGGTAATTAATAATATCCGTTTTGGTAAATGGGATGCCGTGTTAGAAGCTGCTGCCATTCCCGAAAACTATGTTTACGCAAATGTATTATCACATTGGGCAAGGGGTATTGCTTTTGCAAGAAAAAACAATATCACTGATGCAAAGAAAGAACTGGCTTATTTACAGCAAAACATGCAGAAACCGGATATGCTGGTGGTGATGCAGCCTTTTAATGCCCCGGCTGATGCGGCAAAAGTTGCCCAAAAATTATTGGAAGGAATAATTGCAGAACAGCAAAATGATATGACTGCCGCAGTAAATTATTGTACAGAAGCCGTAAATGCCGAAGCCGCATTGATTTACAACGAACCAAGAGATTGGTTATTACCGGCAAGGCAATATCTTGGTGCAGCTTTGTTAAAGCAAGGTTCGTTCGCAAAAGCAGTGGAGGTTTTTAAAGAAGATTTAAAAGAAAATCCCAATAATCATTGGGCGTTAAAAGGCTTATATCAATCTTTGCAAAAACAAAAAAATTATTCAGCCGCAGAGGATGTTAAAAAGCAACTGGATAAAATTGTAATAAAGAATTTAATGTATTTTCCGGTAGTATTTTAAAATAAATTTCACTGGTAGACTTAATACATTTAGTAATTTTTTTATCGGCAACTTTAAAACAAAAGCATTGTTTTAAAGTTGCTAATCATTATATTTGAAGTCCAAAAAATAAACAGTTTTAATATCCTTGAAGAACCAGTAAAAATAATTTGGTTACTATTAAAATTATAAGAGCAGCCAACCCGTTTTTTCTTTCGTTGAACAATCTTTTTAAACAAAAATTTTAAAAACATGAAACTGACAAAACTATTAATGGCTGTTGCTATTGTAAGTACGGTAAGCTTTGTAAGCTGTAGCCCAAAAGATGCGGACATTCAGACAGCCGTAGAAGCAAAAATAAATGCCATGCCTGATATGGTGAAAGGAGCAACAGTTGCAGTAAAGGATGGCGTGGCAACCCTTACCGGCGAATGTAAAGATGAAATGTGTAAAGCTGAATGTGAAAAAGCAGCAAAAGAAGTGAAGGGCGTAAAGTCGATTGTAAGCAATTTTAATATTGCGCCACCACCTCCTCCTCCTGTTGTAGCTGCACCTCCGGTAATTACTGCTGATGATCCGTTAACCAAAGCGGTTACTGATGCTGTAAAAGATTATCCTGGTATAACAGCGTCTGTAAAGGATGGCGTTGTGGCTGTTACAGGTACAATTTCTGCCGACAAATGGAAAAAATTAAAAATGTCTTTAGATGGTTTGCATCCAAAAAAGGTTGATGGAACTGGTCTAACAATTAAATAACATACTAAAATATACAATCATGGCATTACAGGATAAATACAAAGAATTAACAGATGCTGCAACAGCAGCAGGTATCAGCGATTTGCAGGTACGGGAACAGGATGGTGTTTTATATATAGATGGCACTTCGCCAAGTGGTGCCGTTAAAGACCAGCTATGGGATATTTATGGTAAAATTGACCCTAATTTTTTAGCAGGGGATTTGGTACTAAACGTTAACGTTAACGTAAGCGCCGCCGTGACAAAAGTAAAAGTAACCACCGATAGCAGCAACCTTAATATTCGCAAAGGGCCAGGGACCGATCAGCCAATAGTAGGCAAAGCAGCACATGGCGAAATAATTACACTGGTAAGCCAAAGCAATGCACAGTGGTGGCTCGTTCGTACAGAAGATAACGAAGAAGGTTATGCCTACGCACAATATTTAACACCGGAAGCATAAGCCATTTTATACAACAAAAAACCATCTTCAATAATAAAGGTGGTTTTTTTGTTTGCTTTACAAAGCAGAACTTTGCATCAAATTCTACAATATGAAATATTTACTCAAGGGCAGCTACTTAATTTTTTTAACTGTTTTATTGATAGCCTGCAATGCACAAACCAAAACTGCTTTACCTGCGGATGAATTTCAAAAAAACATTACTACGGCAGGCATACAATTGTTAGATGTAAGAACACCCGCAGAATATAATAGCGGCCATATAAAAAATTCATTACTGGCCGACTGGACGGATAAAAAAGAATTTACCAGGCGCATTGAATATATCGACAAAAATAAACCCGTTTATGTGTACTGTTTAGCAGGTGGCAGAAGTGGTGCAGCCGCAAAGGAAATGCGTGCAGCAGGTTATACAGAAGTATATGAATTAACGGGTGGTATTAACGCATGGAAAGCAGCCGGTTTACCCATGGAAGGAAAAACGGCTGAAAAACAAATGAGTATTGAAGCGTTTAATACGGCTATTAAAAGTGCAGGAACCGTATTGGTTGATTTTGGTGCAGAATGGTGCCCGCCCTGTAAAAAGATGGAACCTATTTTAAAAAATTTACAGGATAATAATGCAGGAAAATTTGCATTGGTAAAAGTTGATGGCGGAAAGGACGAAGATATTTTAAAGCAATATTCAGTAACAGCGTTACCGGTATTTATAATTTTTAAAGATGGTAAACAGGTTTGGAGAAAGGATGGAATTGCAACAGAAAAAGAAATTTCTGATGCATTGAAATAATAATTTCAAATCAGTAATAATTTGTGTAATAAATCTTTTCACTAATCTTGTGATAATTCTTTTATAAAATCCCCCACCAGATAACTGACCAATTTTCCGGTCGTATCACTTTTTCGGCCATCTGCAAGTTGTGCGGCACCTTCGCAAATATGCAGGTAGGCCGGTTTTGCATCCTGTGCTACAAAAGTTATAAACTGCCTTGCCTGTAAGGCTGTAATACCTGAAGGGGTTGTGGCACTGGTCAATATATTTTCAATACAATCAAGGTCTAATTCTATACCTGTATAGGTCTCTTCTGTAAAGCCAGTTGCATGTGCTACAGCCTGTATAAAGTTTTTTCTTTCCCTCAAAAAAATATCTTCATAACTTATATAATCTACAAAAGGATCGTTATGAATATCCATTAATACATTCTGCGGAATATAATTTTCATGTATACCGATCACACAATATTTGCCAAGATATCCATCTTCGGCAGCATACCTGAATGCATTGCCACTATGTCTTCCTTCTGTATTTTTAAAATCGGCATGTGCATCTAAATTGATCACATTAATTTGCGAAAGTAGTAATATATCTGCTTTGTGCAGTCCTTTGGCTGTGCCTTTTATAATGGGGTACGAATTATTATGACCACCCCCGATAATGACAGGTATCTTATTAAAAGAAGCTATTACTTTTATTAAGTTTTCTACTTCATCATCAATGGTATGAACAGCATGCCTGTAAGCTCCTATCAATTCATCGGCATCATCGGCATTGTTTTCAATCAGGTATTTGATATCCCCAAAATCAAAATGGCCCAGCAGCAATATATCTTCTCCGGTTAAAAAATCATTGCTTTGTGTATTTAAAAAGCTCATTAAAAATGGCAGCCATACCGTATCTGCCCCGCCCACTCCATAGTTTGCTTTTATGCCAATATCTTCCGGAATACCCAGCAATACATATTTTGCGGGTGATTGCTGTAATCCTTCTATCCAATTGTCTGCAAAAGCTATTTGCTTCACCCGCTCGCCCAGTTTGGTTTCAAACCTGCGAATTTTGGTGATAGATAAAACGTCTTCTTTAGAATAAAACTTAAAATGTTTCATATTGGGAAGATAACGAAATTTGAAACTATTGCCCCGGCGTTTATTTTATTTTTTAATTATAATTTGCCTTAAAAGGAAAAATGATGATGCAACGCCTTGGCAACTCCATCCTTGTTATTGGTGTCTGTTACATAATCAGCCACTGATTTTATTTCTTCCGGTGCATTGCCCATGGCAATACCCATGCCTGCAAATTCAATCATCCCCTTATCATTGTAATTATCTCCAATGGCGATGATTTCTTTTTTATTAATGCCATATTTGTTTATAATAAATTCAATAGCTTTTGCTTTGGAAGCTTCAAGGCTCATTACTTCCAGGTAACTCGGTTGCGATTTATAAATATTCAATTGCCCCTTGTGTAATTCTAACAGCCTTTTTTCAATAGTAAGAATGAGTTCTTTATCACCTGCTATTAATATTTTATTGGGGCCGGCTAACTCCTTTTCCCAACTGGTAATGGTTTCATAAAATGGCTGGATTTTTATTTTAACAGGAGTTATTCTCTGTTCTTTTTTTACACGGTCATTTTCTATTTCTGCAAACCATTCCATCTGGCTATAATACATAGAAGATAGCTCAATATCCTTGAGTTCGCGATGGATAGTAATGGTGTCCTGCAAAGAAATAGCCGACTGAAAAATGACTTCATTATTATGTACAATATAACCTCCGTTAAGACTAACAACAGGCATGCTGTCTGAAACAACCTTTTTACTGACAGGCAGAATACCATGAAGCGGGCGTGCAGAGATTACCACTACTAAAATGCCCTTAGCCTGTAATTTGTGTATGGCCTGTTTATTGGCATCACTAACACTATGGTCGCTCCTTAATAAAGTTCCATCCATATCAATAAAAACCGCTTTGTACATTGTATTATTTTAGTTTTGTAAAAGCGCAAATATAATAAAAAAGCCCCCGTAATCCGGAGGCTCATTTTTACTGATGAGGTCTACAACCAGTTTTTTCTGTAAATATCATCATAAACTTTTTGATGATATTTACGACGGCTGTATTTTTAAAATATATAACGGAACTCTCCCCCCAGACGCAGAAATGAGGCGTGGGCAAAGTGTTCCGGTCTTCCTGTGCCAAGCAGTTACTAACTCTCGACCTCCATTTACTTACTCACAAACATTTTAAAAGCCATCTAAAATTACAATATCCAGTATCCCTTTTTTGTTGGCAAAATAATCTGTTGCACTGCTATATAACCAATGCCATGGTTCGGCTACAAAGCCCGCTATTACAGGGTTTCAGTGCAGGTAGTTTAAACGCTGGTTATATATTTCTGTATTTTCTAATAGTACAGGATGATTTTCATGTTCCCAAAATTTATATCTAGTATTACTGCTGCTTGCTTTACCAGCGGTTTCAAATATATGCAACAGGTTTTCCTTTCTGCTTTCTTTTGCATTATTCAGAATGGCATCTGTTAATTTCATGGCTGTATAACTTTTAATATTTCGCCAAATTAAGCCAAGGCCTTTTCCTTCGGTACAACTGCAAATGATATGAAAATGATTGGGTATTAACATCCAGGCATGAATTATTAAACCCTGCTTTTGCTGGCAATGACGGATGCTGTCCAATAAAATTGTTTAATACGGTTCTCTTGTAAATACATCTGTCCAACCTGTTACAGTGGTAGTGGTAAAATACAATGCCTTGTTATCTGCAAATTTATATTTGGTACTCATATTTATTAGTTTGTATAAATATAAACATGCAAACTGTAAATGTTGGGTCGGGGTGCTTATTTATTTCAAAGAACTTATAATGCCTATCCCATGTTTTAATACACCAAAACCTATACTATTTAGCTTGTAGAAACTGCTCGGCACAGGAAGCTAACGCTCATTGCACGTCATCCCTACGCCTGACGTAGAGGCCTATGCTTCATAAATAAAAAACCAGCAATACTTTTTTTGTATTGCTGGTTTGTAGTTCTTTTTATCATGCAACTTTAGTAAACGCCTGTCACAGGAAACCTTCGCTAATTGCCCACCCCTCATTCCTGCGCCTGTGGAGTGCTAACGCTAGAAAGGCTTATGCTTCATAAAAAAACCAGCAACACCTTTTTTGCATTGATGGTTGTAGTACTTTTTATTTTATTGCTTTAGTAAACCTACGGCACAGGAAACCTGCCCTCTTTGCCCGTCCCTCTTATAGAGTTATTGGTTATAGGCTTCAATTACTGAAACCAACTTTTCTATATTTAATTCTTTTGAATAGGCATCTTTTGGATAATAAGAATTAAGTTTTTTTAAAACTTGTGCGTTATCCTTTACTGCATTTTTTAATTCGCTTATTCCAATTGTAAATATTTTATCCTTTTCTTTTTCAAAAAAGAAAGTGCTTTTTCTGTTGTTAGTACTGTTTATGCTTGTGCCGCCACCGGAATATGTGTACGTTTTATCATAACCAGTATTGTCAAAATAATACAGATTTATTTTTCCTTTTACAAGACGGATTAAATATACATTGTTGAACCGTTTATGAAAAGCCTTTTTGTCTTGAAATGCAACTACATTACTGTCATTATATTTTTTCCCATCCAGTGTTAATGCATTGTCGTTATTTGTTACACGAACTAAATTAGGATCGTATGGATCATAATTTTTATGCTTTAATGTTTGGCCTGTAATGGTTGTTCCATCCTTTTTAATAATAGAAGCCGCATAGAAATCTTCCCTGGAAGCTTTTGCCCTATTGTCAAATTGCTTAAACGTTACGCATGAAGAACAGGTAATACAGATTAAAAGAAAACAATAATGTTTTGGTTGCATTTTAGTGGTTTTTTTAGGTGAAATTTGCGCCATAAGTTTTTGTATAAAATTGAACTCTTGTATAAAATAAAGTATTTAAGTTTGAGGTTATTATTAATGCTGTTTGTTTTTGTGCTTTCATTCGTTTTATCCCCGAAAGAGTTAATAAATCCGGTGTTCGGTGAGGACACCGACCACGGAGTCAGAAACCTGCCCGCTTAGCTCGCCCCTCATTCCTGCGCCAGGCTGAGTATTTTTATTTATTTCAAATAAGGTAATACCCACTTTAAGCTATCAGGAAAAGGAATATTATATTTTTCAAAATCTGCTGGTGTGATTAATAATTGACTCATCCCTAATTCAGAGTCATACATCACTGGAAAATATTTATCTTCAAAATTCCTATTACCTCTAAAATTTCCAGTTGCGTTATTATCAATAATTTTTTTGCCATTGTAATAGAATTCATATCGCAAATCCATGCTCATTTTCGAACCAGTTACCCATTCTGTCGTTTTTGCGTTAAGTAAAATCCCATGTTTATTTAAGTTGATTTCTCTGACTTTTATAATCAAAATTACAGCCACAAAAAGAATGATAACAATCAGCAGTGATAACTTATTACTTTTCATTGTCATGGTTTGTCATTTTTTGTAGCCTGCTCGGCAATTGTATTAGCAGGAGTCGTTACTGCACCACCTAAAACATTTTCCACTGCTGCTTTTTGTATTGGTTTAAACCCTCCATACTTTCCTGCTAACCCACCTAAGCCATCGCCTAATTTACCGCCCAAAAAATCAATTGTAGCACCCGTGGCGGCACTTTTAAGATTAAAGTTATTTCCTCCTACAGCTTGTGAAGTTCCTGCGGTAAAAGTAATTTTCCCGAAATTACTTCCAACAGCATTTGTAAAGATTGCAGCAGGGTTTAATGCACTTAACCCGATACTCGTTACATTCATATTTGTTATATTATCCATACCCCATCCATGTTCCGGGGCATTTTGTAGATATTGGAAACCAGCATTTGCAACAGCTCCAACTGCCCTTACTCCACCAGATGCCGCTAATACCCCAGTGCCATATGTTGTCGCAGCAGTACTCGCATACGGTATAACCACAGGCGCAGCAACAGCTAATGCAGCACCGCCACCTAAAAATGCTAAGATAACATCAGGCGCAGCCGCTCTGATTTTTTGTTGTGTTTGTTCGTAGGTTTCATATCGTTCCCAATGCCCATTGGCTTGGGTTGTACCATCTGCTTTTCTGTGTACTCTTAATGTGCTTTCCTGCGACACCCAATAGGAAGCAGTACCCTGATTGTCTTTGTGAACAAAAAATGCTTGCTTTTTTGTTTCATCATAAAGTTTTTCTACCGATATATAATGCAGTCTGTCGTTAGGGTCAAAATAACCATCAACTGTATTGCCTTTATCTAAGTCGTGAGTAAGCCTTATGTTCTTTAAAAATTCAGGTGGAGAGGTTGGTTCCTGTCCATCTAAATCTATAAATCGGATTGGGCTGTTACCCGTAGATTGGTAAGGTGAATAATAGGCAAATTGTTTGGCTAATGGGTCAACAGATAGGAAGCGCCCTAACCTTGTATCTAAAATTCTTGCGCCATAATCTAATTGATTGCCTTCGCCTTTTACATCATTATCATTCTCCTTGCCGTTAAAGCCATAACGGTATTTTGCATTTGCCTGATTATATTTTCTCCCCGGCATGGTCATGCCAAATGGATAATAATCGTTAGCCGTAACCACATCAGCATTATAGTAATCAATGGTAGTACCATCGGTAGTATGTCCAATTTTCTTATCAGACACTGTAACCAAAACATTCCCTAGATGATTGGCTAACTCAAAGAGCTTTTCTCCTCTTGTAAATGTAGTTAATATTGCGGCATTGACAAAGTCTGTTGCTAAAGCTATAGGATGCGTGGGTACGCTGGCGCTAGTAGCCATCCCCAGCCTGCTGCTGCCATAAATATGCAGCTCTGTTATGGGGTCAGCATTGATTCGTACATACTCATCACATTGCCGCTGGCATCGCTTGTGTACACTGTGGTTTTACCGGCGGCTGTTTTTGATATGCCGTTACCACTGGCATAATAGGTATAACTGATAGTGCCGGATGGTTTTCGGTTGGCTTGCCTGTCATGGGCGCTCCCTGCGGTTATAACTCATGATATTGCCATTAGGATATCTTAACTGATGACTTCCCTGTAATCCTTTATTGATACTGCATTTCATTGGTTGTTGTTTGCATCCAACCCATTATAGGCTCAGTTTGTGGCTGTTTATTCTCCAATTAGAAAATATGCCGCATACTTACGGCACGCAAATCCGTAGGTTGTTTCTTTGTTACAAAGGGATAACTCCTATGTAATTAAATAAAGTCTATTTTTTTGACTTGCAAATTAAATTAAAGAGAGGTAATTTTTACACACCTATTTTTTCATTCACTATTTTTAAAATAGCTGCTTCCAAAGCAATTGTTTCCTGTTCAATTGTATTGCCCCTGGTAATAATGTCCGTTACAAAATTGTTATCATTGTAACCAGCTGCATTGATGCGTACATTCATAAAGGCACCCATCACTGCACTTCGGGCGCAAAGGGCCCCCACGCCTGCATCAGAAACAGAATTGGGATTACCCGTTTCAGCCATTGCCCTTATTACCTGAAGGCTTGCATGGGAGGTTTGCATAACTTTAAATGGAATTTCAATAGCATATTTGGTAGCTGCCTGAATTGCTTCTGTGCGGAAAGTTTTTTCTTCATCAGATGTTTTTGGTAAAGCAAATGCATCCATAATGTGATTGAATGCTTTTGTATCAGCATCTACCAATTGCAACAGCTCATTTTTGTACTGTTGCCCTTTTTCAGCCCAGTCGCTAAATTCGTGCCAGCGCTCATCCCACCCTTTTTTATGGGCAGACAAATTGGCTACCATAGTTGCCAGTGAAACCCCAAGTGCACCCACGTAAGCCGCAATAGAACCACCCCCGGGTGCAGGACTTTCACTGGCGGTTTCATCTGCAAAATCACTAAGGGAATAGCTAACTAATTTACTATCCGTTTTATCTGCCAGCATATATTCTATAATTCTTTCTTCGGGTCTAAAAGTACTTAGTTCATCCAGCCCCATAGATTTTACAGCAATTTTAATCAATTCTTTTTCAGATATACCGGTAGAACGCTGTTGCTTTAACAGAAAATATTTTCCTGCATCAAGCATCGCTTTTAAAGGTATTAAACCAACCAGTTCGCTGCCTGTTACCCTGATGCCCCGTGCATCAGCTTTTTTGCACACCTCATCAAAGGCAATGTGCACTGGCGTAATATTGATGTTGGTCAAATTGATAGAGATCTGTGCCACGCCATACTCTTCTATAAACCATCCTATAGCTTTCACCGATTTTAAACTGCCGGGTTTATTTATTTTTACGCCGTTCTCTTCTACATTTCGGCCCGCTTCTCTTACATCAAATGCAATGGCATTGGCACGGCGTGTACTCGTGGTGTTTAGGTTTACATTATAGGCCACTAAAAAATCTCTTGCACCAATAACGGTGGCGCCGCGTTTGACATCAAAGATGGCAGGGCCATAATCGGGCTTCCATTCGGGTTGTACAATTTTTTTTGAAAAAGCTTCGTACTCACCGGCACGTATAACCGATAAATTGCTGCGCTCTTTTTTTGGTTGGGCCGCTTCGTATAAATATACGGGTAACTGCAATTCTTCCCCTACCATTTTTGCCAGTTGCTGTGCATATTGCACTGTTTCTTCCATACTGATATTTGCTATGGGAATTAAAGGGCATACATCCGTTGCACCCATGCGGGGATGCTCGCCTTTGTGCTGACTCATGTCTATGAGCTCTCCTGCTTTTTTTATGGCCCTGAAAGCGGCTTCTATAACCGCTTTTGGTTCACCTACCATGGTTACTACGGTGCGGTTGGTGGCTTTACCGGGATCGACATTTAGTAAGCGCACTCCTTCTACCGATTCTATTTCGGCGGTTATTTGATTGATGATACCCAGGTTGATTCCTTCAGAAAAATTTGGAACACATTCTATTAATTGCATACTGTTATGAGTTAATATTTTAATGAGTAAATCTTCATTGATGAATTGCTGTTGTTTAATGTGGCAATTAATTTTGCAACTTACTTTAGTTTTTTGAAATCTTCAACTATTGAACCTTGCGGCAATTCCATCATCGAATAATACGAGCGTTCAAACGCAAATATTTAATTCTTTTCTATGATATCTGAGGGGTCGTAACGGTAAAACATCATTCCAATCGTCATAATTAAACTAGACAAGAGTATTACAAAAAACATAATGCCTTCACTTAAATTTTGCAGTTTTAAATAGTCAGGTATTTTAAAAAACAAAAGGATGGTTATTAATCCACGGGGAATGAAAACCACTTCGGGAAATAACTGCTTTTTAAGAAAAAAACGAAAGTATAAAAAACGAATAAGGAGCAATATACCCACAATGATACTGCCTACCACCATGGTTTTATTTTGAAATGCAGGTTGAAGGTCGATGGAAAAACCAAAGAGTACAAAAAAGAAAGTGCGGATAAGGAAAGAAGTTTCGGCTGTGATGGAATGCAGGAGCACCGTTATTTTTTCTACCTCCTGCTGCGGGAAAATAGCCTGCACTTTTTTTACGGCAACGAGGTTCCAGTTATTCATAAGCATTCCAAATACAAGGATAATAATCAGCGACGGAAGATGCATCAGCTTGCCACTCACATACAAAAATATAAGGAGGGCAAAAATGAGGAAGAAACGGATATTGAGTTTTGACTTGGCAAGTATAACAAGCAGCAACATGGAAAACAACAGCGAAAGCAGGACGGATACAAGAATACTGATGAATAAATTGCCCACCGAAATAAATGAAAGCGTTTCGTTAGCAACAATAAAATTAAAAAACAAAATTCCGATAATATCAGAAAAAGAAGCCTCGTACACAAGAAACTCTTTTTTAGCCGGGCTCAATGCATGCAGGCTGGGAATTACAATGGAGCTGCTCATGATAGAAAGCGGTATGCCATACACCACGCATTTTATTAGAGGCTCGCCCAGCCAGTAAAACAAACCTGCGGCTATAGCGGTCAGCGATAATACAAATATGAGCAATGCGGCAAAGAAGGAATTGCGGATGACGGTCTTTTTGTCGCTGCTGAGTTTAAGGTCAAGCCCAGCTTCCAGTATAATCATCACCAGGCCGGTAACACCTAAAAACTCTACCAGCTTGCCAGGCAATACTATGTTCCAGCCCTGCTGGTTTGCTACCAGCTTTAATACTATTCCTGCGGCCAGCAACAACAATACAGAAGGCACTTTTATATAACGGGATAAAATGGAGAAGATATAGGACATCACCACTATCGAACTTAGAATAAGTAATAAAATTTCAACAGATATATTTTTCATAGTCTAAGATAAAACTTTAAATGGCAGTTTCACGCAATGATGTGAAGGAAGTGTAAAACTGCCAAAAGTGAATTTGTATTTAATACCTGCGATGATGAAACTAAATAAACTGGCCATTGATCATTACTTTATCAATGAGGTTCGAACCAAAAGAATAAGGCAGGTATGCAATAGAAGGAATAGTTTTGGTAAATATCAGGTTGGCTTTTTTGCCAATGGTGATACTGCCACATTCATTATCTACGCCCATTGCGAAAGCTCCATTAATAGTCGCTGCATTGATGGCTTCTTCGGGCAACATTTTCATTTGAATACAACTCATTGCTATTACCAGGTTCATATTACCACTGGGCGATGAACCGGGGTTATAATCGCTTGCCAACGCAATGGCACAACCTGTATCAATCAGTTTACGAGCAGGCTGAAAACCCATTCGCAAGAAAAAAGCCGCTGTGGGTAGCAGCGTACAAATCGTTTCTTTATGGCCTTTTCCGGATAACATTGATTGTTGATTACAGAGTAAATTAATCTCCTGCTCATTTAAAGTTTCCAGGTGGTCCAGTGAAACAGCATTCAACTTTAATCCCATTTCAATACCACCAATACTGTTTAATTGATTCACATGCAGTTTTGGTTTTAAACCATATTGCAAACCTGCTTTGCAAATTTGTTCCATTTCTCCGGGTAAAAAAAAGCCGGTTTCGCAAAACACATCTATATAATCTGCTAAATTTTCCCCGGCAATAACTGGTAACATGTCGTTGATGATGCTGTCAATATATCCCTGGTGATTTTCTTTGAATTGTAAAGGATAGGTATGCGCCCCTAAAAAAGTTGATTTAATAGATAATGCAGATTTTTCTTTCAATTTTTTTATAACCCTAAGCATCTTTAATTCTCCTTCTACCGTTAACCCGTAACCGCTTTTTATTTCAATAGCTCCCGTACCAAGCTTGCTTACTTCCTCCAATCGTTTCCATGCCTGTACAAATAATTCATCTTCAGTAGCATTGTTTAATTTTTCAGCGGAGTTTAAAATACCACCGCCTTTTGCCGCAATTTCTGCATAGGTTAATCCCTTTATTTTATCAATGAATTCATTTTCTCTGCTGGCTGCAAATAAAAGGTGGGTATGACTATCGCACCAGGCTGGTAATATAAATTGCCCTGCTGCATCAATAACATATTTTGGTAACTGTGGTACTTTCAATTCCAGCTCATACATGTGGCCGTATTCAGCAATAAGGCCATCTTCAATTAATACAAAAGCATTTTCTATTACCGGCAATTCAGCTAATGCTGTTCCCATAAGCAACTGTGAATGCTCCCGAACATTCACGAGTTGTGCAATATTTATTATGATGGCAACTGATGACATAGTTGGTAAAATTGTATGAGTAAAAGTTGAACGGTTATAATTTTTCCCAAATCTCTTTTCCAAATTTCTCCAGCCCTGGATCCCTGGCACCCATTAATAATAACACACAATCATTTGTAAGATGGGGCCGCACAGCTGTTAAAAAATTATTTCTATCTTCTGTAAAAAAAGCATTTTTTCCCAATGCCTTTATATCATTTATCAAATCATTGGCAGATATATCTTTAACAGCAGTACCACCGGCATAAAAAATTTCGCTCATCCATATTTCATCCTGTGGCCTTAATACTGCAGCAATTTCTTTTACAAAATCATTGCGTAAAAATCTTGTTGGCCCATAACCGTGCGGCTGAAACCAGGCAATTACTTTTTTAGCAATGGGCTGGCAAGCTTCAATACTTCTGGCGCATTTTACAGGATTATGTGCATAATCATCAATAAGCCAAACACCATTTTTTTGTCCTAAAACCTGGTGACGCCTATAAATACCTTCATATTTTTTTAATGCCGCTGCGCATGTTGGCAAATCAACACCCAATTGGTTAGCAACGGCTGTTGCAGCTAATGCATTTTCCATATTCAATTTACCAACTGTGTTTAAACTAAATTGTGTGCCGTTAATGTAAAAGGAAATGGTCAATCCATTTTGCCTAAAGCATGTTGCTTTATACCCTGCAGCTGTATTGCTATCAGTTGTAAAATCATTGTCGGCATTAACAGACAATTTTTTTGCCAATGCATTTGATTGATTTACTACAAACAATTGTTGCGTATTCTTTTTAAAAGTGCCAAATATCTCCATCAGCTCACCAATCTCCTGATGGTCTTTATCAATATTTAATAAAAGCCCCACTTCAGGATGGTATTGTACAATAGAACCATCGCTTTCATCTGCTTCAATTACCAGCCACCCGATAGCCATCGGGTCGCCCTTACCTACTTTGGCATTTCCAATCTTGCCTTCTTTAATGACACTTATTAAACCTGCACCACTAATAATACCCGGGTCAAGACTTGCGACCGTAAGTATGTCAAACAACATAGCACTGGTAGTGCTTTTGCCGGAAGTGCCGCCAATAGCAATAGTCTTTTTACTTTTCGCAATTAGTGCCAGTACTTCACTACGTTTTAAAATTGGAATATTTAGTTGTTTAGCTTTTTGTACTTCTGCAACGGTATCTTCAATAGCAGTTGACACAACGACTAAATCTGTAGCAGTTGTAATACCTTCGCCATTTTGTATAAAACAATTTATTCCTTCTGCAATTAACTTTTCTTTAGTATCATTCGGTTCGCCTTCTTTAAAATATCGGTCACTACCACTTACATTTTTTTCAATACCCGCCAGGTATTGTGCAATAGCGCTCATACCTGTACCTGCAATACCTATAAAGAATACGTTTTTAAAATCGTCTATCCCCTTGATCATTTAGTAAACAATTTATTATGAAATGCTTTTATTATGGCGCAGCGTTTTGTAAGCAAAAAATAAACTGATGCACATAAATATACCTCCTAAAAAAAATGCTGCACCTGCAAAATGTACCCGGGCGGTTGGTTTAGTGAAGTAAGAAAATAAACCAGTCATTAAAACAGGACCGATAATATTGGTAACACTCATAACACTTGTAAGCCCACCCTGAAGCTCGCCCTGTTCATTTGGGGGCACCTGTCCGGAAATAATAGATTGTAAAGCAGGCCCGCAGATTCCCCCAAGGCAATACGGTACCAGGAATAAAAACATCATCCAGCTTTCCGTGGCTATAGAAAATAAAAACAATCCAACCGCATACAAGGCAAGTCCCAGGTAAACACTTTTTTTATTTCCTAACCATGGATTTACAATGCGTATAAGGCCACCCTGAACGGCGCCTACCAATAAACCAACCAGGCCCAGTGAAATACCGATTATCCTGGGTGTCCAGTTAAATTGTTTTATACCAAAAAACGACCAGGTGCTTTGTACTGCATTAGCAGCGAGATAAATTAGAAAAAAAGAGAGAATGAGTCCGCCTACGCCCGGATATTTTTGTAAATTTTTTAAACTGCTTACCGGGTTAGCACGTTTCCAGTTAAATGCCCTGCGGTTTTCAATTGCTAAAGATTCAGGTAAAACAAAGTAACCATAAATGCAATTAATAAGGCTAAGACAGGCAGCCGCAATAAATGGTATCCTTACTCCATATTCTCCGAGTAACCCGCCAATAACCGGCCCCAAAATAAAACCTAAACCAAAAGCAGCGCCAACCATTCCAAAATTTTGTGCCCGGTTTTGAGGGGTACTGATGTCTGCAATATAAGCTGTAGCTGTAGTAAAACTGGCGCCTGCGAAACCGGCAATAATTCTACCAACAAATAACCACCCTATTGAGGGTGCAAGGGCAAGAAAAATATAATCTATTCCAAGACCTAATAATGATAATAATAATACAGGCCTTCTGCCATACTTATCACTTAAGTTACCTAATAAAGGAGCAAATAGAAATTGCATAATTGCATATGCAAAAGCCAGCCAGCCGCTGTACCGCGATGCATCACTTATAGTGCCATGTATCAACTGTTCTATCAGACCCGGCACTACAGGAATAATGAGGCCGATACCTGTAACATCTATCAATAAAGTAATGAAAATAAAACTGATTGCAGCGGAGCGATTGGAAGCCATTATATTCAATAGTTATAAAACAAAGATAAGCTGCCAGCCTTAAAGCCAAAGACGCTTATAAAAATAAAACCAGCTTCTGTAAAATTTATTTTTAAACTAAAATAAACTGCTCCAATCAAAAAAATAAAACTTACAAGGTATTTTCATTGTAAAGGTTCTTTAAGATACAATACAGCAACCACTGCAAATACAACCAGGGTAATTTTTAATTGAAACCCGCTCATGCCATTTAGATATGCTATTCTATTGGCGGGTACCATCAAAAGGTATTAAAAAAATGCAATACTCCATTTAAGGAGTATCGCTTTCCACATGGTTAATTCTTTTCTTTAAAAGGCCATACCAGGCAAACGTCATAAAAATATTCTATGCAACTAATAAACTGATTGTACGGATATTCATTTTTAAATTGATTGTTATTTTTTAAATTATATAATTAAAGGCTGAAAAATTATTTAGTCAAAATATATTAACTTTTAATATAAATTGGCATGGTTTTGGAAATTAATTGCAAATTGGCGTTAACCGGCTTATATTTTTACTTACTTGTTAACATTTCAACATGCCCTGCTAAAACTATCTTCACATTCATTATTTTTATAACAACCTAACCAACTAAATAAACCACTTATGGCATTCGAAAATTTTCCACCAACTGAGAATTTACCTCCTTCAGTACCTAACCCCAAAAAAGACTGGCGTACGATATTATCAATTCCATTGATAATTGCACTTTTGTGTACATGGGGCTATATTATCTGGGATAAAAGTAAAAATAAAGAACTAATACAACAAAAAGATACCCAATATGCCAGCGTAATTTCGGAAAAAGATACCCTGCAAAATTTGTTGGATGAATCTACCCGGATGTATGATAGTTTAAAGACTACCAATGCAAAAAAAGATAGTACCATCACAAAAAGGGACAAGGAAATTGCCGGTAAAAAAGCGGAGATACAAGGCATACTTTCAAAACAAAATGCTACCGCAGCTGAATTGGCACAGGCAAGAACTTTAATAGCTTCGCTGAATACAGATATTGAAAATTATAAAACCCAGATAGAAGTGCTAAAGGGCCAAAACCTGGTGTTAACTAAGGAGAAGGAAGAAGTTACCCAACAGCGTAATGCAGTTACCCAGCAATTCGATTCTGCCAAAGTTGTTATTTCAGAAAAAGATAATTTAATTGATATTGGCTCAACGCTTGAAGCAGCTAACTTTAATATTTTAGGTATTCAGCAAAAGAAAAATGGCAAAGAGAAAGAAACAACCAGGGCCAAAAGAGTAGATATGGTTCGCATATCTTTTGATTTGGGTGAGAACAGGATTGTTACTTCTGGACCTAAAGACCTGTATATATTAGTAACCGGGCCTGATGGGAAACCAGTTACCGTAGAAGCACTTGGTTCTGGTAATTTTACAACAAGGAATGAAGGCGAAAAGCCCTATACACAAAAAGTAAATATCAACTATGTACAAGGCCAAAAACAAAGGGTAAGTTTCGACTGGAAACAAAATGATCCATATGTAGAAGGCGATTACAAAATTGAAGTGTACAATAACGGATTTAAAATTGGCGAAGGTACCCGCCATTTTAAAAAAGGTGGATTATTTGGTTAGTATTCTTAAATAATTTTATTAAAAAGCCCCCGAAATTTCGGGGGCTTTTTAATAAAATTATTTAAGAATACTAAC
>JANYGZ010000049.1 GCA_025362235.1 Ferruginibacter sp. | reverse complement strand
TGCAAAAATGTCGGAAGTGCGTTGCAGTGCATTTGCTGCAAATTGTGTCAGCGTTTTTTTTCCATCTTAAAATATTTTTAATGAAATGGAAAAGTAAAGAAGAATACGCAAAGTTCATTGCGATAGCAATGTTGGTTCAACCCCTAAATCTGCGAGCTAAAACCTCAAATACAAAATCCGGGAAATCATTTTTGAACAGCTTATAAGGGGTAAATTATAACCCATTGAGTGTTTCAGGAATTTCCGGAATAACCTGGATGGGGGTTTCACTCTTGGCATCTTCATGCAAATAATCTTTCCTTTTTAATTCAAAATTTTTACCAAGGTATAGCCGCCTTACCTGTTCATCGCCTGCCAGTTCTTCGGCGGTACCGTGTTTAAATATTTTTCCATCTATTAACAGGTAGGCCCTGTCGCAAATAGACAATGTTTCATTTACATTATGGTCGGTTATCAATATGCCGATATTACGGTATTTTAAACGGGCAACAATGGCCTGTATATCTTCTACGGCAATTGGGTCAACCCCTGCAAAAGGCTCATCGAGTAAAACAAATTTCGGGTCTACAGCCAGTGCCCTTGCTATTTCCGTTCTTCTTCTTTCACCTCCGCTTAAAGTGTCGCCGTTATTTTTTCTTACCTGTTGTAACCTGAACTCATCCAGCAAAAGTTCCAGTTTTACTTTTTGTTCTGCCTTGCTCAGTTTGGTCATTTCAAGCACTGCTTTAATATTATCTTCCACACTAAGCTTTCTAAAAACACTTGCTTCCTGCGGTAAATAACCAATACCCATTTTGGCCCTTTTATACATGGGCAGTTTGGTAATATTGATATCATTTAAAAAAACCTCCCCCGAATCTGGTTTTACCAGCCCTACAACCTGGTAAAACGAAGTGGTTTTTCCTGCGCCGTTTGGCCCCAGCAAACCAACAATTTCACCCTGTTGTACATTAAAAGAAACTTTGTCAACAACGGTACGGCTGCCATAAATTTTTACAAGGTCTTTTGTCTGAATGGTTATGCTCAAAATGCTGTATTTGTGACAAAATTAATGTAAAGCTTTAAAAGCCTTGGTAGTGATTTATATTTAACATCAGTTTGTGCTTTATAGGTACTTAAGTATGTTTGCAGATATTTAGCAGATTATGAAAGTTACAGAACACATTTCGCAGGCAAAAAATACGCTGGTTTCGTTTGAAATTTTACCGCCTTTAAAAGGTAAGACCATACAGTCGATCTATAATCATTTAGACCCTTTGATGGAATTTAAACCATCCTTTATAAATGTAACCTATCACCGCAGCGAAACCATGTTTAAGAAAAAGGCAGACAGTACTTTTGAAAAAGTGGAAGTGCGTAAAAGGCCGGGTACGGTGGCTATTTGTGCGGCTATAAAAAATCATTATAATATTGATACGGTACCCCACCTTATTTGTGGCGGCTTTAGTAAAAGGGATACCGAAGATGCATTGATTGATCTTAATTTTTTAGGGATTGATAATGTATTAGTATTAAGAGGAGATGCAGCAAAGAACGAAGCCAATTTTGAACCGGAACCCAATGGACATGCCTACGCTGTTGACCTTTTAAAACAGGTGGTAAATTTAAAGAATGGTATTTACCAGGAAGAGGATATAAAGAATGGCGACAAACCGGATTTTTGTATCGGCACAGCAGGCTATCCCGAAAAACATTTCGAAGCCCCCAATTTAGATACTGACCTGATGCACCTGAAAGATAAAGTAGATGCAGGTGCAGATTATATTATGACCCAGATGTTTTTCAACAACCAGAAGTTTTTTGAATTTGTAAAAAACTGCAGGGCTATTGGCATTAATGTGCCCATTATACCGGGGCTGAAACCGATTACCAATAAAAAACAACTGACTATTTTACCCAAAATATTTCATGTAGATATTCCTACAAATTTGTCGAATGCAATAACTGCAGCAAAAACAGATGAAGATGTTGAGCAGATAGGCACTGAGTGGCTGATACAGCAATCAAAGGAACTGAAAGAATTTGGTGTACCTGTTTTACATTATTATACCCTGGGGAAACCAAAAATTATCTATAATGCGGTAAAAAAAATTATGTGATGAGGGTGAAAAACAAATACCAAATAATACCAATAACATAGTATTCTAAACGCACAGCTCAAAAATAGTTGAAAGTTTTTCAACAGTTTATCGGGATTGTTAAACGATTTTTAAGGTTGGTATATTATATTTGTCATTCACGCAAGCTTTGTATAATATGTTCAATTTAATACTCTTTGGCCCACCGGGCAGTGGTAAAGGCACGCAAAGCGAAAAACTTATTGCCAGGTATGGTTTAAAACACCTGAGTACAGGCGATTTGCTGCGCAGTGAAATCAGCCAACAAACTCCCTTAGGTTTAGAAGCAAAAAAAATTATGGACAAGGGCCAATTGGTTCCGGACGAAGTGGTGATAGGGATGATTAGCTCAGCCTTAGACGGTAACCCGGATGCGAAAGGTTTTTTATTTGACGGTTTTCCCAGAACAGATAAACAGGCCGAAGCATTGGATAAGTTACTCGACCTTAAAAAAACATCCATTGCCGTTATGCTTGCATTAAATGTTAGTGAAGAAGAGCTGGTAAAAAGATTGGTAAAAAGAGGCGAAACAAGTGGCAGAAGCGATGACAGCAATGAGGGAGTGATAAGGGCAAGAATTGCAGAATACAATAGTAAGACAGCAGCCGTAGCAGAATATTATAAAAAGTTTGACAAAGTGGTACTTGTAAAAGGAGAAGGCAGTGTGGATGATATTTTTGGTGGATTATGCGGGGAGATTGACAAAAGAATAGATTGATTATAAGTTTAATATTGTTTTGCAAAAGCAAGTCTATACGGCTTGCTTTTTTGTTTTACATTGTGTTATGAACCAGGAAAAACTTCATTTTCTTTCTGCGCAATTTGTTCCGCTGTTAATTAATTTACCAGCCGGTGCTATTGGTAAATGGGGCAAGATGAACGGCCAGCAAATGGTAGAGCATGTAGCAGGATTTTTTAAAGTGTCTACCGGTAAAATCAAATTTCCCCTGGTAACACCCGTAGAACATTTGCCAAAGTATAAGGAGTTTTTAAATAGCGATAAGGAATTCAGGGAAAATACCAAAGCTCCGGTATTGCCCGAAGAACCTTTGCCTGTGAGGTTTGCAACAATGACTGAAGCGATAAGTGAGCTTGATAATGATGTGCATGAATTTATACACCTGTTTAGCAATAATGCTCAGTTAAAAACATTGCATCCTGTTTTTGGCGAGTTGAACTTTGATGAATGGGTGTTGTTACATTATAAACATGTAACACATCATTTAAGGCAGTTTGGGGGGATGTAATTTTGATAAATTTGTAACATGAAAAATTTAACTGTTTCGCAAATAGAAAGAGGGAACATTTTAAACAACAATTTTGCTATTACGGAGATGTATGAAGGGCTTGGCTTTATTGGCGTTATGTTTGAAGGCAAGTTTCGATTTACCAGGAATATGGTTACAAATTATTTTGGAGTAGATGAAAGGACCATTGATAGATATTTAAGTCAATATGCAGATGAATTAACCCAAAATGGGTACGAAATTTTAACCGGATATAGATTAAAGTTGTTTAAAAATCTCCATGTCACCGACATTAATGTCGGTGACATGCCAGAAGAGCATGAAAATCAGTTAGTTAATCAAAAGGCACCTTCAATAGGATTATTTACATTTAAAGCCTTTTTAAATTTAGGAATGCTTTTAACTGAAAGTACAAAGGCTAAAGAATTAAGATCTTTTATTTTAAATATTGTTATTGATGTACTGAATAAAAAAATAGGAGGATCAACAAAATACATTAATCAAAGAGAAGAAGAATTTTTACCAAGCGCTATAAGGGAATACAATTATAGACAAGAATTTACTAATGCTTTAGATAATTACATTGAAACAAATAAGTTTAAATATGGGCAATTAACAGATAAAATCTATGTAAGTATTTTTAAAGAAAAGTCAAAAGAATATCGAAAGATTTTGAATTTAGGGATAAAGGAAAGTATTCGTTCTACTATGTATTCAGAAGTATTGGATTTAATTGCCAGTTATGAAAATGGATTTGCGGATTGTTTGAAAAAAGAATTCGAAAAAAACCAACTGAAAATAAAATTATCTGAAGCTCATCTTCTTTTTAAATTGTTCGAGGAAACTACTGAAAAGGTTTATGAACCACTAAGAGAAAAAGCGAGAAGCTTAATGGCAAGCAGGGATATGGCATTTAGAGATGCATTGCACGAAAAATTATCTGAATATATAAACGTGGTAAAATCAGAAGATTTTCAAAAATTTTTAGGTGAAAAGAGCAAAATTTTGGAAGATAGGATTGAAGAAAATAAGGATGTATTCTTACGATTAAAAGACAGATAGCCAATGCCATATTTTTATTTTACAGCAGAATACGCAATCAAAACGCATGATAAAATTCTTGAAATTTCCGGAGGGATAAGTGGCATAAAAGATTTCGGTAATTTAGAAAGTCCATTAGAACATATACAAAACGACATTTACTATCCTGAACTAGAAGATAAAATTACCCATCTTGTTTTTTGCGTTAATAAGAACCATGCTTTTAATGATGGCAACAAAAGGTCATCGATTGCTTTGGGCGCTTTTTTCCTCGAGTTAAACGGCCTTGATAGCATGGTTTCAAAATTCATTATCGAAATGGAGAATATCGCAGTGCATGTAGCAGACAATCGCATAGACAAAGAATTATTATTTTAACTGGCTTTGTTGCATGAATAAAATTTTATTGATAGCTAACCTATCCTGATTTATTGTTAAGATATTTTCTTGCTTTGTGGTTTTGCCGTTTGCAGCATGATGTTGAGTATTTTGCATCCAACAGCCACCTCTGTCT
>JANYGZ010000097.1 GCA_025362235.1 Ferruginibacter sp. | reverse complement strand
CTTTTTTTGCTCCGTCATTTTGAGGATTTAATTCAACTGATTTTTTGTACATGAAAATTGCTTCATCTTTTTTGCCTGTCTTTGCTAATGCTTCTCCATAGCTGTCATAGGTATTAAAGCTACTGGGAAATAAAAGTGTATTTAATTTCAAAACTTCTAATGATAATTCATCGTGTCCCTTAAATGATGGTTCGTAAAGCAATTGTAGCCCCAATTCATTCATTTCGTCTTCGCTCAAATAATAGTGTGCTGAATCAGCTTTTAGTTCTTGAAATTTACAAAACCCTGCATCAATTCCTTTTTCTACTAATGTACTTCCGTAATCTTTCGTCAAAGATTTTTTATAAATAACAACTGCTTTATTGTTCAAAATTGACATTACGTTTACACCCTCGCCATAAAGATTTTTGTGGAAGGCGTTGTCAAACATAATTACAGTTTGCTTTTTTGTGATATTTCTTAAAAAAATACTTAGTCCACCGGGCACTCCTCCTGTATGCCAAACAATTTTTCCTATTGAAGTGTCTGCAAATATGAACCACCCAAGTCCATACGATGCTTTCCCCATTCCCACATTTGCATTTGCATTCATCCCATTTTTTAATTTTGTTGGCGTAAAGGCTTCTGCCAAAGATGTAAGTTTAAGAATGTTCCCTGTGTAAAGCGTATTGTCAAATTTCAACATATCCTCTGTGGTTGTTATAATATTTCCTTGTCCAACAAAGCCGCTTGCATTATAAAGTCTCCAACGATATTTATTTAAACTGTCAGCGTTTTCATAAGTTGAGGAAAATAAAAAAGGGTAGTCGTAATTTTTACTGCTTCTTTTGTCATTTGAATGTGTAATGTCAGTTTGAAAATAAGTGTCCTTCATTTTTGCAGGATTAAAAATGAACTTTTGCAAATATTTTTCAAATTCTAAACCCGAAAGTTTTTCAATGAGTAATGCTAACAAAAAAAAGTTATTATTTGAATATTCCCATTTTTCACCTGGTTTAAAACTTAGTGGCTTGTTCCATAATTTCAAGGAAGGCAAAACATCTTTATTAGTGAATATTTTATTTGGGTTTTTATTTATTTGGTCTTCGTATAAATTGTAATCAGGTAATCCTGATGTATGTGAAAGTAAATTTCGTATAGTTATGTCTGGGTAAGGAAAGTCTGAAAAGTATTTTATAAAAGAGTCGTCTAATTTCAGTTTTCCTTTGTCTCTCAATTGAAGTATAGCTGTTGAAGTAAAAACTTTTGAAGCGGAAGCCAATGTGAATTTCGTATTATCTTCATTTAAGATTTTATTTTCAAAGTCGGCAAACCCAAAAGACTTCTTATAAATTACAGTTCCGTTTTCTACGACTAAAACATTTCCGTTTATCTGACTATACTTGTTTAAAGAATTAAAAAAACTGTCTAACCGTTGCGGAATATTTTGACCAAAACCATTTATCCCTGTAATAAAGATTAGAAAAAGTATTTTGATTTTTAGTGTCATCCAAATTTCTATTTTATATCTTTTAATAATTAGGATTTCCGTTTTAAAGAAATAGATTTCCGATACTTATTTAACCGCCGTCAGGGTTTATAACCGCTGACGGGGTTGAATTATCTGAATGTTAAAACCAGTTTACCGCTGCTTGCATTTACATTAACTTTTGTTCCACCGCCATTTATTGTTCCGTCAATTTCATCATCGCCGGCTTTTCCGCTAAAGTTATTTAGGTTATCTGTTTTAATTTTATCTGCACTCAAATCAAGGTCGTAACCTTTGCCGGCAGGTAATTGCAGTTCTACTTTACCGCCGGAGTTTTTTATTTTTATTGACTTGGCAGCTTCTGAAACAGCTACTATAATGTTGCCGCCACTGGTGCTGGTATTTAAGTTACAAGCCAGGCCTCTTAATTCAATATTTCCCCCGGAAGTATGTGCTTCCAAATCTCCCTTTATTGCACTGCCTTGTACATTACCACCACTGGTTGTTGCATCGATATTGCCAGTAAGATTTACCAGGTCCAGTGAACCTCCTGAAGTAGATAACCTTATCGTACCAGTGCAATTATCTGCATTAATATTTCCACCGCTTGTAGTAAGATCGATATCATTATCAGCGTCTTTAACTTTGATATTGCCGCCGGAAGTAGTGCCTTTTATTTTACCTTTTACGTTATCAATAAAAAGATTGCCACCACTTGTAGTAAATTTTTGTTCACCCACTACAGAAGTAATAGCTATATTTCCACCACTTGTTGAAAGATGGGTAGATATATCTTTTGCAACAAAAACTTTAAAGGAAATGGAAAGTGAATTTTTAGAATTCCACTCCCTGCTTTTTGATTTGGCAATGGCTGTAAGTTTGTTACCTGCTACGTCCAATTTTAGATCATAGTATCCATCGAGTGTTTTTTGTATGGCTTCTTTTGTTACAGAACCCCATTCACTTCTATTGCCTGGCAAAATATATACCTCTACCCTCTCCTGCCCTGCAGCCACACTTTCTACAGAAATATTTCCGCCGGATGTTTCTACTTCAACATCTTTAATGGCGTCACTGGCCAATGATTTAGTTAAGAATGGCTCTTTACTATTATACTGCGCAAATAATGTGCCTGCAGTAAAACTGATCATTAAAATTAAAAAGACTTTTTTCATGTTATTTTTTTT
>JANYGZ010000107.1 GCA_025362235.1 Ferruginibacter sp. | reverse complement strand
CAGGAACAAATCATTTTGCAATGAAGAACAAAATTTATCTGGCTGCCCAACAGGCGGCCTATAAAGAACTTAAAAACTTATCAACACCTAAAGCAGCATAAGGCACTTTTTAACTATACTATTTGCGTAAGGTGAGTAACTTATTTTATAACAACTAAACTACAAAAAATGACAATCAAAAATTTTTTTAGAATCGCCCCTTTTTTATTTTGTATTGCTTTTGCAGTACCCGTAAAATCTACCGCAGCAACGCATTCAACACCAATTTCAGACAGCACAGAAAAGGCGGCATTGGTAAGTAGCATTATAAGCAGGGTCACAGAAATTCAGAACATGGATAAGACCAATCTGACCTCCACTGAAAAAAAAGAATTAAAAAAAGAATTAAGAGGGCTGAAACAAAAGGCAGATGGTCTTGGTAAAGGTGTTTATCTTTCAATAGGGGCTATTATTATTATTATTTTATTGCTGATTCTTATTTTACATTAAAAAAGAACCCGGATTTGTATCCGGGCTCTTTTTATGATTGTTGCTTATTTAAGCAGAAATATCTAAGTTGTTTAATAAAGCTATAATACTACTTTCTTTTTTAAATTTACATCAATAGCATCTAAAAATTCTTCAGTATATAAATAATGTTCGCCATGGTTCACTTTGTTGCCATGAATACAAACTGCAAGGTCTTTTGTCATTTTTCCACTTTCAACTGTATCAATACATACAGCTTCAAGCGACAAACAAAAATCAATCAATGGTTGGTTATTATCTAATTTACCCCTAAATGCAAGGCCTCGTGTCCACGCAAAAATTGAAGCTATCGGATTAGTCGAAGTTGGTTTACCTGCCTGGTGATCTCTATAGTGGCGTGTTACGGTGCCATGTGCAGCTTCTGCTTCCATAGTTCCTCCATCTGGTGTAATTAAAACTGACGTCATTAAACCTAAGCTACCAAAGCCTTGTGCAACCGTATCACTTTGTACATCACCATCATAATTTTTACAGGCCCATACAAAATTGCCATTCCATTTCAGGGCACTTGCTACCATATCGTCAATTAAGCGATGCTCATATGTAATGCCTGCTGCTTCATACGCTGCTTTAAATTCATTTTCGTAGATATCTTCAAAAATATCTTTAAAACGACCATCATATTTTTTGAGGATGGTATTTTTTGTAGAAAGATATAAAGGCCATTTTTTGGTAAGGGCCATATTAAAACAGCTTCTTGCAAAACCCATGATACTTTCATCGGTATTGTACATGCTTAAAGCAACACCATCGCTTTTAAAATTATACACTTCAAATACCTGCGCTGCACTGCCGTCTTCAGGTGTAAAAGTCATGGTTAATTTTCCCTTGCCTTTAATAACAGCATCGGTTGCACGGTACTGATCACCAAAAGCATGACGGCCAACTATAATCGGGGCCGTCCAGTTGGTAACCAGGCGGGGAACGTTTTGCATAACAATGGGTTCACGAAAAACAGTACCATCAAGGATATTGCGGATAGTACCATTGGGTGATTTCCACATTTGTTTTAATTTAAATTCCTTCACCCTTGCTTCATCAGGCGTAATGGTGGCGCATTTGATACCCACACCAAATTCTTTTATTGCATTTGCTGCATCAATGGTAACCTGGTCGTTGGTTTCATCACGGTACTCCATCCCCAAATCGTAGTATTTAATATCCAGTTCCAGGTAAGGCACAATCAGTTTGTCTTTAATAAATTTCCAGATGATCCTTGTCATCTCGTCACCATCCATTTCAACAACCGGATTTGCTACTTTAATTTTTGCCATTGTTTTTAATTGTAAATTTTAAGTGAAGTGTATTTTGCAATATTATTAAAATCCCTGTCATAATGTAAAATGGGGAAATCTAAAAAAACACAATAAGCAGCAATAAGGCAGTCATTGGTTTTTCTAATAGTAAGTCCTTTCTTCTTCCCCAACCGAAAAATATTTGCAGCTAAAATAGAAACAGGTTTTATGTTGTCGTTGTATTGCTGCAGGCTATCTATTAAACCCAATATTTTTTGATATTCATTTTGTGAAACGATGCCCTGTAAAATCTCCTGGAACAAAACAGGAACCATCATTACTATATCATTGGCTATTAAAATATTTAATGCCGCAGTTTCGCTGCTTTCCATTCCTCTTAAATATCTTACCCAAACGCTTGTATCAACTATTACATGCTCACTCATATTGAGCGCATTTCATCAAGGTTACCTTCCCATGTTATTTTACCCTTTAATGACATCAGCTTTTTTCTTTTTTGTAAACGGATATATTCATCCAGGGCATGATTGATTAATTCTTTTTTGCTTGATAATTTTGCATATTTCATTGCCTCTTTCAGCAATTTGTCATCTATATCAATATTTGTCCTCATAAAATATCTATTTTACAATACACAAATATATTCAATTCTATACACCTCACAAATTCTTGATTATCTCGTCTGCAAATTCGCTGGTCTTTAATAAAGTTCCCTTCTTCATCAAATTATAAAAATCAATTGTTACTGTTTTATTACGGATGGTTTTGCCTACCGCATTGGTGATTGATTCGGCTGCATCCCGCCAGCCCATATATTCCAGCATCATAACACCACTCAGTATTACACTTGACGGGTTCATGGTGTTGGTATTGGCAAAACGTGGAGCAGTGCCGTGTGTGGCTTCAAACACCGCATGGCCGGTAAGGTAATTAATGTTGGCTCCGGGAGCAATACCGATGCCACCAACCTGCGCAGCCAGGGCATCACTAATATAATCTCCATTTAAATTAAGGGTTGCAATTACAGAATAATCCTGCGGCGCCAGCAAGGCCTGTTGCAAAAAATTATCAGCAATGGCATCTTTAATAATTACTTTACCACCAACGGCAGAAATTTTCATTTCTTCATTGGCTACAGCTTCGCCACTTTCTTTTTTAGTGCGTTCCCACTGGTTCCAAGTATATACATTGCCGCCAAATTCCCTTTCTGCCAATTCGTATCCCCAGTTTTTAAAAGCGCCTTCTGTAAATTTCATGATATTACCTTTATGAACAATGGTTACTGACGGTAGTTTGTGTTCAATAGCATGTTTTATTGCAGCACGTATCAGGCGCTCACTGCCTTCTTTACTAACAGGCTTAATACCCAGTGAAGTAGTTTCGGGGAAACGGATATTTTTTACACCCATTTCATTAATTAAGAAATCAAGCAGTTTTTTTGCCTGTGGTGTGCCGGTCATATATTCAATACCGGCATAAATATCTTCTGTGTTCTCCCTGAAAATAGTCATGCTTACTTTTTCCGGCTGCCACATAGGCGAGGGCACACCTTCAAAATATTTTACAGGGCGAAGGCAAACATATAAATCCAGTTCCTGCCTCAACGCTACATTCAAGCTGCGCATGCCGCCACCAACGGGTGTTGTAAGCGGGCCCTTGATGCTTAGTAAATATTCTTTAAATGCATCCATGGTTGCTTCAGGCATCCAGCTACCCGTTTCGTTAAAAGCTTTTTCACCGGCCAGCACTTCTTTCCATTCAATCTTTTTTTCTCCTTTGTAAGCTTTGGCAATTGCTGCATCAAAAACCCTTACGGAAGCAGCCCAGATATCCGGACCAATACCATCTCCTTCAATGTATGGAATGGTTGGATTGTTTGGTACTACAAGTTTGCCATTGCTGCCCATTGTGATTTTTTCTGCCATATTTTTTAATTTTTTGTTATTTTAATAATGAGTTGTAAAGATAAGCACTGGCTTTAAAAATTAATCGCACAATTAACCCAGCCATTATCAAAACTTACATTGCCCAGTTTTTTATAAAAATTAATGGCGGGTTCATTCCAGTCCAATACCTGCCAGGCTATTCCACTGTATTGTTTTTCGTTTGCTTCTTCAATCAATTTGTCAAATAAAAGTTTGCCAATTCCTGCTCCACGTAATTTTTCTGTTACCAGCAAGTCTTCCAGATACATCCTTTGGCCTTTCCATGTGCTGTAGCGGATATAATAAAGTGCAAAACCTTCAACGGTTCCATCAATTTCAGCAACAAACGCCCACCATACTGGGTTTTTACCAAAACCACTTTCTGTAAAATGATTAAATGATACCGTAACAGCATCCGGTTCTTTTTCATAAACAGCCAGTTCTGTTATCAGTTCCAGCATTCTCTGGCAATCTTCTTTTACAGCTTTCCTAATGATTATATTCATATGCGTTTTTTCTTTAAACCCTTTATTGATTTTTTCAAAATTCGTATATTCAATTCACATATTGTAGCAATTTTTGTGATTAAAAAGAATGATTGTTTTTTCTGTGGTTAACTATACAGGCTTAACTTGCACTTATGCAGCAATACCTTCATCTTGTAAAACACATTATAGAAAACGGCAATGATAAAATGGATCGAACCGGCACGGGTACACGAAGTGTTTTTGGTTACCAGATGCGGTTTAATTTAAGTGAAGGATTTCCTTTGGTTACTACAAAAAAATGTCATCTAAAAAGTATCATTTACGAATTACTTTGGTTTTTACAGGGCAATACCAATATCGCTTATTTAAAAGAAAACAATGTAAAAATATGGGATGAATGGGCCGATGAAAACGGCGACCTTGGCCCGGTTTATGGAAAGCAATGGCGCAGCTGGCAAGGTGCAGATGGGGTAGAAGTTGACCAGGTAAAAGACCTGATTCACCAGATAAAAACAAACCCCGATAGCAGGCGAATGATTATCAGTGCATGGAATGTGGCCGATTTGCCAAAGATGAAATTAATGCCCTGTCATTGCCTGTTTCAATTTTATATAGCAGCCCCCTCTAACTCTCCGTTGGTTAGCGGAGGAGGACAAAAACGCAAACTGTCTTGTCAGCTTTATCAGCGTAGTGCAGATGTATTTTTGGGCGTTCCCTTCAACATAGCATCTTATGCATTACTTACGATGATGATTGCACAGGTTTGTGATCTGGAATCCGGGGAGTTTGTCCATTCATTTGGTGATGTGCATTTGTACAACAATCATTTTGAACAGGCAGAATTGCAGTTGAGCAGAACTCCATTCCCTTTGCCTCAAATAAAAATAAATACTGCTGTAAAAAATATTTTTGACTTTAAATTTGAAGATTTTGAATTGGTAAATTATCAATCTCATCCTTCAATTAAAGCTCCTGTAGCAGTGTAATAAAAATAATTATGACGATTAGTTTAGTAGTAGCCGCATCAGAAAATAATGCCATTGGAAAAAATGGACAACTTCTTTGGCATTTGCCCAACGACTTAAAGTTTTTTAAAAATACAACCTGGGGTTTTCCGGTTATTATGGGGCGCAAAACATTCGAATCGGTAAATAAACCATTACCCGGCAGAACAAATATTGTAATTACCAGTAATCCAGATTGGCAGTCAACAGGTGTAATTACAGTGCGTAACCTGGAAGAAAGTATGCAAAAAACAATTGATACAAACAGCAAACAGGCTTTCATTATTGGTGGGGGTGAAATCTATAAACAGTCAATGGATATTGCGGATAAAATTTATATTACAAGGGTGCATGCAAATCTTGAAGGCGACACCTTTTTCCCCGTGATTGATAAAAGCAAATGGCAATTAATTGCAGATGAGTTTTTTGAAATTGATGAAAAACATGCCTACAGCTACAGTTTTCAAATATGGAAAAAAATATAAATCATCACTTATAAGCTGTTTAAAAATGATTTTCAAGAATGCTTTATAATTAATTAAAACGTGGCCGGTGAGGACACCGGCCACGGCGGTTAACCGAGGTTGCGCCCCACCAACCTCGAAATGGGAGATGAGAATTCTATTTTTAAACAGCTTCTTATAATTTACAACTTGTATTCAAAGTTTCAATTAGCAAAAAAATATCTATATTATTTTTTTACTGCTTCCAACGGAAAGGGTCATGGTATCCATTCTCCTTTTGTATTTGATTTTGTCACCAATGTATTAAATGATAAAAAAAAGTATGACTGTTATGATAGGATTGAAGAGTTAAGACATCAGTTAAAAAGGAATAATAGTATTATTGATGTGGAAGATTTTGGTGCAGGTTCTTCAGTAATAAAATCTAATAAACGTGTTGTAAAAGATATTGCGAACTCATCTTTAAAACCTAAAAAATTTGCGCAACTATTGTTTAGGATGGTGCAGTATTATCAGCCCAAAAATGTATTGGAACTGGGTGCTTCTTTTGGTATTACAACCGCTTATTTGGCCAATGGCAATGTTGATGTACAAGTATATACATTAGAAGGAGCGGCCCAAATTGCTGCCATAGCGCAAAATAATTTTATACAGTTAGGTATAAATAATATAACCCTTATACAAGGCGATTTTGCAAAAACCTTGCCTTATCTTTTTTCTACTCTTGATAAAATTGATTTCGTTTTTGTAGATGGTAACCATCGAAAAGAACCTACGCTTCAATACTTTCTGCAATTTTTGGCTCATTCACACAACAATACCATATTAATTTTTGATGATATACATTGGAGCAAGGAAATGGAAGGGGCCTGGTCAGCCATCCAGCAGCATACTGCAGTTAAACTTACAATTGACCTTTTTTTTATCGGCATAGTCATTATACAAAATGAAATGAAGGCAAAACAACACTTCACAATAGCATATTGAATTTTACTTTCTTTAAAATAATTATTTTTTCCACGTATGATTATGGGTGTTTTAAAAGAAATTTTCAGTATTTTACATGTCCAACCACTATGTATTTAGAACCTTTAAATCGATTGCCATGCTTAAAGTAAACGACATCCTTAAAACAAAGGGTAGTAATGTGTTTTCTGTATTACCCAACACTTCTGTATACGATGCCCTTAAAATAATGGGCGAAAAAAATATCGGGGCATTAATGGTTATAGAAAACGATGAGTTAAAGGGTATTTTTTCAGAAAGGGATTATGCCCGTAAAATTGTACTGGTTAACAGGACTTCCCGTGATACACTGATCAGCGAAATAATGACCGCCAATGTTATTACCATTTCTCCTTCAGATACTATTGATCACTGCATGGAACAAATGAGCGAGAAACGGATAAGGCACCTTCCCGTTGCCGCTAATGGAAAAATAATCGGCATTATTTCTATTAGCGATGTAGTTACCGCCATCATACAGTCTCAAAAAGAAACCATTTCGCATTTGCAAAATTATATCTCTCAATAAGATAAAAATTTTGTTACCACACAATAATTTATGGCAGCATCGTTGCCACAGTTTACCCTTTATTTTTACCGGAACCCGATTCAAACACATACCAATTGATATTATTGCTTTTATGTGCAAAAAATATGAATATGCTTCGGCCAATTGACAATTATTTTTTGCAAAAAGAAGAACCTGTAAAAAGTTGTCTGCAGTTTTTGCGGGAATATATACTCAAACAGGATGATGGTATTACAGAAGGCTGGAAATACGGGATGCCATTTTATTTTTACAATGGAAAAAGGTTTTGCTATTTGTGGACACATAAAAAATATCATCAGCCCTATATAGGAATTGTAGAAGGAAAAAGCATTAGCCACCCAGACCTGATTATTGAAAAACGTGCAAGAATGAAAATATTATTGATTGACCCTGCAAAGGATATCCCGGTAAAAAAACTGGATGGTATTTTTAAAGATGTACTGGCGCTTTATAAGTAAAAATTTACCAGTATTACACCAACGCATTATATAAAATCTCCACCGGGTGCATGGCTACGGTATGGGTGCCATCTTTAATCTGGTGACGGCAACTGGTACCGGGGGCAGCCACCATAACTGCATCATTTTTTTTATTGCGTACAGCCGGAAACAATACCATTTCGCCAATTTGCATGGAAAGATTGTAATGTTCTTTTTCGTACCCAAATGAACCTGCCATTCCACAACAGCCACTGGCTATTGTTTGCACCGTATAATTTTTAGGTAGTGATAAAATATCTACAGTGTGGCTAACATTGGATAATGCCTTTTGCTGGCAATGGCCATGTAATAAAATTTGTTTTTCTGCTGTTGTAAACTGGTCAGCCTTTATGTTGCCATTCTTTATTTCTGCAGCAATAAATTCATCAATTAAAAAAACATTTTTACTTAATTGCTTCGCAGCTTCAAACTGCTCATCATTGGCAAGGTCAATATATTCATCCCTGAAGGTGAGGATAGCACTTGGTTCTATGCCAATCAGCGGGGTTTCGTTACTGATAATTTCTTTTAACAGGGCAATATTTTTATTGGCAATTTCCTTACCCTTGCGTATCAAACCCTTGCTGAGCCAGGCCCTGCCACTTTCTATATGTTTGGGTATAATAACATTGTACCCTAATTTCTCCATTAATAAAATAGCTTTTATACCAATTGGGGTGTCATTATAATTGGTAAACTCATCGCAAAATAAATAAACAGTCTTTGCATTTGAAGAATCGGCATCCCGGCTCCCCTTCAGGGGATGGGGGCCGGGGTGGAGCCGGTGTTTTTTATACCAACTCTGCAAAGTATTTTTATGCATCAATGGCATGGAGCGGTCAATAGCAAAACCGGATATTTTTTTAATAATACCACCTGTAATTTTATTGGCTATAAAATAATTATACATCCCGGGAACCATGGCGCCTAATTTAGCGGAGTTGGTAAAATTAGCAATCAATTTACTTCTAAATGGTACACCATTGGCATCATAATACTGTTGCAGAAATTCAGCTTTCAATTTTGCCACATCAACATTACTGGGGCATTCAGATTTACAGCCTTTACAGCTCAGGCAAAGATCCATCACATCATAAATCTCTTTATGATTAAAACGGTTTACTTCTTTAGAATTGGTTAAAAATTCTCTTAAAATATTTGCTCTTGCACGGGTAGTATCTTTTTCATTTCGGGTAGCCATAAAAGAAGGGCACATCGTTCCGCCGCTTAAATGTGTTTTACGGCAATCGCCACTACCATTGCATTGTTCGGCGTGTTGCAACACATCCTGGTTATGATATCGAAAAATTGTATTGAACGTTGGAGTTTGCTGGCCGGGTGTATACCGCAGCATACTATTCATTGGCGGTGTATCTACAATTTTATTAGGATTAAAAATATGTTGTGGATCCCAGGTATTTTTTATTTGTTTTAAAAGCGCATAATTTTTGGGACCAATCATTTGTTCAATAAACTCGCCTCTTAATCTTCCATCGCCATGCTCGCCACTTAGCGAACCATTATATTTTTTTACCAATGTTGCAATTTCTTGCGCAATAGACTTAAACAGTAGGTTTCCTTCTGCTGTTTTTAAATTAATGATGGGCCTTAAATGAATTTCTCCGGAACCTGCGTGGGCATAATGCACAGCATGCAAATTATATTTGATCAATATTTCATTAAATTCCCTGATATAAGTGGGCAGATCATTTACATCTATCGCTGTATCTTCAATAACAGGAACCGCCTTGGCATCGCCGGGTAAATTACCCAATAGCCCTAAACCTGCCTTGCGCAAGCTCCATATCTTTTTAGTATCGTTACCAAATAATAATGGAAAGTGATAACCTAAATTTGCGGCACGCATATCAGCTTCTACAACCTTGCATATTTCTATAATTTCTTCCCGGTTATTTTTTGCAAATTCAACTACCAAAATAGCTCCTGGGTCTCCCTGCACAAAAAAACGATTCTTACTTTGTTCTATATTGTCTTTGGTGCATTCTAAAATATAATGGTCAATCAGCTCACTGGCGCTGGGTTTATATTTCAATGCAATTAAATTTGCCCGTAAACTTTCATCAATACTGTTGAAATGTATGCATAACAAACCCGTTTCTTTTGGCGGCAAGGGAACAACATTCAATTTTATTTCTGTAATAAAAGCCAGCGTTCCTTCAGAGCCGGCAATCAATTCACAAAAATTAAAATCGGGCATTCCTGCAACAAACGGCGATTTATCCAGTAACATATCGATGGCATATCCTGTGTTACGGCGTTCTACCGATTTTTTTGGAAATTGTTTTCTTATTTCCTGCTGGTTATCATAACTGCTTAAAATACTTCTGATGTTATTGTAAATTTTTCCTTCAAGATTATTCAATTCGCACTTTGCATGAAAGGCATCATTGGTAACTGTTCTAAATTCTACATCTGTTCCGTCACTTAATATAGCTTTTACTTCCAGCAAATGTTCACGGGTACTTCTGTAAACAACGGAGTTGGAGCCACATGAATTATTACCTACCATACCACCAATCATGGCCCTGTTGGCAGTAGAAGTTTCGGGGCCAAAAAATAAGCCATGGGGTTTTAAAAAAAGATTCAATTCATCTCTTATAACACCGGGGTGTACCCTTACCCAGTTTTCAGCTACATTTAATTCCAGTATTTTGGTAAAATTTTTTGATACATCAACAATGATCCCATTGCCAACCACCTGGCCGGCTAATGAAGTTCCTGCAGTACGGGGTATCACAGAAGTTTTGTTAGTATGTGCAAACTCAATAAGTGTTTTAATATCCGCTATCGTTTTAGGGATGGCAACTGCCAAAGGCATTTCCCTATATGCTGAAGCATCAGTAGCATATAGAATTCGCATCGTGTCATCTGTAAAAAAATCTCCTTCTAGTGAACTGGCTAATTGTTGTAGTTTCTCCTTCATTTACCAATAATTGCTTTGGCGCAAAATTAGTTTGTTTTGATGGTTTTTCCTTTTCCACGTGCAGCTGTCTACAACTAATCTGGTATTTTTAGATGTATGTTCGTTTGCCCGTATGTTCAATTAATTTTGATTTTACTAAAAGATATATAACCGTTGTTAAATTATTTACCACAAATATTTCTTGAATCTCTGGAAGGGCTTAAAGGATTTGATAAAGATGCATTTGAAAAAGTGCATCAATCGGGCCAGCAGGTTACGTCTGTAAGATTAAATCCTTTTAAAATAAACAATATTTTAGCAGCAACATCTATTGCTGAAAATGTAGAAGGCAAAATTCCCTGGACTTCCAATGGTTTTTATCTTTCACAACGCCCTTCCTTTACACTGGACCCCGTGTTTCATTCCGGTGCATATTATGTGCAGGAAGCAAGCAGCATGTTTTTAGAGCAGGCGTTGCAACAATGCACTGATTTATCCCAACCAATAAAAGTATTGGACTTATGCGCTGCACCTGGCGGCAAATCAACTTTAATACAATCACTAATTAACGATAAAAGTTTATTGGTATGTAACGAAGTTATAAAAACAAGGGTAAATATTTTAGCAGAAAATATTACCAAATGGGGAGCAGCTAATACAATAGTGACCAATAATAATCCAAAAGATTTTGAACGTTTGCCAAATTGTTTTGATGTGATAGTGGTGGATGCACCTTGCAGCGGCAGCGGGTTGTTTAGAAAAGACAACGAAGCCATAGAAGAGTGGAGCCTGCAAAATGTATATAGCTGCAACCAGCGACAGCAAAGGATTTTAGCGGATATATTGCCGGCACTAAAAGAAGGCGGTAGCTTGATTTATTCTACCTGCTCTTATTCAGAAAGCGAAAATGAGGCAATTGCAGACTGGCTTACCAATGAGGAAGGTATGTTATCCACCCGGATAAACATACAAGCTGAATGGAATATTATTGAAACACAATCACCAAAAAATGGTGCTTATGGATATCGTTTTTATCCTGATAAAGTAAAAGGTGAGGGATTTTTTATTGCTGTATTTACAAAGGGAGAAAAAGCAATACCTGCCTGGCAGAAGTCTGCTTATAAAACCAAATCAGAAAAACTGGTTGCAAAAGAAATAGATATTATAAGACCTTATTTAAAAGATAGCCTGGATTTTTTCTTTATTAAGCAAAAGGAAGAAGTAATTGCCATACCCAGTCATATGGAAAGTGAGCTTGCCTCCATTCAATTTTCTTTGTATATAAAAAAGGCAGGTATAAAGATGGGCAGTATTATCCGCAATGAATTAATTCCACATCATGAGCTGGCGCTAAGTACCAGCATCAATGCATCTGTACCTTCAATTGTGGTTGACAAGGTTACTGCCTTGCAATATCTTCGAAGGCAGGAAATAAAAGTAACTACTGATTTTAAAGGGTGGGTGTTGTTAACTTACCAGGATTTGCCTCTGGGCTGGATAAAAATTTTGCCCAACCGAGTTAATAATTACTACCCCAAAGACTGGCGGATTTTCAATAAGTAAACAAACAAAAGTCTAAAAATAATGTTACTAACAGCAAAACACATAGTTTGTTAAACTGAAATTGCCCTTGTTTTAATATTGCCACTAACCAACTTATTTTCCCATCTTTGCAACGAAATTTATAAAGAATGAAGCGATTATTAATACTGTTGTTTTGTATGCCTTTATTATTGCTGGCGCAAAATAAGCCGTTGGTTATTGAAGGTGTTTCTCCCGATTTTTATATCACGCATACAGTACAGGCAAAAGAAAATTATTATAGTATTGGAAGGATGTATAATATCAGTCCAAAAGAAATTGCACCATTTAATAAGTTACAGCTCGAAAAAGGTCTCAGTCTTCACCAGGTAATAAAAGTTCCCTTAATTGCAGTAAATTTTTTACAAATCGGTAATGCTGCAACAGATGAGGTATTGATACCGCTTTATCATTCAACAAAAGAAAAAGAGGGATTGTACCGTGTTGGGGTCAATTATAATAAACTGCCATTAGCCACTTTAAAGCAATGGAATAATATTAAAGGGGATGCGGTACCAAACGGAACAAAATTAATTGTAGGGTATTTAAAAGTAAAGCCAGACCTGTCAACACTTGCACTAATGGCTGTAACAAAGCCGGTTGACAATAGTACAAAAGAACAGGTGGTTGTTAAAAAAGATATCCCTGTTGCAGTAAAAGAAAAGAAACCAGAAGTAGGCGTAAAAGAACCAGAAAAAGCAAAAGAAACTGTTACCATAAAAGAGCCTGTAATTGTAACAGAAAAAAAAGAGGTTCCTGTGGTTAAAGAAGCAGAACCAGAAAACCAACCTGTTGCAACAATGGCTGCAGTAAAAACTTTTAATGGTGGTTTTTTTAAACCGTCATTTGAAAAGCAGGAAAAAAGGGATGTAGTAAAATTTGAAACAGGAGCAGCTGCAATATTTAAAAGCAATAGCGGCTGGGAAGATGGTAAGTATTACTGTTTACACAACACTGCAGAACCTGGAACAATTATAAAAGTTACCAATTTAACAAACGGTAAAAGTATTTATGCAAAAGTGCTGGATGTAATACCCGATATTAAACAAAATAATGGTTTATTGATACGAATCAGCAATGCTGCTGCCCAGGAACTTGGCACAGGCGATGCAAGGTTTGCCTGTACATTGACGTACTCAAAATAATAGCATTCACGTTTATTACTGCATGTTAAAATAGGGTTAATTAAACTATCTATCCCGGATGTACGCAAAGAAAAACATCTCAAAAAATAATTTTACACTATTTTCATAGTGGTATATGTTACCTTAATTAATCAGGTAAAATGAAATTTATTTTTTGTTTATTGCTTGCCCTTCTTTCTTATTGCCAATTAGCTTCTGCCCAAACAACAGCATTTGGCGACAATATTGTTGCTGAAAAACTTTCCCATTATTCAAAGAGCCATCCATCTGAAATACTCTTTGTTCATTTAGATAAAAATATTTATACCAACAATGAACAGGTTTGGTTTAGCGCCTATTTTATAAATGAGGACACGGTGGCTATCAACAGGCATAATTATTTATCAGTTTCCATTGTAAGGGAAGATAATAGACAGGTAACCCTTGAGAATAAATACCTGATTGCAGATGGCTTATGTTTTGGCAATCTCAGCCTGCCCGATACAATTCAGCCCGGACAGTATATGTTTACTGCATTCAGTAATGTAGTTGACCAAAACAATAAACCCGTTGCACTATTCAGCCAGATCATCAATATCAAATCGGTTGTAAACAATACTATTAAAGCCACGGTAACTATTGCCGATTCTGTAACAGTAGGCAACACTATTGAGGCATTGGTAAAAGTTGAAGATGAATCTCTTCATCCCATTAGTAAAGCCACGGTTACTTACACGGTAAATGGACAAGCTTTTAAAAACTTACTTTCAAATGATAGCGGCATTGCTGTTATTCCAATTCCGCAGAAAGATGATCAACAGATAGTACAGGTAAAAATTAGTTTTAAGGATGACAACCAGCTACTTTCTCTTTCGATACCGGGTACAAAAAAAGATAGCAGTATTGTTGCTAAATTTTACCCAGAATCAGGTAACCTGGTTGCAGGGGTTGAAAATAAAGTTGGAATAGAAACAACAATGCCCAATGGTTCACCGCTGTCGGTAAAAGGAATACTGTACCGGAATAATATTGCAGTTGATACAATTTATACAGCAGACAATGGGCTAACCACTTTAAAAATAACGCCATCAGCAGGGGATAATTTTTGGATGAATTTTTTTGATAAAAATAATGATCCCATTGTATTTCCATTGCCGGATATTCTTGCAGATGGAGTTGCCATTTCTATGGAAAATGCACTCACCAACGATACAGCGATATTCAATATCAGCTGAGGTATGCCAAGGCATTTGCAGGTGTATATCCATAATGATGTAAACCTGTTTGGCAGTGTGGCAGTAGATGCTGGTAAGGAAAGTAAAAAAATAAAATTGATACTAAATGATATGCCAAAAGGTATTATCACCATTACTATAACAGATACATTGGGCCGGCCATTTGCAGAGCGTTTATTTTTTGCACATTTTTTTAAAAAGCCTTCAATTGTAGTAAGCACTGATACGTCAAGATATGGAAGGCATGCAAAAGTTACCTTAAAATTAAAATTGGCTGACTTTGAAAATAATTCTTTAACTGGTGTTGTTTCAATAGCCTGCGTACAGGCAAACCGTATAACAAATGTAAGCCGGAACGATATTGAGACCTACGTTTACCTGAAACATTTTTCTGCAAATATTCCGCCATTGATGGGAAGGGAAATAGACAATGAAGTGTATATGGAAAATGTGCTGCTGATAAAAGGTTGGAGGAGATATACCTGGCAAACGTTGATGAAGGCAACACCTGAAGACAGTTTCGGGAATCTTCAATCTATCCCCATTACCGGCAGAACCTATATAGAGAAAAAGCTACCCAAGAAACCTGTAGAGCTTATCATTATCAGAGATTCAAGCCTTGATTTATTCTCTACGGATGGTAAAGGCAGGTTTGCCCTTAACCCAATATCCATATCTGTAAAGGAAGGGAGGAAAGTTTTTATCAGTGTTAACAACAATACTTACCGAATTGGTAACAATAGTGAAATAAAGATGCCGGATGATATAGACAATTTCATTCCTGCAAGCGCTTACAAAAACATGCACAACATTAAGATTGATGATGAGATGAAGTTTATTATTGAAATAGATAATCCCCTGAAAACAATATTAAATAATTTAATACCTTATTTTAATTTTAATAAGGCTGCTACTTCAGCAAGTTATCTAAATTATAAAGCAGCAGTAGAACGGGAAATTCCGGGAGTAAAAAGATTAAAGGAAGTAGTTGTGATATCTAAAAAAGATAATTTAATATATGGTAAATTAGGCAACGAATGGGGACCTAATGCCTGTGGGGATTACGTATGCGAGTATGATATCTTAAATTGCATCAATCATATCAATGATATAAACAACCATTTTCCAGTAAAAGGAAAATCGTATTGGACTAATCCTTTGAGGGAACGGCAGCAACCTTATTACGGATGTGATTTAACAAATAAACAAACAGCAATAAATATTCCTGCAATTTATCTAACACGTGAATTTTACGGGGTAGAACAAAAGCAAAAAGATATTGCAGTGCCGGAATATTTATCAACTATTTTTTGGAAACCCGGAGTTATCATTAATACCCAAAAAGAAGTAGAATTTTCATTTTATACCAGCGATGTTACCGGTAAATTTAAAGTAATCATTCAGGGGGTTACCGATAATAAAGATGTAGTTTATAAAGAAGTTAGTTTTACAGTAACTAATTAAGGATTTTTATTATTGTAAAAATTCCGAAAACGTTTTAGTATCGAAATAATAAGCCCTTTACAGGAAATGTATCTTTCATTTTTATTTTTTAGTCTAACATAAAAAACTCATCTGTACAGATTCCATTTAAAATAAATGTACATTTTAATTTACTAATTGTTAAGTAATTGATTGTTCTGCTTGTTTTGCTCACTTGTTTAAGTAATACTTGATTGCAACCGTACTTAATAATAATATGGCGTGCAAAAAAATACCCTCACCACAGTTAATGGATGAGGGTAGAATAATATCTTCGATTAATTCTCTTTAGAGGACGGAGTTTTAAGGGAATATCCCTAATTCCGCGTAAATAATTCCTACCTTATTAATGGCACTAACATATGCGGCTGTACGCATATCAGGTATTTCAGGATTACTTAGCCAAATGTGCATGATCTCTCTTGTAGCAGTGATCATTGTTTCTTCAAGGCCGCTATGTACAAGGTCTATTTCTTCTGCACCACGTAATATAAATTCCTTTTCTCCTGAACTGACTTTTTTACCACTCAGTTCTTCTATCTGTCCTAAAATGTGCGTATTCATATTTTCTGAAAAACGTTTTTCCAATCGGCCATAACGTACATGGCTAAGGTTTTTCAGCCATTCAAAATAGCTTACGGTAACACCACCTGCATTCAGGTACATATCAGGTACAACCAGAATTCCTTTTTTTATAAATATTTCATCAGCTTCAGGAGTACAAGGCCCGTTGGCTGCTTCACCAATTATTTTTGCTTTTATCCTTGATGCATTTTCTGCATTGATCACATTTTCCAATGCGGCCGGGATTAATATATCACATTCCAGTTCCAGCGCTTCGTTGGTATTGACAATGGTTTTTGCGCCTGGAAAATTTGTAATAGAACCTGTTTTATTTCTGTGCTGTATCAGTTCTTCTTCATTTAATCCATTTTCGTTATACACACCACCATCATGTTCAGCAATTGCAATCACCGTTGCTCCATGTTCCCTGAAGAACTTAGCACTGTGATATCCTACATTTCCTATGCCTTGCACAATTACTCTTTTTCCTTCAACACCAACAGTAAGGCCAAGCTTTTTCATTACATCTTCCATATTACATACTTCACGTATGCCAAAAAAAACGCCTAAGCCCGTAGCTTCTTTGCGTCCACGCACGCCACCTTGAGTAATAGGTTTACCGGTAACACAACCAGCTGCATCAATTTCTCCTGGTTTAAGTGATGTATACGTATCTACTATCCACGACATTTCCCTTTCGCCTGTACCATAGTCAGGTGCCGGTACATCTATACCAGGGCCGATAAAATTTTTCTTCACCAATTCTGATGTATAGCGTCGCGTAATTTTTTCCAATTCATACACGCTATAGTTACGTGGGTTAATTTTTATGCCACCTTTGGCCCCGCCAAAAGGTACATTTACAATAGCACATTTATAAGTCATTAAGGAAGCAAGCGCCATTACTTCATCCTGGTTTACGCCGTCGCTAAAACGTATACCACCTTTGCAAGGCGATTTATGCTGGCTATGCTGTACACGGTAGGCCTCTATTACTTCAATAGTACCATTGTCTCTTTTTATTGGGAAATTGAGCCTGTATACACTGTTACAGACTTTTATTTGTTCTAAAACGCCTTTGTCCCATTTAGTGAATTTAGCGGCTTTATCAAAACTTTTTTCTACACTTTCAAAAAAGCTGTACTGTTGTTGTGCTGACATAGTTTTTGTTTAAATGAAGCAATCGATTTATTATAACAACTGGCAAGTGGTTATATTTTTTATAAATTTTAGGATTATTATCAATGGATATTAAAAACTCATTCCCTAATACTCTTTCAACTTTTGTATTGTTTTCAGGTAAAACCTCTTTTAATACAAATTTATTGCAGAGTAATTGGGCTTTTTCTTTACTGTCATCGATTTTAACCATAAGTATTCAGTTTACAAAACGATTCAACATTAAAGATTTTCTTTTTCAATCTTTCCTATTTTTTTATCAATGCTTGCAATGTATAAAAACAAGCCTATCAAAATAGTAACACAAATAGCCACAACAACGTATATTTTTCCATTACTACGCATTACCGATTCAGAAGTAACATTATCCTGGGCAAAAGTATTTACACTAAATAGCAAACTTGTTATCATCAACAATGAACAGTAAATTTTATTCCGCATTAATTAATTTTTTATCTCTTAATAAATTTATTCTGATATGTAAAGTACTTATCCAGGTGCCTAATAAGGTCCAGCCAATTACAGCTGGCCAAAAAACCAATCTCATGGTAGCATCAAGGTCTGCACCATTCAAACCCGGATTTCCTTCAACACCTTTACCACCAGGATGTAAGGATTCTACCAGTCTTGGCAATATCATTATCAATGGTATATAGATGAAATAAGCAAAGATGTTGTATACGGCGCTAATCTTAGCTCTTTTATCAATATCAGTTACTGAATTTCTTAATACCAGGTAGGCAAAATAAATCAACATGGCAATGGCTACTCCTATTTGTTTGGGATCATTGCTCCATGGTTCGCCCCATGTATAAGTGGCCCAAATAGAGCCGGTTACCAAGCCAAGAATGCCCATTACTATACCTGTTTTGGCAAAAGCTATCGCATAAATATCATGCTTTAGATTGGGATTGCGCAGGTACGCTATGGAATAAATTAAAGAAATAGTAAACAATATAAGTTGCCCAAACCACATAGGCACATGAAAAAACAGGTTACGTATTGTCTCTTTAAGGTTACCAATATCCGGAACTTTAATTAAAAAGCCGGCGATAAATGTATATAGTAATAATACCGCCGCTAATATTTTCCACCAGCTTTTACGCATTTAAATAATAATGAGATTGCAAAATTAGGGGAAACACCCTGTTATGCAAATTGTAAATTTTTCAGCCTATAAAACTTATAATAGTAAAAACTTTTCTGTTACAGTTTTTGGCAAAAGAGCTAAATTTCCATCAATGGAGTTTCTGAATATAGGAATACAGCCGGAAAACAAAAGGAAGTAAGCTGGTTAGCTTATAGTTGAAAAAACTACTTCTTTTTAATGGGCAGATTTAATTATTTTTATGCCATACGAATCAATAATATTACAAGATGATTGAATTAATTAAAGAACCGTGGCATTGGTTAGCAGGAGGTATTATTATTGGGTTAACTGTACCTGTTTTGTTATTATTAGGCAATAAAAAATTTGGTATTTCCTCTTCTTTGCGGCATATATGTGCCATGTGCATACCGGCTAATATCCCATTTTTTAAATACGACTGGAAGAAAGAAATATGGAACTTGTTTTTTGTTGCCGGCATATTGATTGGAGGATTTATAGCTGCCCGTTTTTTGCAAAATCCTAATGCCATTGTTGTGGCTGAAAAAACACAAACTGTGTTAAAGGGATATGGAGTAACAGATTTTACCGGGCTGATGCCTTTGGATATTTTTAACTGGCAAAATGTATTTACTTTAAAAGGGTTTTTCTTTTTTGTTGTAGGAGGTTTTTTAGTTGGATTTGGTACCCGGTATGCAGGGGGCTGCACTTCGGGCCATTCTATCATGGGATTATCTAATTTACAATGGCCGTCACTTGTGGCAACTATATCTTTTATGGTGGGCGGCTTTATTAGTGCCAATTTTATTTTGCCCGTCATATTTAAATTGTTACAATGAAGAATATTAAATATTTAGCGGTAGGTATTTTTTTCGGAATTACGTTTGTAAAAGCTGAAATAATCAGCTGGTTCCGCATACAGGAAATGTTTCAGTTAACTTCTTTTCACATGTATGGTGTTATAGGAACGGCTGTTGTAACTGGAATGATTTCTATTTTCTTTATCAAACGATTTAATATCAAAACATTTAGCGGCGAGGCAATTGTTATTGAGGATAAAAAATTTGATAAAGGACAAATAATCGGAGGCTTAATTTTTGGGATAGGGTGGGCAATAACAGGAGCATGCCCCGGACCGCTTTTTGCACAAATAGGGGCTGGTTTTGGTGTGGTAACCATTACGCTTTTATCTGCCATAGCTGGTACCTGGGTTTATGGAAAAGTTGCAGCAAAAGCGCCTGTTCAAAATGAATAAAAAAAACACTAATCTTTCCACAAAAAAGGAAATAATATTATTGATAATACAAGCACCATCAAATCAAAGCCAATAATTAATAGTGTTAAGTTTAGCAGGGCGCCATCCCTGAAAATTTCGCCAAAAGCTGCTTTAGATAACCTGATTACCAATAATAATTGAGGAACAATTAAAGGAAAGCCAAGGATGGCCATTAAAGCCGCATTTTGTTGTGCCTTTGCCGCTATAGCAGCCAATAAAGTAAATACAAGGCTAAGACTTATGCTGCCAATACATACAATTCCCATAAATTGTATAGTGTTGGTTAAAGGATTTTTTAATAAAAGAAAAAATAACCCAAGGCTCATCAAACTCATCAATAACATTAGTATAATATTATAAATAAGTTTGGCTATGATAAATTCTTTTGCACTTGCAATAGAATAAAAATACAGCATCCGTCCACGGCTTTCCTGTAAAAAACTTTTAGCTACTGCATTTACACATACAAATAATTGTATTATCCAAAACAGGGCATTCCAAACATCGGCTTCGGGATTATTAAGGGATAAATAGAGTACAAATATGGTAGAAGCTACATATAATAATATGCCATAAAAACTATGCTGCTGCCTTAATTCAAGCAGCAGGTCTTTTTTTAATAATGCAAAAACTGTTTTAGTCATATTGCGGCAGTATATTTTAAACAATCAAAAACTTTAAACAACTCACTCCAAACAAATGATTATACATTCAATTGTGCGCAAATTCTGCATCTTGGTTCATATATATCTTTTTCACCCAATATTAACTGTTTGTCTTCAGCAATTTTTCGATAACTAATATTGGCAATATTACCGCACTTGACACAAATTGCGTGTAATTTGGTAATATAATCGGCAATTGCCAACAGGTTTGGCACCTGGCCAAATGGTTTTCCGGTATAGTCCATATCCAGTCCTGCAACAATTACTCTTATACCCCGTAGAGCCAATTGCTCGCAAACATTGCCAATTTCTGCATCAAAAAATTGGGCCTCATCAATGCCTACAACATCAACATCCTTCGCCAACAGCAAAATTTTTTGAGAGCTATCAACCGGTGTACTATGGATATAATTTGTATCGTGGCTTACAATATTTACTTCATCATAGCGAATATCAATGGTTGGTTTAAATATCTCTGCTTTTAATTTAGCAATCTTAACTCTCTTTAAGCGCCTTATCAATTCTTCAGTTTTACCACTGAACATGCTGCCACAAATTACTTCAATAGAACCGCGACCGCCTTTTAAATAGGGTTCAATAAACATTTATAAATTATTTTAAAATTGAGTTTGTAACTTTAATAGAATGTTTGCAAAGTTTACAGTTTTAGGCCATTAGTCAAAACTATTTTTTCTTTGCATTGCTTGTTAAAATAATAGTGTTTATGGAAAGAGTGGAAACACTTTTGCAAAAGCTGCAAAAACAAATTAACGAAAACTTACCGGTAGACAACCTGTTAATAACTGTTGAAATGATGCAGCATGAATTGATGCATTTAAAAGCAACTCAACCCAAGGGTGCAAATAAGGCTGTGTCTATATCAATGCCTTTACAAATAGTAGAACAATGGCAGGATGCTGAAAAAGATAAAGCAGATACTATTGGAGAGAAAATTGTTGAAATTTTGCAGGTTGACGAAGCCGCAATAGAAGCAGAATTAGAAGAAATAAAGCGTAATGCTAATGTAATTCAACATATAAGCTCACACAGCAAACCGCAACTGTTATTTGATATGGGCGAAGATGATATACCTACATTAATACACCAAAACCTGGCGGTTCCTTCAAAAGAAATAAATGAGTCGGTAGGTAAAAAAGATAGGTCACTTAATGATAGTTTAAAAGAGGATAAAACAGAACTAAGTGCTAAATTAAGTGACAGCCCTGTGAAAGACCTAAAAAAAGCTATCGGTGTAAATGAAAGGTTTTTATTTATCAATGAATTATTTAGGGGGGATGAAGTAATGTATGAGCGTAGTATTAAAACTATCAACAGTTTTACTATCTGGCCCGAGGCTGAATATTGGGTAAGGAGGGAATTAAAAACAAAGCTTGGCTGGAAAGATAGCAACGAAACAGTTCAGCATTTTGATCAATTGGTTAAAAGGCGGTTTTCCTGAATATAATCCATAATCTTTTTTGAAGCACCAGAATTAGAGTACACATAATTTTTTGCAGCCTCACCTGCCATCTTTAAAACTTGTTCATTCTCCCATAATTCTGTCAATACCTTTTCAAGTTCCAAAGCAGTAGAAATGCTAAAGCCACCACCGCAGTCTGTTAGTTCAATCGCCTCTTTAAATTTTTCAAATTCTGGTCCATAAATAACGGGCTTGCCATACACTGCTGCTTCCAATACGTTGTGTACTCCATCATCACCAAATCCACCCCCAACATAGGTTATATCCGCATATTGATATAAACGTGACAGCATCCCGACATTGTCAATGATTAATACATTTGAATTCAAAGATTGGGTGGTAAGTAGCTCAGAATAAAATATTGATCCGGCAAATTCTTTTTGTACATCCTTTAAATTGTCTGCGTCAATTTCATGCGGCGCTATAATGAATTTAATTTGTGGGTTGGCTTTAACATAGTGTATTAATTCTGCTTCATCATCTTCCCATGTGCTACCTGCTACTATTACTTTGCTTTCACCACAATACTCTTTTATCAGCAGAATAGGTTCAAATTTTTCGGCAATTTCAATCACCCTGTCAAATCTTGTATCACCATTTACTGTTACATTTTTATTAATGCCAATACCAGCCAATAAATTTTGAGAGCTGCTGTCCTGAACAAAAAAATGTGAAAAACATGCCAATGCTTTTTGCCAGCTAGTACCATACCATTTAAAAAAAGGTTGGCTTTTTCTAAAAATACCCGATACTAATAGTAAAGGTATATTTTGTTGTTTCAGTTCTTCAAGATAATAAAACCAATACTCGTATTTTACCCATAAAACCAATGACGGGTTAATAGCCGCAACTACTTTTTTTGCATTTGCCTTACTATCTATTGGCAGGTAAAAAACATCATCGGCACCAGCATAATTTTTTTGAACTTCATAGCCACTTGGCGAAAAAAAACTAAGCACAATTTTGACTTGTGGATATTGATTTTTTATATTTTCAATAACAGGCCTTCCTTGCTCAAATTCGCCTAAACTGGCACAGTGCATCCACACTGTTTTTGTATCGTTATTATTTTTAATATTGATAAAAGGAAATTTTTTTCTTCCATTTATCCATAACCTTGCCTTTGGGCTCCAGATTGATAAAACCTTAATACCTGTAACATAAAGATTAAGAAAAATGGTATAAAAAAATGTACCCAATTGTATTTTTATAGCAAATCTAACAGCAAATATTTAATAACATACCATCGTATCGAGCTAAAGCACAAATTTGAAACTGAGTATTGAATCCCTATCTTTGCCATCGAAAAAAATAATATATGAGGACACTGCAAATGGTAGATACAAAAACCCAGTACCTTAAAATTAAACCGCAGGTAGATGAAGCAGTTTTAAAAGTAATGGAAAGTTCCATGTTTATTGGTGGTAAAGTGGTAAATGATTTTGCAGCAAATCTTGCAGCCTATAATGGAGTTAAGCATGTAATTACATGTGCTAATGGTACAGATGCTTTACAGATTTCAATGATGGCACTTGATCTAAAACCTGGCGATGAAGTTATTACACCTTCTTTTACCTACATAGCAACCGTAGAAGCTGCCGCATTGCTTCATTTACAACCTGTATTTGTCGATGTAGACAAGCAAACTTTTTGCATGGATATTGAGGCCATTGAAAAGGCTATTACACCCAAAACGAAGGCAATTATTCCGGTTCATTTATATGGCCATGCAGTTAATATGGAAAAGATTATGGCTATTGCCAAAAAGTACAATCTTTTTGTAATTGAAGATAATGCTCAGGCTATTGGTTGTGATTATTCATTTAGTGATGGGACCGTTACTAAAACCGGAGGTATCGGCCATATTGGTTGCACATCTTTTTATCCTTCAAAAAACCTGGGTGCATTTGGAGATGGCGGAGCAATATTTACCAATGATGATGCGTTAGCAGAAAAGTTAAAAATGATTGCCTCTCATGGTCAAAGTAAGCGTTACTACCATGAGATGGTTGGCTGTAATTCCAGATTGGATGCAATGCAGGCTGCAATACTGGATATTAAATTAAAGTATTTGGACGAATATATTGCGGCCCGTAGAAAAGTGGCTGATTTTTATGATAATGGATTTGCAGGGCATGAAAAAATAGTAACACCATTCAGGGCACAGTATAGCAACCATGTTTTTCATCAATATACATTGGTATTAAATAATGTTGATAGGGATGGGCTGAATAAATACTTGGCGGATAAAGGTATTCCATCTATGATTTATTACCCTGTTCCTTGCCATAAACAAAAAATGTTTGATGCTTTTGGAGGCAAAAATTATCAATTGCCAACCACCGATTGGTTAACTCAAAGAGTTATTTCCTTGCCTATACACACAGAGCTTGATGAAGAACAACAGGCATTTATTGTATCAGTTGTTTTAGAATATATAAATCGATAATTAATTATGAAAATTGCAGTAGTTGGAACAGGATATGTAGGATTGGTTACAGGTACTTGTTTTGCCGAAACAGGAAATGACGTTATATGCGTGGATGTTGATGAAACCAAAGTAGACAAACTTGCTTCAGGAAAAATAACGATTTATGAACCCGGATTGGAAAAAATATTTTTAAGAAATCTAAAAGAAAACCGGCTTCGCTTTACAACTTCATTATCGAATGGAATAAGAGATGCACAGGTTATTTTTCTTGCTCTTCCAACACCACCGGGCGAGGATGGAAGCGCAGATCTAAAATATATATTAGGAGTAGCAAAAGATTTAGGCACGCTGATTAAACAAGGTGATTATAAAATAATAATCGACAAAAGTACTGTGCCGGTAGGCACTGCTGATAAAGTAAAAAATACACTCCTAAGTAATGGCGGTGTAGAAGGGTCTTTTGACATAGTGAGTAACCCTGAATTTTTAAGAGAAGGAGTAGCTGTTGATGATTTTATGAAACCTGACAGGGTTGTAATTGGCACTTCATCAGAAAAAGCTAAATTTTTTTTGAGTGATTTATATGCACCATTTGTTAGGCAAGGAAACCCAGTAATATTTATGGATGAAAAAAGTGCTGAATTAACGAAGTATGCTGCCAACTCTTTTTTGGCTATGAAAATTACCTTCATGAATGAAATAGCACAGCTCTGCGAGTTGTTGGGGGCAGATGTGGATATGGTACGTAAAGGAATAGGTAGCGATGAGCGTATTGGAAAACGTTTTTTATTTCCAGGAATTGGATACGGGGGAAGTTGCTTCCCAAAAGATGTACAAGCATTAGCCAAATCGTCTATAGAAGTTAATTATAATTTTAAAATACTGGACGCAGTCATGGAGGTAAATGAAAAACAAAAACTTCATTTAATACCCAAAATAAAAGCATATTTTAAAAATAATTTGCAAGGGAAAAAAATTGCTTTGTGGGGCTTGGCTTTTAAACCTAATACAGACGATATAAGAGAGGCGCCTTCTTTATACATTATTGATGAATTATTAGCAGCAGGAGCAGTTGTATGTGCCTTTGATCCTGAAGCTATGCCCAATGTAAGGCATTTTTTGGGAGATAAGATTTCCTATGTAGAAAGCAGGTATGATGCATTGCATAATGCGGATGCCTTAATAATAGCAACTGAATGGAGTGAGTTTAGAGTACCTGACTTTAGTAAAATTTCTTCGCTATTAAAAAATAAAGCAATTTTTGACGGACGTAATTTATTTGATCTGAAATTAATGGAAGATCTGGGATATCACTATGTGAGTATTGGGCGAAAAATTATTGGATAGATGAAGATCGTCTTAATAATATTTTTAATGACAGTTTTCGCATCTAAGGATTTTGTATAAAATCGTACAACTGACTTATTCATCAAATGGCCGATTAAAAATAATATATTATATGACTTCTAAAAAGGTATTAATAACAGGTGCGGCAGGATTTTTAGGATCACATCTTTGCGACCTTTTTATAAAGAAAGGTTACAAAGTAATCGGCATGGATAATTTGATTACCGGAGATTTAAATAATATCGAACACTTATTTAAATTAAAAGAATTTGAATTTTATCACCATGATGTTTCTAAATTTATTCATATTCCGGGAGACTTAGATTATATTTTACATTTTGCCTCACCTGCAAGTCCGATAGACTATTTAAAAATACCTATTCAAACATTAAAAGTAAGCTCTTTAGGTACACATAATTGTTTGGGTCTTGCACTCTCAAAAAAGGCAAGAATATTGGTTGCCAGTACCAGCGAGGTATATGGAGATCCATTAATTCATCCTCAAAATGAAGAATATTGGGGCAATGTAAATCCAGTCGGTCCCAGAGGTGTATATGATGAGGCCAAACGTTTTCAGGAAGCCATTACAATGGCGTATCATACTTTTCATCATATAGAAACAAGGATTGTTAGAATTTTTAATACCTATGGCCCTCGTATGCGCTTAAATGATGGTCGTGCATTACCCGCTTTTATTGGCCAGGCATTGCGTGGAGAAGATTTAACCGTGTTTGGTGATGGAAGCCAGACAAGAAGCTTTTGTTATGTGGGCGATCTTGTAGAAGGTATCTACCGCCTTCTGATGAGTGATTATATACAACCCATAAATATTGGCAATCCAGACGAAATTTCATTGAAAGATTTTGCGGATGAAATAATAAAATTGACTGGTACAAATCAAAAAATAGTGTATAAGCCATTACCTACAGATGATCCAAAACAACGCCAGCCTGATATTGCAAAGGCCAAGGAAATTTTGGATTGGCAACCAACAGTAAATAGGGCCAACGGGTTAAAAATAACATATGAATATTTTAAATCCTTGCCACAAACAGAATTGTATAAATTGCCAAAAGAATTTACCGAAACAATTAAAAGTATATAGAAGGAAATAAATTTAAAGGCAATCTTTTTTAAACGAATATGTGTACAGCAACAATAAATAGCTTATTTAAATATTAATAACTTTAAAAAAAACATTACTCAAAAAGGGAATAGAGATATCGCCTGAATGAGTAACGGTATTTACAAAAAATGTATAAAAATTTATTAGATAAAAACAAAAAGCTGGCAGTTATAGGATTGGGGTATGTTGGGTTGCCGATTGCATTGGAATTTGCCAAAAAAATTAAAGTAATTGGCTTTGACATCAATGCAGGTAGAGTAGAAATGATGCGTAATAAAATTGATCCGAGCCAGGAATTGGAAACAAATGCTTTTGAAGGTTGTGATATAGAATTTACAAATGACCTGGAAATTTTAAAACAAGCAAATTTTTTTATTGTTGCAGTACCTACTCCTGTTGATGATCATAATGTGCCTGACCTGTTGCCTGTAAAAAGAGCAAGTGAAACTATTGGTAAGGTAATTAAAAAAGGAGATTATGTAGTTTTTGAAAGCACTGTATATCCTGGTTGTACAGAAGAAGATTGTTTGCCCATTATTGAAAAATTAAGTAATTTAAAAAATATCATTGATTTTAAAACAGGGTATTCACCTGAAAGAATTAACCCCGGAGACAAGGAACATACCCTGGCAAAAATCATTAAAGTAGTAAGTGGCTGCGATGCCGAAAGTTTGGACCTGATTGCAAAAGTTTACGAGCTGGTGGTAACAGCAGGTGTACACAAAGCATCTAGTATCAAAGTAGCTGAAGCAGCAAAAATTATCGAAAATACACAAAGAGACCTGAACATTGCCTTGATGAATGAACTATCTATTATTTTTGACAAGATGGGAATCAATACTTTTGAAGTGCTTGAAGCAGCAGGGACCAAATGGAATTTTTTAAAATTTCAACCGGGGCTTGTAGGTGGTCACTGTATTGGGGTTGATCCGTATTACCTTACCTATAAATCAAAAGAATTGGGTTATGATAGCCAGATAATTTTGGCAGGCCGTGTTTTAAATGATGGTATGGCTGGATATGTTGCTAAAAAAGTATTGCAACATATTATTCAAAATAGCAGCAATATAAAAGATGCTAAAGTGCTGGTGTTGGGGGCAACTTTTAAGGAAAATGTAAGTGATATACGTAATAGTAAGGTGGCAGATGTAGTGAAGGAATTGCAATCTTTTTCATTAAATGTTCATGTTTCCGACCCACATGCAGATAGTGAGGAATTAAAGCACGAATACGGATTTGGGCTTACTACTGATATTGCTAATGATTATGATGCTGTTATTGTAACAGTGCCACATAACAATTATAAAAATTTAGATGATAATTATTTTTCCGGCATTACAAAAGAAGGGGCTATGATTGCAGATTTAAAAGGCACCTACAGGGGAAAGATAAATAACAGGTATTACTGGAGCCTGTAATAATGTATAATGAATAGTAAACAATGAGTATCAATTTTCATACAAAGGATATTAATAATTCAAATTTTTTAATAACGGGAGGGGCTGGTTTTATTGGTAGTCATATCGCGGAATATTTATTAAAAAATGGTGCTAAAAAAGTGAGGGTATTGGATAACCTTGTTAATGGATTTGAAACAAATCTTGCACCTCTTCGCCAATATAGCGGTTTTGAATTTATTGAAGGCGATATCAGAAATGCAGAAACCTGTCAACTGGCATGCAACCAAATCAATTATGTAAGTCACCAGGCAGCATTGGGTTCTGTTCCACGTTCTATTAAAGAGCCACTATATTTTAATGAAGTTAATGTGGGCGGTTTTTTAAATATGGTTAAGGCGGCTATTGATAATAATGTACAGCAATTTGTTTATGCATCATCATCATCGGTATATGGCGATGAACCATCTTTGCCAAAAATAGAAAACCGCATAGGGAATTGTTTATCTCCATATGCTGCTACAAAAAAAACAAATGAATTATATGCACAGGTTTTTGCTGATGTATATGGATTAAAAATGATTGGGTTTAGGTATTTTAATATTTTTGGGCCACGCCAGGATCCTGATGGGGCCTATGCAGCAGTAATTCCCTTGTTTGTAAAAGGGATCATGAAAAACATTCCGGTCTATATTAATGGGGATGGGGGACAAACCAGGGATTTTACTTTTGTAGACAATGCAGTGCAGGTTAATATAAAAGGAATGTTAACAGATAATGTAAAAGCAGTAAACAAAGTATTTAACGTAGCCACAGGAGAAAATTTTTCGGTTAATTATTTATATAATGCATGTAAAGAATATTTGCATAGTAATTTTGAAGCAATTTACCGGGAGCCGAGAAACGGGGATATCAGGAATTCCCTGGCCGACATTTCCCTGGCAAATGATTTTTTGGGGTATACTCCGACTAAAAAATTTGAAGATGGACTAATTGAAACAATCGATTTTTTTAAAGAAAAATATTCATAAACCTTATGCCTTTTACAGAAACAGCATTTCCCGGAGTATTGATTTTTGAACCAAGGGTATTTAATGATGACCGTGGTTATTTTTTTGAAAGTTATAATGAGAATACTTTTTCAGTTGGCGGTGTTACCATGAAATTTATTCAGGATAATCAGGCCAGGTCATCGTATGGCGTGATCAGGGGGTTGCATTTTCAACATCCTCCTTATGCACAAACAAAACTTATAAGGGCATTAAGTGGTGTTATTTTAGATGTAGTGGTGGATATTAGAAAAGGTTCTTCAATGTATGGCAAGGTTTTTAGCATAGAGTTATCTGCCGAAAATAAAAAACAGTTGCTGGTGCCAAAAGGATTTGCCCATGGATATTCTGTGTTAAGTGAAACAGCCGAAATACTATATAAATGCGATGCATTTTATAACAAGGAAAGTGAAGGTGGTCTTTTATACAACGACCCCAAATTGGGTATTGATTGGCAAATACCAACTGATAAAGCTATTGTTGCCGACAAAGATTTTATTCATCCCGGTATCGATAATTGTGTAAGTAAATTTATTTTTTAAAAGTGGTAGAAAAAAAAACGATTTTAGTAACAGGTGTCAATGGACAATTGGGCAACGAAATAAAAGTAATCTCATCTGCTTATAATGCATATAATTTTTTGTTTGTTACAAAAGAAGATTTACCCATTGATGATGCTGAGGCGATAAAAAAATATTTCGCCAATCACGCAATTGATTTCTGCGTTAATTGTGCTGCCTATACAGCTGTTGATAAAGCAGAGACAGAACCTGAAAAGGCACTACTCATAAATGCAACAGCAGTAGGGAATTTGGCTAAAATTTGTAAGCAATATAATACACAGTTCATTCATATCTCAACAGATTATGTATTTGATGGTACTTCCTCAATTCCTTATAAAGAAGATCATCCCGTAGCGCCGGTTAACATGTATGGTGATACAAAATTGAAAGGCGAAAGATTAGCACAACAAAATAATCCCGGAAGTATTATTATACGAACTTCCTGGGTTTATTCCAGCTTCGGAAATAATTTTGTAAAAACTATGGTGCGTCTCATGAAAGAAAAGGAACAATTGAATGTGGTAAGCGACCAACAAGGATGTCCTACTTATGCAGCGGATCTGGCAGCAGCAATTATGCAAATCATTTCTTCCGGTAAAGCAGCAGAAAATCCGGGAATTTATAATTATTCCAATAGCGGAATTATAGATTGGTGGCAGTTTGCTGTGACTATTAAAGAATTATCCGGCAGTAAATGTATTGTTCATCCAATACCTTCATCAAATTATCCTACACCTGCTAAACGCCCGGCATACTCAGTAATGGATACTAAAAAAATTCAAAAAACATTTGCCGTAAACATTCCTTTTTGGAAGGATAGCCTTCAAAAGTGTTTCTTACGCTTATAATTTTGTACAATTTTTTCAAACACACAATTTCAAATAATTATTCTTTATTGCGGATAAAAATTAATTTAGTCCCTCCCTTTTCGGTCTCTCTTTTATCAATTTCAAATTGATGTAAAGAGTTTATCAAAGGTGTTAATTTTAAAAAACCATAATTTCTTGGATCAAAATTGGGTTGTTTTTTTAAAACTAAATTTCCAACGTCTCCCAAAAATGCCCAGCCATTTTCATCTGCAAGATCATTGATGGTAGCAGCAATTAATTTAAGTGTTTCTTTATTTACTTTATCAACCACTGCTGCCTTGGGTTGTGGTTTATTAGTTTTTGTTTTGGGTGTTTCTGTTTCACTTGATTCAAATATTGGAATAATTTCCATGTAAATAAATTTATCGCAGGCAACAATAAATGGGTTAGGAGTTTTCTTTTGACCTATTCCAAAAACTTTCATACCAGCTTCTCTCAGTCTTGTAGCTAATCTTGTAAAGTCGCTATCACTGGAAACAATACAAAAACCATCAACTTTGCCCGAGTATAAAATATCCATGGCATCAATTATAAGCGCACTATCACTGCTGTTTTTTCCGCTGGTATAACTGTATTGCTGGATCGGGGTAATCGCATTCTCCAATAACACATTTTTCCAGCCAGAAACGGTGGGCTTTGTCCAGTCGCCATAAATTCTTTTAAAAGTTGGTGTACCATATTTGGCAATTTCTTCCATTACCCCTTTTATATTACTATAAGGCACATTGTCGGCATCAATTAATACCGCCAACCGTATATCTTTTTGTAAGTCCATAACACAATGTACTTCTTTTTTATAATTTTATTTTGCAGCTTATACACCAAAGTAGCTATAACGGCATCTTTGTGTAATAGTTTATAACTATCGACTTCTTTTTGATTATCTGGCTTTTATTAAGCGATAAAACCCAAACTCTCTAACCCATTCCTATTGTTTACTTTTGTAACAATTATGCAACTCTTTAATACTACCAATAAAATAATTGTTACCTGTAGTAATCGTTTATCTACTTTTTTACAACAGGAAATTGTTGAGCTTGGTTTTACCACAATACGTGTTTTTAAAACCAGGGTAGAATTAAAAGGAACCTTGGCTGATTGTATTAAGCTAAATTTAAACCTGCGTTGTGCCAGCCAGATATTATTTTCTATTAAAGAATTTAGTGCCGCGAATGCACAGGAATTATATAAAGCCTTACTTGCTTTTGAGTGGGAAGATATCATTGCTCCAGAGGGTTATTTTTCAGTTACCAGCAATGTAAATAATAAGACTATCAACAATTCGTTATTTGCGAATGTAACTGTAAAAGATGCCATTGCAGATAGGTTTAGAGAGAAGACGGGTAAAAGGCCGAATGCCGGGCCAGAACTTGATAAAACAGTTATTCATTTGTATTGGCAAGAATCAGCTGTAGAGATTTTTATTGATACTTCAGGTGAAACCTTATCCAAACATGGGTATAGAAAAATTCCAGGTAAAGCTCCTATGCTGGAAGCGTTGGCCGCAGCAACATTATTAGCAACAAAATGGGATAGGGAATCACCATTTGTCAATCCGATGTGCGGCTCATCTACTTTGGCTATTGAGGCAGCTTTATTGGCCACTAACCGAAGGCCGGGCTTATATCGCAGCAACTATGCTTTTATGCATATCCTGGGATATACAAATGAAATGTATCAGCAGCAACGTCAACGGCTAGACGAGATTATTGTAACAGTACCTGAATTAATAATTATTGCAACAGACATCAGCGCTGATGCAATTAATATTTCAAAAATAAATGCCGGGGCTGCCGGTGTTGCTGACATTATACAATTTGCTGCAGGTGATTTTGAAGCAACCAATATTCCGGAAGTTAAAAACGGTATTATTTATTTTAATCCGGAATATGGCGACCGCCTGGGAGAAGCGGCAGAACTACAAATTACCTACGGCCGCATTGGCGATTTTATGAAGAAAAAATGCAAAGGTTATACTGGCTATATTTTCACGGGTAATTTAGAACTGGCCAAAAAAATTGGCCTTAAACCAAGCCGCCGGATTGAATTTTACACTGGCAAAATTGATTGCCGGTTATTTGAATACGAATTGTATGCCGGCACAAAAAGAACGGATAGGTAGGCTTTAAATAAATTGAGTAATTGGTAAGGAAAGTTAGGTTTAAATAAAAAACTTCTTTTACTTAAGTGTATGTAAAAACTTAATACTTTGCGGTATTTGTTCCACAGCCTTTTGGGATTCATCTTCTATAAAATAATATTTAATGCCGGTTTTTTTTGCCGCCTTCATAATAGCAGCAATACCTACATCACCTTGTCCTAAAACTACATTGGTTTCATCTGCTGCACGGCCATCCTGATTTCCTGGGGTTCCTGGTTTGCGGTCTTTTAAATGCAACATCAAAAAACGGCTCGGATATTTTTTTAGTAAAGCCACAGGGTCTTGCCCTGGATGTTTCACCCAAAATACATCCATTTCAAAATTCACATACCGGGCATCTGTATTGTTTACCATGTAATCGAACATAGTACCCTTTTCAAATGGCCTGAATTCGTACCCATGTGGATGATAACAGAATTGCAGTCCATTTTCCTGCATCAGTTTTCCTGCTGTATTAAAAACGATGATCGCTTTTTTAATATCATCCATCGTAAATGCGCCTTCTTTATGTGGTATCCAGGCGCACATAATAAACTTGCTTCCAAAAACTTTTGCATTGTCAATTATAGCCTGTGGATTGTTTTGCAGCTCTTCAAAACCTGCACCATAACTTACCATTTGCAGGTTATTTTGCTCCAGCAGTTTTTTATATTCTTCAACTGGCAGGCCATAGGTTTCACCACCTTCAATATTTGTTATTTTCCATTCTTTTATTTTAGCCAAACTGCCGGGTACATCTGTTTTAAATTCATTGCGCAGGCTATATAACTGAAGCCTTATTTGCTGGGCAAATAAAACCCAGGCTGGCATAAAAAGGGCAATACATATAAAAATTAACCACCTGGTTATTGACCTGCTTTCCATAAAAAAATTAATGTAAAAGGGTGAATTCAATTCTATCATAGGTAATTATTTTTTTCAAAAATTTTTAGGCAGGAGTATTTGCGGAATCTGTATCATACGCCCATTTTACCAAAGTAGCACCCCAGGTATAACCACCTCCAAAAGCTGCCAGTACAATCGAGTCTCCTTTCTTTAATTTGTTTTCAAAATCCCATAAACACAAAGGTATTGTAGCAGCAGTTGTATTGCCATACCGCTGTATATTCAACATTACTTTATCAAGCGATAAGCCCATCCGATTAGCAGTTGCGTCAATAATTCTTTTATTGGCCTGGTGAGGTACCAGCCACGCAATATCATCACCGGTTAAATTATTCCGTTGTAACAGGTCGTAAGCAGCATCTGCCATACCTTTTACAGCAGCTTTAAAAACAGGCTGCCCATCCTGAAAAATAAAATGTTCTTTTGCCTTTACCGTTTCTATTGAAGCCGGTTTTAAAGAGCCCCCCGCCTTCTGATACAAATATTTACGTCCGCTTCCATCACTTTTTAAAAGACTGTCTTTTACACCATTATCATCTGCTGAAGGTTCCAGTAAAACAGCACCTGCACCATCTCCAAAAAGTATGCAGGTAGTTCTGTCTGTATAGTCTACAATAGCACTCATTTTATCGGCACCTACTATTACAACTTTTTTATACCGGCCACTTTCTATTAAAGAACTTCCTGTTGTTAATGCAAATAAAAAACCAGAACAGGCAGCACTTAAATCAAATCCCCATGCATTTGCAGCACCTATTTTATCACAAACAATATTTGCAGTTGCCGGAAAAGCCATATCTGCAGTTACTGTGGCAACTATCATACAATCAATTTCTTCAGGTAATATTCCTCTTTTTTTGCAAAGCTCCAAAACAGCAGGTACACACATATCGGATGTTGCAAGCCCTTCATCTTTTAAAATTCTTCTTTCTTCTACACCAGTTCTTGTTTTTATCCACTCATCGTTGGTATCAATCATTGTTTCCAATATAGCGTTGGTAAGCCTGTATTCTGGTACATATCCTCCAACGGCGGTAATGGCTGCAGTAATTTTTTGCATATAGTTAAAAGCTTTATTTTCGGAGATATTAATAATTTTCCGGAAGCGTGCAAAAATACGTTAAAAATTGGTAGATTGAATTTTGGGGAGCATGGTATTGTAATAGCATCACTCATGAATTATTCCTATTTTTGCGCCAGCTTTAAAGAACTGTATGTACGCATATTTGGAAGGAAAATTTACTATGAAGAACCCGGCACAGGTTTATGTGGACATAAACGGGGTTGGATATGAGTTAAATATTAGCCTTAATACCTATGCACATATTCAAAATCTAGACCAGGGAAAATTGTTTACCTACCTGCAGATTAAGGAAGATGGGCATACTTTATACGGTTTTTTTGATAAGGTGGAAAAGGAAATGTTTATACAGCTAATCAGTGTATCCGGCATAGGTGCAGCAACTGCAAGAATGATGTTGTCTCATTTAAAACCAGAAGAAGTAAGTAAAGCGATTGTACAAAATAATGTGAAGCTGCTGGAAAGTGTTAAGGGAATTGGGAAGAAAACAGCAGAAAGACTTGTATTAGAATTAAGAGATAAAGTAAATAAAGCAGCATCAGACCTTACAATACCCGTTACTGCAAGCAATAGATTACAGCAAGATGCGTTAAATGCATTAGTTTCATTAGGAATAAGCCGTCCGCAGGCAGAAACAGCTATACAAAAAATTAACCATATTGAACCTAACTTAACCAATTTAGAAGATTTAATAAAAAAAGCCTTAAAAGCAATTTGATAGAATTTTACTTTAACTGATTTACTGGATGTTTTTTAAAAGGAAATTTGTATCAAAAGCAACTGGCTTTGGGTTGGGGCAGGTAATTATTTTTCTGATTATTTCACTAACTGTTAAGGCTCAAAATAATGGCAGCGCAAAACCTGCTGGCGATACTACTTTACCCATAGGCCTTCCTTATCCTATTTACGATAAAAGGGGCGATTTTATGAGCAGCGGTTCAAGAAATACCTACGATTTTAACAAACCATCCAACTTTACCGATTCTGTTTCATTTGATTTTAATACGCAACTCTATACCCTTTACGAAAAAATAGGGGATAAATATTACCAAACCGCTACTACTTATACTTTTGAAGAATATTGGAAACTTAGAGGCAGGCAATCAGAAATAGATTATTTTAAAAAAAGATCTAATACAATGAGTTTGCTAAACCGGAATTTAGTTAAACCCAAATTATCATTGTACGATAACCTGTTTAACCGTTTGTTTGGTAATGGTAAAATACAAATTATTCCACAAGGAAATCTTGATATTACTTTAGGTTACCAGGGACAAAATATTGATAACCCAACTTTGCCAGAAAAAGCAAGAAAGAATGGTGGATTGGATTTTGGGATGAATGCGCAGGTAAACGTAATTGCCAATATCGGTGATAAATTAAAATTTCCCATCAATTATAATACAATTGCCAACTTTGGTCAGGATAACCAATTAAAACTTGATTATGTGGGCTTTGATGACGAAATTATCAAGCGTTTTGAAGCTGGCGCTGTGCAGTTTCAATCGCGAAGCAATTTTATACCAGGAGCACAGCAATTGTTTGGATTAAAAACTCAATTACAGTTTGGTAAACTAAATGTTACAGCAGTATTAGCCAATCAAAAATCAACAAGACAAACGGCCAATTTGCAAGGGGGTGCTTCTGCCCAGTTAATTGATCTAAAAGGAGATGAATATGAAGAAAACCGCCACTTTTTATTATCTCAATACTTTCAAAACAATTATAACTCGGTAATGTCTACTTTACCAGCTGTTACTACCCCGGTTCAAATACTTCGGTTAGAAGTGTGGGTTACCAATAAAAATGGCAGTACAGTTAATACAAGAGATGTAGTAGGATTAATGGATTTAGGAGAAATAAAACCATATCTGCAACCCCCAGTAATATCTGTAACCAGCAATTTTGCCCCTCCGGATAATGGAACAAACAATGAGTATAGTAATATAATTTCTAATCGCGGAAATAGAAATCCTGCTTTAGTTGTTAGTAATTTGCAGACAATGGGTCTTACACCTGTTCAGGATTTTGAAAAAATATTTGCACGCAAATTAGATTCGTCACAATATATTTTTAACAGGCAGGTTGGTTATATTTCAATAGCCCAGCCTTTACAGGCCGATGAGGTATTAGCAGTTGCTTTTCAATATAGTTATAATGGAAGAATTTACCAGGTAGGTGAATTTTCTTCTGATTTGCCGCCAGACAGTACTACAGCAACACAACAGGTATTATTTCTTAAATTATTAAAGGCTACTTCTCAGCGGCCCCAGTTGCCAATATGGCAATTGATGATGAAAAATGTATATGCTGTTGGTTATGGATCATTAACGCCTACCGACTTCAAGCTAAATGTTTTGTACCAGCAACCTAGCTTGGGTGCAAAACGGTATTTCCCTTTCGGGGATAAAAATATAGGCACTCCCCTTATATCTTTATTAAACTTAGACAGGCTTAATAATAACCTGGATCCTCAGCCGGACGGCGAGTTTGATTACGTAGAGGGATATACTGTATTATCTCCCTATAGCAGAATAATTTTTCCAGTACTACAGCCATTTGGCCGCGACCTTGCACCAAAGGTTTATAATGTGGTTCCTGCAAATGTCAGGGATACTTTGTATTATGCTCTTTATGATTCTATTAAAGCTGTAGCTCAGCAATTTCCTGGTCTTGACCGTTTTGTATTAAAAGGATCTGCCCGTACTTCCGGGTCGTCAGACATAAGTATTGGGTACAATATTCCGCGTGGTAGCGTAACCGTTACTGCTGGTGGCCAGACCCTTATTGAAGGCACTGATTACGATATCAATTATGATCTGGGTACAATTAAAGTAACCAACCAGGCAATTTTAAATGCGGGGTTACCTGTACAGGTAAATTTTGAAAATAATGCTGGTTTTGGTATTCAACAAAAAAAATATTTTGGACTTAGGCTAGACTATCTCGCTAAAAATACTTTGAAAGAGCGCCTTTCAATTGGTGGAACCATCGTACAGTTAAGTGAACGCCCTTATTTTACAAAAAATAATATTGGTGATGATCCCATACGAAATACAATGTATGGGATGGACGTTAATTACAATAAGGAAGTGCCAAGAATTACCAAATTATTAGATAAGCTTCCTTTCTATTCAACTACAGTACCCTCAAACATTAATATGTATGCTGAAGCTGCATATTTGCAACCTGGCCATGCACCACAAATCGGAAAAGGCTCCGCAGGTACTATTTATATTGACGATTTTGAAGGTAGCGAATCCGCTATTGATCTTCGTTTTCCTGCCAATAGCTGGGTGTTGGCTTCTACCCCACAGGGAGCTACAGATATTGGAGGATTACCCATTTTTCCTGAATCAAACTTAAGTAATAATCTTCTTTATGGAAGAAACAGGGCTAAAATAGCCTGGTATCAAATTGAACCTGCTTTGCAAATTTATAAAGGTTCCAATAATCCTTTAGCTAATAATAAGGAAGAATTGAGCGACCCCCAGGTACGTCTTGTAAATCAAAATGAAATATTTCCATTAAAAACAGTTTCCTATGGACAAAACCAGTTAATCACTTTTGATTTATCGTATTATCCTACTCAAAAAGGACCATATAATTATGATATTGCTGCTGGCAGTATTGACGCAAATAATAACTTAAAAAACCCCGAAAAAAGATGGGGGGGATTAATGCGTAATATTGATCAAACAGATTTTGAGACTGCAAATGTTCAGTTTATTGAATTTTGGTTACAGGATCCATATATTAAATCACCCTCCTCCACGTCAGGAGGAAAATTATATTTTAACCTTGGTACAATTTCGGAAGATGTTTTAAAAGACGGCAGAAGATTTTATGAGAATGGCTTGCCTACACCAAATGCCCCAGCACAGGTTGATACTACAAGTGTTTGGGGTGTTACACCATTAAACCCCATACAGGTAACCAATTCTTTCAGCAACAATGCCAATGATCGTCCATACCAGGATGTGGGTTTTGACGGGTTAAATGACGATAATGAAAGAATTAAAAGAGCAGGCTACCTATCCGCTTTAGCTCCGATACTGAACGGTACTGCACTGCAACAGGTAGAAAGCGACCCGTCCCTTGATAATTATGTGTATTACAGAAACCCCGGTTTTACAGGGGCTGACGGTATTTTAAAAAGATATAAAAATATTAATAACCCACAAGGCAATTCCCAGGTAAATGATGGATCAAGTTTTACGTCCGCCGCTACCTTGTATCCCGATGCTGAAGATGTGAATAAGGATAACACTATGAACGAGTCAGAATCTTATTTTCAATACATTGTTGATATTAAACCACAGCTTGATCCTTCCATGCAAATTGGTGTAAATTATATCGTCGATAAAAAAGTAGTACCTGTAAAACTGGTTAATGGTACTACGCGTAACGAAACCTGGTACCAGTTTAAGATACCCATATCGGCTTATAACAGAAATGTTAATAACATTCCCGACTTCAAGTCTATTCGTTTTATAAGAATGTTTCTTACAGACTTTACTGATTCGGTAGTTCTCCGCTTTGGGGAACTGAAATTTACCAGAAACACCTGGCGCAATTTTCAAAGTAAAATTGATTCAACAGGAATATATTCTCCAATAACAACCAATGTTGATTTTATAGTAGGTGCAGTTAATATTGAAGAAAATGAGCTGCGAGCTCCATTGCCTTACCGTTCGCCACTGGCGGTACAGCGGGAGCAATATCAAAGTAGCAATGGGGTTAATCTTTTTCAAAATGAACAAAGTATGACCCTTAAATTTTGTGGAATGGGTAAAAATGATGCCAGGGCTGTTTTTCAAACATTCACTAAATTAGACATTCGCCAATATGGAAATTTAAATATGTATATGCATTTGGAAAATAATGTTAAAACACCCAATAATATAAAAAACAAAGATTTAAATGCGGTGATTAGAATTGGTACAGACTTTATAAGCAATTACTATGAAATAACGGCTCCGTTATATATAACACCACTTTCAGCAAATACTTTAGATCCTAATAGTGCACAATATAATGATACGTTGTGGCCTGCCATCAATAATTTAAATGTGGACCTTTCTGTTTTGCCCAATTTAAAATTGCAAAGAAATATACAAGGTTCCCCTACAAACCTGTACAGTATTTTACAGCCTAATGGTCAAACTTATTCAATAATGGGAGAGCCCAACCTGGGCGAAATCAGGGGTGTATTAATTGGTGTGCAAAATAAAAATAACCCTAATGCCTGCGGACAGGTATGGGTAAATGAATTAAGGCTTACCTCAATCAATGAAAAAGGAGGGTGGGCAGCAATGGCAAGGGTAGATATGAACCTTGCAGATTTAGGTACTTTAACAGGATCTATATTTGGGCATAGTCATGGTTTTGGAACACTGGAGCAAAAAATTGAACAACGTTATGTAGATGATCTAACTCAGTTTGATGTAGCGACAAATCTTGAGCTGGGAAAATTATTGCCCAAAAACGCAGCTATATCAATTCCTGTTTTTGCCAGTTACTCACAAACATTAAGTAAGCCTCATTATGATCCCTATGCGCTTGATATTACCTTAAAACAAAATCTTGATGCATCTCCCGCAAGTGAAAAAGATTCCATAAGTAATAATGCTGTAACTTTTAGCAGTACAAAGACTGTAAATTTTACAAACGTCCGTAAAAACAGAATGGGTAACAAAAAGCCTAAAATCTACGATATTGAGAACATCGATGTGAGTTTTTCCTACATTGATGTACAGAATCATACTCCATTAATTGAGTCTAATGAAATAAAAAGATACCGTGCAGGATTGGGGTATAATTTTGCTCCTCAGGCAAAATATATAGAGCCCTTTAAAAAGATGAAGTTTTTTAAAAAGCAAAAAACGCATTGGTTTGATTTGATAAAGGATTTTAATTTTAATCCCATTCCAACTCAATTAAGTTTTAGGGGCGATGCCCAGCGACAGTTTGGTGCTGTAACTCCACGTAGTGTTGGGTCTGATAAATATATAATTCCCACCACGTATGATAAATATTTTACAATGCAACGGGATTATATTTTAAGATGGCCATTTACCCGGTCAATCAATTTTGATTTTACAGCCACTAATAATTCACGGGTTGATGAGCCATATGGAGCACTTAATACACAGGCAAAAAAAGATACTGTATGGAAGAATTTTATATCGGGCGGAAGAAACACTTTATATAATCAAACAGTAAACCTTTCATATAATTTCCCCACTGCAAAATTACCTTTAATTGACTGGACAACTTTAAACTTCAGGTACCAGGCTATTTATAGATGGATTGGGGCTTCCAGGCTGGCAATTCCTTTGGGTAATATTATAGAAAACGGGCAATCACAAGAAGCCACGGCACAACTTGATCTTACAAGATTATATAACAAATTTAAATTTTTCAGGGCACTTGATCAGCCCAAGGTAGAGCGTGGAAATAAAACTACAACAACCAGAACGGATACAGTATTTAAATACGTTATGAAAGATAGTGTAAAAGTTAAAGAAGTTAAACGGCTGAAAACAGTTAAAGTAAAAGACCCCAATGCGATGCCTTATGTTGGTACAATGGGCAGGGTATTTGGCAAATTGGTGAGTAGTTTAAAACAGGTAAATGTATCTGTATCAGAAAATGGAAATACCCGTTTACCCGGGTATATGGACAGTGCAAAAGTTTTAGGGCGTAACTGGCAAAGTAATCAGCCAGATCTTGGTTTTATATTAGGTAGCCAGCCGGATACTGCCTGGTTAAACAAGGCAGCTAAGAAAGGGCTTATAAGCAGCGATAGTAATTTTAATACTATACTTCAGCAAAATTATGATCAGCAATTGCTTTTAACTGCTCAAATAGAACCGGTACGAAACCTTACTATTTCGCTGAATATGAATAAAACATTTAGTAAAAACTATTCTGAATTATTTAAGGATACAACAGGTACAGGAAATAATTTTGGGCACTTAAGCCCTTATACAGGTGGTAATTTTAACATCAGTTATATTTTTTACAAAACTTTATTTGGCAAATTTGATGCTAATAAAATTACTGAAGCATTTCAAAAATTTCAAGATAACAGGCTTGTTATTTCCAGTCGTCTAGGTATTGCAAATAAATACAATACAGGAAAACCAGTAGATGCAGATGGCTATCAATATGGTTATAACAGGTATGCTACTGATGTATTGATACCAGCTTTTATTGCTGCTTACTCCGGCAAGGATCCCAATACAATTCCTTTACTAAATCAAAGAAATTCCAATATTAAGTCCAATCCCTATAAAGGATATACCCCAAAGCCAAACTGGAAATTGGATTATACAGGTCTTAACCAAATAAAAGGGCTCGAAAAAATATTTACAAATATTACTATTTCACATGCTTATAACGCAAGCTTAGGTATGAATGGATTTACATCTGCATTGTACTATGCAGATAGTTTACATTATGGATATCCATCTTTTTACGACACTATTTCTAAAAACTATGTTCCTTACTTTTTAGTACCTAATATCACCATTACAGAACAGTTTGCGCCGCTTATAGGGATTGATGTAACATTTACTAATCAGCTGCAGCTAAAAGTAGATTACCTTAAACAACGAACTATAAGTTTAAGCCTTATAGATTTTCAATTAAGTGAAGCACTTTCTACAGAATTTGCTATAGGGGCAGGTTATCGTAAACGTGGATTAAAATTATTAGCGGGTTTAAAATTGCCTAAGTTTTTAAGTAAAACAGGGTCAGCTAAATTAGATAATGAAATTGCATTTAGGTTCGACATGGTTATACGTGATAATATTACGATCAATAGCCGCTTGGATCAGGAAGCTACCTTGCCTACTGGTGGAAGTAAGGAAATATCCGTAATACCCACTATTGATTATTACCTTAACAGCAGGGTAAACCTTAAACTTTATTTTGAGCAGCGAAAAGTAATTCCTTACATATCATCCAGCGCACCAATTACCAATACCAGGGCAGGAGTGCAAATAAGGATATCACTGGCTCAATAAAATAATGTAATCCGAATTGGTTTATTTGAAAACTATTAAATAAAAAATCAAGAAAGATGATAGAAAAAATTGATAAGCATAAATGGTGAATAATTATTCCTATAAGAATTGCAATGATAATTTATCTTTTTCTCACCTAAAATTCTCATCTTATTTATTTTAAAAACAGGCAACGCCTTTACCTTTTAGTAAATTTTGTGTTGCCTCAATCATCTTTTACAAGAGTAATTATATTTTTTTGTTTAAATGTATTGCACAAAAAAAACGCCCTGGAAACCAGAGCATTTTTTAATAATAAACCAAGCACAAAATATCTTATTATTTTACTTTTTTGAGTAGCATCACATAGCCACATAAATTTTTCTTTTTATTATTTACCTGTACGGGTTTCATCATGTGATATTCAGAAAGTTTAGGGATGTATGAGTAGCTAATAACATTGCCTTCTGTATCGCCCCATGACTTTTTTTGATAAACAACCTGCTTTTCATCCCAATCAAACATTCTTACTTCATATAGTCTGGAAGAAATATCACCAATAAAAACAAACTGGTACCAGCTTCCTTCTGTTAATGGAACAATCACCGGCATTTCGTATTCGCTTTCCATTGCCATTGAAGCCTCTTTTACAATTAGAAACCCTTGTTTGCTAAGCTCCTGCTTTATACTATCGGCCTGATGTAAAATGAAGGGATCGGCACAAGCTGATTGGTGGATAACATTTTGTGAGATAGCCTCTTTTCCGGTACACAGAATAAAGACCATGAGGAATAGTAATTTAAAGTTTTTCATCGGTTTCAGGTTAGGTAGGGTGGGTATCGTAAATACTTAATGCTGTTTTTTCATGATTATACCTCTAAAAAACGGTTTAAAAGAGGCAGTTTTCTGAATTTTTACAATACATACCTTTAAGTAAACGAATTTTTTCAGAAAATGTTATTTACAGCTAAATAATATTTTAAAAATTGCTATTTAATTATTTTTATGAAAATAATAAGCCCCCGCTTGCTGGGTGCTGGTAATTACCAAGTCGTTAATACACACATGCTCAGGCAATTGAGCGCAATAAAAAATAGTATCAGCAATATCATTTGCTGTTAATGCGGTATAGCCTTCATAGGTTGCGGCAGCTTTATCCTTATCGCCTTTAAAACGAACCACCGCAAATTCAGTTTCTACGGCGCCAGGATGTATGCCTGTAACCTTAATATTATGTTTCAACAAATCAATCCGCATAGCTTTGCTAATAGCATCCACCGCAAATTTACTTGCACAGTAAACATTCCCTTTTTCATACACCTCTTTTCCGGCAATTGAACCCATATTGATAATATGCCCTTTTTTTTGTGCTATCATTAGGGGAACTACTGCTTTACTGACATACAACAAACCATGTACATTGGTATTTAACATCGTTTCCCAATCATCTATATCAGCATCTTCAAAAAAATCCCTGCCAGCTGCAAGCCCGGCATTATTTATTAAAATATTAATTTGTTTCCATTCAGTTGCCAGGTTGGCAAATATATTTTCTACAACTTTTCTGTCTTGAACATCAAAATGCAATGGTAATATGTTTACAGGGCAGTTAGTTTCAATATTTGCCTTTATCTCCAATAGTCTTTCAAAACGTCTGCCAGTAATTATAAGGTTATATCCGGCTACAGCAAATTTTTTAGCACATGCTTCACCAATACCCGAAGTAGCGCCTGTTATTAATACAATTTTATTCATCTTAGTAAAATTAATAGAATAGATTTTAAAGAGGCAAACAGGATAGTTATAATAAAATCTTTTGGAGTTGCTTTTTATTAAATTGGTCACCTAACCAGAACAGAATATCCTTTAAGCGTAATAACTTCACCGGTGTAGGTAGTGCCTTTTGCCATCCATACAAAGGTACCAAGGTCTTGCGGGCTTCCTTTAAATGTTCCATCCCATCCCTTCCCTTTGGTACTGGTACTAAAAACTAAATTTCCCCAGCGGTCATATACTCTAAAATAATCGAGTGTTTTCATTCCCAGTAAAATCGGTCTAAGAACATCGTTATTATTATCGTTGTTGGGTGAAAAAGCCTTTGGTACATAAATGCTTGGGGATACTTTATACACTTTTACATTGATAGTGTCGGTATTTTGGCAGCCAGCTGCACTTGTTACCAGCAAATGATAAGTAATATTATCCTGCGGATTAGCAACAGGGTTTGATATATTTTGATTATTCAGCCATGTAGAAGGTTGCCAAAAATAGGTAGCTCCCCCAGAACCATTTAAATATAGTGGCTGACCTAAAACAAGGGTGGTATCGCTTGGGCCTGCGTTGGCTAATACATAAGGATCTACAATTAATATAACCGTATCAAATGCAGGTTTAGGGCAACCTGTAACATCCCTTACCGCAACAATATATTGGGTAGTGGCAGTAGGGTTAATGGCTACAGGATTGGGAATATTTGCAGCACTTAAAAAAGTTGTAGGCGACCATTGATAAAAAAGCCCTCCGCTAGCCGTTAATTGGGCTGAAGTCCTAAAACAAACCGTGGTGTCTTTGCCTGCGTAAGCTGGCGGATAAGGTAATGTTGTTATAGTAACGTCAGATGAGCTTTGGCATTTTCCGATATTACCCACTACGTGATAAGTAATAACCGGAACAAGGGGATTGGCAAAAGGTCTTTTAGCTGTATCACTATTTAGGTAAGTGGAGGGTGTCCAGGTATAATGTAAAGCATCACTAGTTGTGTTGAGTAATAATCCATCTGTTCGGCAAATGGTTGTATCATTTCCAGCATCAATTGTTACAAAAGTTTTTACATTTACAAAAACTGAATCTCTATTGGAACATCCTAAAGTATTTGTATAAGTTACAAAATAGGTAGTTGGTATATCAGGACTTACTAAGGGATTTGGATCTGTTAAACTGTTTATATTATAGTTAGGGCTCCACAAAAAGCTTCCAATATTATTTGTTTTTAGTTGTAAGGTATCTATAAAGCATATCAGTGTGTCATGGGATATTAAATTAATAGTTGGATTATTATTAATAAATATATTGGTATTTACGGTATCAACACAACCATATGTGCTTCCTACAATTAATTGAACTTTATAAGTTCCAGAATCTTTAAAAGTATATGTAGGATTTTGAAAGTTACTGGTATCAGTTGTAACAGCAAGATCTCCAAAATTCCATTGCCACCCAGTCGGTAGCCCAAAATTGGTTTTTGTTGTATCAGCAAATTGTACAGGAGAACCTTTGCATAAAGGGGCATTGGCTATAAAACCAGGGAAAAATCCCGGGTAAACTTTTACAACAGAGTTTGTAGAATCAGCACAAATCCCCCCGATAGTTACTTTTAATCTTAATAAATATTTACCGGTATCTGCATATACGTGAGTTGGGGTTGACAAGTTAGAGGTATTTAGAGCTCCAGAAGAAGGCTCTCCAAAAGTCCACAAATAGTCGGTACCGGATGGGTTTGTAGCATCATTTTTAAAATTAACTGTATAACCATCACAGCTTGTAGGGATTGGGTTAAGAAATGCTTTTGTAAGTGAACAGTCTCTTACCCTAAAATGCAATTCTTTTCTTGTTGATCCAACAAAAACACCATTCCGGGTTTCAGTAACACATACTGTTACAGCATATTCACCGGTATTGTATATTGGTGGGGCGATGCCACTTATTAAACCGGTAGTAGGATTAATGGTTACATTGGAACCCATCGGTGTAGAACCATTATATGACGAAAAGTAAGGGACAGTAGAATAGGGTGGTGCACTCGCAACTGGCGGACCAGGATTGTCCCTGTCTGCCCCGATAAAAGAAGTACAGAAAGAATAAGTTAATACATCTTTATCAACGTCTGTTGCCGAAAAAGGATATTGAAAAAAGCTATTCTGACAAATAACAGCGGTGTCGTTAATAGGGAAAGTTGGGCTGCTATTTTTATTTGCATCGGGTACCGCTGATGATGTTCCTGGAATTTGTATGGTGTATGTATTACCTATGGTGCCGGAACTAACAATATTATCCATGTTTTCAATACGGCAACATCTTTGATAACTAATGGTATATCCATCTGCCGAAACAGGTAACTCTAAAGAAGCTAATTCATACACTACTATTTTGTAATAACAAATTGCCTGATCACCGCTAATACAGGGATCGTCAACTGTTTTTGATAAATTGTATTCGTTTGTTTTTAATACCGATTTATTGTCATATTGTGATGAGGAACTGCCTTTAAAAATGGTAAAATTAATCTGGCCGTCTATCTGCCCTCCCATTGCGGCGCAGTCCATGTATACGGTAAGGGTTACTTTATAATTGAGTTTTGTTGGATCAGCTATACCAGGACCCAAATACTGGTAATTAAAAAAACCACCTTTTATATGACGTGAAAAACAACACAAACAGCAGGTAAATAATAGTATAGTAAGCAGCGTTTTTTTCATTAACAATCCGGATGTTTGTAACCAAAATAATGCATAAATATACTTAAAAACGTTTTGTATGTTGATTTGGTTGCTGTTAAAACTTATTAAATATAAAATTAAAAACTCCCATTAAGAGATTGCTGGCTTTGCATAAAAATTAAAATGCCTGGTATCTACAGATAGTTCTATAAAGCAATATTAAAACAATTGGTAATAACGCATTATTCATTTGTTGCGGCAGAAAAAACCAGCTTAATAAAACTATTATTAATCCAGTAGCCGTAACAGCAAAATATTTTTTTACCCAACTACTTTTATTGTTTACAAAAAAAGAAATGATGATATGTGTTGGCCATGCCCATAATAGGTTTAAATTATTTTTTAGCATTAGATGGTCACTAGCTATCCAAATAAAAGCAAATAAAATACCTAAGCCACCCATTAAAAAAAATAGTAATCCGTCAAACCCATGAAGAAAAATAATTGCAGGTTTATTGTTTACTAAACTTAATGCAATTATAAATAAAAGTAAAAGAGAGAAAACTATTAAAGGAGTAAAAAAAGACTGAGTGTAATTATCTGACTTAAGGGGATATAGATTAGTAGTACTTATAAGCAATTGCTTCTGTTGATTACTACTTTCTAATGTCAGCATTAAATTATCAGGTAAAAATTCTGTTTCTTTAGTAGTCATAATGGCATCAGACGGAACGCCAAATAAAATATCAATACCAATACTTATCCAGAGTTTTCCATGCTTCTCCAGGTTGTTATGTATAGCCTGGCGAAATGTTGTATTTGCAGGCATTATAGCCTTTAAAGGAGGATAATTGGTTTTATATTTTATGATAATGTCCCTGAGCCTTGTTGTGCAATTGTCTAAAAAAAAATCATACCTGTAATATTTGTTTTCTTCTTTAACATTATTATACAAAAAACTTTCAAGAGTTATTTTTTCTGCGGCACTTAAATTTAATACTTGCTCCGTGATGGATCTATTGGTAGACTGGTACTCTTCTTTAAAATCAGCAAAATGCAGGGCAGATACATAATATGATAATTTACCTTTTAAAAAATTGGTATAAAACCCGGGTTCATCAAAATCAAAAGTTCCATAGTTGAAAACAATATCAGATACGTTGCTGCTATCGGTTATCCTTAATGCACTGTGGCCAAAAGCGGAATATATTTCATCGCCAGCAGAACAGGTAAGTAATGAAACCCTTATGTGAGAAGAATCCTGGGCGGATGCAGTAGTTTGTACATTAAAAAATACCAGCAGGAAGAAAGAATAAAAAATTATTTTTCCTACAATTTTTTTTTTGAATTTTAAAATTACAAATGCACCTGGTATTATTTTATTATGCATCTTTTTGTTAATCTTTTTTCTTGTGTAAAACGAATATACAGGATTATTATTTTTGATTCTATTTCAATTCGTGCAAATGTTTTACCTGCTGTAGTTAGGTGCCTCTTTTGTAATGGCAATATCGTGTGCATGGCTTTCCCTCATTCCGGCATTGGTTATTTTTACAAAACTGGCATTTTGTAATGCCTTGATATTATTTGCACCGCAATACCCCATTCCTGCCCTTAACCCACCTGTATATTGATATACAATTTCTTTTAAAGGCCCTTTAAATGCAACCCTTCCTTCAATACCTTCCGGTACAAACTTCTTAAGGTCGGCTTCTACATCCTGAAAATAGCGGTCGCTGCTGCCTTGTGCCATTGCACCCAGCGAACCCATGCCACGGTATTGCTTAAATCTTCTGCCTTCGTAAATGATTGTTTCACCAGGGCTTTCTTCAGTACCTGCAAAAACATTGCCCATCATAACACAACTGGCACCTGCAGCCAAAGCTTTTACCATGTCGCCGGTATACCGTATGCCGCCATCGCTGATGATACCTACATTTTTTCCTTTCAATGCTGCTGCGGCTTCCATAACCGCAGTTATTTGTGGTACACCTGTACCTGCAACTATTCGGGTGGTACAAATAGAACCCGGGCCTATACCCACTTTAACTGCATCGGCACCTGCATCGGCCATAGCTTTGGCTCCGGCAGCAGTTGCTACATTGCCTGCAATAACCTGTATGCCTTTAAATGTTTTTTTGATGGCTTTTAATGCATCCATTATTGGTTTTGAATGGCCATGGGCACTGTCTAAACAAATAACATCTACACCAGCTTTGTGTAAAGATGCAACCCTGTCTAAAGTATCTTTTGTAATGCCTACACCGGCACCAACAAGCAGCCTGCCATAAGAATCTTTTACTGCATTGGGATGGCTTTTTAGTTTTAAAATATCACCAAATGTTACCAGGCCAATCAGCTTTCCTGCTCTGTTAACCACCGGTAATTTTTCAATTTTATTTTTTTTGAAAATGAGTTCTGCTTTTTTAAGATCTGTTCCTTCGGGGGCAGTTATAAGATTTTCTTTGGTCATTACAGTGCTGACTTTTTCTTTAAAGTTGGTTTCAAAGCGAAGGTCGCGGTTGGTAAGTATGCCCAATAATTTTTGTGCCGCATCCACAATAGGTATTCCACCAATTTTATTTTCTTTCATCAGGCGGATAGCTTCGCCAATGGTAGCATCCGGGCTCAATGTTAATGGGTCAATAATCAATCCATTTTCACTCCGTTTTACTTTTTTTACCTGGTCGGCCTGCTGGTCGATACTCATATTTTTATGTAAAATACCCAGACCGCCTTCTCTTGCTAATGCAATAGCCAATGCTGCTTCTGTTACGGTATCCATTGCTGCACTCAGCATAGGGACATTTAAAGTAATTGATTTGGTGAGTTTTGCAGAGATATCTACCTCGCGGGGTAATACTTCTGAATAGGCGGGCATAAGTAAAACGTCATCGAACGTTAAGCCTTCACCGAAAAATTTTTTTGATTTTGTTTGTGCGGAAGTGTTATTTATTGTTGCCATAGGCAAAGATAAAAGAAAAAACAATGCGCCCAAAACCAAAGCAGTTTCTCAAAGTATTCATATACTCATTTTATATACTTTACCGGGTAAACTATCTATAATGCCATTCATTTCCAGCATTAATAATGCGGCGGCTGTGGCACTGCTGCTGAGGCCTGTTTTTAAATAAAGCTGGTCTATCTGAAGGCTATCGTGTTGGTGTAAAATATCCACTACCGTTTTTTCATCAACTGTTAACTCAATAAATAATTCTCTTTGTTTTTTGTGTATTGCTTTATTTGCCGGCTTCCAGTTCATCATTTCCAATACATCATCACCGTTTGAAATTAACGAAGCTTTATTATTTTTTATCAAATAATTACATCCTTCACTTTTAGTATCGGTGGTTTTACCGGGTATGGCAAATACGTCTTTATTATAACCATTAGCTAATTCTGCTGTTATTAATGCGCCTCCTTTTTTTCCACTTTCAATAACCACCAGGCAATCGCACATACCGGCTACAATGCGGTTCCGTTTAGGGAAATTCTGTTTATCAGGATTTGTTTGGCTTAAAAATTCGGTAAGCAACCCGCCATTCTCTATCATTTGTTTTGCCAGTATTTTGTTTTGTGGCGGATAAATCCTGTCTAACCCATGTGCTAAAAGACCAATCGTTGGGAGATTATTTTTTAATGCTGCTTTATGCGCAATAGTATCTATGCCGTATGCCAGCCCGCTTACAATTAAAATATTTTCGTTGGTTAAATCTTCTACTATTTTTTCACAAACAGTTTTACCATACTCACTATTATTTCGGGTGCCTACAATAGAAACTATTTTTGATGTATTTAAATCGGCTGTACCACGGTAGTATAGCAACAAAGGGCTATCATAACAATTTAATAAACGTTGAGGGTAATTTTTGTCTGTAATAAAAAGAGGCAAAATTTTATATTGCTCAATAAATTTTATTTCTGCTTCACTGCTGGTAAAATTTTGGAATGATTTTATACTATTGGCCCTTACAGTACCAATGCCTTCCATGTTTTCAAGGTCTTTTCTTTTCGCTTTAAATACTGCTTCTGCATTACCATACCTGTTTACCAATGCCTTTGCATGTACATCGCCAATATTGGGTACCAGCGTTAAAGCAATCCTGTATAACAGATCATTTGACATGCGAAAAAAGAAAATTTGTAAAAGAACAACAATAATAAAAAAACTTTTTTCAAATACGCATTATTTAATTACTTATTACGCTTAATTCTGTTCTTCTATTTAAAGATTTCCCCTGTTCGGTACTATTATCTGCAATTGGTTTTGATGACCCAAACCCTTTAAATTGTAACCGATCCTTTGCAATTTGTTTACTGGCCATCAGGTAATTAACTACTGCTAAAGACCTGCCGTTTGAAAGAACAAGGTTATCCTGGGCTTTACCAACATTGTCAGTGTATCCACTGATTAAAATTTTTAATTTTGGGTTATCATTCATCAATTCTATAACCTTGTATAGTTCTACAATAGATTCTGGTTTTAGTTCAGTTTTTTTGGTGTCGAAAAAAATATTTTTTAAAACAACTGCTGCACCCGTTTCAAGTGGTTGTAAAGGGATATCAGCTGTATAAATAGAATCTCTGCTATTTTTTAAATCATAATTTTCCGAATAAAATAAATAGCCTTTCCTGTTTACATTAAATGCATAATCTTTTCCAATAGGTAATGTAGTTAAATAATTCCCATCTTCATCGGTTTGCACTTTGCTGATTAACCGGCGGCTATTGATATCCGTTAGTTCAACAGAAGAAGGTAAACCATTCTTTGTTTTGGCATCATAAACTTTTCCTTTTACCCACAATGTTCTGGGAGGTTGTATATCTTCTCTTAACTGAAAACTATACAAGTCGAGGCCGCCTTTACTATCATTACCCTCACTTGCGTAATAAGCAGTCTTACCATCAGCAGCAACAATTAAAGAACCTTCATCATCTATTGTATTGATCGGGTAACCTAAGTTTTCAGGTATGCTCCAGGTATTGTTGTCTAATTTTTTTGAGAAAAATAAATCTGTTTTCCCATAACCAGGATGGCCGTTACTGTTAAAGAAAAGGGTTTGGTTATCTGCATAAATAAAAGAACAGCTTTCATCACCAGATGTATTGATGACAGGACCAAGATTTTCGGGTCGGCTCCATTTGCCACTTATATTTCTGTGTGTTACCCAAATATCTTTACCACCGTAGGTACCCGATTGATTACTTGAAAAATAAAGGTCCCGTTTATCAGGTGATAAAGAAGGCGAAGATTCCCAGAAATCTGTATTAACCAACGGGCCAAGATTTTCGGCTTCACTCCAGCCATTTTTGGTTTTAAGTGAAATATACAAATCACAACTGCCCTGCCCTTCAGGATAATTGCAACCGGTAAAAATAATCCATTCACCATCTTGCGATATGTTTTGTGCGCCTTCATTTAAATTGGTATTTACTTTACCGCCTAATGGTTTTGCCTTGCTCCATTTGCCATCTGTCAAATCACTTTCATAAAAATCTTCATCGCCTTTTTCACGTCTTGTAAATATTAATTTTTTACCATCAATGGTAAGAGAAGGATAATACTCCAATGCATTGCTGTTAATGCTATCGCCTAAATTTTTTCGGGCAAATACATAATTATTTGTTGGATGATTTTTTTGATACTCAATGGCAAATTCATATACCCCTTTTCTGTATTTGCCCGCTTTTATACTCTGCGGATTTAATTGAGGATTATTTAAAAATTCTGTCACAGCAATCAGCGCCTGGTCAAATCTGCCAACGCCTGCTAAAGAAATAGAGTAAGGAAGTAAATATGTTTTTGAATAAATTGAATCCAGTCCCAATGCTTTTTTAAAATTAATTATTGAAGAATCATATTGCTTAAGGTCGGCATAAATTCCTCCCAAAGACAAGTAGGCTTCTACAAATTTTGGATCTAGGGTAATAGCTTTATTGATGTTTGCAATGGCGCCAATATAATTTTGATCGACTGCATTTTGGTAGGCTGTTTCATACACAGCATAGGCTTTTTTATTTACTTTTTCAGGATCATACCATTGTGCATTGGTAGTGATGGAAATAAAAAATAAAATTGTGGCCAGGAAAGAGAATTTTTTGAAGATGTTTTTTTCTAATTTCATTAATCTTGAATTGTAGATTGAAGATAAAACGAATTACAAAGAAAAAATTGTGATGGCTGTTAAAGTTGCTTAGCTGGTGATGTTGCCGTTAAGGCGTTTAGACCTCTTTTTACAGAGGGCTTAAATTTTATTTTATTTTCCGTTATGGCACGTTGATGTATTTATGTATCTGCAGAGACAGCTGCCACTTGGGGTTTGCTTTAATATAGTCGATAATTTGAGGAGTAATTACAGCCGCTTTATCCCATTCTGGCTGCAGATATAATTTGCAATGGGTAGATACTTCTGCAGCATATTTTTCTGCCCATACAAAATCTGATTTGTTGAAAATAACAACTTTTAATTCATTGGAAAATGGCACTACCTCCGGCAACGGTGCTTTAAATTTTTTGGGAGATAAGCAAATCCAATCCCATGTGCCACTTAGCGGATGTGAACCCGATGTTTCAATATTGGTTTCAAACCCATTTTCTTTTAAAGAGTTTGTAAGTATTGTTAAGTCGTGCATCAGTGGTTCACCACCGGTAATTACT
>JANYGZ010000077.1 GCA_025362235.1 Ferruginibacter sp. | reverse complement strand
TGTAGTTTTTTGTTAGCAATTGTTTCGCAACAACTAAATAACTTAACTATATCCTTTATTTTAACCCGTGTGGGTAACATTCAACCTTTTTCGAAATAATAAAACTTATCCACACTCACATTCATGCAACAAAGCCACTCAAATAAGTGATTCAATTAATTCTGAGAACTAAATAGTAGTTAACCGTACCAACCAGTTTCAGGCCAATACACCCTATCTTTTTCGTGCCACAAATCTTATTACTGAACCTTGGCCATTATGGAATTGCCCTTCATTAAGTGTAATCACAGTTTCTGCCAGTTCTTCAAAATCATAGTTTATAAAATCAGATTTTATTTCGTCTATTGAAAATAACATCTCAATTTCTTTTGGCCCGCCAACCTTCTCATTCTTTGAAATATAATCAATATGTTTTTTGCTAAATGCTTCAAAAATAATTATACCACCTTTACGTAAATATTTGTCAAGTGTTTTATGGTACAATGATTTTATGCCTGCCGGAAAATGTGCATAAATTAGCACAATGGCATCAAATTGTTCAGGCTTGTAATGCAATGCGTGTAATTCACCAACCTGGTAATCAATTTTTACTTTATACGTTTCTGCAAGCTCTACCGCTTTATTTTTCCCTTCCATGCTGATGTCAAATGCAGAAACTGTCCATCCAAGTTTGGCTGCATAAATTGCATTACGTCCTTCACCTTCTGCAGGGAAAAGAATTTTGCCCGCAGTTAACCCTTTTACTTGTTTTTTAAAATACTTGTTAGGCTGTTCACCATAAGCAAACTCTTCTTTGCCATATCTTTCATCCCATCTAGCAATCCAGGCATCTTTCATTTATTATATGATTTTTAGAATGTTAAATTGTTCTTCGTCTTCCTGTGGGAGAACAAAGGTATGCTGTAAAAGTTAGTCCCCATATCCAGGATCGACATAACACAACAATGATGACCAAAGCAAAAATGCCTGTCCCCAAAATAAATAAGGCCGGTGCCTCACCGGCCTTATGAAAAAAATCAGCGTAGTAACTGCAAAACAATTGCTTAAGTTTTTGGGGTTAACCTTTTTAAAATTCCTTTAAAATTGTTTTCAGCGTTTCATTATCGTACTCTACATTTACCCATTTATCAGCAACGGTTCTTTTTTTATAAACGAAGACCGTGTTTTTTGCATCAGGATTTATCATATATAATCCGCAGGTTTCTTTATCAACTGGGGAAGGAACCCAAAGCATTGCCACATGTTTTAACCCATGCTCAGTACACCATTTTCTTAACTTTTCCACTAATATTTCCTGTTCTGTTGTATGGTTTTCTTTATAAAAAGGGTTCTCGTAAACTAAAAATACCCTTAAATTCTTTTCGCCCCGGTTTATCATTTCTGCTTCCAGTGCTATTGCAAAATCTTTCAACTGATCAAGGTTAGCATGATTGAACCAAACCATTATTCCCTGGCCATATCCATATTTACACATCGGGCAGGCTTTTTTACCGCTATCAGCACCGGAAAGATGCACCGGATCAAAAGCAGGGCAATTTTGCCCAATTGCCAAACCCGATTGAATTTTTGGAAGCCCTGCATAAGGATAATCCGGGATGTTCAATCCCAAAATAATATGCCTTGTGCCATGCGCTATGCCATTTGCTTTGGGTATAAGTTTGATGATGCCGTCGCCACCACGGTTTTCGTACAGTTTTCTTTTTGCAGAAGTCAATAACGGATCATCGTCAAATAAATATTCGCTTATCCAGTATTCATTTTTACCGGGCTCTTTAACGGTTACATGAATATGTTCCATTGCATTTCCTTCAGGATAATGTGCGGGCCTTAAAGTATAAAACTGGTAAAAGCCATTCTTACCTGTTTTTACCCAGCCGCGTATATAACCATGCCGCTTGCCCCAGCCGGTTTCATTTCCTTTTGTTGCATAAATACCTTTTTGATTGGTATGATACACATAAATGATAACATCAGCCGCAGGTGTTCTGCCATCACGCTGGTAAACAATTCCACTCATCTCAATTTTTGGCCCCGGCTCATTAAAGTCGGGGAGTGTGTCAACGGGTCGCAGCTTTTCAAATGACATGCTGCTTTCATAAATGGCTTCGCAGCCCTCGCAGTTACCGCCAATATGCTGGCCATTTTTATTTTGTTTTTGTGCAGTATTTTGAGAGCAGGCATTAAAAGCAAACAGGCAGGTTACTGCTATATTGATGGTTAAAAATTTCATGAGCGCAATATTTATGCAGCAAATTTGTATAACCTTACAACAGCATACAAATCATTTACACCAAAGGGAAACATCTCTTGATGAAGTGAAGACTACTGCTTGTCCGGTAAAACCTTCCATTGCTGTAATCGGTTTTACCAAATGGAATTTGTACTTTTATTTTGACATATGCATAACGCAGCCTTTTTAATAAAGTACAAACTGCATCACCTGTTTTTTTGGCTGATGGTATTTGGTGTATGGTATTTTTTACGGTACCAGGATTATTCCACCACGGCAAAAGCCTTTACCATTACTTTAATAAAGGTAGCTGACCTTGCATTCATGGTGTACATCACTAATTATGTATTGATTCCCCAACTGTTGTATAAAAAAAAATACGTTTTATTTGGCTTATGTTTTTTTGCACTAATCATCACCAGCAGTATTGGCAAAATGCATATTATCGGGCAGGTAATTAATAACCCGGCCTTATTTAGTTTGTCCGGCAATCTTAAAGAAAGGATTTATGATAATGTGATACCACATTTCTTTTTAGTTTTATCTGGTGCTGCATTTAAATTAATGCTGGACTATACCCGGATGCAGAAAAATATGGTAGAAATGGCAAAAGAAAAAGCCGAGGCCGAACTGAATTTTTTAAAACTGCAGATAAACCCACACTTCCTGTTTAACTCATTGAATTCGGTTTATTTTCTTATAGAAAAAAATAATACTGGTGCAAGAGAAGCGCTGCACAAATTTTCTGAAATGCTGCGGTACCAGTTATATGAAATGAATGGCGCTACCATACCAATTGAAAAAGAGATCCGTTATCTTGAGGATTATGTTGACCTGCAAAAACTACGCAAGGATGAAAATTACGAAGTAACATTCAATTGCGATCCCGACGTAAAGGGCTTTTCTATTGAACCCTTGCTGTTGATACCGTTTGTTGAAAATGCATTTAAACATATTTCCCATCAAAAAAATCAACTTAATTTTATACAGCTTGATCTCGGGATGACAAAAGGGGCATTTCATTTTTCAGTTGAAAATTCAAAAGAAGAAATAGAAAAAAATACCGGCGAACGAAATGGTATTGGTCTCAATAATGTAAAAAGAAGGTTGGAATTATTGTATCCCAAAAAATATGAGCTGCACATTAAAAACGAAGGCAATCTTTACAATGTTGATCTTACAATTAAAATTTAAAGTATTGCAACATGATCATTAACTGCATAATTATTGATGATGAACCCCTGGCAAGAAAGGGGTTAAAGGAATATATTGCCGATATTGATTTTCTTAACCTTGCCGGCGATTTTGATAATCCACTTAAGGCAACAGCATTATTAAACAGCGGCGATATTCAATTAATTTTTCTGGATATACAGATGCCCAAAATAACCGGTATTGAATTTTTTAAAACCATTCAAAATGCACCGGAAGTAATTTTTACAACGGCATATCCGCAATATGCGCTGGATGGCTTTGAAGTAAATGCGCTTGATTACCTGGTAAAGCCAATTTCGTTCGACAGGTTTTTAAAAGCTGCCCTGCGGGCGAAAGAATTTTATGAAGTGCGACAAAGGAATAAGACAGAAGCAGTACCCGATGCAACGGCAGAATATTTTTTTATAAAGGCCGATAACAAACTGGTAAAGCTTTTATATGATGATATTCTTTTTGTGGAAGCCCTGCAGAATTATGTAACCATTTATACAACAGGAAAAAAATATATCAGTTACCTCACTTTTAAATCGGTGGAAGATTATTTACCTGCCGCCCGGTTTATAAAAACCCATAAATCATTTATTATAGCTGCCGAAAAAGTTGACAGTATTGATGGCAACGAAATCCGTATCGAACAATATCAAATTCCTATCAGCCGCAATTTAAAAGATGAGGTAATGGAGAAGCTGCTGAGCGGAAAGTTTTTAAAGAGATAGGCAACAACACAATGTAAATAATGCACAAACAGCTGCTAAAGTATCTATTGAAAAGTATTTGATGAAGTCATAACAACAAATAAGACCGGCTGTGCTTACAGGAAAAATACCTTCGTTAGCGGTAGTTTTTCTTTTTGTCAATTTCTACTTTTAATCTTTGGTTAACATCAATTTTTGGATTGGAAAAGGCAAAAATCATTGTTTTGTATTCCCTGGCTAACGGATTAGTTATTGAGTCAGCTACAAAAGCTTTCTCAAAATAAGGCGCTGTTTTTTCTAATTCATTTTCACTACCCTCAAAATCTTTAACTCTTATAAGGTTATTAATTTTTGTGTCTAACTTAAACCAGTTAATGTAATCTGCGTTGAAAGAAACGGCATTGATTTTTTTGTTTGTTGAATAATAATTTATTGCCCCCGCCTGTCCATAATTGTCGCAAAGAATTAATGTTTGGCCTGCCTTCGGTAATTTACTAATGGCTGCATCAACTTTTTCAGCTAATTCTTTCCACCCGAGCATGTCTGCAAAATCCTGTGGCAAGGTATGATCTTTACCATCTTCCCATCGAAGCAATCCATATTTTTTGTAAACAGGTTGATTATTTAAAATATACTGAGGGCTTTTTATTGAAAAGACGATGTTGTACAAAAGAATATAGAATAAAACCGGAATTGCTATAATAATTGGCTGTAAATATTTTCTCCAACCGGTATATAAAATATTGCCCAAAAAAACAGCACCAAAAGAAATGTAAACCGGGTAAATTCCAACGGCATAATAACTTTTTGCTTTTAAATAGGTAAAGACAGCCAGTGTAAAAATTATTGAAAAAAAGAATAGCCTGTATTTTTTAAAAGGGCTGTAAAATAAAAGTGCATACAGCGCCGCAATAATAACAGGTAAGGAGCCAATAAAATAATAAAGCTGTTCTTTTAAAAAATCCCATCGGTTAACATTTATCAGTTGAGTCTCTGCTAATTCTTTCATGTGATGGATAACAGGGAACTTATTGTTGTATTGCCAAACCAGGTTGGGAGAAATTAATATTAGTGCAAATAAAATTGCAATGTATACATCCTTTTGAAAAAAAAATTTACGTTTTTCAGTCAATAAAATAGCTGGTAAAAGCCCGATTAACAAAAATACAATATTGTACTTATTTAAAAACCCAATAGCGAAAACAAGGCTGGCCAAGTAAAGCCATTTTCTATCTTCTGAATTAATATATTTAATGAGGATAAAATAAAAAATTGTCCAGGATAAAACGTCCAGTGAGTTTGGCTGAAACAGGAAATTTAATCTTAAAAGTACTGAAAGCAATACACATGTTGATCCTGCTATTAATGCAAATAAATTTCCTTTTAATTCTTCAATAGTTTTCCAAACCACTACAAATGTAAGAGCGCCAAACAAAGCAGGAAAGAACCTGATCCAAAATACAGAATTGCCAAGCAGTTGTATGATACAGGCAATCCAGGAAGTAACAGGTGGAACTGATTGATAACCCCAGGCTAAATGATTTGCCTGGTCGAGGTGCAGGTATTCGTCTCTGTGCAAGTCGTACTCGGGACTTATTAAAAAGTACTGTAAAAGAAACTTTACAATGATGAAGCAAACTAAGATTGTTGTCTTTTTTGTCATTGAGTAGTTGTGTTAAAATTATCGCTAACATTCATGGCTTTTATTGATTAGACTTTGTGTTCAAGATGAGGAATGAAACACTAACAAGAGCGTGGCTATTACAAATAATTAAGGGCTGCCAAACTGTTTTAAATGATGATCAAGATGTTTATAAATCAGCCTTGCCCATTCTTGCCGGTTGAGTTTTCCGAAAAAAGGATGCGGCATTAACTGTGTTTGACCCTTTGCCTTTTCAAGATAATTCAATAGATCTTTTTTTTCATTTTCAATATCGGTGAGTAAAAAGTGAGCTAGCTCTGCATTCATTTCGGCCGGTGTAGCTACCCCCTTTGGCCACGGCACAGCCGAGAACAAAATCCATTTACCCAAACTGGACCGCATGAAGGATGGGCCTTGTATATGAGAAGAAATTTCGCCCACTGCCAGTTTTAATTGTGTGGTACAATGGAACAGCATTTGCTGGAGATCCATTTTACCCCAGAGCCGGATACTTGCAGCAGAAAGGTTCTTTATCCTATTTGTTATTTCTGAATAATCTGCTTCGTTCGAAATGTTTTTCATGATTGCCGGGTTTTACCGATTGCTTTATAGCCTTAAAGATAAAGAAGCTGTTTGAGTTATTTGCAATATCCTTTATTGGGCTAAAGCCCTGGCATTTTATTCTAAATTAACCCCGGCATTAATTCCGGGGTTAATACTAAAATGGTATTGGGGGCTTTAGCCCGATTTCATAAACTAAAAATTCGAAATAACTCAAACAGTTTCAAAGTATGCCAATAACATTTAAATAAATTCAATTCCACCCGGTTTTTTCATTTGCCACATTATTGTTTTATTATGAAATTGTTTTGTCTGCCAAAACAATTTCATAATAAATAGTGTTTTTATATTTTTTAGCAGTTTACACAACATAGATTATCGTAATTTTAATGTTCCAAATAATATTATTAATATAAAAAACAATACGAATGGAGAATAATACATCACAAAGCATATTGGCCCACGTTAATGAACCAGGGGATGCGGCTAAATGCCCTTTTTTGGGTGGAGCCCTAAAGCAAACCGCAGGTGGTGGTACCAGAAACCGTGACTGGTGGCCAAACCAGTTGAAGTTAAACATCCTCCGTCAACACTCTTCCCTTTCCAATCCAATGGGTGAGGCATTTAATTATGCTGAGGAGTTCAAAACGCTTGCTCTTGATGCAGTGAAGAAAGACATTTTTAATTTGATGACTACATCGCAAGACTGGTGGCCAGCAGACTTTGGCCACTATGGGCCTTTCTTTATCCGGATGGCCTGGCACAGTGCAGGTACCTATCGTATCTCCGATGGCCGTGGTGGTGGTGGCTTCGGTACACAGCGTTTTGCGCCACTCAATAGCTGGCCCGATAATGTAAATCTTGACAAGGCCCGCCAGTTACTCTGGCCCATTAAACAAAAATATGGCAGAAAACTTTCATGGGCCGATCTGATGATTCTTACCGGTAATTGTGCGCTCGAATCTATGGGCTTAAAAACATTCGGTTTTGGCGGCGGCCGTGCAGATGTTTGGGAACCTGCGGAAGATGTTTATTGGGGTAACGAAAAGGAGTGGTTAGGCGATGATAGATATACTGGTGACAGGGAATTGGAGAATCCTCTTGGTGCAGTTCAGATGGGTCTCATTTATGTTAACCCTGAAGGTCCTAATGGAAATCCTGATCCGCTTAAATCTGCCCATGACATTAGGGAAACCTTTGGCCGTATGGCAATGAATGATTATGAAACGGTGGCACTGATTGCAGGCGGCCATACTTTCGGCAAAACCCATGGCGCTGCAGATCCGGGAAAATATGTTGGTAAAGAACCCGCCGGCGCTGGTATTGAGGAGATGAGTCTTGGATGGAAAAATACTTTTGGCAGTGGCAATGCAGGCGATACCATCACCAGTGGGCTGGAGGTAATATGGACCACTACACCAACAAAATGGAGCAACAACTATTTCGAAAACCTTTTTGGTTACGAGTGGGAATTGACAAAAAGCCCTGCCGGTGCCCATCAGTGGAAACCGAAGGGTGATGCAGGTGCAGGTACAGTGCCAGATGCGCATGATGCTACAAAGCGACATGCACCCATGATGCTTACAACCGATATCGCTTTAAAGGCAGACCCTGCTTACGAAAAAATTTCAAGGCACTTTTTCGAGAACCCGGATGAGCTTGCAGATGCCTTTGCCCGTGCATGGTTCAAGCTTACTCATCGTGATATGGGGCCACGTGTGCGCTACCTCGGTAAAGAAGTTCCTGCTGAAGAGCTGATATGGCAAGACCCAATACCAACTGTTACGCATACACTAATTAATGATAATGATATTGCTGTATTGAAGGGTAAAATACTTGCAGCAGGTTTGTCTGTTGCTCAATTGGTATCAACGGCCTGGGCATCTGCATCCACCTTTCGCGGCTCTGATAAACGGGGTGGTGCCAACGGGGCACGCATTCGCCTTGCACCGCAAAAAAATTGGGAAGTAAACAACCCGGCTCAACTGGCAAAAGTGTTAAGTACATTAGAAGGCATTCAAAAAGAATTTAACAACGGTGATAAAAATGTTTCTCTTGCCGACCTGATTGTTTTAGGTGGTTGTGCAGGCGTTGAGCAGGCGGCCAAAAACGCAGGCCATACTATAACAGTGCCTTTTACGCCCGGTCGTGCAGATGCATCGCAGGAACAAACTGATGTAGAATCATTTGAAGTACTGGAACCGGCTGCAGATGGTTTTCGTAATTATCTTAAGAATAAACACACTGCTTCAGCAGAGGAAATGCTGGTTGACAAATCGCAACTGCTTACACTGACCGCACCTGAAATGACCGTGCTTGTTGGTGGTATGCGTGTGTTGAACACCAACTTCGATCAGTCTAAATATGGTGTGTTCACAAAAACTCCGGAGGCACTTACCAACGACTTCTTTGTAAACCTGCTTGATATGAGTACCACATGGAAGGCTGCTTCAGATACCCAACAATTGTTTTGGGGGCATGACCGTACAACAGGCGAGCTCAAGTGGACAGGAACCCGTGTTGATCTTATCTTCGGTTCTAATTCAGAACTAAGGGGCATTGCTGAAGTGTATGGATGTGAAGATTCCAAAGAACAATTTGTGCAGGACTTTGTAGCAGCATGGAACAAAGTAATGAATCTTGACAGATTCGATTTGGCCTGATTGCAGGGTTGCATTATATAATTGTAAAGAGGTGGCGGCACAACGAGCCACCTCTTTTATTGTGGATTTACTTGCTTGAGAATGTATACGGCATGGAATGTCTACTCTTTCTGAGCAACGTTATCCTCCGCTCCGCTCATGGCTCGTTGAGATACGTTGGTCGGAATAGAACGCCACCCGGCTTACGTTCTCTCCGGGTATCCGTTATACATTATTTTTGTCCACAAAGTGTAAGTAAATATCTTGCTATTTCTTGTGTCTCTTTATTTGAAAAAGTAGGTTTAAAATATTTTATATAACCAAGAAGTTCATGTAAGGTTAAAATCTTTACATATTGAAACTCCTCGTTTGGTTTTGAATTTATCAAGACAATTAGATTTTTTATTGGGATTTTCCTGTCACCCCAATGATGTTGGTTAAGATTTAATTTAGATTTAGTTATTTCTCCATTTAATATTTTAAATAAAGCAAAGCTTGTCCTTTTTATTTGCTGAACAGGAGACCGTAAACTTAAATTACTTAATGATTGCTCACTCCAGTTTTTTGTTTCGATAAGAAAAACGCCTGAAGGAGAAATTAAAACGTGGTCAATTTGAATGGATTTTATATAATCATTTTCCTGACGATTATAAATAGGAGCGGGGAAGGAAAGAGAGAAGTCATTTATTAAGAAATATTCATCTGGTAAAGCTTCTAATTCTTTTACTACCTTTTGTTCACCTATTGCCCCGTAAATGAAAGTGTTGATTTCGTCAATTACTCTTTTTTTTCTATCAAGTTCTGTTAGTTGAGCTAAACAGCTTTCGTTTACTGCATCAGCGAAATGTGTAACAAGATATTGATAACGATTATTTTTTTTCGCACGTGTATTTACCAAATTCCTGATTGAATTAGAAATCTTGAAATTTAAAGTGAGTTCGTTATAGCGTATTTTAATTTCCAGGAAAAGCACTTTAAAGGAATTGATTAATGTTTCAATAACATTTGCCGGAACTGTAGATAAGTCGTGCACTTGTTGTTTTAACTTCTCAAGCTCCAGTCGTAGTTCTTTTTCGATGTCAATTTTTTGAGTCTGGAAGGAATTGTCTAAGTGCAAAATCTCGGAGCTAAGAATATTTCTTTCTTGATCTATTAAAAGTTCCTGATTTGAAATGATTTGCTGTCGGTAAGTGGAATAGTTTTTATGAAAGAGTATTACCTCATTTAAGGAATTGAATTCATTGATATTGTGTCGATGTAAATGAGACTTTACTGTCGTCAGAGAGCCAATTGAATTATAGACCTTACACATTTTTGTCTGCCAAATGTTTATTGATTTTGAAGTCCTTGCGCTTATTGACAGTAACGTTAGGCCTTGCTGCTGTGCTGGAATTTATAATGTCCAGCATGGAACTGCAGCCCAATATAATTACTGATGATGAAGATAAGAACAAAACCTCAACAGAATTACGTCTTCCGAAACCGCTGCTAATAGTGAACAAAAAGTTGATGACTTGTACTTCAGCCCAGCTATTGCCCATGTTGCCTGTAGTTTTATTTGTGTCCAAGATTTGACTCTTTCATTTCAAAGTAACATTTTTCACAGACAAGTTTAATTTTAGCAAAAGCTTCTGACTTGTCGTTCCACCCATCTTCTTTTTGTCTCTCCATTTCACATTTAGTACACCAAGCTTGAAAATCGTCTTCGTCACCAAGTTCCATATCCTCGTATGTTTCAAATGCTTCTTCAAAACCAACAATCTTTTTAGTTGTGAGATGTTGGCAAATAAAAGCCCTTCTTCTGTATTCGTGAATACCACATTCAACATATTTATCTTTGGTCTTTTGTGCACTTTCGTTATCGACTAATTCTGTAAGAACTAAAAATATTTTCAATTGCTCGTCGTCAACGGGTCTATAAACGCCAATTCCATTTGCTATTTTGGCGGAAATTGCAGTAAACTCCCAAGCTTCAAATTCATCACTTGGAAAACAGCCCTCAATAAGTTTTGGGAAATTAGAGCTTTGACCAAACTCCCTAATCACTTTAGTTGTCTCCTTTACATTGTCAAGAGTGTGGTCGTTGGCCCAAGACCATTTCCAAGTATCTGATTTCTTTGAAAAACTTCCTACCTGAAAATATTTGAAGTTCAATTTCACTTCATTAGTGGAAAATGTCAACAATCCTGTAGCTTGATTGTAGAACCAATCCTCATACCAATCTAAGTCATAATCTTTTTGAAATTTTTCTTGCAAAATCTTCAAATCTGCAACACATTTCTCGGCAAAAACATTGTAGTCTAAAGTTTCCAAATTATGTCTAATTATGTCGGTCAAAAAATTACAGGCAACATTTATATTTACGCAACTTGTCAATAAGTACAAATATTTGTAAACGAATATAGCAATTTGTTTTTATCAAATCTATTGCGAACATTAAACCCAACTTAGCAATAATCAGGGTGCTTCCAGCTGCTAAAATAAAAAGCAACGTCTGTTATTCATAGCCTTGTGTGATGGCAAGGTTGCGATTGCCGGAGTGGGATTATTATTCAAACTTTTTTTCATGTTGATGCAAAGTCCTCGGCTCCCCTCATGGCTCGTTGAGAGTTGCTCGGAATAGAGGAGCTATAGCCTTTAGTCTTTAATTGTTATTATCAGTGGTGCGATTAAGGCGGATGTTCCATCAGGCTCTTTAATAAAAATGTCTTTAAATACAATTACATCTTCATTTTGAAGTTCTTTGAATAGAGATTTTACTTCGTCATTTAATTTATTTCCGATATTTTTTTTGATGTAATATTTACAAGTATCACCAGAAAATATGCAAACCTTAAAGCTGTCAATTTGATACCTGATATCAATATCGAAATTTTCAAGTTCGGCTCTTACATACTCTTGAGCAGCTATTTCATTTTTAGATTTAATCTTTTTTCCAGAGCCAATGTGAAAAGTAGGCAAAGGCAAATTTTTGCATCTGAATTGGCTACGACCAATTTCTTTTAATTTTCCATTAATTTTTGAATAAACAATGATCTCAGACGGCCCAACATTTTTCGGACGAAAAAGATAACTATTGTAATCATCTTTTTCAATCTTCCCATTTGTTGCTTTTATTGTCAGATTTTTTGTTGAAAATCCATCAACTGCAATAGAAATAGGGTTATCGAGTCCTACGTAAAAGATATTCATCCTTTCGTTTGCAATAGATATTTTTTGAGCAAACAATTTTGTGAATAAAAATAATGTGCATAGTCCAATCAAAAATGCCTTTTTCATAACGAATGTTTATTAAAGGTTCTGACTACGTTCGAGTATTGCTGCAGTTGGGGAATTGACCAACTGTCTGCCTGGAACTGAAGCTAAATTAATAAACAAAAGCCGAAGTTAACAACTAATGACGAGTAGAATTCCGTCCGCCGAAACTAAAGCTTGGATATTCACTGCTGATGATTGTTACAACGTCCTTGCCCCAATTGCATACTTTTGTTGGCTGCTGCTTTATCACTCGTAACTAAAGACTAACTTTTTGTTGAATGGTTCAGTCTGTTTCAATTCAGAGAGTGTACCATCAACGTTATATGTCAATATGAATTTTGTACCAATATCAGCTACTTCTATGATTTGGTTTTTGTCATTGTATTTGTAAGTGAAATTGTTAATTGTCCCACTACCACTTACGTTCATTTTTATAACTCTATTCTTGTTATCATATTCGTAGCATTTCACATTCCTTGGATAAGTTTTCATGTCACATTCTTTTTCCTTTGCAGCGTTTTTAAAAATACCGTCAGTGGGAACATAATATGGGAGATGAAAGTTTTTACAAGCAAAGAATAAATCAATTGGTGTGTCAGACAAGTTAAACTCTTTTGCCTTGAGTAAAGTGTCAACTGTTATTTTGGAATTTGGATTTTGATTGTCAAAAAATACAACTGTCACTTTTGAACTTTTGTTTTGTCCACAAGCAGTTAGAACAAGTAAAGTGAGTGTCAGTAATAAGATGTGTCGCATATTTGAATTCGTCAAATTAGAAGAGCTTTAAGTTTCGAATGAAAGTAGCAGCCAACGTTTGTATTTACGCAACTTGTAAGTAAGAACAAATATTTGTAAACGAATATAGCAATTTGTTTTTATCAAATCTTTGCGAACATTAAACCCAACTTAGCAATAATCGGGGTGCTTCCAGTCGCTAAAATAAAAGTTCCAAATTGCTGCAAAAGCACAAGTGTGCGACGCAACGATGTTCCACATTGCTTTTTAGACAGGGCAAAAAATCAAAACAACTGCTGCACACAATCTTTTAATTTTTGTATATCGCCCTGGGTACAATCGATATAACTGTACATAGCCATAATGAGTGGCAGGTTGGGATCGTTATAAAAATTTATGGTTTTAATTACCCCCTGGTTGCTGCGGTACTCCTTTACTTTGGCGCATTGAAACTCATCCAGCATGGCCCTGATGCAGCGTATTCGGGTGAAAGAATGCAGATAACAGCCTTTGAATTTTGTATTGCTTCTGATATCAATTTTATCCATAAGCCGCCTGTTGGAATGGATGTTTTATCATAAAAAATATTTAGCTCCGGCTGCTGCTGCAATAAGGCTTCTACAAAAAGGTTTACTTCAGGTATTTGTTTATGCGAGTAGCTGATAAAAAAATCATATTCTTTTGTTGCGCTCTTTGTAGAAGGTATTTCTTTTGCAGCTTTTGTTTCGGGTGTTGGTTGCGGTGACAGTGCTACCGCCGCCGGCGAAGGAGCTGGTACAGGCATTGGTGCCGGAGTAATGATGACGGATTCTTTTTGGGCAAGTTCTTTCATTTCATTTTCAACAATCAGCATGGTTGCTGTACCGGGCATTTGTGTTTGTGTTTTCTGGTCAAACATTTTCCATGCGGCTGTTGCGCTGATAGCACCGGCTTTTGCTGATTTTTTTAATTCATATTGTTCTTTGGCTTGTATAAAAATGGGCAATGCTGCGGCAACTTGTGTTTCACTTCGCAACACCAATTTTATACAACTAAGTGGTAAGCCGCTTTCTAACCAAAAGATAGCAGCATCTAAAATTGCGGGCAGCATTTTTTCCATCGGCACTTTTTGATTGCCGCTTGCCAGCACTGGCATGGCGATGATATTATTTTGTTTGTCGAACGCAAAATTATTGATGCACCTGAAAATATTTGCTACGAGTTTTTCTTTTTCGCTACCAGGCGGTGGTTCAAAACAAAGTATCTTTTTAAAATTAAATTGTTGCTGCTGTTCGGGTGGTAATGGTTTCGATAGCCAGCAGTTGAGGTTACCAAGAAGGTCTGCGGCTTTATCTTTTGCAAGATCGGCTACAACAATTCCTTTGGCATACAGTGCTGCCATCAATGTTGCATTATCAACAACTTCGTAATTGTTTGGATATGCCGAGATGGCAAGAATGTCTACTGCATGCTCTTTGGGTATAGCAGTAAGATCGTCCTGCAATAATTGTATTATTGCGTTACCAGCTTTTTGTGGAATGTTTATTTGAGAAAGTAATTGCATAAGTTACAATTATTGTTCTGAATTTCTTTATGAATAATCAGTTGATTATTTAGTTAAAGCTTCAATCATTGAATCGGCCAGGCAAACAGCAGGGTTTGTTTTTACCATCGGTGGTGTTCTACCCGTGGCTGTATGGTATGGCCGCATTAGCGGCATACAATAAAGATACAAAGCATTTAAACATTTTATAGTGTATTGCTGGTGGCGTTAAACTAACCTCACTTACGGACTGAAATTTGGCTCCGTATTACCCAACGTCCTCAGCTCTGCTTAAGCTTGGTGAGAGAAAACGTTGCTGTGAAGGAAGAAACACCAAAACCCGATTGTCTTCTTTTGCTTGCCACCAGCAAAAAAGAATTTAGAAAATTTTAGGTGAATCTCTGCAACAGCCTTGTGCGTGGGTTGCAGGACTCTCCGTAGAGTTGAGGTTTCCCGGTTCTCGAAATCGTAACTTTAGCCGTTCATGTTTTTGATAAGTTTTTCAACCCAGTAACAAAAAAATTATAGCATTTCTTTATGGAACGGCGAGTGCTGCGGCTTGCACACGATCCATGGCAGACACATCGCCTGTGAATTTTATTTTAAGGGAGACTTGCTTCGGTAAAGTACAAAACTTACCACATTATTTGTACATTTAAACCTCAAACCAAACTGCCATGCTGAAAACTTTTATGCTATTATTCGCTGCAATATTAACCAACTGTGTGTATGCCCAAAAAGGCAAGGTTATACTGGCTGTTTTTGCTCACCCCGATGATGAAGAAACCGTAGGGCCGGTACTGGCAAAATACGCCGCAGAAGGTGCCAACGTATATTTGATGGTTGCTACCGATGGCAGGTATGGCACAGCAGAGCACGCCCATATACCCGCCGGCGACAGCCTTGTGGCCGCACGTAAACTGGAAATAATTTGCGCTGCTGAACAGTTAGGTATACACCCACCCATATTGCTTGGCTTACCAGACCAGTTGGGCGTTGAAAGCAAATATTATGGTGGCGTGTGGCAAAGCTTAGACAGTGTACACAAAGCTTTTGTTACAGCTATGCTTACCCTAAAGCCTGATGTAGTTATAACATGGGGGCCATCTGGCTGGACGGGTCACCCAGACCATAGGTTAGTGGGTGATGTTGTTACAGAAATATTTATGACACGCCGGTGGCATAATAATCCCAAAATGTATTTTGAAGAAATGCCAACAGGCAGTATGCCTAAAGACAAACCGATATTTGAAACTGTTGACTCATCTTTTCTTACAGTGCGTATATCATTAAGCGCACAGGACCTGGCGAAAGGCAAAGCAGGCTGGACTTGCCATCACAGCCAATACACTCCCGCAGTTGTTGACATGTTACATAGCGCATTATGGAACCCTGCAAAGCCTGTTGCCTACTTCAGGCCTTTGGTATATACTGGTAAAATGAAGTATAGTTTGTTTGAAGAATAATGATAGCTGGCTCCCGCTATACTCCTGCACCTGATGGGGTATCTTTACTTTCAAAAAGCGTGCAGGTTTATATACTTACACCATTTGCAATAAAATGAAAATACATACTGAGCCTGGCATCATAAGAACAACTTTTTAAACGGTAATACATATCATCAAACGATGATTATCTTTAACCACTCATTCATTTCTTAAGAAAATGTTCATGTATGAAAAAAATGCCATTCTTATTTGCAGCAGTTCTGTTCTTTGGCGCATGCAATAACAACGCAACAGAACAAAAATTCACAGACATACAAGGAATAGACTCATCGAAAAAAAACGGTGGTAATTTCTTTATGTATGTTAATGGCAAGTGGTACGACAGTGCGCAAATACCGTCTTCACAATCGGGTGTAGCTGCGTATATGTTTATGAATTATCCGCAGCGGATACGTTTGCAAAATATACTGGACAGTATTTCAAAAGCAAGTAACACTGCAGGAAGCATTGAACAAAAAGTTGGTGATTTTTATGCTTCCGGTATGGATACCACTACTATCAATATAATATCACAAAAAAAATTGGTTATCCTGATAAGTGGAGAGACTACAGCAACGTAACCATTGCACGTTCTACATATTTTGAGAACACGGTGGCAGCTATTCAATATTGCATTGTCGTTAAAAAATGAAATTTTTAATTTCCTTTGTTGGCCAATTGTCCGCAGGCTGCGTCAATGTCTTTACCGCGGCTTTTTCTAACCCGTACGTTAACCCTGTTTTTTGCCAGGTAATCAGTAAAACGCTGGGTAACATCTTCGTCGGGTTTGGAAAATTTTGCACCTTCGATAGGGTTGTATTCAATTACGTTTACAAGGTGTGTAGGAATTTGGCGGTATAATTTTACCAATGCTTCTGCATCCTCGATTGTATCATTAAGGTTCTTAAACAATATATATTCAAGAGTTATATCGTTCTTTGTTTTATCGTAAAAATAATTAAGCGCCTCAACCAATGCAGCAATATTATTTGTTTCGTTGATGGGCATTATCTCGTTACGCTTTTTATCATCTGCCGCATGTAACGAAAGTGCCAGGTTAAACCTTACTTTATCATCTCCCAACTGCCGTATCATTTTAGAAACACCAGCTGTAGAAACAGTAATTCTTTTAGGGCTCATTGCCATTCCATCATTGGCAATAAGGCGGTCGATGGCTTTTAATACATTTTTATAATTCAATAATGGTTCGCCCATGCCCATAAAAACTACATTCGATAATTTTTTATCAAAAGTTTTTTCTGATTGCTGGTTTAATAGGGCTACCTGGTTGTAAATTTCATCGTAGTCTAAATTTCTTTTTCTTTCCATAGTGCCTGTTGCACAAAATTTGCAACTAAGGCTGCAGCCAATTTGAGAAGAAACACAGGCAGTATTTCTTTTTTCGGTCGGTATCAGCACTCCCTCAATCATGTGGCCATCAAAAGTCTTAAATCTTGATTTAACGGTACCATCACCACTAAACTGTGTAGCATTTACTGTAAGTGCAGGAAGGGTAAATTTTTCAGCAATTTTTATACGCAAATCTTTTGACAGGTCTGTCATTTCTTCAAAGCTCTGTGCGCCTCTTTTCCATATCCATTCGTGTACCTGTTTGGTGCGAAATTTTTTTTCGCCTATAGATGCAAAATAAGTCACTAATTCCTCCAAACTCAAGTGGCGAATGTTCTGTTTAACTGCTGTCATTTCGCAAAGATACTTTACTGTAGCGGCTTTGTAAAATGAGTATGGAACTTTTATTACAGTTTTGCTGTAGTTGTTGTAAAAAATTACCTGGTTACTAGTCAGTTCTACAAAAAGATTTATAGTTTATTTAGCAGTTTGTTTACCAGCCGGTAATTAATAATACTGGATAATGCTAATAATACTATAGCAATTGCCAATACCGTCCAATCAATAAAATAAGATAATCCTTCTCTTGAGGCTGTTACAAAATGTTGAAATCCCCAGTGCAAAAGCTGGGTTAAAACTAGGGCAGTAATTATAATGCAGCTATAAACCGGTATCCATTTTTTTGCTACTGTTTTACTGAGCCATTTTGGCGAGTAGCCCAGGGTTAGTAAAAGTTGCAGGTTGTCTTTGCTTTTTGCAATCATCAGTTGAAGATAAAACGAGAATAAAACGAAGGCCAATAAAATAACCAAAACGCCAAAACCTGCAAGGCTGCTCACAATGGTTTGTAATACTCCTTTTACCCTGCCAAATTTTGTTTTGTCTTTATTTATGTGAAAACCTTTTTTAACCAGGTAACTAAGCAATTGCGGATTATTGGCATCTTTTGTTTTAATAAATACACGTGAAGACTGAACATTTTCTACCCCTTCTATTTCTTTATTTTGTTTTTCTAAAAAACTTTCGGGAACCAATATGCTGTTTATCCTGTCACTGAAACCAACAATCCTTCCTTTAAATTGTCTTTCGCCATTGTGCCCATGGCAAACTAAAAATATTTGCAGGGAGCTGGCAGTTTTTTCGGATAATTGCGGAAGGTCCCAACTGGGTGCAAATACATTGTACATTTCTAAAAAGTCGGTGGCAAAAATAACAGGCACAATTTCATCGCCTTCTTTCCATTTAAAATTGTCGGGTACTGTATCAATGAAATTGGTATTTAATGCTTCTACAAAAATATCTGTACTAAATGGTATCATATTACCAGCGCCTGCGGTTACTTTAAAAGCATTTGCTTTTAGTGGCGCAGCATCTTCAATAAATGGCTGTGTTTGTAAATCTTTAATATCTGCTTCGGTAAAGCGGTTGTCTTTACCCATATTTTCATTTGTAATAATTTTGGTAATGGAAATAAAGTCAGCGCCATTTTTACGGGTATTTTTATCTCTTATCAGTTGGTTGATATTATTATACATTTGAACAGAGCAAAGCAATAATAATACACCAATGCCCAGACCAAAATAACTCAGCCAGCGGCTAACCTTGTTTTGGCTGGCAGATAAAAAGGGGGCTATATTTTTGTAGGAAAGATTCAAGGCGATAAAAAATTAATTAAAAATTAAAATTTTTTTTAGGACGGAGTTTAATTATGGTTCGATAAAATTTATGACCCCCTCACAAATACAATACTTTTTCTGCATTGAAATAGTCTATCTTTTTTAAGTCGGTTAAAATAATGGCGGCATTTCTTTCGGCTGCTTCTTCCTGCATCAGTTCCATTGCTTTTTGCCGGTTGTTTTCATCCAGGTGACTAAATGGTTCATCCAAAAATAAAAAATCAAATGGCTGTTGCAATGCCCTGATGATGGCGATACGCTGATGCTCCCCGTAACTGCAGGTACTGCACAATTTAGTTAGTTTACTTTCTATGCCAAGGCGCTTCGCCATTGCTTCTATCCTGCTTTGTGGATGATAGGGCAATAATGACCTTTTTATCTCAAGGTTTTGCAAAACAGTTTGCCCGGTAAACAAACGGAGATCCTGAAAAATGATGCTGATATATTGTTGCCGCCAGGAAGAAAATTTTTCTGCATCAAAATTTTTGATGTCATTATTGTCGTATAAAATTTTGCCGGAATAATCATTTCTGAGGCCATATAAAAAATGTATAAAACATGTTTTGCCGCTGCCACTTGGCGCTATGATATGAATATTTTCGCCTTTGTTAAAAGAAAGCGATTGGTTCCACAATTGCGAACCGGCAGCTTTGCCATTTTCAAAAAAAAACGGAACGACCTGTTGTAATGAAATTTGCATAGAGATATAAGTAAATTATTTCACACAAAGCGAACAATGAAAACAAAGTTGACAAAAGGATATTTGCTATAATAATTTTATTTATTCTTTGTGAACCTTGTATCCTTAGTTTCTTTGTGTGAAACAACCTGGTACACTATTTTGTTTCTTTAAGTGTTGAAGGGTTTTCAGGCGTCATGGCATTTTCAGAACCCAGTTTATCAGATTTTTCTTTGTCTTTCCTTTCTTTATAAACTTTACCCAGCTTGTTTGCATATTCATTAAGCTGTTTAAGGCTATTGGTTGTTTTATCAACCAGGTTTATTTCTACTGTCTGGGTAATAGCGCCATCTGTAAAATCTCCGCCCTTCATCAATATATTATCCCACAATTTTAAAGAAGCATCTAATACCTCTTTAGCACTGCTGTCTTTGGCAGCCTCGCCTTGAAAAGTTTTTAGCAATAGTTGAATGTTTAGGTAACCCCCAAACGACTGCCCATTTATTTTATTGATGAAATCAAAATTTGTATTGGCACCGGCAAGGTATTTATCTGCATTTTCCTTACTATTGGCAATAGTAAAATAAGTGCCATTGCTGTTATATGCAATAGATGATTTACCGCTATCACCCATTGTTGATGAGCCTAATTTTTTACCAGCATTTATCAATTTATTAAAAGCATCTTTATCGCCAATAGAAGCCGCAAAAACAAAATTGAAGTCTGGTTTTTGATGAACAGACATATCATCATCACCAAAATTAGATTTCGAAGTATCTTTTTTCATTGTAAGATCTGATACGCCAAATAAAATATCTCCTTTATTAGCTTTAATAAAATCGTCCATGGTAATGCCAACATATTTAAGCCCCATATTTGCAATGCCATCCAGGTTGCTGATGGCTAAAATTTCTCTTATTCCTTCCGGTTTAAAATTGAGCGCCATTAATGCCACAACATCCTTATCCGGAATGCGTTTTATCATGTCTTCGCTTATTTTGCCACCACTATATTTTTTTAATATTTTTTGTATTTCTTCCCCTGCATAACTTTTACCAAAAACAGTTATTTTCCCATTATCAAAATTTAATGTTGCAGTGGTAACGCTTCCTTTGTAAAATTTTTCAAGGTTAACCATTGCCATCATTGGGTTTGATAAAGCATCTTTGGTTATCTCTTCGGTATTTACCCAAAAATGAATATCCCCGGTTTCTTTCATCAGCTTGGTAAATCTTTCATTTTTTGCCAGACTGTTAGATTCACTCAATGTAAAAATGGCTTTGCAGGCTGCACTGATATCTCTTGATTTAACCGGGGTTGTAACATCAATGGAATTGTGTTGCATTCTTTTTGTCAGTTCATCCATACGTGCCATTTGAGGGGCGTCAAACAGGTACACAAATTTGTCTTTTGAATACCCAACACAAAAAGATGATTTGCTGATAAAAATCACACCGTCTTTTTCGCTTTCAGTTCCATTTGCTGTAAACTGTTTATTAAATGTTTTAAATAATTGTTCGTTTTTTATACTTCCCTCAAAAACTGCATAACCGCCAGCAGTATCTTTTTGCACAAAAAATATTAAATCAGATTTGCTGTCAATACCACTGCTGTCTGGGTTGTTAAACAACATTTTCATTTCAGCAGGTATGGTGCTGTCTTTATCTGCATCTTTAAAAAGCGGGTTTTGTTTTATGTCTTCCCATGATAATTTGGCCGACAATGATTTTCCGTCAATATGGATTACAACGGCAGCATCCTGGGGAATTAATTTACCCTGTGTATTTGATTGACTGCAGGAAGCGAGTAAAATTACTGCTATTACTGGCAGAAGAAAACGAGTTTGCATAAATTGTATTTTTAATTGTAGGAAAATATATTTTTAGTGTTCGTTTATGTGTTAAAAAAGTCAACTAGTTTATCAAATACCACTGATTGCTGTACACCATTTGTAAGATCTTTAACAAGGCAATATTTTTGTTCTATTTCTTTGCTGCCAATAATAACCGCATACCTGATCTTCTTTTTTTCAGCATAGTTAAATTGCTTATTGATTTTTGCAAACTCATGGTACAGTTCGCACGAAACGCCTTTGCTGCGTAATTGTTGCATAATATCAAAAGCAAAAATACTTTCCTTTTCACCCATATTAAAAAAAATAGCCTTTGTGCCACTTTCTGTTTCTATAGGAAAAAGTTGTAGTTCTTCCAGCACATCATAAATCCTGTCAACACCAAAACTAATGCCCACGCCAGGTATGCCAGGTACATCAAATAAACGGGTAAGGTCATCGTACCTGCCGCCGCCGCCAATACTGCCCATGGTAACCTGGGCGGGAGCCTTGGCCTCAAAGATAATGCCTGTGTAATAATTCAACCCTCTTGCCAACGTAAAATCAATTTGCAGGTTTGTATTGCTGCAATACTTATTTAAAAAAGTAAGTTCTTCAATTCCGCTTTTTCCAATTTCAATATGCCCGATCAATTCGGTTATTTGCAATAATTTTTCTTCATTGTTTCCACTGATGACTAAATATTTTTCAATAACGGCTACCTGCATTTCGTTTAATTCACGCTGCAGTAATTCCTCTTTTACTTTTTCCACTCCAATCTTATCCAATTTATCAATAGCAATGGTAATATCAATCAGCTTTGAAGCCCCACCGCACAAAACAGATAAGGCAGTTAAAATCTTCCGGCTATTGATTTTTAATTCATACCTGGCAAGGCCGAGCTTGACAAGCACATCGTGATAGATATTTGCGAGCTCTACTTCATTCAGAAGAGCAATACTTCCAACTATATCAACATCACATTGTGTAAACTCCCTGTATCGACCCTTTTGCGGCCTGTCGGCACGCCAGACTGGTTGTATCTGGTAGCGTCTATAGGGAAACGTTAGTTTTCCATTGTTCATGGCAACATGCCTTGCAAAGGGAATGGTAAGGTCGTATTTTAGGGCTCTTTCGGTAAGGTCGCTGCTGCTTTTACCCGCTAATATTTTTTGAAAACCAGCTGTTGATTTTTCAATATTTTTCGGGTCGTTGATACCATTGTTTAATATTTTAAAAATCAGTTTATCTCCTTCCTCGCCATATTTGCCCATCAGGGTATCTAAATTTTCCATGGCCGGTGTTTCCAGCGGTTCAAACCCGTATAATTCAAAAATGGTTCTTATTGTATTAAAAATGTAATTGCGTTTTCGAACAATTGATGCTGTAAAATCCCTTGTGCCCTGGGGAATAGATGGTTTGGCCATAAGGCGTTAAAATTAAATATTTTTATTTGTTATTTAAAAGTATCTGTAATTAAATTAAGGCTATTTCGTTTTCATTTAAAGGAAGGATGTCTTTTGCTATTTACAAAATAAGAAAGAGTATGTTTTATTACTGAATTTTTTTTATCAGTATTTCACATGCTTCATCAATCAGTTCAAACACTTCATAATAGCCAGCTTCGGGCCCATACCATGGGTCGGGCACATCCCTGTTTTCACCGGGATGGACCAGGTTTAATAAAAGCTCAACTTTTTCTTTGTTGAATTTATTGCCACTTATTTGTTTCATCTCGTCTACCACATCAGCAGCCATGGCATAAATTTTATCAAACCTTTCAAAATCTGCAGCTTCAAACCGCCGGCAAATTTGTTTGCTTATATCGATCCCATTTTTTTTTGCTACTCTTTGTGAAAGATAATGTGGCGCTTCGTTTACATGAAACCCATTGGTGCCTGCACTATCCACTTCCCAATGCAGCCCGGCAATTTTTATTTTTTGTAACAAAATACCTTCCGCAAGAGGACTGCGGCAAATATTGCCAAGGCACACCATTAAAATTGTCATGTACAAATATAGTTAGTTGCCCTTTATATATCATATTGCTATTGCTGGTGGTATTATGGAATTGATGGCAGGCTGCATCTCATTACAGACGGCGCCGGTTTTGAAACTATTTTACTCATATCAAAACCATTAACGATGAACAGCGAAACAATTATGCAAAGCCATATATTAGATATTATTTTTGAAAAAAGAAATAAACTTTATGGAGCGTATACACTGCGCAAATTTTACAATAACCGGCTTATAAAGTCATTGTGTATAACACTGGGGGCTGCAATTATTTTGTGTGCCTTTACTTTTATTAATGCAAAAGAAAAAATATTTATCCCTGTTACAGAAATTTTAATGACTAAAGTAAAAGAAACTAAAATAGCAGAAGTTAAAAAAGAGTTGCCGAAGCAGTCAATAAAATCAAGCCAGCAATCTCAAAAGAAATATATAATCCCTGTTATAGTGGATGATGCAATGAAACCTGATACTGTGCAGAATATTAAACCTACGGATATATCAGGTACTACAAATATTGCAATTGCCGGAGTTGAAGGGCCAGCTACTATTGGTGAGCCTGTTAATGTTACTGGCGGTGGCGAAGTTCAAAAGCCTTCATTACCAGTAATTGATGTAACTCAACCCATTGATAACCCGGAAATAGAACCAGCTTATCCGGGTGGTATCAATGCACTTACAAAATTTTTACAAAAAAATCTTAACAATCCAGCGGATATGGCGGAGGGGGAAATGGTAGCAGTTAACGTAAGGTTTGTGGTGGGCTATGATGGAAAGCTGCAAAAATTTACAGTTGTAAAAGATGGGGGAGCAATTTTTAATAATGAGGTTGTAAGGGTATTAAAAAGAATGCCGGAATGGATACCCGGAAAATCGAAAGGGCAAAATGTAGCGGTGTATTTTACAATTCCGGTAAAATTTGTACCTGCAGATTAAGTAGTCGATAAATTTTGTAATTTGCCAGCCCCAAGCCTGTATATTTTTAAATATACAGGCTTGATTAACTAAATAAAAAAATATGGCACTGGAAGAATTTGAAAACGAACCATTAAACGAAAGAGAAAAAGGAATGGTAAGGATGCGCTCCATTACTAATTATGGAATGGGCGTTTTTTTGATGGTGGCAGGATGTTTTTTCATGTTTCCTACAGATGCTACCCGTCGGTATATTAACCAATATGACCCGTTGGTTATAAAAATATTTGCGGTAATATGCTGGATATATGGGGCTTTCAGAATATACAGGGGTTACAAAAAAAATTACTTTAGAGACTGATGCATAGTAATATTTACAAATGGTTAGTGAGGGTAATGGGTGTTATTCTTTTTATAGTTATAATAACTGTTGGGTGTAATAAAAAAAAACAACCTGTAGTTTTTGATACTCCCACAACTGGCTACATTAATATAAGTGTTGATGAGTCTTTTAAACCGGTAATTGATGAACAAATAAAAGTATTTGAAAGTTCTTTTGCGGGGGCAAAAATTAATGTTCATTATAAGCCAGAGGCAGAATGTTTAAAGGACCTGATAAATGATTCTGCAACAAAAATGGTTATTGTTACAAGGGGGCTCAATGCTAAGGAACAGCATTATTTTGAGGACTCTATGAATTATATACCACGGTATGATAAAATAGCCACGGATGCTATTGCCATTGTAGTAAATGCAAACAGTACTGATACCATTTTTACGTTAAAGCGTTTACAGGACCAGTTATCAGGTAAGCTTGGTGATGCACAACAAATAGTTTTTGACGGCTTAAGTGCTACAAGTACTGTGCGTTTTGCATTAGACAGTATATTAAAAGGAAAAATTTTTGATACGAATATTGTAAGAGCAGTTAAAAATAGTAAAGACGTATTAAATTATGTGGCATCGGATGTTAATGCAATTGGCCTGGTAGGTATTAGCTGGATAGGTAACCCTGAAGATACCGCCCAGGTAAATATGTTAAAGAAAATAAAAATAGCGTATGTGCAATGTGATATTTGTGGCGATTCACCTTATGTAAAGCCAAACCAGTTGAGCATTCTTACAAAAAGGTATCCTTTGGTACGTGGTTTGTTTTATATATTGAAGGAGAACTATAGTGGGCTTGGCGCTGGCTTTGTAGATTTTATGCAGTTTGAAAGAGGGCAGCTTATTTTTAAACGGGCATATCTGGGAAGTAAAATGGGATTTGGTGTAAGAGATGTAAAGATTAATGAAAAATTAGTAAAATAATAGGGTAGGTTTTTGTCAATTAGGTATAAAATTAATTATCATTGTAAAGTATATAAGTAAAGCATAAAATTAGGGCTATATGAAAAAGATAAAATCAGCAATGCTATTATTGTCAGTTGTGTTTGTTTCGGCTTCAGTAAAAGCGCAAACCATTGATCAGGGGAAAACCTTTTTGTATTATGAAAAATACAAAAGTGCAAAGGGCGTTTTTGAAAAATTGGTTGCAGCAAACCCACATGATCTCGATGCTGTATATTGGTTAGGGCAAACTTTAATAATACCAGATGACAGAACAGCTAAAGATATTGCCGATGCCAAGGCCTTATATCAAAAAGCTTTAATGGATAATAGCAGCAGTGCTTTATTAATGGCAGGTATTGGCCATGTTGAGTTACTGGAAGATAAGCCACAGGATGCAAGAAACCATTTTGAAACAGCTCTTAGCTTATCACTAATGAAATTACCTTATGTATTAAATGCAGTTGGTTTTGCCAATGTAAATGCAAAAAATGGTGATGCAGCTTATGCGGTAGATAAATTAAAAGTAGCCCCCGCCTTTAAAAAAATGGCCGATCCTGACATATATGTTAATTTAGGGGACGCTTATAAAAAATTAGGCGATGGGGGCAAGGCCCAGCTTGCCTATGAACAGGCAATAGCATTAAATCCTAAATATGCAAGGGCATATTATCGCATTGGTAAAATTTACCAAACGCAGGGAGTTGCCCAGGAAGAAATTTATATGAAATATTACAACCAGGCCATTACTGCAGATCCAGCTTATGCTCCGGTATATGAAAATTTATATAATCTTTACTACACTACCGATGTTAAAAAGTCTGCAGAATACCTTGATAAATACCTTGCAAATACAGATGATAACCCCAAAAATTGTTATTTAAGGGCATCTATATTATATGCGCAGGCATTATATCCTGATGCTATAAAAAAAGCTGATGAATGTATAGGTGCAGGAGGTACAGCCCCTTATCCAAAGTTATATGGCATTAAAGCTTATGCTTATAATAAATCGGGTGATTCAGTAAATGCCAAAGCTTCTTTTGAAAAATATTTTCAGGCTGCAGATCCTACCATAATAGGAACAGGAGATTATACCACCTATGCTTCTGTTCTTTTAAAATTTCCGGGTAACGATTCATTGGCCGGAACCTATATAGACAAAGCAGTAGCATTAGATACTTTAGAGGTTAATAAAGTGAATGATCTAAAAACTATGGCGGCAAGCTATGAGGCACAGAAAAAGTACAAAGCAGCAGCAGACTGGTATAATAAAGTTTTATCAGTAAAAACTAATCCTGGTAAAATTGATTTCTATAATGCAGGATATAATTATTTTAGAACAGGGAATTACGAAACTGCTATTCCTGTATTTAATGCCTATAGTCAAAAATACCCTGATGATGCTTTTGGTTATTATATGAGTGCAAAATCTAAATGGGGAATTGATACCTTAATGGTGCAGGGATTAGCCAATGCTGATTTTGAAAAAACAATTAGCGTAGGGGTTGTTGACTCTGTAAAATATAAACCACAATTGACCGGAAGTTATAAATATTTTGTTGCGTATTATGCAAATATTAAAAAAGATATTCCCACTGCAGTAACCTATTGTGATAAAATACTATTTCTTGATCCAACAGATGCGGATGCTTTAAACAATAAGCAGGCTTTAACTATTCCGGCAAAGCCAGCTAAGTCTGCTTCGCCGGCAAAAAAAGGTTAAACAATAAAATAAAATAGTATTGTCCCTCTTTCTTAAAACGAAGGGGGATTTTTCTTTTTTAACAGTGGATTGTTTTTTGCTCACCCTGCCTTATTTTTGCTTTATGCAATTTTTTATTCTTCAAGTTAGTGATAATCATAATGCCGCTAATTATTTACCAATAGGCATACAATTAGTATTTGCCATTGGATTTATTGCTACAATGATGGGGCTTACACACTATTTTGGGCCAAAAAGAAAGACATCTGATAAACTTCAAAATTTTGAAAGCGGTATTGAAATTAAGGGGAATGCCCGGCATCCAATGGCCATTAAGTATTTTTTAGTGGCTATACTTTTTGTATTGTTCGATGTAGAGGTTATTTTCTTTTATCCATATGCGGTGAATTTTAAGTCGTTGGGATGGAATGGTTTTGCAGCCGTAGCAACGTTTGTAGGATTATTTATTGCCGGATTTATTTATATTATTAAAAAAGGCGCATTGGATTGGGAAGATTAAAAAAATGCTAAATACCCTTGTGGGGAAGTGAAATAGAAACAATTTCAATATAGTATTGTTTTAGTTAAAGCAATCAGTTTTAAATTGTAAATTAATTTATTATGTCTCGTCCAGTTCAATATAATACCAAACTTAAAACAGTAGAACCGCCGGCAGGTGTAATGGGCGATGGTTTTATGGCTACTTCTTTAGAAAAAGTAGTTGGGCTTGCACGTAAAAATTCCATCTGGCCATTACCATTTGCAACCTCCTGTTGCGGGATAGAATTTATGGCAACGGCCGCCAGTCATTACGATATTGCAAGGTTTGGTGCAGAGCGTATGAGTTTTTCTCCACGCCAGTGCGACCTTTTAATGGTAATGGGTACCATCTCAAAAAAGATGGGTCCAGTTTTGCGCCAGGTTTACCTTCAAATGGCAGAACCACGCTGGGTTTTATCTGTCGGTGCCTGCGCCTGTAGCGGGGGTATTTTTGATACCTACTCTGTTTTACAGGGAATTGACCAGGTAATACCGGTTGATGTTTATGTACCAGGCTGTCCGCCACGGCCGGAAGCTATTTTAGATGGTTTTTTAAAAATACAGGAATTGATAGGAAAGGAAAGTTTGCGCAGAAGAACAGGTGAAAAATATAAAGACCTGTTGGAGAGTTACGGAATTCAATAAATAAATACAATGGCTAATTTTTATAAATTAGTATTTACTATAAATGCCTAAGCAAAAAGCTACATGTCCTTAACAAACGAACTGATACAACAAAAACTTAATGATAAATTTGGCGACCAGCTAACGGATTGGGTACAACCTTATGGTATGCTAACCTTTACAGCTCCTAAAGGGCTTAATTTAAAAGTTCTTCAGTTTTTATATGATGATGCTGAACTTAAATTTCAATTCTTGACAGATTTGCAGGCTGTGCACTACCCTCATCTTAAAGGCGCGGAACTGGCTGTAGTGTATCATCTTCATAACCTGACAGATAATATCCGTATTCGTTTTAAAGTATTTACAGATATTGCTTCGCCAGATCTATACAGTGCTACTGCCTTATATTCTTCTGCTAATTTTATGGAAAGAGAAACCTACGATTTTTTTGGGATTAATTTTTTGGGCCATCCTAATTTAATAAGGATTTTAAATGTAGATGAAATGGATTACTTTCCTATGCGAAAAGAGTTTCCGCTGGAAGATCAAAGCCGGGTTGATAAAGATGATGAGATGTTTGGACGAGGTGGTGCTGATTTTTGAACAAACAGCGCATCTAAGGAAATAAGTGCTGGGCAAATATTGGTAACGAAATTATATTAATAAAAAAATAGCCCATCGAGGGTAGGGTATGAGCGATCACATTTTATTACCGGAAGGAAGTATTGAAAAATTAACCACCACACTTAACCTGGGGCCAACACACCCTGCTACCCATGGTGTATTTCAAAATATCCTTGAGCTAGATGGAGAAAGAGTAATGAAATCTACATCTACAGTTGGTTATATTCACCGGGCTTTTGAGAAACTTGCGGAACGCAGGCCACTTTACCAGATAACACCCATCACAGACAGGTTAAATTATTGCTCTTCTCCACTCAACAATATGGGTTGGCATATTACCTGCGAAAGATTGTTGGGTATAACACTTCCAAAGCGAGTTGATTATTTGCGCATCATCATCATGGAATTATCAAGGATTTCAGATCACCTTATCTGTAACTCTATAGTAGGTGTTGATAGTGGCGCTTTCTCAGGATTTTTATACCTGATGCAGTTCAGGGAATTAATTTACGAAATATACGAAGAGGTTTGCGGATCACGCCTTACTACAAATATTGGGCGCATAGGTGGTTTCGAAAGAAATTTTACCAACACTGCGTTTGAAAAATTAGATAAATTTTTAGCGGAATATCCAAAGCAGCTAAAAGAGTTTGAAAAACTTTTTAACCGCAATCGTATTTTTATGGAACGCACTATTGGCTGTGGCGCCATCAGTGCCGAAAGGGCCTTGAATTACGGATTTACCGGCCCCAATTTAAGGGCCGCAGGGGTTGACTATGATGTAAGGGTTCATACTCCTTATAGCTCTTACGATGACTTTGATTTTAGCATTCCTGTTGGTAAAACAGGGGATTGTTACGATCGTTTTTTAGTACGTAATGAAGAAATGTGGCAAAGCCTTAGTTTGATAGAACAAGCGTATAAAAAAGTAAAGGAATTTAAAGGTACGGATGCAGAAATATTTCATGCAGATACACCTGCGTACTATTTGCCCGAAAAGAAAGATGTGTATACAAAAATGGAAGCATTGATTTACCATTTTAAAATTATAATGGGTGAAACTGACATTCCGGCCGGGGAGTTGTATAGTTCTGTAGAAGCAGGTAATGGCGAACTTGGTTTTTATCTTATCAGTGACGGTGGAAGAACACCATACCGTCTTCATTTCAGAAGGCCATGTTTTATTTATTACCAGGCTTTTGAAGAATTGATAAAGGGGGGCATGTTAAGCGATGCAGTAATAACAATGAGTAGTTTAAATTTAATTGCCGGCGAATTGGATGCATAAACTAATTTTAATGATAAAGCCAGGGACAGTTCTTTTTTTGATTGCGATATTTATCCAGGCAATGGCATCGGCTCAGCAAAAAACATCTTTTGGCGATGAGGTTGGCACATTAGATGGAATAATAAAAGCGTATTACGAAGTAGTATCTGTAAAAATCGGAGAAAAAATAAGTTATAAACGGGATAGCATGCTTCATTCTCCAAATGCATTGGTAGGGTTGCCGGGAAAAGATAAGGATGGTAAGTTTAAAATGAATTTAGTATCCTTAAAAAAGTATCACCAGTTAGCAGATGCCGGACTTGAAAAGGAAGGTTTTTACGAAAATGAAATCAGCAGAAAAACCGAAAACTTTGGTGCAGTTTATCATGTGTGGAGTACTTATGAATCTAAAAAAATTATAACAGGGCCTGTTATTGAAAGAGGGATAAATAGTATAGAATTATATTTTGACGGAACAAGGTTTTGGATAACCTCCTGGAGTTTTGATAACGAAACAGAAAAAAATAAAATATCAGCAGCGTATTTAATAAAATAGCATTGATGATTAGTTTTTCAGAAATTAAATTAAAGGAAGTGGAGCAAATTATTGCCCGCTATCCCCACGGCAAACAAAAAAGCGCCTTACTTCCGGTATTACATCTGGCACAGGATCAGTTTGGTGGCTGGCTTGATACACCAGTAATGGATTATGTAGCAAGTTTGTTGGCGATTGAACCTATTGAAGTGTACGAAGTAGCCAGCTTTTACAGCATGTATAATTTAAAACCGGTTGGTAAGTATATATTTGAAGTTTGTCAAACTGGGCCATGCATGCTAAATGGCAGCGATCAGATAATTGATTATATAAAACAAAAGCTAAATATTGGAGCAGGCGAAACAACAGCCGATGGAATGTTTACATTAAAAACAGTTGAATGCCTGGGGGCTTGCGGTTACGCCCCGATGATGCAGTTAGGAAAAACTTACAGGGAACTTTTAACTAAAGAAAAAGTAGACAGTATTGTTGAAGAGTGCAGGAATAAAGCGGCAATAAATAATTAATTCAAATACAAATTATCAGTTATGGAAGCAATTGTACCATACCTTACTTTTAATGGCAATGCTACAGAAGCAATGACATTTTATTCAAAAGCACTTGAAGGAAAAATTCTTTATCAACAGACTTTTGGAGAGTCGCCCATGCCATCTACAGATGCGATGAAAGATAAAATTATGCATGCAACTTTCCAGGCAGATAAACTGACATTTATGGTAAGTGATTCTATGCAGGATAACCCTGCAACAGCCGGTAGTCACATAAGTCTTTCTTTAAATTTTAATAGTATAGAAGCAATCGATAAAACATTTGCAGCATTATCTGATGGTGCTAAAATAACTATGGAATTGCAGGATACTTTTTGGGGCGCAAGGTTTGGAATGCTAACAGACAAGTTTGGTATAAACTGGATGTTTAATCACGATAAAGAAACAAATAAATAATTGGGAATAACCAATGCCATATTAAAAGTAAGGGAACACCGAAAATCTGAAAAAGTTGCAGAGGTTAATTTTTTGGTTGATAGTGGAGCAATATACAGTTTGGTGCCGGGGAAAATTTTAGATCAATTAGATATTGAGCCCTATAAAGAAATGAGTTTTTCTTTGGCAGACGGAACTACCTTAAAAAGGAAAGTTTGCAGTGCTTATTTTGAGTATGAAGGGGAAGGTGGCCCTGCACCGGTTGTATATGGCGAGGAAGGAGATGAACCACTTTTGGGAGCAACTACTTTAGAATCTTTAGGTTTGGTATTAAATCCTTTTACAAGAACATTGCATCCTATGCGGATGTTGATGGCTAAATTCAAAATATGAAATATTTATTGACGATATTATTTTTTGCTGCTTCAATGGCTGGCTTTGCACAAACCAGCGACGAAGAAAAATTAACAGCAGCCGTAAAGGAATTTCACCAGGCGCTGATAAACAAGAATACTATTTCTATAAACCAGCAAACAGATAAAGCATTAAGTTACGGGCATAGCAATGGTTGGGTAGAAACAAAAACTGATATGATAAAAGACCTTGAAACAGGCTATATCAGTTATCAGGATTATAAAGAAGATAGTATAACAATTACTACAAACGGAACAATGGCTAATGTGCGTTTTGTGGCCCAGGTTGCGGCCACATTAAAAGGAACGAGTACCAATTTTCGGTTAAGAGTTTTGGAAGTATGGATAAAGAAAAGTAATAGATGGGTATTGTTTGCGAGGCAGGCTGTAAAAGCACAATAAAATTATATAACAAAGCAGCGATAGAAGAAGTTAGAAATTCAACAGAATAATTAAAACATAACCAAATTTCTTTTAAGGAGAAAGGCTTTATGGCAAGAAAACTATTATTAGATAAAGTAAATGTTCCGGGCATAAGAAGCTACGAAGTATATCGCCGCGAAGGTGGTTACCGAAGTGTAGAGAAGGCATTAAAAATGGTTCCGGCAGATATTGTGGAAGAGGTTAAAAAAAGTGGGTTGCGTGGCCGTGGCGGTGCAGGTTTTCCTACGGGGATGAAATGGAGTTTTTTGGCCAAGCCGGAAGGTGTTGCCCGTTATCTTGTTTGTAATGCAGATGAAAGCGAACCCGGAACTTTTAAAGACCGTTACTTAATGGAATTTATTCCGCACCTGTTAATAGAAGGAATGATTGCATCTTCCTTTGCATTGGGCAGTAATACAAGTTATATTTATATCCGTGGCGAGTATGCATGGATAACAGATATTTTAGAAAATGCCATTGCAGAGGCAAAGCAAAATGGTTTTTTAGGAAAGAATATTTTAGGTTCAGGTTTCGATTGTGAACTGTATGTACAGCGTGGTGCAGGTGCTTATATCTGTGGAGAAGAAACGGCACTTTTAGAAAGCCTGGAAGGCAAAAGGGGCAACCCAAGAATCAAACCTCCTTTTCCTGCCATTAAAGGTTTATGGGATTGCCCAACTGTGGTGAACAATGTTGAAACAATTGCAGCCGTGGTACCCATACTTAATGAAGGCGGAGAAGAGTATGCAAAAATTGGTGTAGGTAAATCAACTGGCACCAAATTAATTTCTGCCTGCGGCAATATTAATAAGCCGGGTATTTACGAAATTGATATGACCATCTCTGTAGAAGAATTTATTTTTAGTGACGAATATTGCGGAGGTATACCTAATGGTAAAAGACTGAAAGCCTGCATACCCGGCGGATCATCAGTTCCTATTCTTCCTGCTAATTTATTATTGACAACAGCAAAAGGAGAGAAAAGGCTGATGAACTACGAGAGCCTTAGCGATGGTGGTTTTGCAACTGGCAGCATGATGGGTAGCGGCGGATTTATTGTGTTGGATGAAGACCAATGTGTTGTGAGAAATACGATGACATTCGCCCGGTTCTATCATCATGAAAGTTGTGGTCAATGCAGCCCCTGCCGTGAAGGCACTGGCTGGATGGAAAGGGTATTGAAGAAAATTGAAAACGGTAAAGGTGAAATGAAGGATATAGATTTATTGTGGGATATTCAACGGAAAATAGAAGGCAATACTATTTGCCCGTTAGGGGATGCTGCAGCATGGCCGGTAGCGGCTGCCATCAGGCATTTTAGGGATGAATTTGAATGGCATGTGCTGAACCCGGAAAAATGCCTGACAGAAAATTTTGGATTAAGGCATTATGCAGATCCAATTCATGTGCCGGCGTAAATATTTCACACAAAGTGAACAAAGAATACATAGGACACAAAGTAATGATTTTCGTTTGTGTACTTTGTTTTTCTTAGCGTTCTTTGTAAGAAATAAAACAATATGGATAGTAATATATTGATTCATAGAGAAAACGAATTATCCAAAGTTGTGTTGGACATTTGCTTTAGAATTCATAAACTGTATGGGCCCGGATTATTTGAAAGTGTTTATGAAGAAATTTTTTGTTATGAAATAGTAAAAGAAAATTTAGCCTTTGAAAGACAAAAAGCAATACCGTTGGTTCATGAATCAATAAAATTAGATGCAGGTTTCAGGGCAGATTTAATTCTGGAAAATAAGTTGTTAGTAGAATTTAAATCAATTGAACTACTGGCAGATATTCATTATAAACAGGTTCAAACTTATTTAAAGCTGGCAAATTTAAAATTGGGTATGCTTATTAATTTTAATGTTGTTTACTTAAAAGATGGAATAAAAAGGATTATAAATACGTATTAGTTTTTCGTTGTTTACTTTGTATTCGTTGTGCACTTTGTGTGAAATAAAATTATGGCTGAAGAAATTAAAAAAGAACCACCATCAACATTTAAAGTTACCATCGATAATATTACCATCGATGTAGCGCCAGGTACTACTGTATTAAATGCTGCCCGAATTATTGGCGGCGATGTTACGCCACCGGCAATGTGTTATTACAGCAAGCTAAAAGGTAGTGGTGGTAAGTGCCGTACCTGTTTGGTTGAAGTGGCTGCAGGTTCTACTGCCGACCCAAGGCCAATGCCAAAGTTGGTCGCGAGTTGCCGCACAACTGTAATGGATGGCATGATTGTAAAAAATATTACCAGCGATAAAGTAAAAGATGCAAGGGCCGGTGTGGTAGAATTTTTATTGCTGAACCATCCATTGGATTGCCCCATCTGCGACCAGGCAGGTGAATGTCATTTGCAGGATCTGGGATATGAACATGGTAAGGAAGGCACCCGTTACGAATTTAAAAGAAGAACATTTGAGAAGGAAGACATTGGCCCTTACATACAATTGCATATGACACGTTGCATACTATGTTATCGTTGTACTTATGTGGCTGACCAGATAACCAATAAAAGGGTGCATGGAATTTTAGACAGGGGAGAACATTCTGAAATATCTACTTATATTTCCAAAGCAATTGACAATGATTTTAGCGGCAACATGATTGATGTTTGCCCGGTAGGTGCATTGACAGATAAAACTTTTCGTTTTAAAAACAGGGTTTGGTTTACCAAGCCGGTAGATGCTCACCGCAATTGCGAAAACCCTGACTGTTGTGGTAAAACAACTTTATGGTTAAGAGGTGACGAAGTATTTAGGGTAACTGCCCGTAAGGATGAATGGGGCGAAGTACAGAGTTTTGATGGAAAGCCAGGATGGATATGTAATACATGCCGTTTTGGTAAAAAGAAAACTGCTGATTGGGAAGTAGAAGGCCTTACAAAAATAAGCCGTCACTCTGTAATATCACAGGGCAAATATGATGGGTTGGTAATGCCAAAAGAAACAGTAACAGAAGTGATGGGGGGTAGAGGCCCTAAATTGTTGATGCATATTCATGATGAAAGCGGGGTTAATAACCCTGCTATAGATTTGAGTAAAATAAACGGGCCGGCGCATTCGGATACTTTTGATAAGGTTTAATAAAAAAATGAGCCAGGTGAAATACTAAATTGTAGTTGAGGGGAACGAAAAAACTAAAGTTGGAAAAAAATATTTTATACAATCGATTATGTTATTATCCATTGATTTGTTTTTAGTTATTGAAAAACTGGTTTTAATTATTGTGGTGGTAATGGCTTCTCTTGTAATTGCCATGTACGCAACTTTTGCAGAACGTAAGGTAGCGGCAATTATGCAGGATAGGATTGGCCCCAATCGTGCCGGCCCTTTTGGGATATTACAACCACTGGCTGACGGATTGAAATTATTTTTTAAGGAAGAAATCATTCCCAGTTTTTCTTCTAAATTTTTATTTATACTTGGCCCCAGCCTGGCCATGTTAACAGCTATGATGACGAGTGCTGTTATTCCATGGGGAGACACTGTTACTTTATTTGGCAGGGAAATTCATTTACAAATTGCAGACATTAATATTGGCATTCTATATGTTTTTGGTGTGGTAAGTATGGGTGTATATGGCATCATGATTGGTAGCTGGGCCAGTAACAATAAGTTTTCATTAATGGGTGGTTTAAGGGCCGCTTCACAAATTATAAGTTACGAGCTGGCCATGGGTATTGCATTAATTGCATTACTGATGGTAACAGGAACACTTAGCCTAAGGACAATGGTGATAGATCAAACCGATGGCACATGGAATTTTTTTAAACAGCCATTGGGCTTTCTCATCTTTCTTATTTGTGTTTTTGCAGAATGTAACAGAACTCCATTTGATTTGGCAGAAGCAGAAAATGAATTGATTGGAGGATACCATACAGAGTACTCATCCATGAAACTGGGTTTTTATTTATTTGCCGAATACATCAATATGTTTATCAGCAGTGCAGTAATGGTTAGCCTGTTTTTTGGTGGGTATGATATCCCTATTTTAAATGATGCACATGCAGTTGAAAAAATAGGACAAAACTGGATGGCAGTGGCCCACATTTTTATGTTTTTAGGGAAAGCATTTTTCTTTGTGTTTTTATTTATGTGGGTACGTTGGACTATCCCAAGATTTAGATACGACCAGTTAATGAATTTAGGATGGAAAGTATTATTGCCATTGGCATTAATTAATATGCTGATAACCGGTGCTGTAATTTTATTTTTACAATAAAATCATGGGCTATTAAACAATAAAAATATATTTGCGCAACTTTTTGTTAGCTGTAAATACAAAATATATGAAAGCATTAACTAACAGGGTCAAAGAAGTAGATCGCAGGCCAATGACTTTAATGGAGAGGGCTTACCTGCCCGCTATTTTTAAAGGCATGGCTATTACATTTAGTCACATGTTTAAAAAAGCCCCCACCATTAGTTATCCTGAAAAAACACGGCCTTTTAGCCCGGTATTCAGGGGCTTGCATATTTTAAACAGGGATGAGGAAGGAAGGGAAAATTGTACAGCCTGTGGTTTATGTGCAGTAGCCTGCCCTGCAGAAGCTATCACAATGGAAGCGGCCGAAAGAAAGCCTGGAGAAGAAAATTTATACAGGGAAGAAAAATATGCCGCAAAATACGAGATCAATATGCTGCGCTGTATTTTTTGTGGTTTGTGCGAAGAGGCTTGTCCAAAGGATGCTATTTACCTGAGTGAAACTTTTGCTCCTGCAAATTTTCAGCGTAAAGGTTTTATTTATGGTAAAGAAGATTTGTTGATTCCAAACCCTGTTACTGAACCGGAAGCATATGCTAAAGCAAAAGGCGGCAGGGTAGCCCTTAAATAGTTTGAAAAAATGTTAATTTAAAAGAATGAGTGTTACGCAAATTTTATTTTGGCTTTTAAGTGTGTTGGCTGTATGCAGTGCAGTTATGGTGGTGGCAAGCAAAAGCCCTGTGCACAGCATCTTATTTTTAATCATCACATTTTTTGCAATTTCAGGTCATTATATATTATTGAATGCACAGTTTTTGGCGATTGTAAATATTATAGTGTACGCAGGGGCTATTATGGTGTTGTTTTTATTTGTAGTAATGCTGATGAATTTAAATGCAGATTCTGAACCTCCGCAAAAAAATAAATACATATTGTTTGGCGGAACTATTGCCGGGGCCAGCCTTTTGCTGGTATTGGTTGCAGCTTTAAAACAAACTGTAACAACGGTTCAAATGGTAGAAACAAATACTGGCAATGTTGGGTTGATTGAAAATTTGGGGAAAATATTGTTTACCGATTATGTATTTCCTTTTGAAATAAGCAGTGTGTTATTTTTAAGTGCTATGATTGGTGCCGTGGTTATTTCAAAAAAAGAAGCATAGTTTTTTATGCGAATATTATAAATTGTATATGCCGATAAATTATTACATATTTTTAGCTTTAGCGTTGTTTAGCATTGGGGTAATTGGCGTGTTGATACGCCGTAATGCTATTATTATTTTTATGTGTATAGAATTAATGCTGAATGCTGCCAATTTACTGCTGGTAGCTTTTTCAAAAATTCATACTGCAACATCCAGCCTGCCAACGGCAGGAAGCGATGCACAAATTTTTGTTTTCTTTATTATGGTGGTAGCTGCGGCAGAAGTAAGTGTGGGGCTGGCTATTATTGTTATGATGTATAGAAATACCCATTCAATAGATGTGAATTTTTTGAACAGGCTGAAGAATTAAAACGCCCCAATTTTTAACGGATAGTAAGGCGGTTAATAATAATTTAAAGAACTTTTATTAAAAAAACTGCAATAAAAAATTGTAGATAAAATTTCCCCCTTTTAGGGAACAGGCATGAATAATACTTTACAAATAGTTTGGCTGATACCTTTTTTACCGTTGATTAGTTTTTTAATTAATGGATTGGGAAGAAATCAATTGTCAAAAACTTTATCTGGGTTTATAGGCAGCGGCGTAATTCTGGCATCTTTCTTAATTAGTATTTTTGTTTTCTTCCAGGTAAAAAATGGCAATACGCATGTAGCGCATTATTTTGATTTTATAAATACAGCCACTTTAAAAGTTGGGTTCGATTTTCAAATTGACCAGCTATCTTCTTTATTCTTATTAATTATTACAGGGGTGGGTTTTTTAATTCATGTTTATTCAACATCTTATATGCATGAAGAAGAACCAAAAGACTTCGCCAAATTTTTTGCCTACCTTAACCTCTTTGTTTTTTCTATGTTGCTGCTGGTGATGGGTGGTAATTACATTATCATGTTTATTGGCTGGGAAGGTGTTGGTTTATGTTCTTATTTGCTGATTGGGTTTTGGTTTAAAGATAACAGTAACAACGATGCAGCAAGGAAAGCATTCATCATGAACCGCATTGGTGACTTTGGATTTTTGCTTGCAGTATTTTGGCTCGTCGCCAAATTAGGAACAACTGATTATCACGATGTATTCAGCAACATAGACAAATTATCTCTCTTTGATATTACAGGCATTACTTTATTATTATTTGTTGGAGCCATCGGAAAAAGTGCGCAAATTCCTCTATACACATGGCTACCGGATGCAATGGCGGGGCCAACGCCTGTTAGTGCATTGATACATGCTGCTACCATGGTTACGGCAGGTATCTATATGATTGCACGAAGCAATATTTTATTTACAATGGCACCCTTTGCACAATCTTTAATTGCTGTAATAGGCCTGGCTACAGCTTTTTTTGCGGCAACCATTGCATTAAAACAAAACGACATAAAAAAAGTGTTGGCTTATTCAACCGTCAGCCAGTTAGGATATATGTTTCTTGCCTTAGGTGTAGGGGCTTACACAGGTGCTGTATTTCATGTTATGACACATGCATTTTTTAAGGCCTTATTATTTCTTGGGGCAGGTAGTGTAATTCATGCAATGGGCGGCGAACAGGATATGCGTAACATGGGAGGTTTAAAAAAATACATGAGTATTACGCACATTACTTTTTTATTAGGTTGTCTTACAATTGCGGGTATGCCTCCGTTTGCTGCTTTCTTTTCAAAAGATCAAATACTTGCCAAAGCATTTGAAAGTAACCCAGTCTATTGGGCAGTGGGAGTAATAACTGCTTTTATGACCGCCTTTTATATGTTCCGTTTATACGGTATGACCTTTCTTGGAAAATTTCGGGGAACACATGAACAGGAGCATCATCTTCATGAAAGCCCCTCTGCCATTACATTACCATTGATTATTTTAGCGGTACTGGCTGTTGCCGGGGGATGGATAGGTATACCGGAAATGTTTATGCACGGCGGCGATCGTTTGGAAGCATTTCTTGAGCCTGTTTTTTCTAAAAGCAATGAATTGTCAGCATCACTCCATGCACAGCACGAGTTATCGCACACCACTGAATATACATTGATGGCTGTATCTGTTATAGGCGCATTGATAGCATTAATGTATGCCTGGAATAAATATGGAAAATATCAAAAATCAACTACGGAAGAAACAGGTATCAGAAAAGCATTGGCCAACAAATGGTATGTGGATGAATTTTATGATGCCATCATAGTAAAACCAATTCAATCAATTGCCGGTTTCCTTAACAGCATTGTAGAGAAAAAAGCCATTGATGGTTTTGTAAATGGTGTTGGTAAAGCTGTTAATTACAGCAGCAGGCAAATACGTTTATTACAAAATGGCCAGGTTAGTTCGTATATGTTACTGATGGTAGTTGCCACTTTGATTTTATTTATCATTCAATTGTTTTTGTAATCAGAAAATATGGATCCACAAAATATTTCGATAACATTTCCACATGTATTAATTTTTTTCCCGCTGTTAGCGGGGGGAATTACTTTTTTACTTAAAAGGCATATAGCTGTTAAAAACTGGGCTTTATTTTCTTCTATTATTACACTGGTTATTTCGCTGGTAAGTTTATATTATGCAAACAATACCACTTTAAACGGATTAGATTTTAATTACGAATGGATAAAATATATTGGTGCAAGTTTTTCAGTGTCGTTAGATGGAGTGGGCAGGTTACTTACATTTCTTACCGCTGTTTCTTTCCCTATAATTATTACTGCAACCTATAAAAATGAGTATAAAAATTCTAATATTTTTTATGGATTACTGTTATTAACGCAAGCGGGTTTAATGGGCGTTTTTTTAGCAACAGATGCCTTGGTTTTCTATTTCTTTTGGGAACTGGCTCTTATACCGGTTTACTTTTTATGCAGCCGCTGGGGTGGAGAAAAAAGAATAGCAGCAACTTTTAAATTCTTTATTTACACTTTCACCGGATCTTTATTAATGCTGATTGGTATTATCTATATGTACCTGCATACAGCTCCCGTTCATGACAAGGCCGGCACATTGATATCTGAACATAGTTTTTCTATCTATTATTTTTACGCCGTTCAGTTATCAGCCGAACAGCAGAACTGGTTATTTTGGCTATTCTTTATTGCATTCGCTATTAAGATGCCGGTATTTCCATTTCATACCTGGCAGCCTGATACGTATGAGCAATCGCCTACGGCAGTTACAATGGTATTGAGTGGTGTAATGGTAAAGATGGGCCTGCTTGGGGTAATACGCTGGTTATTGCCCATGTTTCCGCAGGCGGTAGTAAAATTCGATACAGTTGTTATTGCTTTATCGGTTATAGGCATTGTGTATGCAAGCCTTTTAGCTATCAGGCAGGATGATTTAAAACGGCTGGTAGCTTATTCATCCATTGCTCATATTGGGTTAATGTGTGCCGCTATTTTTACCACAAAGCAAATAGGTTTAGAAGGCGTGATGATACAAATGTTCAATCATGGCATTAATATTATGGGGTTGTGGATTGTGATTGAATTAATAGAAAAACAATTGGGGGTTAGAAAAATATCAGCGTTGGCCGGGGTGGCACATAAAGCACCGGTATTAACTATTATGCTGGTAGTAATAGCTTTTGCAAATATTGCTTTACCGTTAACCAATGCGTTTGTAGGGGAGTTTATGATGTTTAGTGGTTTATTTCAGTTTAATATATGGTTTGCAGCTGCAGCATTGGTGAGTATAATTTTAGCAGCAGTATATACTTTAAATATGATTCAAAAAGTATTTTATGGAAAGGCTAATCCGCTAACAGTAAGCATAAAAGAAATTTCATTAAATGAAAAGATAGCTTTAGGTATTATTGTGGTGGCGATATTTTTAACAGGTATCTATCCGCAGCCATTATTTGATCTTACAAAAGATTCAGTAACAGAACTGATAACAAAATTTAAATAACTAAAATACAGCAATCCGCTTACCGGCGGGTTGAGGCAATTATGAACGCAATAATAATAACAGCAGTCTGGGGTATTGTGATGATGTTTGGAGGTGTTTTTTTTAAAGAGAAAAGCACACCAAAGTATTGGGCCATCGCTGGTTTGATACTTGCTATTATTGCCAATGGCTGCGAACTGGTATTACAGCATGCCTTTTTTAAAATTGACATAAAAGACATGCTAACTTTTAACAGTTTTAATTTAACTTTTATTACTGTTGTATTGCTTTGCACCTTACTACTTTTTTTACTAAACGGAAGAGACATAGAAAAAGTAGGAAACAATGTTTCTGAATATTTTGCCCTTATATTTTTTGTATTATGCGGTGTATCAATTGCCGCTACGTTTAATACGCTGCTTACTTTATTTTTAGGAATTGAAATACTTTCTATACCATTATATATTCTTACAGCAAGTGATAAGCGTAATTTAAAAAGTAACGAAGCTGGTTTAAAGTATTTTTTGATGGGCGCTTTTTCTACAGGAATCCTTTTAATGGGTATCACTTTTTTATATGGAGGTAATGCAGCGGCCCTTAGTTTTTACATCAGTAATTTAAATATCGGGGTAGGTAAAATGCCTGTTATGATTGCTATTGGATTGGTGTTTGTATTAATTGCCATGTCGTTTAAAGTATCGGCAGCGCCTTTTCATTTTTGGGCGCCGGATGTATATGATGGAGCCCCGACTGTTTTTACTTCTTTTATGGCAACCATTGTAAAAGCTGCTGGTTTTATTGCTTTTATACGTTTGTTTGCCAATTCGTTTGGTAATATAAAGGGACAATGGCAGGTTTTGATTGCCATTATTGCTGCGGCAACATTATTAACCGGTAATATTACCGCTGTATTTCAGCAGAGTGTTAAACGTATGCTTGCTTATTCAAGCATTGCGCAGGCAGGTTTTATGCTGCTGTCAATATTTGCTTTAAATGAGTTTGCCAAAGAAGGAATTATTTTATACACGGCTGCCTACAGCCTGGCTTCCATCGGAATTTTTGCTATTCTTATAAAAATGACTGATTACACAATTGATGGATTTAATGGGTTAGCAAAACAACAGCCCATACTTGCAATTACCGGTACCGTATTTTTATTGTCTTTAACCGGTATTCCATTAACAGCCGGGTTCCAAGCCAAATTGTATATGCTGATAGCTGCTGTAAAAGACGGGCACCAAAACTGGCTGGTAATAGTTGCAGTACTTTGTGCCGCCATCAGTGCTTATTATTATTTCAAAATTATCCAGGCAATTTATTTTAAAGAAAATAATTCAATCGTTAATACTGATTGGGATATTACACCTGCTTTTAAAATTTTACTTATTATAACGGCATTGCTGATTATTATTATCGGTATATTTCCAACAGTAATTACCAACTGGTTGCATTATTAGTATTAAAAACACTTCGTTATAAATGATTTGATACTACTTAAATCAATACACCAGTAATGTTGGGAGGTTTTTTTTTTACATAATTGTTAAGTATATGTTTCCTGCTATTTACCGTTTATAAACTTTTCAATTAGCTTGTAGTATTTCAGGTTTAACTTTAACCAGAATTTTAATGTAATGAAAACAGCAGATTCAATTGGATTATCTTATCGCACAATAAAAAGCAACAGGCTTAGAACAGCCATTACGGTTATAATTATAGCTTTAGGTATCATGGCATTAATTGCCATCATTACTGCTGTTGAAGCGGTGAATCAAAGCCTTACACAAAGCTTTTCTACTATGGGCGCCAATGCATTCAGCATTAGGTATAAAGAAAGAAACGGGCATTTTGGTGGTGGTCCAAACGGAGATGATGAAACAAAAAAAACAAAGCGTAATGCAGTGAAAAAAGTATCCAACGACGGCAAACTTATTACATTTGACGAAGCAAGGGCATTTAAACAACGTTACAACTTTCCTGCTAAAGCAGGTATAGCTTTATCTGGGCCTGGCGGTGTAATTATAAGAACTGAAACAAAAAAAACAAACCCGGATAACAGGGTAATTGGTGGCGACGAAAACTATCTTCAGCTTAATGGCTATGAGCTGTCTTCTGGCAGAAACTTTAATGAGGCAGATGTAGAAAGCGGAAGAAGTGTTTGCATTATTGGCAATACAGTAGCACAAAAATTATATGGCGATAATACACAACTGGCTATTGATAAAATCATTACTGTGGGCGTAAATAAATACCGCATTATCGGTGTATTAAAAGACAAAGGCAGCAGCGCATTTATGAATGCCGACAAAGTAATTATCACCACATATAATAATATCCGCCGCCTTTATGGTTCAACAAGCCAATCGTACAATATTGCGATAATGGTTACCGATTTAAAAATGATGGATGCTGCGATAGGTGAAGCCAAGGGGATATTCAGGCCTGTCCGCAAACTGGATGTAAAGGAAGATGATAATTTTTATGTAGATAAAAGCGATAGTATTGCGCAATCATTAATGAAAAATCTTGGATTTTTACAATATGCCACTATTGCCATTGCATTGATTACATTGATTGGCGCCGCTATTGGCTTAATGAATATCATGCTGGTAGCAGTAAATGAAAGAACCAAGGAAATAGGTTTAATAAAATCATTGGGCGGAAAAGCAGCTGATGTGAGGGCCCAGTTTTTGTGGGAATCTATCTTAATTAGCCTGATGGGTGCCATTGTAGGAATTGTTGCGGGTATTTTATTTGGTAATATAGTTGCTATTTTATTAAAAACAGGTTTTGTAATTCCATGGGTATGGGTTATTGCAGGTGTTTTGGTATGTTCGCTGGTTGGGTTACTTGCTGGTCTTTACCCCGCCTATAAAGCAGCTAAGCTTGATCCTATTGTTGCTTTGCGGTACGAATAAATTTTAATTATTTTTTGTTTCACTTTATTTTAAACGCAAAAAATTGCCCTCGTACCTGCCTTCTTTATAAAATAAATAATAATTCTCCCTCCCGTTTGTTTGATTCAATTATTTTATTAACTTGTGCTTCACGATAAAAAAAATTATTAATCATTTTTTATGGTATAAATAATTTTTTTGCTTAGCATTGTACAATAAAATATTTAACCAAAACACATTTCACTTTAACACACTAAAAAAACGAACGTCATGGCAGAAACAAAATCAGCTGCAACTGTAAAGCCGTCTTCATCAGTACAGGCAAAAAAAAGTGGTAATTCTATTTCTTGGATAGCACCGGTAGTATGTATATGCGCTGGTTATTTTATCTGGAGAGTAATCCTGGGTAATTCATCCAATTTTTCTCGCCCGGGCACGGGAATGTTTTGGCCAAGTCACGAAGGCGCTAAAAATGCAATATATAACATGTATTTAGGAGGTATTATTGTACCAATATTGCTTGGTACTTTTTTAACTGTTTTAACTTTCATTATTGAAAGATTTATGACAATTTCCAAAGCAACCGGTACAGGCAGCAACGCTGATTTTATCAGAAAAGTGCAATACCATCTTGCAAATAAGAATCTTGATGCCGCTGTTGCAGAATGCGACAAGCAAAAAGGTTCTGTTGGTAATGTAATGAAGGCTGGCCTTCACCGTTACAAAGAAATGATCGGCAATACAGAATTAGCTACCGATCAAAAGGTTATGGCTATACAAAAAGAAGTAGAAGAAGCTACGGCACTTGAGTTACCAATGCTGGAAAAAAACCTTGTGTTCTTATCTACCATTGCATCTGTTGCAACCCTGATGGGATTGTTAGGTACTGTATTGGGTATGATACGTTCCTTCTCTGCATTGGGCGAAGGTGATGGCGGGGGAGCTGCTGCGGGTAAATTATCACAAGGTATTTCTGAGGCTTTGTATAATACCGCTTTGGGTATTGGTACTTCTGCTTTCTCTATTATCTTCTATAATATTTTTACAACAAGAATTGATGGCATCACTTATGGTATTGATGAATCAGGATTTACTTTAACACAAAGTTTCGCTTCTCTTTACAAATAATGTATGTAAAAAAGCATTTTTTGTATCTTAAGTAAATAATTAAATGTATAAAAATGGGAAGAGCTAAAATACCACGAAAAAGTACCAATATAGATATGACAGCTATGTGTGATGTTGCGTTTTTACTACTGTCATTTTTTATCCTGGCAACCAAAACAAAACCACCAGAGGCAGTTGCAGTAGTTCCACCTAATTCTGTATCTACCAAAATAGCTAAAGAAAACGCTATTTTAGTAACCCTTACAAAAGAAGGTAAAGTATTTTTACTTTTAGGCGACAAATCTCACAAGAATGCAATTCTTGAAGATATCAATACTACAAGGGCCCTGGGTTTATCAGCCGCAGAAATGGCTAAACTTAAAAAAATGGAATTTATAGGTGTTCCGTTTAATCAATTGAAAGGCTTGTTGGATTTGGCTACACCTATGGAACCCGCAAAAATGCCTGGTATACCTTGTGTTGACAGTACAAATAACGAGCTGACAGATTGGATACGGAGTGTAGCTAATTCTTATAAAGGGGAAAATATGGACAATCTTAATCTTTTAGTAAAGGGAGATAATGCCGCTTTGTATCCTGCCTTTAAAAATATAAAAGAGTCATTTAAGAAAAATGATATTTATAAGTTTAAAATAGTTACCAACTCAGAGGTACCGCCTCCAGGTTCAGAATTGGCAAACTCAGCTATTAAGAACAAAAAATAAATTATTAATGTTGTTTTATTTTTAAACAAATAAAAAATTACTGATATGGCAGAAATGGATACCTCGTCGGGAGGCGGACATAAAAAAGGCCCCGGCGTCAAAAAGCCTAAAAAAATGTCTACCAGGGTGGATCTTACACCTATGGTTGATTTAGGATTTTTATTGATTACATTTTTTGTGTTTACTACAACCATGAGCCAGGCTACGGCCATGAATATGAATGAACCAAAAGATGATCCAAATAACCAGTTAAAAGTAAAGAACTCGGGTGTAATGACTTTACTTTTGGGGAAAGCAGACCAGGTATATTATTACATGGGAGAACTTACTGATCCAAACAAGCAATTTAGAAGCAGCAATTTTAAAGATATCCGACAGGTAATTTTGGATAAAAAGAAAGCTACTCCAATTGGAGATTTAATGTACATTATTAAATCTGACAAGGAAGCTACTTTTAAAAATGCAATAGATGTTTTGGATGAGATGTCTATTAATGAAATTCCTCCTGGCCACTATGCTGAAGTTGATATGAGTGAAGCAGAAGCTCAATTGATAAAGCAGACAGAACAAGCCAATGGGATTAAATAAATTATGGAAACTATAGAATTTGGAATCTAATTATAAATCATTTTACAATGGATATAAACAAAATATTAAGTGCGGATGTTCTTGATATAATTTTCGAGGGCAGAAATAAAGAATATGGTGCTTACGACCTTCGTAAAACATATAATAGCCGCATAAAAAAGGCCTTATTATATACCGGTAGTGTAATAGTACTGATATTTTTGGGGTCTCTTTTTGCCAGTCTTGTTGGTAAAAATAAAGCAGATACGCTTGATGTGCTGGACACCCAGATGGCAGATGTTAAAAAAGCTGAGGCATTGCCGCCACCGCCGCCACCGCCACCAAAGCCACCACCACCTCCAGAAGTTAACCAGATTAAATTTACCCCGCCTAAAATTGTAAAAGATGAGGAAGTAAAAGCTGATGAAAAAATTGAGGAGATAAAAGACGACCAGGTAATCAGTAATAAAACAGTTGAAAGCGATAATAAGGTGGCTATAGTTCAGGCACCGGTGGAAGATAAGGGTTCACAAATTACCGAAGCGCCCAAAAATGATGACGAAGATAAAATTTTTACGAAAGTAGAAAATGAAGCAGCATTTCCAGGCGGTGATGCAGCGTGGCGCAGGTTCCTTGAAAAAAACCTAAACCCAAGCACAGCTAATGATAACGGCGCGCCCACAGGAACTTACAAGGTAATTGTAAGGTTTATTGTAAGTAAAGACGGAAGCATCAGCGATGTACAGGCAGAAACCAAACTTGGTTATGGATTGGAAGAGGAAGCTGTTAAAGTTATTAAAAGGGGCCCTAAATGGACACCAGCTTTGCAAAACGGTCGTAATGTAAATGCTTATCGCCGGCAGCCAATTACTTTTGAGGTTTCCGATCAATAAAAATATTTTTTCTTTTATTTATCCCTTTACAAATTTGTAAAGGGATTTTTTTTGCTGTTTTATTATAGTAACCCTTTGCTGATAAAATCGAAAATGCCTGTACCTGCTATAAATTAATCGAAAGAAATAGTCGAACATTATATGGAATAGTTTACCAGCGCCATCTTATTGAAAAGATATTGTATGGCAGAAATTGAAAAAGCAAAACCGGCAAATAAAAATAAAAAGAACGCATTTGTAAAAAGAAATACAAGAGTAGATTTAACACCCATGGTAGATCTTGGCTTTCTTTTAATAACTTTTTTTGTGTTTACTACAACCTTATCGTTACCAACAGTAATGAGTTTGAATATGCCTTTTGATAAAGTGCTCCCAAGTGACCCTATCTGTGAATCATGTGTATTAACAATATTGCTGGAAAAGGATAATGTGGTAAAATATTATGAAGGCACACCTGAAAATAATCCGGCAATAAAAGAAACAACCTTTGATAATAATGGCATCAGGAATATTATTGTACAAAAAAGAAAAGCAGTACAAAAACTTAAAGGCTCTGCTGATGATTTTGTGATGATTATAAAGCCTACAGATGAAAGTAATTTTCAAAACTTTGTGGATATTATAGACGAGGTTGCTATTAATAATGTAAAGCATTATTATACTACAGAAATAAATGACAACTTAATACGTAACAAGCCTGCACCTGGAAAGTAATAGCTACAAATTTTAGACAGCATACCAGTCAAACAGTTTACTGTTTTATCTTTACCAAATGTTAAACAAATTAGGTGGCTGGGAAGATACAATTGTTGCATTGGCAACCCCTCCGGGAATTGGCGCAATTGGGGTAATACGGGTGAGTGGCAACAGAGCTTTTGATATTATCAATTCTTTATTTCCATCTAAAGACCTTTCTGGCAAAGCTTCTCACACAATACATGTTGGCGTACTTAAAGAAAACGACAACCTGATTGATGAAGTAGTAGTGGCATTATTTAAAGGCCCTAAAAGTTATACCGCAGAAGATGTAGTTGAAATCAGTTGCCATGGCAGCCCCTATGTGCAGCAGCAGGTATTACAGGTATGCGTAAATAAAGGTGCAAGAATTGCCAAACCCGGTGAATTTACGCAACGGGCGTTTCTAAACGGCAAGCTCGATTTAACGCAGGCAGAAGCTGTTGCCGATCTTATTGCAAGTAACACTTCGGCTTCGCAAAAAACTGCCCTTTATAATATCCGGGGAGGTTTTAGTGCGGTATTAAAAGCATTAAGGGAACAGCTAATTAGTTTTTCAGCTTTACTGGAACTGGAACTGGATTTTAGCCAGGAAGATGTTGAGTTTGCAGACCGTAAAAAATTTTATCAAATCATACAATCGGCTCAAACTACAACAGCGCAATTATTGCAATCATTTCAACTGGGTAATGTTATAAAAAATGGAGTGAGTGTTGCCATTATTGGCAAGCCAAATGCAGGTAAATCAACCTTGCTGAATACATTGCTAAATGAAAACCGGGCAATTGTTAGTGAAATTGCAGGTACTACAAGAGATACAATCGAAGAAGTACTTAATATCAACGGTATCTTATTCAGGCTAATAGATACAGCCGGCATCAGGGAACATAGTACAGACAGTATTGAATTGGTGGGTATAGAAAGAAGCCTGGAAAAAATGAAATCGGCAGATATTGTGTTATATATTTTTGACGTAAACGAAATTACAAAAGAAGAACTCCAGGAAATCACCATCAAACTAAAAGAAAATAATAACAAATTGATATTGGTGGGTAATAAGGAGGATACATTTAATAATGAGGAGGCAGTAAAGAAATTTAATGGTATTGATACTATTCATTTTATATCTGCAAAAAATAATAGTGGAATCGAAGCAATAAAAATTAGCCTGTTTACATCAGCAGTTAATGAACAGCCTTCTTCTGAAAATGTAATTATCACCAATGCCCGTCATCATGCTGCATTGCAGCAGGTAAAAATTTCCTTAAACGATATCGAACTTGGCCTGGATAATGAGGTCCCGGGTGATCTGCTGGCTTTGGATATCCGCCGTTGTTTACATTATATTTCAGAAATAACAGGTGATATTTCCAATGAGGATGTATTGGATTTTATTTTTAGTAAATTTTGTATCGGAAAGTAACCACTACAAAACAACCAAACCAAACGAACAGCAGCAGGCAAAATAAAACTAGATTTTTAAAAATATCAATATGCAAATAATTCAATCTATCCAGGATCGCATTTATGAAATAAGGAAGCAAAAAGTAATGTTAGATTTTGATTTAGCCCGCTTTCTGAAGTGGAAACCAAAAGAATTAACGAACAGGTGAAACGTAATATAGATAGGTTCCCCCTTGATTTTATGTTTAGGCTTAATCAAAAGGAATGGGAAAATATCCGGTCGCAAAATGCGACCGCATCGGAAAATGAAAGTATGCGGTCACAAAATGCGACTGCATCACAAAAGAAGCGAAATACCAATATTACACCCTATGCCTTTACTGAACATGGGGTTACTATGCTGGCAAGTGTATTAAAAAGCAAAAGGGCAATTGATATGAATATTGCCATTGTAAGGGCGTTTATTGCTATAAGGCATTTTGCCAATAAGAATAAAGATTTAGCCGTACAAATACAGGAATTGAGGATTGAATTGCAAAACCGTATCGGGGAACATGACGTGCAATTGGCATCTATTTATGATGCCCTTGAAAACTTATTGGATAAAAAGGAGGATGAAAACGAAGAAAAGAAAAAATGGATGGAAAGGGAAAGGATAGGTTTTAAAAAATAAGACTTAATTCGAAAAGCATAAAATACACAAATAGAAATATATTTATAAAAATACTGAAAACATTAATCAATAAAAACAGCAAACCCGAAAAGTAAAAAATTAAAGTACTTAAGAAACAGGGTAATTATTTTAGAAAAAATTATAAAAACAGTAAGATAAAGATGAGCCAAAAAAATTCTCCGTCTTATGCAAATACAATGTATCGTATGGAGCAAACCATGCGTTGGTATGGACCGGATGATCCCGTGTCCCTGGCAGATATTAAACAGGCAGGTTGTACCGGTATTGTAACTGCGTTGCATCATATACCTAACGGACAGGTTTGGCCGCTGGATGAAATAAATAAAAGAAAAACGATAATAGAAAAAGCGGGATTAGTATGGTCTGTGGTAGAAAGTGTTCCGGTACATGAAGCCATTAAAACACAAACTGCGGGCTTTGAATTGTATATAGACAATTATAAAAAAACTATTCAAAACCTTTCAGCCTTTGGTATAAAAAATATCACTTATAATTTTATGCCCTTGCTTGATTGGACAAGAACCGATTTGGCTTACGAAACAGAAGATGGTTCAAAGGCACTAAGATTTGAAATGGCAGCATTCGCAGCGTTTGATCTTTTTATTTTAAAACGTACAAATGCCGATAAAGATTATGATGCTGCTACCATAGTAAGAGCTAGGGAAAGATTTTTAAAAATGAGCGATGATGAGAAATTGTTATTACAGCGAAATATAATTGCGGGCCTCCCGGGAAGCGAGGAAAGCTTTACCATTGAACAATTTCAACATGCCTTAGATACTTATGAAAATATTGACAGAGTAAAATTACAACAGCACCTTATTTATTTTTTACAACAAATAATACCCACTGCAGAATCCTGCGGTGTGGTAATGTCCATTCATCCGGATGATCCGCCATTTTCGGTTTTAGGATTGCCAAGAGTAGTGAGTAATGCTGAAGATATAAATGCACTCATTAGGGCAGTAACATCAATTAATAATGGCCTTTGCTTTTGTACTGGTTCGTATTGCGTTTTGGCTGCCAACGATTTACCGGAAATGGTGGGTATATTTGGCGATCGAATCCATTTTATTCATTTAAGAAATACAACAAGAAATAGTAACGGCGATTTTTTTGAAGACAACCATTTGGAAGGCGATGTTGATATGTATGCCGTTATAAAAGAGTTGGTGAAAATTATGCAGCAACGTAAATGTTCATTACCTGTAAGGCCCGATCATGGCCACCAAATGCTGGATGATTTAAAAAAGAAAACAAACCCAGGATATTCAGCCATTGGCAGGTTACGTGGGTTGGCAGAAATACGTGGTGTTGAGTTAGGTGTACTACGAAGCTTAATAGAAATAGAAAATAAATAAAACTGATTATGTCTGTAAACTTAAACATACCAGGTAGCCTGCAAACAGCTAAACATCAAACATTGCTTACGGAAGATTTTCTGTTAAATAATGACCAAGCAAAAAAACTCTATTTTAATTATGCTGCTGATTTGCCTGTTATTGATTATCATAATCATTTACCCGCAAATGAAATAGCTGCCAATAAAAAATTTGAAAACCTTACAGAAATATGGCTAAAGGGCGATCATTATAAATGGCGTGCCATGCGCACATTGGGTATAAATGAAAATTATATTACCGGTCCTGCATCTGCCGAAGAAAAAATGATGGCATGGGCTGGCTGTCTTCCTCAAACAGTACGTAACCCGCTTTTTCACTGGTCGCAAATGGAGCTTAAAAATCCATTTGGTATTGAAGTATACCTGAACAAAACAACAGCACCAGCTATCTATAAACATTGCAATGAATTATTACAAAAAGATAGTTTTTCAACAAGGAGGTTATTAAAACATTTTAATGTAGAAATGGTGGGCACTACAGACGACCCCTGCGATGATTTGGTGTACCACAAAAAAATAAATGAGGATGATTTTGAAGTAAAAATTTTACCTTCTTTCAGGCCAGATAAAGTGTTTAATATTTCAGATAAAATTTCTTTTATACAGTACCTGGAAAAATTGGAAACTGCAAGCGGCGTACAAATAAAATCTTATAACAATTTAATAGAAGCAATCGAAAAGAGAATTGATTATTTTCATGATAATGGTTGCCGCATTGCAGATCATGGTCTTACAAAAATGCCATCCGGTTTTACTTTTACTGTGGCATTGGAAAAGGAGTTTGCCGAATTTATTGAAAATAAAAATGCAACATTTTCTCAACCTGAAATATTTGCCGGAGCAGTTTTAAAGTCTTTATGCACCAGCTATTATCAAAAGGGCTGGGTGCAACAATTTCATTTAGGGGCATTGCGTAATAATAATACCAGGCTGTTAAATATGCTGGGAGCAGATGCAGGAGTTGATTCTATCGGAGATTTTTCACAGGCTACAGCCCTGGCCAATTTTTTAAATGAACTGGATAAACTCAATGAATTAACGAAAACAATTGTCTACAATCTAAACCCCGCAGACAGTGAATTATTTGCTACCATGTGCGGCAACTTTAATGATGGTAGCAGCAGAGGTAAAATTCAGTATGGGTCGGCCTGGTGGTTTTTAGACCAGAAAGATGGAATTGAAAAACAATTGAATGCATTATCCAACATGGGTATTGTGAGCACATTTATTGGCATGATAACAGACAGCAGAAGTTTTTTATCCTATAGCCGTCATGAATATTTCAGAAGAGTGTTATGTAATTTGTTTGGTACCGAAATGGAAAATGGACTGTTGCCAAATGATGAAAAATGGATAGGAGAAATCATCCAGGGTATTTGCTATAATAATGCAAAAGAATATTTTAATTTATAAACCAATGATAATAGATACAGTGGCGAATGCCTCAAAATATTTTTCAGTTCATCCTTTATTTGAAAGAGCATTTCAATACATTCAATCAACTGATCTGGATACAATTGAAATGGGTAATTATATAATTGAACAGGATAAATTAAAAGCTATTTTTTCCACCGGCAAGGGAATGACCAAAGCAGCATCAACTGCAGAATTTGAATGCCACAATAAACATATCGACATACAGTTGTGCATTAATGGTACAGAGCAGTTTGGCTGGAAACCACGGCAAAATTGTACCATGCCCAACGGTGGCTATGATGCAGAAAAAGATGTGCAGTTGTATAATGATACACCCGAGATGTTTTTTCAGTTAATAGCAGGGCAGTTTGTAATTCTTTTTCCTGAAGATGTACATGCGCCGATGATTAGTGATGGTGAAATAAAAAAACTCGTAATAAAAGTGAAAGCATAACCTCCTTTAAGCCTCCTCACTGAAAAGTCTAACAATCAACTATATAAAAAATTAGTTTCCCGCTTTAGGCAGATATTATTCAACAATAATTCAGATTTATCAGCATTTTTGCAATTTTTCCCTAATAACGATGGATATTTGCAAAATAATTCAAAAACTTTTACAATGAGCAACAAGCCAGGTACTTTGTTTGATAAAGTGTGGGATGCACACGTAGTGAGGAAAATTGAAGATGGCCCGGATGTATTCTTTATTGACAGGCATTTTATTCATGAAGTTACCAGCCCTGTGGCCTTTTTGGGATTGGAAAGCAGGGGAGTGGGGGTAATGTTTCCACAACATACTTTTGCCACCGCAGATCATAACACACCTACTATAAATCAACACTTGCCGGTTGCAGATCCTTTATCAAATAACCAGCTAAAGGCCTTGGAACAAAATGCGGCCAAATATGGTATTTCCCATTGGGGCCTTGGTAACCCTAAAAATGGTATCGTACATGTGGTGGGCCCCGAAAATGGGATTACCCTTCCGGGCATGACCATTGTTTGCGGTGATTCCCATACCTCCACACATGGTGCATTTGGCGCTATCGCTTTTGGTATAGGCACTTCGGAAGTAGAAATGGTTTTATCTTCTCAATGTATCATGCAGCCCAAGCCATTAAAAATGCGTATAAACGTAAACGGTAGTTTGGGTAAAGCAGTTACACCAAAAGATGTTGCATTATATATTATCTCAAAATTAACTACTGCCGGTGCTACAGGGTATTTTGTAGAATACGCAGGTGATGTGTTTGAAAAAATGAGTATGGAAGGCCGTATGACGGTTTGCAACATGAGTATTGAAATGGGTGCCCGTGGCGGAATGATAGCGCCGGATGAAACTACTTTTAAATATATCAACGGTCGTGAAATGGCACCCAAAGGGGCATCTTGGGATAAAGCACTTACTTACTGGAAAACATTAAAAACTGATGAAGGGGCACAGTTCGATAAGGAATATAATTTTGATGCAGCAGATATTGAACCCATGATTACTTATGGTACCAACCCGGGTATGGGTATCGGCATTTCCAAATCAATTCCTAAAGGAGTTAATTTAACGGGGGGTACTGCTACTTATGAAAAATCATTGAATTACATGGGCTTTCATGAAGAAGACCAAATGATCGGCAAAAAAGTAGATTATGTATTTATAGGCAGTTGTACCAATGGCCGTATTGAAGATTTCAGGGCCTTTGCATCAATTATTAAAGGGCGTAAAAAAGCTGAACATGTAACTGCGTGGGTAGTGCCGGGCTCTCATATTGTAGAAGAGCAAATTAAAGCAGAAGGCATTTTGGACATATTAACTGAAGCAGGATTTCTTTTACGTCAGCCTGGTTGTTCGGCCTGCCTTGCAATGAATGATGATAAAGTACCTCCAGGAAAATATGCCGTAAGCACCAGTAACCGCAACTTCGAAGGTCGCCAGGGTCCGGGAAGCCGTACTTTACTGGCAAGCCCGCTGGTGGCTGCCGCTGCTGCTGTAACAGGCTTTGTAACCGACCCAAGAGACCTGATGTAATATCAACCCGGATTATAATCCGATAGCTATCGGATTAATTAATTATCAATTATCAATTAAAAATATGGCCTACGATAAATTTAATACGCTTACAAGTACAGCAGTTCCTTTACCCATTGAAAATGTAGATACCGACCAGATTATACCTGCACGTTTTTTAAAAGCTACTACCCGTGAGGGTTTCGGTGATAATCTTTTCAGGGATTGGCGCTATAATGCTGATAATACACCCCGGCAGGATTTTATTTTAAACAATCCTATTTACACCGGAAAGATACTGGTTGGCGGTACAAATTTTGGCAGTGGCAGCAGCCGGGAACATGCCGCATGGGCCATTTACGATTATGGGTTCAGGTGTGTTGTATCTAGTTTTTTTGCCGATATCTTTAAAAACAATGCTATCAATATGGGCATTTTACCCGTCCAGGTAAGCCCCGCATTTTTAGAAAAAATATTTACTGCTATTGAAGCTGATGCAAAAACCCAGTTTGAAATAAGTTTGCCCGAACAAACTATAACGATACTTACTACCGGCGAAAAAGAACCGTTCAGCATCAATGGGTATAAAAAAAATAACCTGTTAAATGGCTATGATGATATCGATTATTTGCAGGCCATGAAACCGGATATTATTTCTTTTGCCAAAGAAAAAGCAATTTAATATTGTATAATGCTGTCCATATATAATCACTACTTAACCTTTCAACATTCCAAATAATTACACAGCCTTCACTGTATGCAATTGAAAAAACAGCAACGATATATTGAAATAATGGATACAACACTCCGTGATGGTGAACAAACCAGCGGTGTGTCGTTTTCTGCTTCTGAAAAACTAACCATTGCCCAACTATTGCTTACTGAAGTAAAAGTTGACAGGATTGAAATTGCATCTGCAAGGGTATCCGAAGGCGAGTTTCAGGCGGTAAAAAAAATTACTGATTGGGCGAAGGCGCATGGTTTTTTAAACAAGGTAGAAGTATTGACTTTTGTGGATGGCGAAACCTCTGTAAACTGGATGATAGAGGCCGGTGCAACTGTAATGAACCTGCTTACCAAAGGCTCATTAAATCATCTTACACATCAATTGAAGAAAACACCCGAAGAGCATTTTTTGGAAATTGCCGATGTAATTGCATTGGCCAATAAAAAAGGCCTGCAATGCAATGTTTACCTGGAAGACTGGAGCAACGGCATGCGTAATTCAAAAGAGTATGTATTGCAATACCTCGATTTTTTACAGCACCAGCCTATCAAGCGTGTTTTGCTGCCCGACACGCTGGGCGTTTTAATTCCTTCCGAAACATTTGAGTATGTATCAGAACTGGTAAAACGTTACCCGCAACTGCATTTCGATTTTCATGCACACAACGATTACGATCTTAGTATTGCCAATGTACTGGAAGCCGTTAAGGCGGGTGCACATGGGTTACACCTTACTGTAAACGGAATGGGTGAAAGAGCCGGTAATGCCCCGCTTGCAAGCGCTATAGCCGTGTTAAATGATTTTATGCCATCTGTTAAAACTTCTGTGGTAGAAAAATCCCTATACACAGTTAGTAAACTGGTAGAAGCTTTTTCTGGATTCCGTATATCGGCCAATAAACCCGTTGTAGGCGAAAATGTATTTACACAAACTGCCGGTATCCATGCAGACGGCGATAAAAAAAATAACCTGTATTACAACGACCTGATGCCGGAACGTTTTGGCCGCCAGCGCAAATATGCATTGGGCAAAACCAGCGGCAAAGCCAATATTGATAATAACCTGCAGCAATTGGGCATACAGTTATCTGATGATGATTTAAAAAAAGTAACACAGCGGGTGATTGAGCTCGGCGACCGTAAAGAAATGGTTACGCAGGCTGATCTTCCTTATATTATCAGCGATGTGCTGGATAGTAATAGCATTGAACAAAAAGTACAAATAAAAAATTATGTACTCACTCATTCAAAAAACCTAAGGCCTTCTGTAACGTTGCATATTTGTATAGAAGGGGAATTATTTGAAGAGCACGACCAGGGCGATGGACAGTACGATGCATTTGTAAATGCGCTAAAGAAAATATACAAACAAAAAAATTGCGAGTTACCGTTACTGGTAGATTATACTGTCCGAATTCCTCCGGGTGGTAAATCTGATGCGCTGTGCGAAACCATCATTACCTGGCTGCACAATAATAAAGAATTTAAAACACGTGGCTTGGATAGTGATCAAACAGTAGCAGCCATAAAGGCAACAGAAAAAATGCTAAACATCATTTAGTAACACTTGTTTTATAATTCGTGTATTCCGATAGCTATCGGAACGTGTTTCATAATTCGTGTAATTAGTGTTTTAATAATTCGTGTAATCAGTGTCCCATAATTAGTGCAATAAAAATAAATAAAAACAAATGGCAAAAAAACATATCCTTATTGTTCCCGGAGATGGAATAGGGCAGGAAGTTACCTTGGTAGGGAAAAAAGTATTAGACAGGATAGCTGCAACATTTAATCATGAGTTTACTTATGATGAAGCGCTGATTGGCCATGTGGCTATTGAAGCAACAGGCAACCCTTTGCCGGATGAATCATTGGAAAAAATGCGCAATTCGGATGCTGTACTATTTGGTGCAGTAGGTCATCCAAAATATGATAATGACCCTTCTGCCAAAGTAAGGCCAGAACAGGGTTTACTGAAGATGAGAAAGGAGCTAGGTTTGTATGCCAACCTTCGCCCGATAAAATTATTTGATGAATTATTAAGTGCCTCCAGCATTAAACCTGAAATTTTAAAAGGCGCTGATATTTTATTTTTCAGGGAACTGACAGGCGATATTTATTTTGGAGAAAAGGGAAGAAAGAATAATGGTGATACAGCTTATGATGTGGCCGAGTACAGCCGTTACGAAGTGCAGCGTATTGGCCGCAAAGCTTTTGAAGCAGCACGGACACGCAGAAAAAAATTATGCTCTGTTGATAAAGCAAACGTTTTAGAAACAAGCCGTTTGTGGCGTGAAGAAATTCAGAAGCTGGCGTTGGAATATACAGATATAGAAGTTGAATACCAGTTTGTGGATTCCACAGCGATGATGCTGATAAAAGATCCACGCCGTTTTGATGTGATAGTAACGGCAAATTTATTTGGTGATATATTAACCGATGAAGCATCGCAGATTGCAGGTTCCATGGGTATGCTGGCCTCTGCTTCAATTGGCGATGGTACAGGTGTATACGAACCTATCCATGGCTCTGCACATGATATTACGGGTAAAGGAATTGCCAACCCTTTGGCCTCCATACTTTCTGCTGCTTTGTTACTCGATATTTCATTTGGGATGAGGGCAGAATCTGAGAAAGTAATCAATGCAGTCGACCAGGTATTAAAAGCAGGCTACAGAACTATCGATATTGCAGACGCCACTACAGCTAAAGAAAATATTTTAGGCACCGAAGCAATGGGCGAAGCGGTGTTGAAATTTTTATAAAAAATTATATACAATTGAAATGACGCTCCTTGTAATTTAAAAATCACTGCTTTTTATAAGGGAAATTTTTATCTCCTAAACTTTGGCTATTTTGATAAAGTTGTGCAGTGGTGTTCAAAGGTTGGAAACTTTTAAAATGCTTACAATAAAAGTAGGATAAAATCGATATACCTTTAAGTGGTTGCTAATAAAACGATTTTTTACCTAAGCCTATCTTAAAAATGCTAAAAACTAAGTGGATCAAATATTACCTTCTGTTGACCTTTTTTTGTAACACTTTTAATTTAACAGCTCAGAATAATGTTTTAGTAAAATATTATGATTCTTCGTGGATATCTACATCACTTGATAAAGCTTTTTATTTTACAAATTTTGTAAAAAAAGATACTGTTTATGAATGTACTTCTTACTGGATGAAGTCTAAAAAATTGAATTGCAAATCTTTTACTAAGGACACATCTTTTTCAAAATTTATCGGCATTTTACTCAGGTATTATGAAAATGGACAGGTTCAGGATTCAGCTATCTATCCTACTAAAACAAACCCGGTACAATATAATTATCACTACTACGAAAACGGGCAGCTTTGGGCTGACTATTCTATTAATACTATCGATAATAAAGAGAATATTTTGGGCTATGATGAGAAAGGTAAACTAATAAAAAATTTTATTTTTTCAAGGGAGGCAGCATTTGGTGGCGGTGAAAGGGTGTGGATACGTTATTTACAAAAAAACCTTAAAGCAGAAATCCCAATAAAAAGAGGGGCGCCAAAAGGAACTTACCAGGTAATTATCCGCTTCATGGTTTCTGCAGATGGCAATATTAAAAATACAGAAGCTGAAACACATTTTGGGTATGGAATGGAATTAGAAGCCTTAAGGGTGATACAAGATTCTCCAAAATGGACACCTGCAATTTTGCTCAATAAAGAAGTAAATGCTTACCGCAGACAACCCATCACTTTTGTGGTAGATGAGAAATAGTAGTTCTTTTTTCATATTTGTTAGGGTTCTGAATTTTGCCCCGCGTGTTCTCCAACCAACGGGCAGCATACGTTCAGAATATTTTATTTTTATATAGCTGAAGAAAAAATTCATCTCCAATTTATGCCGCTGGTCGGGAGACCAGGCGGCGGCGTTCACGTGTTTAGATAATATGTTTAGCGTGTATAGCGAAACACCAACAAGGGCGAAAAAGATTTACTTTTTATTGACCTGTTTTCACTTGCAGTTTGAAAGTGCTAATAAAAATAGACTGTAACAAGTTGAAACAGTTTGGGGGATCTAAGCAAGATGAGAGATACTATGTTAGGTGAAGTTATATCCCCAAAATGCTTTTTATAAAATCGATAAAAATTGGCAGTATAAAAACAGCTGGAATTGAAAACAGAATTAGTCTTGTATAAAAGTTATAAAATTTAAGTAAGTCTTTATGCTTTCCAATTCCAATAGTAGTTCTTGGATAAAAAATTCCAATTAAAATCAATAATAAGCCAATTATCAACAATCTATTTGTTACCTGTGAGTGAAGTAAGTTTGAAATCGTTTCAGTTGAGTCATTTTCGATAGAAGATTTAAGAATTAATTCTAATGCTTTCGGTTGATTGTCTTTATTTATTCCAGCCTTTAGTAAGCTATCTATTTCATTTTTGTAGTTTGTATTAGCAAATGTTGTCTTACTGCTAAAAATAATGGGGGAAGCTAAACAGAAGAATCCTATTAATGCAATAAATAAAGGAAATTGATTCCAAAATTGTTTAAATTTATTTGGCTGATTTTTTTCTATCCAGTTCTCAATTTTATATTTTATTTCTTCAAGGAATTTTCGCTTGAAGATTTGGCTTTATATTCAAGTTTATCATTAAATCGTTTTTCAATAACCAGGGAGAAATGGTTATTATATCCTCGTTCTATCTCCAATCTTAGCTCTTTTGGTTTAAAATCATTCAACTTAGGATCCTTAAGAATACCTTTAAGCGAAATGTCACTTAATTTTTTATCATCTGATGAAATTAGGCTAACCTTCTTTTCGTTTATAGTTTTATAACGCTCTTTTAGTTCTAAAATAGCAGTTGCCAAGTCCTTGTAGTATCCTTTAGTGATACGTTTATTTGCCTCCTCCTCAATGTCAATTTCAAAAGATTTTGTTAGTTCAATATTAATCGCTTCAAATATGTCGTCTAGTTCCTCTAGTTCTTCATTACCTAGAAACCAAGGTCCATTTATTTCCTTTTCGACTGGTATGTACAATTGACCCATTATTCTTTACATTTATTATTAGTTAACAATCTAAAATAATTTCGACTAACCATTGTATTCAGGCACTTGATTATACCAACTTCCAGCAATGCAGCTAAAATAAGAGTTATTTACGAAAGTTTTACTTTTTCATTCAACCCAAAACACCACGTCATTTTGAGTGAAAAAATCTATAAAATAAATGCGATAGGTAGAAATTCACTTTATCAGCCTCTTTCGAATTTACCTCCTTCAATTAGATTTAACCGGCATTAACAGCATGTGTACAAGGCAAGGGGCAATGCACCTGGGTGGGTTATAAAACCTTTTATTCTTGTCTCTGTAAATATTGTTGCTCATTTTCACTAAAAGGCAAAAGCTAAAAAATAAGCCTTAATTTAATTATGTAACTTTAAAAATGAATATATTAGCAGTACGATTTGTAACACTTTAAACGTTTGCCGGTATGCAACCTTCAATAAATGAATTAAGTCAACAGGATATTAACCCTTTAAAAAGCCTTGATGTGTGGGAAGATGATGTATTGGAACGCTATCCTGACCCTGCTTCTATCATAAAAGAGAAATCAACAGAAGAGTTCCGAAATTACGAAACCACCGAAAGGGATACCGTAAAGGAGTTTTACCGCCTCAATCATACTTATCAGAGCTATGATTTTGTGATGGATAAGAAAGCCAACTATTTAAAATTTGATAAAAAGGAAATGCCCGTTTGGGATGCTTTTCAATTTTTAAATCAACTGGTAGATGATTCTGATCCTGATACAGATCTCGACCAGTTTCAGCACCTGTTACAAACTTCAGAAGCCATTCGCAGAGATGGTCACCCCGACTGGATAGTAATGGTAGGGTTATTGCATGATATGGGAAAGGTGTTGTGTCTTTTTGGTGAACCCCAATGGGCCGTGGTAGGGGATACCTTCCCGGTTGGTTGTGCCTTTTCAGATAAAATAGTGTATCCCGAATTTTTTAAAGACAGTCCTGATTTCAGCGACGAACGGTACAATACAAAATATGGTGTTTATACAGCCAATTGCGGATTAAATAATGTGCACCTTTCCTGGGGGCATGACGAATATATTTACCAGATAGCCAAAGATTATTTACCCGAATCTGGTTTGTACATGCTGCGGTATCATTCGTTTTATGCACAACACAAAGAGCATGCTTATGATCACCTGATGAGTGAGCACGACCATGAAATGTTTAAATGGGTTGATCTTTTTAACCCCTACGATTTATATTCAAAAAATCCCACACCTCCCGACTGGAATGAATTAAAATCATATTATGAAGCACTTGTAAAAAAATATTTACCAGCCACATTAAAATTTTAACTGTAGCAATATGGTTATTGCAGCAAAATGTTTTGATTTAAAACCCTTTGATTTTTTTAATTGATAAATAACTTCTCAGCCCTGTTTTATAAAATAAAATTGTCACAGTTTACAATGCTGTAAATATTGATTTTTTGATTATACTATTTATCAAACAATGTATTGTGCATGCAGACTACAATTTTACTTATCTTGACAACTAATCAACTTAACTATTGCTGATGAACCAATTGCAAACCCTCGACTATATTGTTTTCTTTATTTACTTTATTTCAGTCTCCTCATACGGGTATTATATATACCACAAAAAGAAATCTGCCACTACCAGTTCGAAAGATTTTTTTCTTGCCGAAGGTTCGCTTACCTGGTGGGCCATTGGCGCTTCGTTGATAGCATCAAATATTTCTGCAGAACATTTTATTGGTATGTCTGGCTCCGGCTTTGCATTGGGGCTTGCCATCTCTACTTACGAATGGATGGCCGCAGCAACCCTGATTATTGTTGCGGTTTTTATTATACCGGTATATCTTAAAAATAAGATATTCACCATGCCGCAATTTTTATCAAAACGGTACAATGATAAAGTAAGTACCATTATGGCAGTGTTCTGGTTACTGGTGTATGTATTTGTAAACCTCACTTCAATTATTTATCTCGGGGCCCTGGCTATTTCCTCAATTTCCACCATCAGTTTTGAATGGAGTATTGTTGGATTAGTAATTTTTTCTTTGTTTGTAACATTGGGTGGTATGAAGGTAATTGGCTATACCGATGTAGTGCAGGTAATTGTGTTGATTATCGGGGGACTTGTTACTACCTACCTGGCACTGTCTTTATTATCAGAACAGTATGGTTTTGGCAAAGATATTTTTAAAGGGCTTTCAATTTTACGGAAGGAAGCGCCGGAACATTTTCATATGATATTTGATTCGTCCAATAAATATTATAAAGAACTGCCCGGTCTGTCGGTGTTGTTTGGTGGTATGCTGGTGAATAATCTTGCCTATTGGGGGTGTAACCAATACATTGTACAACGTGCGCTGGGCGCTGATTTGGTGACGGCAAGAAAAGGGATTTTATTTGCGGCCTTTTTAAAACTGCTGGTTCCTGTTATTGCAGTGTTGCCCGGTATTGTAATGTATGTATTGCACAACAAGGAAATGTTTCAGCAGGAAATGACAGATGCTGCCGGCACACTTAAACCAGATCACGCTTATCCAACATTAATGAATTTATTACCCGCCGGTTTAAAGGGCATCGCTTTTGCGGCACTTACTGCCGCAGTAGTAGCTTCGCTGGCTGGTAAAGCAAATAGTATTTCCACTATTTTTTCGCTGGATATTTATAAAAAATATTTTAATAAAGAAGCTTCTGAAAGAAAGATGGTGCTGGTGGGAAGATGGGCTGTTGTTATTGCCATGGTGATTGCAGCCATTGTAACACCTGCATTAAAATCGCTCGACCAGGCCTACCAGTTTATACAGGAATATGTAGGGTTTATTTCGCCGGGTGTACTGGCCATTTTTTTACTGGGTTTTTTCTGGAAGCGCACTACTGCAAACGCAGCTATGGCAGGGGCTTTACTAACCATCCCTATTTCAACCGTATTGAAATTTTTACCAGTATGGACAAATGGGGCTTTTCCTGATTATCCTTTTTTAGACAGGATGAGTATAACGTTTGTATCCATTGTAATTGTAATGATTGCCATGAGCCTCATTAACCCCAGAAAACAAAGTGATACACATGCTATTGAAGTAGATACATCTATGTTTCGCATTACAACAGGATTTGCCATTGGCTCTATTATAATTATGGGAATATTATTGGCATTGTATACAGTTTTCTGGTAAAATAAATTGATTGCCGGAAGATTAAAATGGGTTCTTTTTTGCCAACATGTTTGATGTTGAAAAGGAAAGTGTAAATTGTAAAGTAAAATGAAATTGTTCAAGTATATTGTACGGCAATTTGTTTAGAAACCGTATAAAAATTTCACACTAAAAAATAAATACATCGTAATGAAAAAGAAAAATGTTCCTCAGGATTCCCGGCGGAAATTTATCCGCAATACAGCACTGACTGCTGCCGGTTTTTTTATTGTACCACGTCATGTATTGGGCCGTGGTTTTGTTGCACCCAGCGACAGGCTGGTAGTAGCTGGTATTGGTGCCGGTGGAAAAGGTTCCAGTGATATTGAAAACTTTTTTAAAAGCGGTAAAGCCGATATTGGTTTTTTATGCGATGTTGATGACCGCCAGGCCGTGGAAACCCGTAAAAAATTTCCGAAAGCAAAATACTATAAAGACTTTAGAGAGATGCTGGCTAAGGAAGGAAAATCAATTGATGCAGTGTCTGTTTCAATACCCGATCACCAGCATGGCGTAGCCGCTATGGCAGCCATGCAATTGAACAAACATGTGTATGTGCAAAAACCATTAACGCATGATATTTATGAAGCACGTATGTTAACAGAAGCTGCACATAAATATAAAGTAGTAACGCAAATGGGTAACCAGGGTTCTTCAGGTGATGGGGTGCGGCAATTACAGGATTGGTTTAATGCAGGTTTGGTGGGTGACGTACACACCATTTATTGTTACACCGACAGGCCGATATGGCCGCAGGGTGTTGGTCGTCCGGGAAATAGTTCTCCAATACCCGCCGGTCTCGATTTTGATTTATGGCTGGGTACTGCACCTAAGAAAGAATATTTTGAAGGCATTTTACCTTTTAATTGGCGTGGCTGGTGGGATTATGGTACCGGTGCATTGGGCGATATGGCCTGCCATATTATGGCGCCTGCTTTTGCTGTAATGGGCCTGGGTTATCCTACCAGTGCAGAATGCAGCGTAGCAACAAAATATATTGAAAACTGGAACAGGGCCTATTATCCAGAAAGTGGCCCGATTGCTTCGCATATTACCTTAAACTTTAAAGGCAAAAATGGTAAGCCGGATGTGCAGCTTCACTGGATGGATGGTGGTATACAACCAACCAGGCCTGAAGAATTAGGCGCCAATGAAGTAATGGGCGATGGCGGTAATGGTGTAATTTTTATGGGAACAAAAGGAAAGATGATGGCCGGCACTTATGGAGTAGATCCGAAGTTGTTGCCAACTTCACGCACAAACGAAGTAAAAGTACCACAGACAGTGCAACGTGTAAAAGGTGGAGAAGACGGGCATTATGCTGCTTGGGTAGAAGCTGCGATAGCAGGTTACGGCAGTGATAAAGCAAAAAACCTAAGTTCTAATTTTGATGTTGCGGGGCCGCTTACAGAAAGTGTGTTGATGGGAAATTTGGCCATACGCAGTTATGATATTCGTAAAAAGAAAGGCGATGATTTTGATTATCCAGGCCGCAATATAAAATTACTTTGGGATGGCCCGAATATGAAAATCACTAATTTTGATGAAGCCAACCAGTTTGTAAAACGTACATACAGGGAAGGTTGGAGTCTTTAATGATACCTTACATTGTAATAAAACAAGGAGCTATTATGTAATAGCTCCTTGTTTATGTATAAAAGTTTTGCTCTTTACAAAAGCAACAAAAATTGCGGCATTGAAATTTAATCAATCCTCAATTCCCTATGCTTATCTTACTCACAGAGCTTTATTGATTCTACACCTTTGTTGCTTAGTTGTATTTTATTTATTTTATTCGCTTTATTAAAGTATAAAATAAGAATGCCATATTTTGTTTGATAGGCATCCCAGGTTACGTCTTTTATTTTAGGGTTACCCAGCCATTTAAAGAGACTGCCGCGGCTGGCACCCATTATTGGCAGGCTTATGGCGCCTTTAAAATTGGGACCCACTTCTATATAATCTCTTTCCGTAAAAAAATAAATGTCTTTGTCTTTGTAAAAAACGCCGCCGCAGGTATTGCCATTTGTTTCTTGTGTAGTACTTGTAAAACAGGGGAATTTATTTTGTACTTCTGCTATGGACGAATATGTAAATAATTTTTCATTTACTGTACCTTCCAGTATGTCCACTACAAAAGCTGGGCACACAGGTGTTACTTTTAGCTGGGCCATGCAAGGTTGTATACTTATTACAACTGCAAGGATAAAAAGGGTCATTTTCATACTAATTGAATTTAATAATTGAACAATAGGGTTTATCAAAATACACATTACCCGGATGTGTAAGCAAATTCCCTGCTACAAATGATTTTATCAGAAAATTTATATTTTTTTATTTGCGTAGGGTAACAATTCTGTGTGAGCAGCGTAAGCACAATAAGTAGTCACCGCATAAACACATTTGTTACTTAAAGAATTTTTCCAGCAGTAAATTGATAACTTCCACTAATATCAAAAGTATAATAACCCATTCCAGCACCACGCTATTGCGATATTGGAGCAAGTCCTTGAACAGTTCCAGGTTGTCTTTTACAATCTGAAGCCCTTCTTGTATGGTGCGAAAGCGTGGCTGCAGATCAAATGTTTTTTTCAGTCCTATATCCAATTTATTCAGGTTCTCATCTTCCCACGTTTCTTCCGGCGAATAAAAAATGTATAAGTTTGCGGCGATTTTATTTTTAAGGTTAAGTGTTCGGCCAATATATTTTTTAAGCTCAGTACCACCAAGGTCGATCTTCCCTTTTTTTTCCAATACCTGTGTATGGTAATTGGTTTCTTCAAGTAGCAGGTTGGTTTGCTGGTTGTAATGATCCAGCGCCACACTTTGCGATGCGTTGAGCATAATCAGCCGGATCATTTCAATACCGGGTTTGGGTATTTCAATTTTATTGTAACCGTAATTGATAGCGAGAGTACCGGTTTCTATATCAAATTCATCGCTCAGCCTTTGTTCAATAAAATTTTTGCTGAAGGGCATTATCAATTGTAAAAAAGCTGTCGTCTCGGTTTCATTATAACCCAAAAAAGAAACAATGCCATATTTAAATACATAGAGGTATTTATAGGTTTCTATATGATAAAACAATTCGTCCGTATCTGCATAATGAATTTTGGCAGTAAAGGCAGTTCTAAACTGTTTTAAATCAATGCTGTCTGCCACCTGAAAAGAGATAACTTTTAAGTTCATAAAACTGAGTTGCAATTAAAAATTGCTTCTATAAAGTTAGGGTAAATATTTTGGGACAGCAGTGACTTAATAAGAATTTAATAGAGCAATATAGACAGTATAAAATATCATAAAGCAGGTGTTATCGGTGTTTTGTTTTATTCAGTAAGTAATATTTGCTTTTATCTTTTATGTAAATATTTTTGGAATAAATATTATCAACCCAATAACAAGGGCAGTCAATGCATTTATCAAAACAGCGGCTGCGGATAAGTCCTTTATCCGTTTTATTTTTTCATGCTTATTGGGTGAAATAAAATCAGCAATATTTTCAATTGCCGAATTGATTATTTCCAATACAATCACAAACCCTATTGAAAAAATGACGGCTATCCATTCATAAAGATTGATTTTAAAAAAGAAAGAAGCAGCAACTACTGTTATTGCTGCTATAAAATGTATCCTGGAATTATGTTCTTCTTTCAATAAAATTTTCAGCCCTTTGTAGGCGTATGAAAAACTATTTAATCTTTTGGTGAAGGAAAATTTCTGTTGTTTCATGTTCTCTTTTTTAAAGTGCTTACTATTAGCTGCCAGGATCCTTTTGCAGTAGAATGGCTGCTTTCATAAAGTCTAATAGTTTGTGGTCAACTCTTATAAATATATGCAAGTTTAATTTTGTAAAATTAAATCTTTAGCAGACGAGCTTGTTTTATTAATGTATTCATAAGTATGAATTTTTGTTAAATCAATCATAGTATTTTGCCGTACAGCAGGCATCTTTTAAAAATCAACTATTTTTGAAAAAAATTATTGATGAAATTTGGCCCAGTTATATTATTTTTTACATGCCTGCTGTTGGCAAATGCTGCAAAAGGCCAGGAGAACTGGACCCTGCGAAAAGATAAAAATGGCATCAAGGTATTTTCAAGGCCAACCAAAAATTTTAAGTTTGATGAATTAAAAGTAGAGTGTGAAATCGATGGCAGGATATCGCAGCTGGCTGCGTTGTTGTTTGATGTAAACAAACAATATAAATGGGCATACAAAACAATCAAATCGCAATTGCTAAAACAGGTTGGTACTGCGGATGTTTTTTTCTATACCGAAATTGAAGTTCCCTGGCCATACGAAAACCGTGATATGGTGGTACACATGGTGATGAGGCAGAACCCGGTAAGCAAGGTGCTGACCGTTGAAGCAAAAAATACGGATAATTATTTGCCCGTAAAAGAAGATATTGTTCGGCTTAAATATTCAAGTGCCATATGGACGGTTACCCCCATCAATAATAAAAAATTAAAAATCGATTACCGGCTTCAATTAGATGTTGGCGAAAATGTACCTGCCTGGCTGGCGAATTTATTTTCGGTAAGCGGCCCCTATGAGTCATTTAATAATTTGAAAGAAAAAATAAAACTGCCGGTTTATGCACAGGCAACATTTCCTTTTATTACAGATTAAGCAAAAAGGAAACTGCAGTCTGCAGCCTTTAGCAAAAAAATATTATTTTACAGCATGAAATTTTTAAAGATTCTCTTTTTTATACTTGTATTATCTGCCTGTTGGTTTCCTGTTTTGGCGAAAGCTGAAAATACTGCAATAAAAGTTGTCAGTAAAAAGGACAGTTTGCCTGCCCGTCAAATATTGGTGGTTGTTGCTGAGGGGTGGAACAATTTGCAGGGCAGTTTGTATGCTTATAATAAAGTTGGCAGTAAATGGATTTTACAATTCAGTAACCCGATAGTTTTAGGCGAAAAAGGATTGGGCCTTGGTGATGGACTTGTTCCAATTGCCATTGCCAATGTACCTGTAAAAAAAGAAGGCGACTTAAGGGCACCGGCAGGTATTTTTTCAATTGGTACAGCGTTCGGTTATGCGCCTTACAAAGAGGCCGGCTGGATAAATAACCGCTACATCATGTGTACTGATACACTTATTTGTGTGGATGACCTGCATTCGGTTAATTATAATAAACTGGTAAAAACCGATACAGCAACAAAAGATTATAACAGCCATGAAGATATGCTGATGGAAAAAAATTATTACAAATGGGGGCTGTTTGTAAATTACAATACAAATAAAATTCCCGGAAATGGATCCTGTATTTTTATACATATCTGGGGCAACGATCATGAAGGCACCTGGGGCTGCACTGCGATGAAGGAAGAAGATATGATAAGAATTCTTCACTGGATAAAAAGTACAGACAATCCATTATTGGTTCAGTTGCCAAAAACTGAATACATAAAATTTTCTGTGCAATATGGATTACCCGAAATTAAATTTTAGAAGATAAAATAATTTTAACTGGTACAGCAATTACTGAATCAATGAAAAACACAAGGCTGCTAAAAGGCTTCCTGCAATTGGCCCTGCAACAGGTATCCAGCTATATTTCCAGTTACTGCTTCCTTTATCTTTAATGGGTAAGATGGCATGCATGATTCTTGGGCCAAGGTCTCTTGCCGGGTTGATGGCATATCCCGTTGTTCCTCCAAGGCTAACACCAATTGCCAATACCAATAATGCTACAGGTAGAGCCTGTAAAGAACCAATACTACTTGTGGACTTTACTAGAAATAAAGCGCCCAAAATCAGCACAAAAGTTCCGATAACTTCCGATATGAAATTGTCTGCAATACTGGCAATAGCAGGGGCCGTGCAAAAAACAGCCAGTTTGGAATTAGTGTCTGGAGTTGCTTCAAAATGTTTACGGTAGGTAAGCCACACTAAAAAAGAACCAATCATTGCACCCAGTAATTGAGCGGTTATATACAATGGAACCTTGGCCCACTCAAACTTTCCGAGTGCCGCAAGTCCGATAGTGACAGCAGGGTTTAAATGCCCGCCGCTTACAGGCGATGCCACATATACACCCACAAATACACCCATGGCCCAGCCAAAAGTTATTACTATCAGCCCGCCATTATGGCCATAGGTTTTGTTAAGTATTACGTTGGCAACAACGCCATCGCCTAAAAGAATCAATAAAGCGGTGCCGGTAAGTTCTGCTATAAAAGGTGTCATTGTACAATTTATTTTTGGTAATAAAATAGGTATAAAAAAGTTATTGTAATAAATAATTATTGGCAACAGCTGAGAATGCCGTTACCTGTTGCTGTTGCCAATCGTAATTTTTTTGCAGGATTGCAGCCATTAGGTTTGCAACCAGCGGCGCTGCTTCTATGGCTGCGCCCGCATCAATAAACAATGCTCTTGTACGCCTTGCCAGCACGTCTTCAACCGTCATGGCCATTTCTTCCTGTACGGCCCATACAACTTCTGCCTTTGTGTAAGGTAATGATTTATGAATTTTTTCTGCAAGCGCCGGCTGATCAATTATTAATTGTTTAATTTTTTCTGCATCGCTGCCATACATATTTAAAGTATCGGCGTAATCCATATTTATTTTGTGTCCATGAATGTTCAATTCCGCAGTAACACACGGCTGCTTTGTTAGCTTACAGGCAAATGCAGCATTGTCAATGGCGGTTTTTGCCATGGTGCGGTAAGTAGTCCATTTGCCACCGGTAATGGTAACAAGTCCGCTGTTGGAAATGATGGTTGTATGATCCCGTGGTAAAAGTGAAGTTGTTTTTTTTCCTTTTATTTTTATTAATGGCCTTAACCCGGCATACACTGCTTTTATATCCTTGTACTCGACCCCTGTGCTCAAGTAACGGTTGGTATGCTTAATAATAAAATCAATTTCTTCTTTTAATGCAGTTGGTTCTAAAGAGATATGGCTGATGGGTGTATCAGTGGTGCCCAATACAATTTTATTGTGCCAGGGCACCGCAAACAATACCCTGCCATCATCTGTTTTAGGTATCATCATTGCCTGTTCGCCCGGAAAAAAATGCTGGTCTACAACAATATGAACGCCTTGTGATGGGGAAACAATCGCATGGTGTTTGGGATCATCCATCCTCATTACATAATCAGTAAATACCCCGGTGGCATTAATAACCGCTTTACTGCGGAGGGTATATTCTTTGTTTGATAAAACATCCTGCACCACCACACCACTAATGCGTTTATCCGTTTTAGTTAGTGAGGTAAGTTTGCAGTAATTAATAACAACGGCCCCCTGCTCAACGGCTGTTTGTGCAAGGTTAATGGCCAGCCTTGAATCATCAAACTGCCCGTCGTGGTAAAGTACCCCACCGCTTAAATTTTGCGTGGCTATTGCGGGTAACAATTGTTGTATTGTTTCTTTGGAGAGTATTTTCGTTTTGCCTAAACTTAATTTACCTGCCATTACATCGTACAACTTTAACCCGATACCGTAATACCATTTTTGCCACCAATGAAAAGAAGGTATAATAAAAGATAAATTATGACAAACATGCGGGGCGTTTTTTAACAAAAGACCCCTTTCTCTCAACGCTTCCCTTACCAATTTAATATTGCCCTGTGCCAGGTAGCGAACACCGCCATGAACCAGTTTGGTGCTGCGGCTGCTAGTACCCTTGGCAAAATCTGCCTGCTCTACCAGTAAAGTTTTATATCCCCTGGAAGCAGCATCCACGGCAGATCCTAAGCCTGTAGCCCCACCCCCTATAATAATGATGTCCCATTCTGATACATCCTGCAGTTGTTGTAACATTGTATTCCTGTCCATAATAATTTTTGCTGCTGCTGGTTTTTTTATTGCATTCCGTAACTGCTGCCGTAAACTTTTTGGTGACAATTTTTAGTACTGGTGTCGGGCAGCATTATAAATCATCTGCCCATGCTTTGGCGGTTTTTACAGACCGCTGCCATTGCCTGGTTAATTTGTTTCTTTCTTCTTCCTGCATGGTTGCAGTAAATTTTTTATCTACCTGCCATTGGTGTTGTATGGCTTCCATATTTGGCCAGTAGCCAACAGCAAGTCCTGCTAAATAAGCAGCACCCAAGGCCGTAGTTTCGGTGATAACGGGTTTTATTACGGTGGTGTTCATAATATCACTTTGAAACTGCATCAACATGTTGTTAATTGTTGCGCCGCCATCTACCCTTAATTCTTTGATGCTGATGCCTGCATCTGCTTCCATAGCTTTTAATACATCCATTGTTTGATAAGCGATACTATCTAATGCAGCCCTTGCAATATGCGATGCATTGGAACCCCTTGTAAGCCCTGTAATAATTCCACGGGCGTGTTGATTCCAGTGTGGTGCACCCAGGCCGGCAAAGGCAGGTACTACATACACGCCTTCGCTGTCTTTTACTTTTGCTGCCAGTATTTCTACTTCGGCAGATGTTTTAATAATACCCAGGCTATCCCTTAACCATTGTATAATGGCGCCTGCAATAAACACACTGCCTTCTAAAGCATAATGCGTAATGCCATTTACTTTCCAGGCAACAGTTGTCAATAAATTATTGGTGGATGCTACCGGTTTTTTGCCGGTATTCATTAACATAAAACAACCAGTACCATAGGTATTTTTTACCATCCCGGGCTGTGTACACATTTGCCCGAACAATGCCGATTGCTGATCGCCGGCAATACCGGCAATGGGTATATTATGTGCCGATAAAATATTTTGTGTATGGCCGTACACCTCACTGCTGCTGCGTATTTCGGGCAACATATTCCCGGGTATACCAAATATTTCCTGCAATTCTCCATCCCACTGAAGGGTATGTATATTGCACAACATAGTGCGGGATGCGTTGGATACATCAGTAACATGTACCTTGCCTTTAGTAAGGTTAAATATCAGCCAGGTATCGATGGTACCAAAACACAATTGCCCATTGTTGGCTTTTTCTCTTGCACCTGTCACATTATCTAATATCCATTTTATTTTGGTGGCGCTAAAATAAGCATCTACTATCAGCCCCGTTTTTTGCTGAATCAGTTTATCGGCACCTACCGCTTTTAGTTCATCACAAAAGGCAGCGGTTCTTCTGTCCTGCCATACAATGGCGTTGTAAACAGGTATGCCCGTATTTCTATCCCACACCACAGTGGTTTCCCGTTGATTGGTAATACCAATAGCTGCAATATTTTCAGCTGATAAACCCGCTTTACTGATGGCTTCTGCAGCTACGCCAAACTGCGTACTCCATATTTCATTGGCATCATGTTCTACCCAGCCCGGTTTCGGAAAAATTTGTGTAAACTCTTTTTGAGCAAGTGAAACAATGGAACCTTTCTGATCAAAAATGATGGCTCTTGAACTGGTAGTTCCTTGGTCGAATGATAAAATATACTGCTGCATATGGGTTGGTTATTGATTATTTTAATGAAGAAAATAAGTAGGGTTGACGGGAGTAGTTAAAAAAGCAAAAGCAAAAGTGCATGAAATTTAGTGTAGTGATTTTTTTAAAAATGCACGGTAGCATACGATCGTTTTGTTATGCTAATGTAGTATTTATAAGTATAGCATTTAATAGTTTAGGTTCAAATCTTTATTACAGTGTTTTAAAAGAAGCTTTATGGCTTTCCTTATCACTCAGTTAAAACCTAAGATATAACATCAATAGAAACATAAAATTGCAAAAGAACCGGCTGTTCAATTTTTTTGAATTCAATTTTATTGTTGCGATAAAAACCGCTTAATTTTCAGGAATCTTCAAATCAAAGCACCATTATCCACCTATAAAGCGTATCTTTATCAGCCCGTATTTATTTTAGATAAAATATCCGTCATTGGTTAGAAAGCTTCAATATTTAAATTTTTTTATATGTACACATATATTTGGAACAAATACCTGCCGGTGATAAGGATTTTATTAAAAAAATCTGTAACAGGCGATCAGTTACTTAACCTTAACAGGGATGATTTTGAAAGAGCCGGAACAGGTAGAAAGGCTGGGTATAAGTTTACCATTGCATATACTGATGGCAAAGTGAGTAACGTAATCAGCGGGTCAGATTTAGCGAGTCATTTGGCCGCTGCAATGCTCGAAGATGATGCTACAAAAACCGTTTTACGTACCGGCCAGTTTGAAGTTATTTTAAATACTAAATTTCAGCTTACAATAAAAAATACTACACCACAACCTGTAACAGCAAACGAAATTGCAGCAGTAGAAACAGAGCAGGGGTAATATTTTTACTTTTTAAAACACTAAACATTTACATTTAATTACCCTTATATATTTTGAAGTTTACAGATTTTGGTTTCGATGAAAGATTGATTGAAGGTATAGAAGCCTCAGGATACAATGAAGCAACACCGGTTCAGGAGCAGGTTATTCCGCTGGTATTGGCAGGCAAAGATGTTATTGCTTCCGCACAAACCGGTACCGGTAAAACTGCTGCTTTTTTATTGCCTCTTATCAATAATATTATTTCCAGCCCACTGAATCACCATAGTATTACTGCCCTTGTAATTGTACCAACAAGGGAATTGGCCGTACAAATAGCCCAGCATATGGAAGGCTTAAGTTATTTTACTTCTGTAAGTTCTATTGCAGTGTACGGTGGTGGAGATGGCAATGCTTTTATACAGGAAAAAAAGGCATTAAGTGTGGGTGCTGATGTGGTGGTTTGTACACCCGGTAAAATGCTGGCGCATATTAATATGGGCTATGTAAAATTCCAGGGATTAAAATATTTAATTTTAGATGAAGCCGACCGTATGCTGGATATGGGTTTTTATGATGATATCATGCGCATCATTGCTGCCCTGCCTGCAAAAAGGCAAAACCTTTTATTTTCGGCAACCATGCCGCAGAAGATACGGGAAATGGCTCGTCGTATTTTGCACCAGCCGGCAGAAATAAATATTTCTATCAGTAAGCCAAACGAAAAAATTATTCAGCTGGCATACGTAGTGTACGACACACAAAAAATACCTCTTGTTAAATACCTGTTGCTTCAAAAAAAATTTTCCAGTGTACTTATATTTTGCAGCAGCAAAAACAGCGTTAAGGAATTGAACCGGCAGCTTAAAAGAACCGGCTTACCGGTTGATGAAATACATAGCGACCTTGAGCAGGATAAAAGAGAAGAAGTACTGATGCATTTTAAAAGCGGCCGACTACAGATTTTAGTAGCTACTGATATACTTAGCCGTGGTATTGATATTGATAATATAGGCCTGGTATTAAATTATGATGTACCACATGACGGGGAAGATTATGTACATCGTATTGGCCGCACTGCAAGGGCTGCGGCAGATGGTACGGCCATTACATTTATAAGTGTAAAAGAACAACGCAAATTTGCTTCTATAGAAAAGTTATTGGGGAAGCCTGTACAAAAGGAAACCGTGCCTGAGCAATTTGGAGAAGCGCCTGCTTATACACCTACTACATTCGTACACCCGGAAGGGGGTCACAGGCATGGCAAAAAGCCCATGCATTTTAGCAGAAATTCGCCGGCACGCAAATCTTCGTAAGTTAAGTTACCAACTCAACAGCGATGTGCAATTGCTACCAATGAAATATATTTGTGCAAACAATTTATTATTTCGTCTACTGCCAATATATTATTTAGCCCTGTTGAATATCTTAAAGGTGTTGGCCCTTTAAGAGGCGACCTGTTAAAAAAAGAATTAGGCATTTTCACCTTTAAAGATTTGCTAGAATATTACCCCTTCAGGCATATAGATAAAACCAAAATAGATAAAATAGGTTCTCTTGGCCCGGATATAGAATACGCACAGGTTGCAGGCAGGTTAACACATGTTGAACTGATAGGAGAAAAAAGGAGTAAGCGTTTAGTAGCCTACCTGCAGGACGATACTGGTGAATTAGAACTGGTATGGTTCCAGGGAATAAGCTGGGCAGAAAAATTATTAACCATCGGCCATCATTATTTGGTGTTTGGCAAGCTTGGTTTTTTTATGGGCAAAGTGCAGATCAGTCACCCTGATATTGAATTGTATTCCGATGATAAATCAGATGGAAAAAAATTTCTGGAACCAATTTATTCTTCTACTGAAAAACTAAAAGCAAGAGGATTGACTGGGCGAGCATTTGCAAGACTGTCCTTTGCTTTGTTGCAACAATTATCTGCCAATGATCTTCCTGAAAATTTGCCCAATGCCATCATAAAAAAATATCGTTTTATTGCGAGATGGGATGCTTTTTGTTCTATTCATTTTCCCGCCACGGAGCAAATGTATACCCATGCAGTAAGGCGGTTAAAATTTGAAGAGTTGTATTTTGCCCAGATACGTTTAGGCCTTATCCGTAGTACCAGGCAACGTTTTAGTAAGGGTTGGGAATTTAATAAAGTAGGCGATCTTTTCAATACATTTTATAATAGTTACCTACCCTTTGAATTAACCAATGCACAAAAAAGGGTGTTAAAAGAAATCAGAAAAGATACCAGAACCGGCAAACAAATGAACCGCCTTTTACAGGGCGATGTGGGTAGCGGAAAAACTATTGTGGCATTGTTAAGTATGCTGATTGCAGCAGATAATATCCGCCAGTCAGACGGGGAGGGTTTTCAAAGTGTATTAATGGCGCCTACCGAAATACTGGCCAGGCAACATTATAATACCATTACAGCCCTGGTAAAAGATATGCCTGTTTGTGTAAAACTTTTAACCGGCTCATCTGTTAATAAACAACGCAAAGAGATTTTAAAAGCCTGCGAAGACGGATCACTGACTATATTAATAGGTACCCATGCAGTAATTGAAGAAAAAGTAATATTTAAAAACCTTGGTTTTGCAGTTATAGATGAGCAACATAAATTTGGCGTAGCACAGCGGGCCAGGTTGTGGAATAAAAACACATTGCCACCACATATTTTGGTTATGACGGCAACGCCTATCCCAAGAACCCTAGCGCTAACGGCTTATGGCGATCTTGATTACAGCGTAATAGATGAACTGCCACCGGGCAGGCAACCAATAGACACGGTGCATCGTTTTGAAAATAAACGGCCTATGGTAATGGATTTTATCAAAGCCGAAATTAAAAAAGGACGACAGGTATACATTGTTTATCCATTGATTGAGGAATCAGCAAAAATGGATTACGAGAACCTGATGAAGGGGTTTGAAGAAGTGAAATCTTTTTTCCCGGAACCAAAGTATTGGATTAGCATGGTACATGGCAGGCAGCCTGCCATACAAAAAGATACCAATATGCAAAGGTTTGTAAATGGCGACACACAAATTATGGTGAGTACCACCGTAATTGAAGTGGGCGTAAATGTACCCAATGCCTCTATTATGGTTATTGAAAGCGCAGAAAAATTTGGATTGTCGCAATTACACCAGTTAAGGGGAAGGGTAGGACGGGGCAGTGAAAAAAGTTTTTGTATCTTACTAACCGGCAATAAAATATCAAATGATGCAAGGGAAAGATTAAAAATATTATGTGCTACCAATGATGGGTTTAAAGTAGCAGAGAAAGATCTTGAAATACGTGGGCCCGGTGATATTGAAGGAACAAAACAAAGCGGCTTATTAAACTTTAAGCTGGCGAATATTGTCAATGACAGAATAATGCTGGATGCAGCAAAAAATGCCGCATCTCATATAATAGATACCGACCCTGATTTATTATTGGCCGAAAACTTACCTATAAAAAACTTTCTTCAGGTTCAAAAAGATAAAACAGTATGGAGCAAAATATCGTAAATAATAATTAACAATCTTTAAAGTTACAATCCGGTAGCTTTATGGCTAAATTTAAGTAATTTGTAAAAAATACCTCTCTTGAATTTTATAAAAAAAATAACAGCTTGCTTCTGCATTGCCTTATCTATCATTCTTATAGGCAAAACTTCCTTTGCCCAATTACAATTTATTGAAAATAAGGGACAGTGGGATAAGAGGGTTGATTTTAAAAGTGAAATTTCCAGCGGTGCCTTTTTTCTCCAAAAAAATGGTTTTACTGTATTATTGCACAATGCCGATGATTTAAAAAAATATGCTGAGCATATTCATGGCCAGCATAAAATTGATAGTGTAAAACTTAATACCAGTACCGTAAAAGTAGGTATCAGTAATTCATCTGCTACTTTAAATACCAGTTACACCATTCATTCACATGCTTACCGTGTAAGTTTTTCAGGTGGTTCAAATGCAGCAGAAGTAATGCCTGATAAGGCCCTGGATACTTATAATAATTATTACATCGGAAATGATAAATCAAAATGGAAAAGCAATTGTAAAATTTACCAGGGGGTTACTTACAAAAATGTATACCCCAATATTGATGTAAGGTATTACACTGATATGGGAACTCTAAAGTATGATTTGATAGTGCATCCTGGAGGTAAAATAAGTGATATCACTTTAAAGTATGAAGGGGTGGATAAACTGGAAGTAAAAAATAAGGAACTTATTATAGGTACTTCAGTTGGGGATGTTAAAGAATTATACCCCTATACCTACCAGGTAGAAAAAACAGGGAGAACAACAGTTGATTGTAAGTATGTGATTAAAGACAATGTGGTAACATTTAAGGTAAAAGATTACTCTCCTGATGCAACGGTTATTATTGACCCAACATTAATTTTTAGTTCTTTTACCGGAAGTACCACAGACAATTGGGGGTACACTGCAACCCCCGGGCCAGACGGCAGCTTTTTTGCCGGTGGAATTTCTTTTGGTTCGGGATATCCTGTATCACCGGGTGCTTTTGATGTAACTTATAACGGTGGTAATAATGAAGATGCCAATGGTCCTTATGATATTGCGATTATCAAATTATCTTCCAATGGAGTTAACAGGTTATATGGTACCTATCTTGGTGGTTCCAGTGGTAACGAACAACCACACAGTATGATTTGTGATAACAAAGGAAACCTTATAGTTGCAGGCAGAACTACCTCAACCGATTACCCTGTTACAAATACCATTGGCACTACCGGGGGGTATGATATTGTGGTAACAAAATTTAATGCTACTGGTACTGCACTGGTGGGTTCTATAAAAATAGGGGGTACTAAAGATGATGGTGTTAATATAAAACCAAAATACGTGCTTGATCCTACTATAGGGAATGGCGCTTTTGAAACAAGAAGGAATTATGGTGATGATGCAAGAAGTGAAGTAATACTGGATGGTGCCAATAATATTTATCTTGCTTCCTGTACACAATCTAACGACTTTCCCGTTACCGCCGGAGTTTTACAAGGTACTTATGGTGGAGGCCGGCAAGATGGTGTAATATTGAAGTTTACACCCAACCTCACAGCATTGATGTTTAGTACTTATTTTGGCGGAACTGGTACCGATGCATGTTTTGTTGCAACTTATAACCCGATTTTAAATAATTTATATATAGCCGGAGGAACAACAAGCCCCACGCTGGCTGGTACTTCAGGCGGTACCCCCGAAGCAGGGATAAGCGCTAATTTCCAGGGTGGTGAAACAGACGGTTTTGTAACAGAAATTAAAGCAGATGGGTCTGCTATTATTAAAACTATTTTTGCTGGCACCAGTGGTAATGATTTGGTGTATGGTGTACAAATTGACAAGTTTGGTTTTCCTTATATAATGGGTTCCACTACTGGCAATTGGCCGGTTAAAAATGCTGCTTATAGTAATGCAAACGGTAAACAATTTATTTCGAAATTAAAGCCAGATTTATCAGGCTTTGTTTATTCTACCGTATTTGGCTCTGGCTCTCCTATTCCTAATATTTCGCCTGTTGCTTTTTTGGTTGACCGGTGTCAAAATGTTTATGTATCAGGGTGGGGTGGTAAATTTAATAATGACTTTGGTTACCCTTGCGCAGGTACATTTGGATTGCCGGTTACTGCCAATGCACTTAAATCGACTACTGATGGTGGTGATTTTTACTTTTTTGTATTAGAAAGAGATGCGGCCAGTCAGTTATTCGGTAGCTTCTTTGGGCAAAACGGCGGGTTTGATGATCACGTAGACGGCGGTACCAGCCGGTTTGATGCCCAAGGTGTTATTTATACAGCCATTTGCGCAAATTGCGGCGGCCCAAAAACACCTGGTTTTTTTCCCACTACACCCGGCGTTTGGGCTACAGTAAATGGAGGAAACAATTGTAATGAAGCAGCTGTTAAAATTGAAATGAATTTTGGTGGTGTTATTGCCAGCGTAACAGCCACTATTAATGGCGTTATCGATACAATAGGGTGTGTACCATTAGCTATAAAATTTGTAGATACACTTGCAAAGGGCAAGCAATATATTTGGGATTATGGTGATCCTTTCAGTACCAAAAACGATACTACTTTTGCTCCCAATAATTTTGCAACACATACTTACACACAGGTGGGTGTTTACACAGTGATGGAGATTGCTATTGATCCAAGTAGCTGCAATGGGTCTGATACTGCTTACGTAACGGTAAAAGTGGGTAATAACCAGGTAACTCCCGGTTTCTTTGCTACAAAAATTCCACCTTGTACCAACCTTTCCTACGATTTTACAAATACTACTACAGCAGTTTTGCCCAGTTTTACTGCAAACAGCTTTTTGTGGGATTTTGGTGATGGCAGTCCCCAGGTAAGGGCAGGACTTAATTCAGTTCAACATACCTATGCTTCTGTTGGTTCTTATAATGTGAAACTGGTGGTAGATGATACTACTTTCTGTAATGCCCCGGATTCTGTGATTCACCAGGTGCGTTTAGCCGTTGCCGTTAAGGCCCAGTTTGAAACGCCGGCAACTGGTTGCGTTCCTTACAACGCTCTTTTTCAAAATACCTCTTTAGGGGGAACTGATTTTCTGTGGAATTTTGGAGATGGAACTACTTCAACAGCAGTTGACCCTTCTCATCTTTATAAAGGTTTGGGCACCTATACGGTTAAATTGGTTGCTTTTGATACATCCACCTGTAATAAGGTAGATTCAACTACTTTTAATATTACTGTAATTGCCAATCCAACTGCAGGTTTCACGGCATCGCCTAATCCCGGAGTTAAAGAAAATACTCCCACACAGTTTACTAATCTTTCTGTCGGGGCATCCAGTTATATATGGAATTTTGGAGATGGGCAAACCTCTACAGAAATTAATCCTTTATACCAATTTACCTCTACAGGTGTTTTTAATGTATGCCTGCAGGCAATTAATGCAGCAGGTTGTATAGATACTTTTTGTTTGGATGTGTCTGCAAAAATTACACCATTGGTTGCCGTCCCCAATGCGTTTACCCCGGGGCAATATGGAAAGAACAGCACTATAAAAGTAGAAGGATTTGGAATAACAAAAATGACCTGGAATATTTATAATCGCTGGGGACAGTTGGTTTTTACGTCTTCCGCTAAAAACAAGGGATGGGATGGTACATTTAAGGGGGCCTTACAACCAATGGATGTATATGCCTATACATTAGAGGTTCAATATTCAACCGGCCTGATAGAAAGAAAAACAGGCGATATCACTTTGGTAAGATGAGTATAAGTATTTAATATTTTTATAATTGAAGCACAAAAAAACAATATTATTTCTACTTGCATATAGCCTCACATTGGTATCCCTTGTGCAGGCACAGGATCTTCATTTTTCTCAATTCTTTAATTCTCCGCTTATCACCAATCCCGCGAATACAGGGTTTATTCCTGATGCGGATTATAGAATTGGTGCCATTTATCGAAACCAATTTTCATCCATATTGGCATCGCCTTATAAAACGGTTAGTGTATTTGGAGATGCACAGGTTTTGCGTGATCGGTTTGACAATGGCTGGGTAGGCTTGGGTGGTGTAATATTAAGCGATATTGCGGGTAGTGGCGGCCTTCGTTCAAACAAAGTATATGCATCAATGGCCTATCATCAAATGCTTGGTGTAAGCAGCTTACTTTCTGCCGGGTTTAATGTGGGGTGGGTTAATAAAGTAATTGATCCATCTAAATTAAATTTTCCTGATCAGTTTGATGGAAAATTTTTTGATGGTAATGCATTCACTTCGGTTCAATTAGTCACTACCAGCATTAATTACTTTGATATGCAGGTTGGTTTAAATTATGCGTATTTCCCTACAGAAAATGTTTATATAAACGGGGGCTATTCACTAATGCATGTAAATCAGCCAAAGGAAACTTTTTTTTCTGCGAATTACGATACAAGCCGGATATCTATGCGGCATACAGGTTTTGTAAATGCTATTTTAAAAATAAATGACAGGGTTATTATTAATCCCAATGCTTATTATACCAACCAGGCAAAAGCAAGTGAAATGGTAATTGGTTTAAATGCCAACTACAATCTCTCTGGTGCAGGCGGCGAAACGCAATTAATAGCCGGTGTGTATTACCGGGCAGGAGATGCAATTATACCAATGTTAGGGTTCGAAATAAAACATATAAGCTTTACATTTAGTTATGATGCAACCACATCATCATTGAAAACTTTTAATAATTCCCAGGGGGCAACCGAATTTAGTATAATTAAAAAGGGCTTTTATGCAAAAGCAGGCGGAGATACCCACCAGGTACTTTGTCCCAAATTTTAAATAGGATTCTGCTTACTTGTACCCGGTATTTGTTTCACTAAGTTTACTATTTTGTGCCGGCTGTTTTTTTAAATATCCTTCTACATATTGATTTAAATTAAATTCACCTGGTATAAGTATTGTTTCATAATAAGAAAACAGTGGTAAGAAAAATTAATAAAAGCGGAATGAAAAAAATAGTTTTTTTAGTACTGGTACCTTGTTTTTCGATAACAATATCCGCCCAGGAAAATGAGCCTGCCGAGAATAAAACTAGAGGGTTTCAAAAGGATAAATTATTTTCTGGCGGCGATCTAAGTTTTTCCTTTTACTCCGGGGGTATAGCTTTTGGTATAAGCCCTTTTTTGGGGTATAGTGTAACACCATGGCTGGATGCCGCCTTAAGTTTAAATTTTTATTATGCCGGCCAAAAGGATATTTATGCAAATAAATATAGTCAGACAAATGTTGGCCCTGGCGCATTTGTAAAAATTTATCCTTTGAATTTTTTATACACACAGGCCCAATTCGAGCATAATTTTATCAATAGCAAATTAACAACACCACGAGGGGTCACTCTTTCTTCTTATTCAGCAAGTGTAAACAGTTTATTACTTGGATTGGGCTATTGTTCCGGCCGCATCCCGTCAAACAACAGTTTTTTTTATTTTTCAGTATTGTTTGATATATTAAGGAACCCAGGTTCGCCCTATGTAGATTATTACGGAAGGTTAATACCTGTTATAAAAGCAGGGTATAATATTGCACTGTTCCAGCACAGATAAAATAATCAATTATTTAATTACGTAAATATATCTTCTGGTTTATTAACAACGGTAAAATTTTCTTTCAAGTGATTGTATAAAAAACCTTCTCCCGACATTTTATTCATGTGCTTCAATAATCCGTCATAAAAGCCATCGGTGTTTAAAATAAAAATTTGTTTATCGTGGATGCTGAGCTGGTTCCAGGTAAGCATTTCAAACAGTTCATCCAATGTGCCATAACCGCCAGGTAATACAATGGCCGCATCACATTTTTCGTACAGCATGCGTTTACGTACGTGCATGTTTTCAACAACTATTAATTCTGTTATACCTTTATGCTGGTGTTCCCATTCAGTTAAAACCTGTGGAATAATGCCAATTACTTTACCCTCTTTTTCCAGTACAGCATTTGCTACTGATGCCATTAAGCCCTTGTTGCCACCACCATAAATTAAGGTGATATTTTTTTCAGCCAAAAGGTAACCTAACTCTGTTGCCTGTGTTGCAAATAAAATATTGTTACCGGTTTTGCTGCCACAAAAAACTGCGATGGATTGGAATGTCATAATGCTGCTTATTATTTAAAATTCATCAATTAATTTTACATCTGCTAATTTAGCAGCATTATTTTTTAATTATTAATTCATTATGTCTCCTTCAACGCTTTTGTATTTTGTTATCTGTTACTTTTTATTATTATTTATTGTAGCATGGTATACCAGTAAAAATTCAAATAACGATTCTTTTTTTATTGGTAACCGAAACAGTAACTGGATGCTGGTTGCTTTTGGCATGATTGGTACTTCGTTAAGCGGTGTAACATTTGTAAGTGTGCCAGGCAGTGTAGGTAATATTGGTAAAGCAGGGTTACTGCCAAATGCACTAGGCTATTTCCAGGTAGTGATCGGTTATTTTATTGGTTACATTGTAGTAGCGTATGTATTGTTGCCACTTTATTATAAGCTCAATTTAACCTCTATTTATAATTACCTGAAACAACGTTTTGGAACCTGGGCTTATAAAACCGGTGCTTCATTTTTTATTTTATCAAGAACAGTTGGTGCCACTGCAAGGCTTTACCTTGTAATTAATATACTCCATATTTTTATTTTATCAAGAATGCATATACCATTTTGGGTATCTGCTGCCGTAGTATTAATAATGATATTGCTATACACTTTTGAAGGAGGTGTAAAAACAATTGTTTACACAGATACATTACAAACAACATTAATGATACTTGGTTTGGTTGTTTGTATAGGTTATATATTATCCCACCTTAATTTTTCTGTAAGCGGGGCTGTTAATGCAATGGAAGCAAAAAGGCTCACTAAAATATTTAATACGGATATAAAAAGTAAGGGTTTTTTTATAAAGCAAATTATAGGAGGTGCATTTATTACTATTGCCATGACGGGGTTAGACCAGGAAATGATGCAAAAAAATATCAGTGTAAAAAACCTGAAAGATTCGCAAAAAAATATGCTCAGTTTTAGTGTGATATTGGTTTTTGTAAATTTACTATTTCTATTATTAGGCGGCCTTTTGTATTTATATGCATACAACCAGGGAGCGAGTTTTACCACAGTAATGGTAAACGATCAACCAACGTGGGCATTTGTTCAAAACAACCTTGTTATAACCGGCGATAATTTATTTCCTTCAGTTGCATTGGGTTTATTGCAATCTATGCCATCTTTTATTTCAATCATTTTTATTATTGCTTTAATATCAGCGTTATTTCCAAGTGCTGATGGTGCATTAACTGCACTAACTTCAACTTTTTGTATAGATATACTGGGCATTAAAGAAAGAGATGATTTAAATGAAAAGCAAAAAAAGCGAATGCGGCTTACTGTTCATTTAATAATGACTGTTATATTTTTTATAAGCATATTAATTTTCAGGGAAATTAACAGCAGGTCCATCATTGATAAAATTTTAGACCTTGCGGGGTATACTTATGGGCCGTTATTGGGGTTGTTTTCATTTGGTATTTTAACAAAACGAAATTTGCCTGATAAATATATTATTGCATTAATAGCTTTGGTAAGCCCTGTAATTTGTTATTTTCTTCAAACAAATGCTTCTCATTTATTAAATGGTTATGTAATAGGAATTGAAATTCTTATTATTAACGGGCTGCTTACTTTTACAGGCTTGTTAATCATTTCTAAAAAACAATAGTTAAACCAATATATATTTTACTTTTGTATAATCACACGTGCCATTCTTTATTGATATAATAAAATAAGAATGGCACTATTGTTATAAAACAAAAAGCTGGTATGGAGTTAGTAAATAGCATTGCAGAAGAATATGCTGCTACATATTCTTTTGAAGAAGATGAACTTTTGCAGGCAATAAATTTGTATACTACCAGTACACATGAACATGCACATATGTTTAGTGGCCATGTGCAGGGAAGTTTTTTAACTTTATTAAGCGGCCTTTTACAGCCCGAAAAAATTTTAGAAATAGGAACTTTTACAGGGTATAGTGCTTTATGTTTAGCTAAGGGGTTAAAGACAGGCGGTCTGTTACATACGATTGAATTAAGAGAGGAAGATGCGGCTATTGCAAAATCTTATTTTGAACAGTCAGTTAATAAAGATAAAATAAAGTTGCATGTAGGTAATGCCAATCAAATCATTCCCACATTAAATGAGCAATGGGATATGGTTTTTATTGATGCGAATAAAACAGGGTATATTGATTATTACGAATTAATTTTGCCATCAGTAAAACAAAACGGTATTATCATTGCTGATAATGTTTTATTTCACGGGCAGGTATTAGACAAAAATATAAGTGGTAAAAATGCCAAGGCCATCCAGGCTTTTAATGAGCATATAAAAAATGATACCAGGGTTCGGCAAGTTTTGTTAACAGTAAGGGATGGCCTGATGTTAATACAAAAGTTATAAAAAGTAATCGCTAAAAATATTGGATCGGGTATGAGTAGAAAATTATTTTATTTGCTGGTAATTGTTGCAGGTAGTTTTGCAAAGGTAACTGCGCAAACACTTACACCTGTGCAGTATATTGAAATATACAAGGGTCTTGCTATAAAAGAAATGAAGCGTATGGGCGTTCCTGCAGCAATAACCCTTGCCCAGGGTTTATTGGAAACAGAGAGCGGTAACAGCGACCTGGTAAAAAAATCTAATAATCATTTTGGTATAAAATGCAAGGGCACCTGGACGGCAGAAACAGTTTATCATGATGATGATGCAGCAGGTGAATGTTTTAGAAGTTATAAAGACGCAGAAGCATCTTACAGGGATCACAGCAATTATTTGCGTGGTACTGACAGGTATGCATTTTTATTTGCATTGCAACCAACAGACTACAAGGGCTGGGCAAATGGATTAAGAAAAGCAGGCTATGCTACCAATCCCCAATACCCCGAAATATTGATAAAAAATATTGAACAATACAACCTTGAACAATATACAATTGAAGGAATTAAAGAAGAGGGGGATACAGTAATAGCTGGTAAAAATAAAGCAGATAAAGGCATTGCGATTATAAAGGCTCAGGATAAAAATATTCTTCCCCTTAGTGATGCCGTCAAAAACAATAGTTCAGCTACAAACGAATCTGCAAATTTTATCAATGGATGTAAATATATGATTGCTGTAAAAGGCACTTCGCTATTGGCCATTGCTTCAGAAAATGATATTGATTTAAATAAATTATTGTCATATAATGATATGAAAGATGACGGTATACTTATAAGCGACCAGGTTATTTTTCTGCAAAAAAAATCCAACACAAGCAAAGAAGATTTTTACAAGGTACAAAAACAGGAATCTCTTTACGATGTTGCCCAAAAAAATGGCATACAATTAAAATATCTTTTGAAGTATAATGATTTAACAGAAAATTCGTTAGTAGCTGCAGGAACGCAATTGAAACTGAATCCGGTTGCATTAAAGCAGCCTGTAGCTAAAGAAAATGGAAAATTTGTGGGTATTTATGCTGTGCCAGCTACCGCAAAGAAAATTCATGAGGTTCAACCCAAAGAAGGGCTGTATAGTATTGCAAAGAATTACCAGGTTAGTGTACAGCAATTAAGAGAGTGGAATAATCTGGCAGATGATAATTTAAAAGTAGGCCAGCAACTAATTGTTTCAAAATAATTTATAAAGAAAAAACAAATGCCCACTTCAACACCCGTAATACAGGTATTTGATAAAAAATTTCAGCCATACATCAATGCTTTAAAAATTGAAACAAGGATAAAAGAATTGGCAGCAGAAATTAATATGGCATATGAAGGCAAACGGCCGATATTCATTGCTATTTTAAACGGTTCTTTTATGTTTGCATCAGACCTGTTTAAGCAAATACATATTGATGCAGAAATATGTTTTATAAAATTAGCTTCTTATAAAGGAACCCGTTCCAGCGGGAATGTAATTACTTCTATTGGGCTTGACGAACCGTTAAAAGACAGGCATGTAGTAATTATTGAAGATATTGTTGATACAGGGAATACATTGAATAAATTTTTACCGCAGTTATATGATCAGCAACCGGCTTCATTAAAAATTGCTGCATTGCTGCACAAGCCAACAGCACTGCAATATCCCATTGTAATAGATTACCTGGGTTTTAATGTTCCCAATATATTTTTATTGGGCTTCGGGCTTGATTATGATGGATTAGGCAGGAATCTTGCAGAAATATACAAATTGGTAGAAAACTAAAAACAGTTGCTGGCAAGATAAAAATACCTTGTCAGATAAATTTTATAACTAACTTCAACTTAATACCAGTTGAAAAATCTAATTACATATATATCTTTCTTGTTTTTTATTCCTTATGCTAATGCCCAGTATTACTTGCGGGGAGAAATAAAGGACGAAAAAAACCAATATTTGCAGAATGTAAAAATAATGCTTCACAGTACCCGGTATATTTATTATTCCGGTACTTCAGGCGGATTTGGTATTACATGCCGCAACCTTTCTGATTCCATTACATTAATTCTGGATGGATACGAAACAAAATCATTTGCAGTAAAAACAGATGTGTTTCAGCAAATAACTTTAAAGGCATTATCTTCTAACAGTACCAAAAACCGGCAGAAATTAATTTCCATAACAAAGGATCAGAATTTTTCTTCAACCTATAATTGGTACGTAAGCGATGAATCTTATTTTTCGCTTGTTGAAAATGAAATAGTAGATGTCAATAAATTCCCCAATACCGGTTTTTCACTTAATATAAATAAAGCTTCGTATAGTAATATCAGGCGCTTTATCAATAACCAAAGCATGGTACCGCCGGATGCAGTGCGCATTGAGGAGCTATTAAATTATTTCAATCTTCATTACAGGGAACCTGCAAAAAAAGATGTTTTCAGTATTGAATCCCAAATATCAGATTGCCCGTGGGATGTGGAAAGTAAATTATTATTTCTTAATGTAAATGCACGTAAACTGGATATGGAAAATGTTCCACCATCCAATCTTGTTTTTCTAATTGATGTATCGGGAAGCATGGATATGCCTAACAGGCTGCCACTTGTAAAAGCTGCTTTTCAAATGCTAATAAAAAATTTACGGGAAAAAGATACTGTATCCATTGTAGCATATGGAGGTACGGTTTCGGTTTGGCTGCAGCCTACCAGCGGTGCCGAAAAGCAAAAAATTATACAGTCCATTGAAGAACTTACAGCCAGGGGTGATACCCCTGGCGAATCTGCTATCCGGATGGCTTACGAACTGGCAGAACATACTTTTATTAAAGGAGGAAATAACCGGGTCATACTGGCAACGGATGGCGATTTTAATGTTGGTGAGGTATCTGAAAAAGCATTGGATGACCTTATTACAAAGGAGAAAAAGACCGGTGTTTATTTAACATGCCTTGGTGTTGGCATGGGTAATTATAAAGATTCTAAATTAGAAATACTGGCAAAAAGGGGCAATGGTAATTATGCCTACCTGGATGATATCAATGAGGCTGAAAAAGTATTGGTGAAAGAAGTTACACAAACTTTTTATTCTGTTGCCGATGACGTTTTTTTAAATGTGCATTTTAACCCGGGTGTAATAAAAAGTTACCGTTTAATTGGGTTTGACAATAAGCGGGATGCCATTGCGGACAGTACCGGCGAACTGGAGGGAGGGGATATAGGGAGTGGTAACAGTGTATTAGCAATTTTTGAAATAACACCACTAAAAGAAGATGAATTTATTAATGCCACTTTCTCGCAATCACCGGCGCAGGTATCATTAAGATATGCCCTTCCAAATGTTCCTGCAAATACAGGAAACAGAATGGAATTGAATTATAATTGCCCCAATAATTATGCTCCTTTTACTGATATAGACAAAGAATTTCAATTAGGAACTGCCATTGCTATGTTTGGAATGAAACTACGGGCATCAAAATTTTTCCCTAATTCTGAATGGACTGATATTGAAAAAATTGCCTACAGTGCTTATGATCCGTCAAATTACCTGCAAAAACAGTTTGTTGAACTGGTTGCTGCCGCAAAAAAAATTTACGTAAAAAAAAGAAAAAAGAATAGCAATTAAGCAAACATTTCTCTTACCTTATCAAAGAAATATTTACCAATAGGCATAGCATAGAATAGCGCAAACCCATAATACAAAAAAGAAAATACCAAAATATCTTATACCCTTTTTTTGGGAAATAAAAAATTAAAATAAGCCCTATAATCGGTTCTATATACCAAAAACATAAAGCCTAAAATATCAAGTATTATACTGTCATATAACTTAAAAGAATAGTGTGGGGAAAAAGTATAAATGATAAAACATCCAACAAGTGATAAAAGGACTCCTATAAAAATAAATATTCTTAAAAGCAAGTTCATAATTAATATATTTTTCAATGTACATTCCCAGCAACGTTCCCAACGAGCTTGAGCAGAACTTAGGACATTGCGTGTACAAAGGATGGGGAGTATAATTTGTAATTCAATATTGAAAATAAAAAAAGTATTTCAACAATTGAATTTTTTGAAGCGGTTTGTTCAATTTTAGGGGATAGAAGAAAATTAATAACCAAATTAAATTAAGCAAACATCTCTCTTACTTTATCAAAGAAAGATTTATCACCCTTCTCTGGCTTTGGCACAAAGTTTTCACTCTCCTGCATTTTCTCCAGCATTGCCTTTTCTTCACTGCTAATACCCTGAGGTGTCCAGATATTTACATGTATCAACTGATCGCCTTTTTCATACGAGTTAACAGCTGGAAATCCCTTGCCTTTTAAACGGAATATTTTACCACTTTGTGTTCCCGGCGGAATTTTAATTTTTGCTTTGCCGTCAATGGTAGGCACTTCTATATTAGTACCAAATACCGCTTCAGGAAAAGATATATGTAAGTCGAATGCAACATTTAATCCATCCCTGTGTAATTGTGCATGTGCTTCTTCTTCTATTAGTATTATTAAATCACCATTTGCACCGCCACGTTCGCCAGAATTACCCTTGCCATTCATACTTAATTGCATGCCTTCCTGAACACCAGCCGGAATTTCAATGGTTACGGTTTCTTCTCCATAAACCCTGCCTTCGCCTTTACAAGCAGTACATTTATTAGCAATTGTGGACCCCTCGCCATTACAGGTTGGGCAGGTGGTTACGGTTTGCATCTGGCCTAAAAAAGTATTCTGAACCTTTCTTACCTGGCCGTTGCCACCACAGGTGCTGCAGGTCTGTACGCTATTTTTATCTTTGGCTCCGCTACCGCTGCAGGTTGTGCAGGGAACATATTTTTTTACCTTAACTGTTTTAGAAGCGCCCTTGGCCATCTCCTCGTAATTCAGTTTTATTTTTATCCTAAGGTTGCTGCCTCTTACACCATGGTTGCGCCCACCAGAAGAACGGCGACCACCACCTCCACCAAAGAAACTTCCAAACGGGCTCTCATCACCAAAAATATCTCCAAACTGGCTGAATATATCATCCATATTCATACCACCCCCGCCATTAAATCCACCACCACCACGTGCACCGCTAAATGCCTGGTGCCCAAAACGGTCGTATTGTGCCCTTTTATCAGGGTCGCTTAATATTTCATAAGCCTCTGCGGCTTCTTTAAATTTTTCTTCGGATGCTTTATCACCGGGGTTACGGTCCGGGTGGTATTGCATGGCCACTTTACGGTACGCTTTCTTTATCTCATCCTGCGATACGGATTTTGTAACTCCTAATATTTCATAAAAATCTTTCTTCATAACCCGTGATCCCAAAGGATGATTTTGTTTTTGTTCCCGATCCTTTAAAAGAACCAGGCATTTTTTATATTATTTTTTATAAGCCAGTGTTATTTTCCTACAACCACTTTAGCAAAACGAATGATTTTACTATTTAGATAATATCCTTTTTGAACCTCATCTACCACTTTATCTTTTAAGGCTTCAGTGGGTGCTGGTATTTCTGTTATTGCTTCATGTTTTTCTACATCAAAATTGGTATTAATGCTTTCCATAGCTTTTAAGCCCTTGCTTTGCAAAACATTTCTAAGTTTACCAAATACAAGTGCGATACCCTTTTTTATTTCTTCCAAATCGTTGCTGGTTTGTAATTGTTTTTCAGCTCTTTCGCTATCATCCAACACATCCAGTAATGAAGTAATTACTTCCCTGCCTGCAGTTTGAATCAGTTCAATTCTTTCTTTAGCACTACGACGTTTGAAATTATCAAATTCTGCAAACAAACGTATGTACTTATCTTTTTGCTCATCCAGTTCTGCCTGTATTTTTTCAATATCACTATCTTCTTCAGGATTGGTTAAATGCATATTTCCCGGAATATCCGAATCTGAATTTATATCCTCAAAACCCTGCATTTCGTCTGATATTGATTGTTCGGCTCCAGTTGGTGTTATTTTTTGTTCCATATTATTGATTAATTGTACAAACCCTCGCATTCAGTCTTCATAAGGGGTTTTAAATTGTGTGCAAATGTACGATAGTCAAACATTTTGCCAACCTTGTTTTACAGTCATTTTGGCAATCATATTGTGTATTAAGGCAAATATTGAACAGCCTGACACGTTAAAAGTTACCTTTGCGGCATGAAAAGTCTTTTTCTTAATAAAAATGCGGGCAACAGGGTGGAAAATGGCCATCCCTGGGTTTTTGCCAATGAAATAAACCGTGGTAAGGCCCTTGATGCTGCTGCCAAAGCAGGAGAAATAGTAAATCTGTTTACACATGATAAGAAATTTATAGGTAAGGGGTATATCAACCCTCAATCGCAAATTATGATTCGATTGCTTACGAGGAATAGGGAAGAAGTGATAGATGAACAGTTTTTTTACAATAAAATAAATCAGGCCTGGGCATATCGCCAAACATTAGGCTATATTGAAAACTGCCGTTTAATTTTTGGAGAAGCAGACGATATTCCGCAATTGATAATAGATAAATTCAACGATTATTTTGTTGTACAAACACTTGCTTTGGGCATAGATGTATGGAAGCCTGCCATTGTAAGCGCCATCGAAAAAATATTTTCACCTAAAGGTATCTATGAACGCAACGATGTACCCGTTAGGGAGTTAGAAGGAATGGAGCAGCAAAAAGGTTTTTTATCGGCACCTTTTGATACCAATATTGTTATAAAGGAAAATGGAATAAAAATTAATGTTGATATAGCTAATGGACAAAAAACGGGTTATTTTTTAGACCAGCAGGATAATCGCCGGGCCATACAAAATATTGTAAAAGATGCGGATGTGCTGGGCGCTTTTTGTTATACAGGGTCATTTGAAATAGCTGCAGCGCAATATGGAGCAAAGAGTGTATTGGGGTTAGATATTTCACAGGCAGCCATAGATATGTGTAATAAAAATGCGCCATTGAACGGATTGGAAAGCACCTGCCACTTTGAATGTGTAAATGCATTTGACGTGCTGAAAGAATGGAGCAAAGAAGGAAAGCAATGGGATGTAGTAATGCTTGACCCTCCTTCGTTTACCAAAAACAGAAGTACTATTGATAAAGCTGTTGCCGGTTACAAAGAAATTAACTTACGTGGAATGAAACTGGTAAAGCCCGGGGGCTTTTTAGTGAGCTCCAGCTGTACAAACCTTGTGCAACCTGAATTATTTTTAGACATTATACAAATGGCTGCCAAAGATGCCAAACGCAAAATAAGACAGGTAGTATTCAATGCACAATCAGCCGATCATCCAATTATTAGGGGGCAGGAAAATACTCATTATTTGAAGTTTTTGATTGTACAGGTTTTGTAATACAAACGTGATTGAAAAATCCGGAGGAGTAAAAATGCTACAGGAAAATATAGAAGTATTATTTAACAACCTGGAATTTGCCGGAATCAATAATTTTACCATTTTTATCGCTTAAGCGAAAAATGTAAACACCACGATAAAAACTGTTAAGCGATAAATTAGTGAGCTGAGAAGGGCTATTAACTTCTAAAACTTTTTTACCCATAAAATTGTAGAATTGCAGGTTAAAAGCTTTACCGTAACCTCGTATAAATTCGAAGTTAATAGCCGTAGTGGCAGGATTTGGATAATATTTTATCAGCTTTGCAGGCTCATCGCCGCTAAAACCGGCAATTTTATTTTGAGCAAACGAAGTAAAAATTAATCCAAACAATACAATTGATATAATTATTAAATATTTCAGTGTTGTAAAAGTAATAAATTCTTTTATAAATAGAAGTTAAGTATTTACTCATTAAACAAATAAAAATACATTTTATTGTGAAAACATTCAATAAGTATGCACTTAATGAACCTTTTATGAAAATAAACTTAGTTAAGCTCCGCCAAAATCTGCTGTATTGCTTTAAAATTGGGCTGGTTGCCCGCAATTTCCAGCACTTCTGCATAACGGATATTGCCTTCTTTATCAATAACAAAAGCAGAACGTTTGCTTACACCTTTCATATCCAGAATCCAGTCGGTATAAATAGTACCGTAAGCAGTAGACACTTCTTTATTAAAATCGCTTAATAAAGGAAAATTAAGCTGCTGCAATTCTTTAAATTTGGCAAGCGTAAAAACAGAATCTACCGAAATGCCGAATACCTGTGCATTGGCATTATTATAAATAGCTATATTATCCCGGAGGCTGCACAATTCTGCTGTGCAAACGCTTGTAAAAGACTGTGGAAAAAATACCAGCAATACATTTTTGCCTTTATATTCAGCTAGGCCCACTTTATTTTTAGCGCTGTCGTGTAGTGTAAATTCCGGGGCTTTTTGCCCAATTTCAATTGACATATTTTTTAATTTAAAATTTAGTTTGTAAATATATGGCTACGAAAATAAACAAACAGTATTTGCCTGTTTTTGTTTAACAGTAAAAATGCAGGCATCAGATTTTAACCACATTTTTATTTTTATTGAGCATAATTTTAGGAGGGATGGCGGATATGATTTCTGCCTTAAGCACATCTACCAGTTTTTTCTTTACATAGTCCCGGTGCGTAACAAGGCTTACTTCCCTTACCGGAACCGGCGCTTTAAAGTGTCTTACCATGTTGAATTGTTTTATAGAAAAATCAAGGGTTGCCATTTCGGGTAAAATAGTAACGCCATTATTCATTTCTACCATTTTTCTAAGGGTTTCAACACTACCTGCTTCATATTCAAAATGACTTTGTTGCTTGCTCATTTTTTTTAATTCGCAAAGGTTGACAATCTGCGACCGGAAACAATGCCCTTCTTCCAGCAACCATAATTCTTTCAGGTCTATATCATCTGCCAATACATAAGTTTTTTTATACGCTGCATTTTTTTTAGAAACATAGGCAACCAATTCTTCGTAAAACAAGGGATACTCTTTGATGCTGTTATCCTGCAAAGGTGTTACTAATAAACCGGCATCAATCTTCCCGGTTTTCAATTTTTCTACAATAATGTCCGTGGTCATTTCCTTTACCCTTATTTTAATATCGGGATATTTTTGCAGAAAGGGCTGTAGAAAAAGTGGTAAAAGGTAAGGCGCAAGGGTAGGGATGATACCGATGCTTAATTCGCCCTGAAGTATACCCTGTTTATCTTTTATCAACTGGTGCATCATTTTTACTTCATGCACAATTATCCTTGCCTGTTGAATTACCTCTTCTCCAATTTCGGTAGGTATTACCGGTTGTTTGCTTCGGTCAAAAAGTTTACTGCCCAATTCATTTTCCAGTTTTTGTACTTGCATACTTAGTGTAGGCTGGGTTACAAAACACTTGTCTGCAGCAGTAGCGAAATGCCGGTAATTATCCAGTGCAATGATGTAATCCAATTGTGTAATTGTCATGATGTAAAAATAGAAAATATCTATATCATTATCATAAATATCAATATAGTTTATTATGTGGTTTGTTTTACATTTGAATGTTAATAAAATTATCCAACTTTTAAAACGATTTATATGAACGAAGAAAAAAGTAAAAAGCTCACCACTGCATCCGGCAGGCCTTTTACTGAAAACGAAAATTCAATGAGCATTGGCCCACGCGGCCCCCTTTTACTGCAGGATTATATCCTTCACGAAAAGATGGCTCATTTTAACAGGGAACGTATTCCTGAAAGAGTGGTGCATGCAAAAGGGTCAGGTGCATTTGGCACATTTACTGTAACCAATGATATCAGTAAATACACCAAGGCTAAATTTTTTAATACCATTGGCAAGCAAACAAAAATATTATTAAGATTCAGTACGGTAGGAGGCGAAAAGGGAAGTGCAGATACAGAAAGGGATCCCCGTGGTTTTGCACTTAAATTTTACACCGAAGATGGCAATTGGGATTTAGTGGGTAATAACACACCTGTGTTTTTTATTAAGGACCCTAAAAAGTTCAGCGATTTTATTCATACGCAAAAAAGAGATCCACGCACTAATTGCAAAAGCCCCACAATGATGTGGGATTACTGGAGTTTGAATCCTGAAAGCCTGCACTAGGTATTAATATTGATGAGCGACAGGGGAACACCTTATGGGCACCGCCACATGAATGGATATGGAAGCCACACTTTTTCAATGATCAATAAAAACAATGAAAGGGTTTGGGTAAAATTTCATTTTAAAACAGCACAGGGTATTAAAAATTTTACCAATGATGAAGCTACCGAAATGAAGGGAAAAGATCCTGACTTTTCACAACGTGATTTAGTGAATGCAATTGATAATAAGGATTTTCCAAAATGGAATGTAAAAATACAGGTGATGACAGATGCGGAGGCAAAAACATTTCCATTCAATCCATTTGACCTTACTAAAGTTTGGCCGCATGGCGATTTTCCTTTGATAGATGTGGGTGTGCTTGAACTGAACCAGGTACCCAAAAATTATTTTGCCGAAATTGAGCAAAGCGCTTTTGCACCTGCACATGTGATAGATGGAATTGGTTATTCGCCCGATAAAATGTTGCAGGGCAGGTTGCTTAGTTATCCTGATGCGCACAGGCATAGGCTGGGAGGCAATTACGAGCAGATACCGGTTAACAGGTGTCCTTATGCAGTTAATAATTACCAGCGTGATGGATACTTTGCTGTAAATGGTAATGGTGAAGATGCACCAAATTATTTCCCTAATAGGTTTGATGATATTAAAGTAGATCTTGAATACAAAGAACCGGCTATGCCTTTAGAAAGCACATTGGCAAATTGGTATGATAGAAATGGTGAAGGGGAGAATGATCATTACACACAGCCCGGATTATTGTTCAATAAAGCTATGAATGATTATGACAGGCATAACCTGGTATCTAATATTATCGGAGCAATGAGTGGTATTAGCGGGTCAAAAAAGGATATTATTATCAACCGCCAGTTATGCCATTTTTTTAGGGCAGATGTTAAATTGGGAGTGGCAATTGCCAAAGGGTTAGGCGTAGATGTGGATACAGTAATGTCGGGTATGAGTGCAACACATGCTGCTCTGGAAACATTGCAACCTATATAAAAATATTTTTTCAGGGAATCCAAAACCGTTTCAGGTAATTACCTGAAACGGTTTTTTTTGTTTATGGCACTGACAAAATATCCGGCCATATAGTACGTTAATATCATAAATTATGCCTGCAACTTTATAGCAGATGTTAAAAAATGTAGTTGCAGACATGGTTTGTATAAGAAAAAGTAAATTTGCATGTAACGGGGCATCCGTAAAAGTCAGTAGTATGAAATATACAATTAATAAATTCATTTTCTTTATTTCCACTTTGATGACCCTGCTTTGTGTAGCGTTTACGTCAACAGCGCAATACAAGGAATTTAAATTATCAGCCAAGGGTGATACTTTAAATATAATTGATAAAAAAAACCTGAAGCAGGGCAAATGGGTAGTAGTAGTTACAGAGTTAAGGGGTGAACCTGGTTATGAGGAAGAAGGCTATTTTAAAGATGGTAAAAAGACCGGCTCATGGCGCAGGTATAATAGCACCGGCGATATTCTTGCTGTTGAAAATTACAAATTTGGTGGTAAAGATGGTGTGCAGGAATATTTTACTTTTTTAGGAGACCTTATAAGGCATGAAGAATGGAGAGGTTTTAACCCCGATGCGCCTTATGATACAATAGCTGTTTATGGCCAGGGCAATAATGAAATAACCAATTATAAAATTGTGAAGGCAGAGCAGTACAGTGTGCCGCATGGCGAATGGAAATATTATACTCCTGGCCAAAAATTAATAAAATTTGAAACGTACGACCGCGGCCATTTATTAAAAACTGTTGATGGCGCCGGTATTGCAAATACAAAAGCTACGCAGGAAATAATTGATGCCAATGCAAAGCCCAAAGAAGTTTTGGAGTACGAAAAAAAATACAGTAAAAAGAAAAAAGGTCACCTGGAAAATACAGGTAAAACCTCTTTGTAATATTAAATAGTTTCCAAAAAGACAATATCATTTTAAACACAAAAAAACCGCTCAACAAGGAGCGGCTTTTTATTTTAAAAAGGTATTTAGTTTTTAATTTCTTTTTGCATCGGGTTAATGTTGCCTGATGCACCTCCTCTGCCTCCGCCCGATCTTGCCTTGAATAATTGAAAGCTGGTTGGCGTGGTAACTGCCGGCCATGTGTTGTTGCTTTCATTAATATCTGCTGTCTCCCTCATTGGGTCTAATTTAATAGACACAACTTCTTTATCTTTCAAAAATGTTTTAATCACTTTGTTTTCGTTTTTGCGCCAAACCTGTACTGATATGCGGTCAATTTCTTTAGTACCATCTTTAAACGTCCACTCAATAATGATGGGCATTACAAGGCCCCCTTTGTTACTAAATGTCAACTCGTACATATTTTTAGTACCAGCCAATGTTGTTTTTTGCTCGTTGGTAAATGTATCAACAACAGCAACAGGTATTGTTACTTCTACTGATGCAGTATCAACCTTTGTCATCCCCCTGTCGTAGCGCCAGTAAAAATCCCTTAATGAAGTATCTGCATCAGTGGCAAAAATAATTTTTTTATCTTCCCTGTTTCTTATTTTAGATACATCGTCAAATGAATTTACAATTGGTTTTGCAACTTTTTGAGTAATGGTATTGCCACCAACTTTTGGGTTACCTCCATCCAGCGTTAAAGTAGCCCATTTAACAGAATCTAAAGAAATATCACAAGGGTCGGTATTGTAAAACCATCCACGCCAAAACCAATCAAGGTCTTCACCACTTGCATCTTCCATTGTTCTGAAAAGGTCAGCAGGTGTAGGATGTTTAAATGCCCACCGTTTTGCATATTCTTTAAAAGAATAGTCAAATAATTCCCTTCCCACAATGGTTTCTCTTAATATATTTAAACCTGTGGTTGGTTTGCTGTAAGCGTTTGGCCCAAACTGTATAATGTTTTCGCTATTGGTCATAATAGGTTCTAGTTGGTCTTTCGGCAACTTCATGTAATCAACAATTTTATAAGCCGGGCCTTTGCTAACGGGGTACTTATTATCCCATAATTCTTCAGTTAAATATTCGCAGAAAGAGTTTAAGCCTTCATCCATCCAGGTCCATTGTCTTTCATCGCTGTTGATGATCATTGGGAAAAAATTATGTCCTACTTCATGTATTACTACACCCAACATACCATTTTTAGTGCCTTCGCTGTAGGTGCCATCTTTTTCACAACGGCCGAAGTTGAAACATATCATCGGGTATTCCATACCGTTAGCAGCTTCAATACTTTGTGCAACAGGGTAGGGGTAAGGAATAGTAAATTTTGAATAGCTTTTTATGGTGTGCGCCACAGCTTTTGTACTGAACTTGCGGTAAAGATTATACGCTTCTTTTCCGTAAGCACTCATGCACATTACCTTTTTGCCTTCTATTTTTACCGGCATTGCATCCCATACAAATTTCCTGCTGCTTCCCCATGCAAAGTCACGTACCATACCGGCTTTAAATATCCATGTTTTGGTTTGTGTAGATTTTTGTTTTTCCCTGGCCTTAGCTTCGGCTAATGTGCTTATTTCAGTAACATCTGTAGCTGTCTGCGCATTTTGCCAACGGCTGAATTGTGCAGGCGATAAAACCTGTTGATAGTTTTGAGCCTGGCCGGTAGCCATTACTATATGGTCTGCAGGTACTGTCATTGCTACTTTAAAATTTCCAAAAGTGAGTGCGAATTCGCCACTGCCAACAAACTGGTGATTTTGCCATCCCTGGAAATCACTGTACACACAAAGACGGGGATACCACTGCGTCATGGTATATAAATCATTTCCATCTTCTGGAAAATATTCAAAACCACCACGGCCGCCATATTTGGTACGTTCAATAATATTATAGTTCCATTCTATTTTAAGAATAAACTGCTGGCCTGGTTTTAAAATTTGCGGCAATTCAATTCGCATCATTGTTTTGTTAATGGTATAGGCTAATGCCTTACCCATGGCATCGGTAACTTTTAAAATATTATCGCCATATTCCCTGTCTGTTTTGCCACTGTAACGAAGCATATCCTGCTCCGTGATACTCTTGGGCATTGGGTTGCTGGTTTGGTAGCCAGAATTATTTTTACTGCTATGTTCATTTTCATCTAACTGAATCCACAGGTAGCTTAACTGGTCGGGCGAGTTGTTGAAATAGGTAATGGTTTCTTTGCCATTAAGCCTTCGGTTAGGCTCATCCAGCTGGCAAACAATATCATAATCGCATCTTTGCTGCCAGTATTTTGGTCCGGGTGCACCGCTTGCTGTGCGGTATTCATTAGGTGTAGGCAGAATAGTGCCTAATTGTTCAAAACGATTGCCGTGATTACTGCCCGGATTATTTTTAATATCCTGTGCATAACAGCAAAGCGTAAACGCAAATAAGAAAGTAAGTGAGATCAGTTTTTTCATCATTGTTGTATTTATTTTTCTATTATTTTTTTATTATAATTTTTTATACTATCTATTGTAAAGTACTATTTTTTTGTTTTATATGGCTTGCGTTAACATATATTTTTATAAAGGCCATCTTTGCTTTACCATTATTAAACCCACCAATACAGCGATAGCAGATAAAGACCATACCCACCATTTCCTGTTTAGTTTTAATTTATGTACCAGCATATAGCTTATCAATAAAATAAACGCAACTACCACAACCTGGCCCGCTTCCAAACCAATATTAAAGCTTATCAATGGTACTGCAATACCCTGGTTTTTTGCCAGCATAAAACGGATTGTATTGGCAAACCCCATTCCGTGTATCAATCCAAAAAACAGGGCCAAAAAATAATTTACCCTTAAAGACTTAGGGGTATAATCCTTTACAAAAAAATTAAATATACCCGTAGCAATAATGGTGCATGGTATTAAAAATTCAACCCACTTTTCATTAAAACGTATAACATCGTACACACTTAAAGCCAGTGTAAGCGAGTGGCCGATGGTAAAAGCTGTAACTAATACCAAAACCTGTTTCCAGTTTTGCAACTGGTAAATAGCTGCCAGGGCAATAATAAATAAAATATGATCCAGTGCATTCCAGCTAATAATATGGTGCCAGCCGGTTGCAAAGTAAAAAGCAACATCACTCATACTATATTAATTAGTTGGCAGATTGTATTAAATTTGCAGGTAAATATCACCAATCAGCACGTAACGAGCTAATTCTTTGTTTAAATGGCATCTATACTCTATAAATGGTTAATTGTTTTTGCTTCAACTTCTTTTAGTAATCATCATCACCCGATTTTTGTAAGTGTAGCAGAGATAGGTTATAATGCTACAGCCAAAACATTGGAAATAAGCTGTAAAATTTTTACCGATGATTTTGAGCAAACCCTTCGCAAACAAAATAACACAAAGGTAGATTTACTGGACCCTGCTTATAAACAGGCTATGAATGTATTGGTAAATAAATATATTCAAAACCATTTACAATTAAAGTTAGATGACAAGAATGTAGCTATGCAGTTTTTGGGTTTTGAACAGCAGGAAGAAGGGATTGTAAGTTATTTACAGGTAGATAATATTGCCGCTGTAAAAAAAATAGGAGTAACTGATAATATACTCTACGAATCACGACCACAGCAAATGCAGATCATTCATGTAACCGTAAATGGAAACCGTAAAAGCAGCAGGCTAAATAACCCCGACGATAAAGTTAGTTTTGAGTTTTGATTTAAGGTTTTTATTCATCCATATCATATTTTAATTCGTCGGATATTTTTACCAGCAGCTTATCAATTCTTTGTCCGTCCATATCAATTATTTCAAACTCAAATCCACGCCATTCAAAAGTTTCCCCGGTTTTAGGAATGCGCTCCAGCTCGTGCAGCACAAAACCTGCAATGGTATCAAACTCATGTTCGCCTTCATTCATCCATTCTGTTTTTTCGAAATGGCTTAAAAAATCGTAAAAGGTAATTTGTGCGTCTACTAAATAAGTGCCATCACTACGTTCAATTATTTCATATTCTTCCTGCCCTGTTTGCGGTACGTCGCCAACAATGGCTTCCAGTATATCATTCAGGGTTATCATCCCTTCCAGCGTGCCATATTCGTTTACAATAAAGCAGCTATGAATTCTTGTTTGTTTAATTTTTTCCAAAACCTGGTAGGGGCTGTTGTTTTCGGGCACAAATAAAGCAGGTTTGGTAAGGTCTTTTAAAAGAGTAGTTAAAGGAACTTTTAAAAGATCTTTAATGTAAATAAGGCCCTTGATATCATCTACAGTTTTATCGCATACCGGGTAAGTAGAGTAGGTTATCTGGTCAAATTTTTCTGTAACTGTTCTCACTGTATCTTCTATATCGAACCAGGCAATTTCGGTACGGTGTGTCATTAGTGAAGTAATATTTCTGTCCCCTAAATGAAAAACCCGTTCAATAATTTCTTTTTCTTCTTCTTCAATTGTTCCGTGTTCACTGCCTTCTGATATCATTGCTTTTATCTCATCTTCAGTAATGGCATTATCGGTGGCTGTTTTAATGTTTAATAATTTAAAAACAACATTGGTAATTGCATTTAATAACCATACAATCGGGTAAACAATCTTCGATAATATATTCATGGGGCCAGCAACCGCCCGGGCTATTTTTTCCGCCCTTAACATCCCCATTCTTTTGGGTATCAGCTCGCCCAGTATAATAGATAAAAATGTAACCAGTATAACAATTATAACAGTAGATATGGTGGAAGCGTAAGGTTTTAAAATGCTGAAATTTTCTACAAGAGGTTTCAGGCCCTTACTGAATTTTTCGCCGGAGTAAAAACCCGTTAAAATTGAAATAAGTGTTATGCCTATTTGCGCCGTGGGTAAAAACTTTTCAGGATTGAAAGATAATTCCAGTGCAACTTTCGATTTTAAATCTCCCTTATTGCTCATGCTTTCCAGCCTTCCTTTACGGGCACTAACCAATGCAATTTCGCTCATTACAAATAGCCCGTTTAATATAATAAGCGCAAATAGTATTAATATTTCTGTCATATTTTTTTAACTGTAACCGCCATTTTATGCAACGGAAGAAGTTACAAATATCTATATTCTATTTTTAATGGGGCTTTTAAGGATTTACAATAATAAAAATGTAGTTTGTTTAGGAATCAGTTTCCACATCTAATGAAGTATTTTTTTGTATGCTGCAGGCATTATCTTTACAGGTATGCAAAAAAAAAATATTGGTATTATAGGCGCCGGCCCGTCAGGTTTAACAGCAGCTTATCTACTAGCTAAAGCCGGCCTTCAAGTGACAATATTTGAGGCAGATCCAGAATATGTAGGCGGCATTTCCCGTACCGAACATTATAAGGGTTATTTGTTTGATATCGGAGGCCATCGTTTTTTTTCAAAAAGCAGTGAAGTGGAAAATTTTTGGACTGAGATACTGGGCAATGATATGCTCGACAGGCCAAGAAGCTCAAGGATATATTACAACAAGCATTTTTTTTCTTATCCCCTGATTGCAATTGAAGCATTAAAAAAATTAGGGATAATAGAATCTGCATTATGTGTAATGAGTTATATAAGAGCAAAAATATTTCCGGTAAAAAATCCGGTAAATTTTGAAGATTGGGTAGTAAATAATTTTGGTAAAAGACTGTTCAATATTTTTTTTAAAACCTATACAGAAAAAGTATGGGGTGTTTCCTGCAAAGAAATATCAGCTGATTGGGCTGCGCAGCGTATTAAAGGTTTATCATTAAGTAGTGCGATTAAAAATGCATTGGTTAAATCTGCAAAAAATGAAAATAAAGATAAGCTCATCAAGACATTGATTGATACCTTTCGTTACCCAAAATACGGGCCTGGAATGATGTGGGAAGTGTGTGCCGAAAAATGTAAACAAATGGGTGTACAGTTATTAATGAATCAATCAGTAAGCGGCATTAGTTTATCCGGTGAAGAATGGTCGGTAAAAACAGATGCGGGAAAGAATTTTGACGGTTTCAATTATATTTTATCATCAGCTGCTATGGGGCAGTTAGTACCATTTATTTCCCCGGCTTTGCCTGTGCCTGCACTTGAAGCGGCAAAGCAATTGAAGTACCGGGATTTTATTACCGTTATTTTAATATTGAAGGATAAAAATAAATTTAACGATAACTGGATATATATTCATGACCCATCTGTAAAAGTGGGGCGGATACAAAACTATAAATCATGGAGCCCTTATATGGTGCCAGATGCATCAATGGCCTGCTACGGATTAGAATATTTTTGTTTTGAAGGCGATGGCTTGTGGACGGGGAGTAATGAATCATTGATTGAATTAGGTAAAAAAGAAATTGAACAGATAGGCCTGGCAATGGGAACCGATATTACTGACGGTTATGTGGTAAGGCAAAAAAAAGCTTACCCGGTATATGACCATTTTTATACCGAAAATGTTGAAACCATAAAAAAGGCGCTGCTACAATATAAGGGCTTGTACCTGATGGGAAGAAATGGCATGCATAAATACAATAACCAGGACCATAGTATGATGACGGCTATGCTGGCAGCAAAAAACATTATAGCTGGTGAAGAGTTATATGATTTATGGAAAGTAAACCAGGATGCAGAATACCATGAGTCTGGCGAAAGGGGTACTCAGGAAGGTGGAAGAATGGTTCCGGAAAAACTGGGGCTTTAAACCATACGAGCCCCTGCTGCTAATTTATTTTTACAATATAAAAAGGCAACAATTCCGCTTCTCTTTTGGCAGGAATTAAAAATTGTATATTCAGCCTGCTTACTGGATAACCTTTACCCGTAAATATAATTGTTGATGGCTTTCCTTTTGCCAGCTCCTCATAATCTTTTTGTGTAGTAAGCACATAATCGCCGGACAGCAGTTGATCTGTGGAATTGATTTTCTTAAAAAAATAATCGCCGTAAAAATAAAGTGAATTTCTTGCATCACCTACATCCCCCCAAATAAATACATGCTGTTTTGGTAATTTATTATCATTGATAAAGCGGGCCGCAATATTACCGGTTTGGTACTGTAACAGCGTAGGGTAAACTGCAGTATTTAAAAAAATATTGATACCTATTGTAGTAAAAAAGGCAATGCCTAAAAGTTTTGGAATTGATAAATTTTTAGCAAAAAGCAATAAAATGAAAAATGCAAAACAACATACTGCAATAATGCAAACATATATTGGTATGTTTTTAAAGGAAAAGGATAATAAAATTAACAACGCAATCCATAGCAAAGAAAAAACTATTGCATGTATAACCAGCAAAGGTTTTTCCCAGCTCCTCCATTTATGCGCAACCAACAACTCATAAAAAAAATTGGCCGTAATAATGGCGGCAAAAGGAAAAACTATAAATATGTAATGAGGCAACTGAACACTACTGCTGCCCAGGGCGCAATAAGTAATTATAAATCCACCAAGGGTAATAGCTTCTTCTTTTTTTTGTAATAAAAATTTTGCCTGCAGCAAATTTTTAACCGCAGTAAAAATGCCCATCACCAAAAACAATATCCACGGCAAAAAACTCCACAACATATTTTGAAATAAAAAGAAAAAATGGGCATTTTCTTTATCATTATTTTCCCCTGTTATACGGCCAAAACTTTGTGACCAGTAATAAAAAACTAACCCGGAGTTTATCTTTCTGCCCCCTATCATTTTACCAGGGTGCATATCATATTGACGGTACAGGCCAATGCTCATTGGTACCAGCAGTAATGCAATAATTACCAGTAAGGGTATATACTGCCATTGTATAAAAGCCTTCCAGTTTCTTTTAAGTATAAAATGCGGTACAAATGCAAATACCGGAATCATCAGTGCCAGCGGGCCTTTGGTCATCATTCCGCCTGCAATGGCAATTGCCGCAACCAATAAATTTTTCCATTTATTATGTTGATACCATTCTGCCAATTGCCAGATGCTGCAGGCTACCCAACCCATTAACATAGTATCGGTTCTTACATCATGATTAATAAGAAACATGGCCTGGCAGCTGGCCAGCAGTAAGGCACTTAATAAGGCAATTTCTTTTTTATAGAAAAGCAGCGCCAGCCTGTAGGTGCTGTAAATAGCCAGTAACGAAAATAAAAAAGATGGAAGGCGGTAAGCCCAGTCGTGTATGCCAAATATATACATCGAACAGCTACTCAGCCAGAAAAGCATAGGAGGTTTATCAAGGTAATCATTTCCTAAATCGTATAATTGCAGGTAATTGCCCTTTAACAGCATTTCCCTGCTGATGGAAGCATATTGCGTGGCATCAATATCCATTAATGGAACACAAAAAATGCCCAGCAGATAAGTGAGCAGGCACAATGCTAAAAGCTTTAATAGTACCTGTTTTTTCATGCATTCATTCCGGTTTAAGCTTTAGTAATGAATAAGGGGAGCCTGAATTTTTTATTGAAATAGGAGGCTGTAAAATATCCAATAGCGCTTCCGAGCAAAGCACCACAGATAACATCGACAGGATAATGTACACCAATATATATTTGCCCATAACTGATGCTTGCGGCCCAGAAAAATAACAGGTAGCCCCATTTTTTAAAATAAGGTTTTAAGGTAAAAAAAATGAAAAAAGCCATACCAAAATGATTGGTGGCATGCGATGAAGTAAAGCTGGGGTTATCTGAACAACCACCCAGCAGCAAACGAATATGATCGGCCAGCAATATATCGTGACAAGGCCTTGGCCTGTTTACAAGGTGTTTTAAAAAATTGCTGCTTACCTGGTCCGTAAGCGCTACAGTAATCAGCAAGCCTGCAATCCATTGCCATGCTTTTTTACCAAAATTTACCAGTACAAATACCAGTAAAAAAATATACAATGGGAGCCAGGTGATAGAGTCCCTCCACATCGGGTAAATATTGTCAAGAAAAGGATTTGTCCAGTCCTGGTTTATTTTGGTAAACAACCATCTGTCCCAGTTTTGTAATGTGGTTAACATCTTTTTTATAAAATATTTTATCTTAAATAAAATTACATTCTGGTAAAATTAAGTGTTTAGGCTTTACTATTATTTTCAGGTTAGTTGTATATGTTAAAAGTAAGTCTTATCCAACTATCCTTATTAATTTTGTGGATTACAAAACCAGGGAAACCTTTTTACAATTATGCTCATCCGTTGGAAATTTCCCAAAACAATACAATGGATAATAAAATTATTTATCATCTACTTGTGTATTTTTACGGGCTTTCGCATTTTAACTTTAATTTTTTTTATACCGGCTGCTACAAAAGTTATTGAATTATTTCCTTCGTTTTGGCTGGGTTTTCAGTATGATCTCAGGTGGATAGCCATTGTATTATTACCCATTGCATGTATTTCCCTCTTCCGCGGATTTTCTCCATTTTATTCTGAACGAAGTAAAAGGGGCTGGGCCATTTACCTGGCAGTGGTAACCTTGCTGCTGTTGTTTTTCTTTGGTGCCGATTTTGGCCACTTTGCCTATATTAGTACAAGGCTTAATGCAAGCGCATTAAATTTTGCAGAAGATGCAAAAATTTCTTTTGAAATGCTTTGGCAATCGTACCCGATGGTGTGGATCACCATGGGGCTTATTGGTGCTGTGGTAATGATGGCATGGATGTTTAGTAAAACGCATGTAAGTGTAGAGGAGCGGAATATTAATATACATAAGTTTAGCTATAACAGGCGATGGCATACGGCTACCATTGTATTGCTCGGTTGGTTTTTATTTGGATTTTTAACCTTGGCACCACTGCGCTGGTCGGATGCATTTAAATTAAATGATAATTTTAAAAGCTACCTGGCGCTAAATCCTTTACAAAATTTTTTTACTACGCTTCAGTTTCGTAAGCCTGCTGCCGATGAAGGAAAGGCAAAAAAATATTATCCCATTATCAGTAATTTTTTGCAATTAGGTAAAACAGGGTTTCCGGTAAACAGGTACGAACGAATTGTAAACCCGGATAGTAAATCTTTAGAAAGTCAGCCCAATATTGTACTCGTTATTTGCGAAAGTTTCAGCATGTATAAAAGCAGCATGAGTGGTAACCCTTTAAACAGTACACCTTTCTTTAACGAGCTTACTCAAAAAGGTATTTTTTTCGACCGTTGTTTTTCGCCCACTTTTGGCACTGCAAGAGGCGTTTTTGCAACGCTTACCGGTATACCGGATGTTCAGCTTTCTAAATTCAGCAGCCGTAATGAAAGGTCATTAAATCAATACAGTATCATCAATGATTTTGAGGGCTATGATAAATTTTATTTTTTAGGAGGCAACAGCGATTTTAATAATTTCCGGGGACTTGTCGGTAACATCAATGATGTTAATATTTATGATGAAGCAAAATTGATTTCTCCTAAATTAAATGTATGGGGTATCAGTGATAAAAATTTATTTTTAGAAGCAGACAAGGTAATGAAGCTACAAAAAAAACCTTTCTTTACCATCATTCAAACATCCGATAATCATCGCCCCTTTTCAATACCTAAAGAAGATACGGATTTTGTACCACGTACAATTCCTGAAGAAGAATTAAAAAAATTTGGTTTTGAATCACAGCCGGAATTCAATGCATTTTGTTATACCGATTATTGCTATAAAAAATTTATAGAAACAGCTCAGCAATCACCTTATTTTAATAATACAATTTTTATTTTCGTGGGCGATCATGGAGTAGAAGGTAACGCGGCAGCAATGTACCCAACTGCATGGACAGAGCAGCGTTTGAATGACGAACATATCCCTTTGTTATTTTATGCACCCGCATTGCTGTCACCAAAAAAAATTACCACTACTGCATCGCAAATAGACCTGCTGCCAACTTTGGCTGGTATGATACATCAACCTTATACTAATAAAACCCTTGGCAGAGATTTGTTGCATTCAACTGAAAAAGAAAATGCGGCTTTTATTATACATCACGATGAAGGCAAGATCGGGATTGTAAATGATGATTTTTTTTACACCAAAAATTTGTGGATCAATAAAGAAGAATTAATGCCTGTTCGGGCAGATGCCCCCTCGCTTACTAAGCAGCAAACAGATTCTGTTAAACATCATTTGTCTGAACTAACGTCTGCTATTTTTGAAACTGCCCGATGGATGCTTGTAAATAACCATGGCAAATAGGTTTCACACAAAGGGTACAACGAAAACAAAGGCCACAAAATAATACACACTGAATGAATATCCTTAGTGTACTTTGTATGCTTAGTTTTCTTTGTGTGAAATAAAAATTATTTCTTCAATGCTTCTGCCATTGTTTTACCAATATCTGCAGGGCTTGCAACTACAATAATACCGCAGGATGCCATGATCTTCATTTTGGCAGCAGCTGTATCATCTTCCCCGCCTACAATGGCACCGGCATGGCCCATACGACGACCGGGAGGCGCTGTTTGACCAGCGATAAAACCAACCACCGGTTTTTTATTACCGGTTGATTTAATATAGTTGGCAGCTTCTGCTTCCATGCCGCCGCCAATTTCGCCAATCATTACAATGGCATCAGTTTCAGGGTCGTTCATAAACAGTTCAACCGCTTCTTTAGTGGTGGTACCTATAATCGGGTCGCCGCCAATGCCAATAGCAGTTGATATGCCAAGGCCCGCTTTTGCTACCTGATCGGCAGCCTCGTAGGTAAGCGTACCACTTTTTGAAACAATACCCACTCTTCCTTTCTTAAAAATAAAGCCCGGCATGATCCCCACTTTACATTCATCGGCAGTAATTACACCCGGACAGTTTGGCCCTATCAATCTTGCTTTTGTGCCTATTAAATAATTTTTAACCTTCACCATATCCTGAACCGGAATACCCTCTGTTATACATACAATTAATGCTATACCAGCATCTGCCGATTCCATTATGGCATCAGCTGCAAACGCAGGTGGTACAAAAATAATACTCACATCGGCACCCGTTGTTTTAACTGCATCGGCTACCGTATTAAATACAGGCTTATCTAAATGCGTGCTGCCGCCTTTGCCCGGCGTTACGCCACCAACAAGGTTGGTGCCATATTCAATCATTTGTGTGGCATGAAATGTACCTTCTGTACCGGTAAAACCCTGTACAATAATTTTGGAGTTTTTATTTACTAGAACTGACATGGTATCAATTAAGAATTAGAAATGAATAATTAAAAATTTTTCGCAAAGATAGGGGAGTAAATCAGCAAATTAGCAAATTCGGGAATTAGTAAACGAAGATGTAAATCGTACAGTTTCACATTTCTAAATTTCCACATTTTCACCTTGTTATTACTTTATTTCATTACCATTTTTAAGCATCTCGTCCATATTCCTGTCATCTGCAATAATGCCTTTTGCTTCCAGCATACGCATGTCTTTGGCATCCTGCAAAAATTTAGAGGCAAAAATAAAATTGTTCAACTTTTCGCTTTTTGAGAAAATAATCTCTTCGTTATTACCCACCCATTCTTTCTGGCCCTCGTACATGTACAAAATATTTTCACCAATCTCCATTACACTGTTCATGTCGTGGGTATTGATAACGGTTGTCATGTTAAATTCTTTTGTGATCTGGTGGATGAGTTTATCAATTAACATAGATGTTTGCGGATCAAGGCCCGAATTGGGTTCATCGCAAAATAAATATTTGGGATTTAATACAATGGCCCTGGCAATACCCACTCTTTTTTTCATGCCGCCACTTATTTCTGCCGGAAATTTTTTATGTGCATCTACCAGGTTTACTTTTTTCAGCACTTCGTTTACCCGTTCCTTTTTTTCTGCATTGTTCATTTTGCTGAACATATCTAACGGAAACATTACATTTTGCTCTACAGTCATACTATCAAATAGGGCAGAGCCCTGAAAAAGCATGCCTATCTGCTGGCGCAGGTTTTTTCTGCCATCTTCATCCATATCTGTAAAGTCTACCCCGTCGTAAATAATCTGGCCGCTGTCTGGTTCAAATAAACCTACCAGGCATTTTTGCAATACTGTTTTACCGCTGCCGCTGGTACCAATAATAAGATTGCATTTACCCGTCTCTACCGTATGGCTTACATCATTAAGTACAACTTTATCCCCAAAACTTTTTTTGATATTTTTAAATTCAATCATATTCTGTTTCTACAAAAATTAATGGGTTAATAATAGCTGCGTTAAAACATAGTCGGCAAACAACAACATAATACAACTTACCACTACACTTTTGGTACTGCTGCGGCCAATTTCCAGTGCGCCACCTTTTACATAATAACCATAATAAGCGGGTATACTGCTGATGATAAAAGCAAATGTGTACGATTTAATCAACGCAAAAATTACGTTGTAGGGAATAAAATCCATTATCAGGCCCCTGTCGAATGTAGCGGTAGACAATATTCCGGATGCAACTCCTGCAAGCCTTCCCCCCCAAATGCCCAGCACCATTGATATAATTACCAAAAGCGGTATTGTCAGCAGGGCAGCAGCAATTTTAGGCATTACTAAATATGCCTTGGTATTGATACCCATAATTTCCAAAGCATCAATTTGTTCGCTCACCCTCATATTACCCAGTTCGCTGGCAATTTTACTGCCAATTACACCAGCCAAAACAATACATACCAAAGTAGGTGCAAACTCCAGTATTACTGTATCCCTTACAATAGTAGCGATGGTTTCGGCTGGTATTATCGGGCTTACCAGCTGGTAGGCTGTTTGTACGGCACTAACTGCACCAATAAATACAGAAATGATAGATACAATACCCAAAGAACCAATGCCGATATCATTGCATTGATGCATAAATTCTTTCCAGTACATTTTAAAATTTTCGGGCCTGCTAAACATCCCTTTGATCATTAAAAGATAGCGGCCGAAATGTGTAAAAAAATCCATTATTAATTTGCAGTTTACTGTTTATTATTCTGTTGTTAAAGACGAAGATAAATTTGATTTTGATACTTTTTGCATGTTAATACATTTTGTGCGCTTTTTAAATCCTATGGATATCGGATCTAACAGCAACAAGTGGTTGGTGCGGACACCAACCACGGCTCAGCCTCGGCCGGAGTCCGCACCGGCCGAAACCGGTAGCCTCAATTTGGAATGCACCCAAAATTCTCAATATTAATAAACTAAAAACCAAAACAGTAAACCTTTTATAAATCATGTGCAATTCTTTTAAACTTTTTCCACCATTTGCTATTGTTGATGGCCTCATGTGTATTTGTATCGCATTTCATTTGGGCATCTACTACTGCTATCAGTACTACATTAAAAATAGAACGGATGGAACTTCCAAGCTGCAATACATGAACGGGTTTTCTTAACCCCAGTAATATGGGGCCAATGGCGTCGGCTCCGCCTACTTCCTGTAATAAATTATAGGCAATATTGCCTGCAGCAAGATTTGGGAAAATCAATGTATTTACTTCTCCATCCAATAATTCTGTAAACGGATAATTGTCTTTTAATATTTCTTTATTAAATGCCAGGATACCCTGCACATCACCATCACAGATCAAAGAAGGTTCTTTTGCTTTTACCATTTCCCTTGCACTGCGAACAAGGTTTGCTTCGGGCGAATCGCTGCTTCCAAAGTTAGAGTAGGAGAGCATTGCAATGCGGGGTACAATATTAAACTGCTTCACCATTTTGGCTGTAAGCAAAGTTATTTCGGCCAGTTCATCTGCTGTTGGGTTAAAATTGATGGTGGTATCCGCCAAAAATAAAGGGCCCCGCTTGGTAAGCATAATATACATGCCCGCAATTTTTTTAACACCGGCTTCAGTGCCAAAAATTTGCAAGGCTGGTCTAATGGTATCAGGATAATTCCTTGTTAAACCACTGATCATACAATCTGCCTCTCCACATTCTATCATCATGCAACCAAAATAATTTCTGTCACGCATTAATTTATAGGCATCATGTTTATTAACGCCCTTGCGTTGTCGCCTTGCATAAAACACATCGCCAAACTGTTTCCGCAATTCTTCATATTCTTCCGCCTTTGGATCAATGATGGGCATATCTTCCAGGTCTATACCATTTTCAGCCGCCAGTTTTGATATTCTTTTTACATCACCCAATAAAATAGGGTAGCCCACCCCTTCTTCCACTACCAGCTGGGCAACTTTTAAAATCTTTATATTTTCCGCATCTGCAAATACCACCCTTTTCGGGTCCTTTCTTGCTTTACTGCCTATTACGCGGCTTAGCTGGTTGTCTAAACCAAGGCGTTTATTCAGCTCCAGTTTATATGCTTCCCAATCTTCAATGGGGTATTTTGCCACACCACTATCCATTGCTGCTTTTGCTACAGCAGGGGCCACGGTAGAGAGCAGGCGGGGGTCTAATGCTTTTGGAATAATATAATCTGCACCAAAGGAAATTGTTTTTTCATTGTAAGCAAGGTTAACCATATCCGGTACCGGTTCTCTTGTTAAAGCTGCCAATGCTTTTACCGCTGCCAGTTTCATCGCTTCATTGATGGTTGTTGCCCTAACGTCTAAGGCACCACGAAATATATAAGGGAAGCCCAATACATTATTAACCTGGTTGGGGTAATCACTTCTGCCCGTGGCCATGATCAAATCTTTTCGACTGCCCACTGCAACATCGTATGCTATTTCAGGGTCGGGATTTGCCAGTGCAAATACAATAGGGTTTTTGGCCATGGTTTTCACCATTTCTGCAGTTACCACATTACCTACACTAAGACCAACAAATACATCAGCATTTTTTAATGCTTTAACCAAATCATATTCTTTATACTTATCATCTACACAAAAATCTTTTTTCAGGTCTTCTACATCTTCCCTGCTTTTGTATAAAATTCCTTTTCTGTCAAACACCATAAAATTGCTGTGTTTGGCACCCAGCGATTCGTACAATTTCATACAAGCCATTGCCGCGGCCCCTGCACCATTCACCACTATACGCACATCAGCTATTTTCTTTTTTTGCAATTCAAGCGCATTTAACAAAGCGGCTGCCGATATAATGGCGGTACCGTGCTGGTCGTCGTGCATGATGGGAATTTTCAATTCCTCTTTCAGCTTTTGTTCTATATAAAAGCATTCCGGCGCCTTTATGTCTTCCAGGTTAATGCCGCCAAAAGTTGGCTCCAGCGCCTTTACTATCTGTACAAATTTTTCCGGGTCAGTTTCATTTATCTCAATATCAAATACATCAATATCGGCAAAAATTTTAAACAATACACCCTTTCCTTCCATCACAGGTTTGCCTGCTTCCGGCCCAATATTGCCCAAACCTAATACTGCAGTGCCGTTGCTGATAACGCCTACAAGGTTTCCCTTGGCAGTGTATTTATATACGTCTTCGGGGTTAGCGGCAATTTCAAGACAAGGCACTGCTACACCGGGCGAATAGGCAAGGGAAAGGTCTCTTTGTGTTTTGTATTCTTTGGTGGGTATTACTTCAATTTTTCCTGGCCTGCCTTTGGCATGATATTCCAGGGCCTGTTGTTTACTTAATTCTTTTGACATAACTTTTTTACTATTCCTTAATTTTTTTGTAACCGCTATAGAATATATTAATGCTTATTTTTTTAACCCAATATTTAAGCACATGGTTACAATTAAGTTTTTATTAAAGTGAATAAAGGGTAATATTTTAATAAATAAGAAGCAAGGTACAAAAATGATTTTCAATGCCCTTAATCTTCAGCATATTAATGTGGAGGATGGAATTTTCCATGGCGGGCCTGTTCTGTTGGTGCCGGCAAAATAAAGAATTACCTGGTTATTATCCACATCTTTTAATCTTGCTTCCCGCCATAACCATGGCTTATCATTGGGTAATTCTTCAAAAATAATTCCCTGGTTAATGAGTATTTGAATATACAGGTCTAATTTCTCCACTTCAAAATAAATCCATATACCTTCCCCGGAAGGCAGTTGGTTAACCTGGTGTAAGGAAAATGTAGCACGCCATCAGGGCACTGAAACCTTGCAAAATGCGGTTGCGACTGAACAATTAAATGCAGTACTAATTTTTTATAAAACTCAATTGATTTTTGAACACCAATTACTGGAACGGTTATTTGATTAAGGTTGATGATAATTTATTTTTTTAGCTGAGAATAAAAAAATCACCCAGCAATTTATACCGTTGTTCGGAGACCAGACGGCGGCTCACGTGATTAGATGTTTTGTTTGGTATGAAGAGTAGAACACCAAGGGCGAAAGCTTTTTCTACTCAGGTTTTGAGATAATGTAATAAGTCGTCAGGCCTAAGTCTGAATGCAAAAAACCAAATACTTCAACTTTATTTTGTCCAGCTTTAGCATTTATAGTTTTATCTACAACTTCAATTTTTTGCCCTGTTTGGTCAAAGTTTGTAATTCTTAGAATTCCTTTAAAATCGTTTTTAAATTCAATAAAAACCCCTAAGTTGTTTGTCTTTGAGTTGTATCTTTCATCAGCTCTACCAAGTTCGATTCCACTGTTTTCAAGAGTTTTATCTAAGAAAATATTTTTGTGTCCGAGTGTTGAGTCTAAGTTTGAGGCAATGGTCTTTGTTACCTTGCTTAATATGATTGCAGATTTGCTTGCAAGATTTTTTATAGCGGCTTCGTCAAGTGTCTTTGATAAACCATTTGAAATTCCTGAAGTTGTCGAGCCAACTGTTTGCCCAATAATTTCTGCTCCTTTTTTTGTGTCATCTTGAAACTCTTTGCTTTTCACATATTCTAATGTTTTTTTTGTGTATGTCAAGGCTGAAAAAGCACAACCAATTATCCCAACTGTAAAAAGGATAGCTGATGTAACTAAAATATTTTTCCGCTTTTTAATTAATCCAAAGATTACAAGTCCAACTGAAACCAAAATGATCAGTCCAAATACGATAATTAAAAGCAAGTATAAAATCATAATGTATTTTTGAATTTTTGTCTAAACTTACAGCCAATGATTATATTTTCGAATATATAGATTACTCTTTACTCAGTCCCCGTAGCCCCCAACAAAGCCATCATACCCATACCAATTTCAATGGCCGATTCATCAATATTAAAAGTTGGCGTGTGTACACCTATTGAAATGCCTTTTGCTTTATTACCAACACCCAGCCTGAAAAAGCAACCCGGTATTTGGTGAGAATAATAGGCAAAATCTTCTGCACCCATTCTTAGTTCTGTTTCCTCAACATTGTCGGCACCAACATATGCTTCGCCTTTTTTTCGAGCCGCAGTATTCAATGCGGGATTGTTTAAAACAAAAGGATAGCCCACATCAATTTTTATGTCAATCTCGGCACCCATACCTTGTACCAGCCCGGTGGCTATTTTAGTGATAAGCCCATGTGCCTTAAAACGCCACTCTTCGTTCATGGCCCTGAAAGTGCCCATCAGCTTTACTTCTGAGGGAATAACATTGGTAGTATAACCACCCTGGAAAGAAGTAATAGATAATACGGATTGGTTAAACGGATCATTATTGCGGCTGACAATTTGTTGCAGGCCCACTATTAAATGTGACGCAATTAAAATAGTATCCGCAGTATTTTGTGGCGCTGCAGCATGGCCGCCTTTTGACCGGATGGTAATATAAATTTCATCAGCACTGGCCATTACCATGCCGCCCCTGAAACTAAGTTTACCCACGGGTAAGCCGGGGTGTACATGCAAGGCAAAAATATTTTGTGGTGCAGGATTTTGCAACACCCCTTCTTTAATCAATAAACTGGCGCCACCGGGGTTTCTTTCTTCGCCGGGCTGAAAAATAAGTTTCACCGTTCCTTCCCACTCATCTTTTAAACTGCTTAAAATTTTTGCTGCACCCAACAGGCAAGTAGTATGTACATCATGCCCGCAAGCGTGCATGATACCGGGGTTCACAGATTTATAAGGCACATCATTTTCTTCTGTTATGGGTAACGCATCCATATCGGCTCTTAAAGCTACCACCCGCTTATCGGGGTTTTTACCTTTCAGTAAACCAATAACGCCTGTAGTAGCTTTTACTTCAAAAGGAATATTTAATGCAGTTAATTTTTGTTGTATGTAAGCAGACGTTTCAAATTCTTTATAACTTAATTCGGGATGTGTATGCAGGTGATGGCGTACTTCAATAAACTCATCAGCATATTGTTTTGCCAGGTTTTTTATTTGCTGTTGTAAAGGTTCACTCACGGTTTGTATTTATATTATTTGTAAACTGGTGGTTTTATCGGCACTAAAAATTTGCCTCACATTATTCAATTAATTACTGGCTTCTTTATCCTTGTCTTTATCAGGTTTCACTTCAATAATTTCTGGTAATAAGTATATATTAGCAACCAATTTGGTTTTGATAATTTCCTTCCTGTATTTTTCTGCTTCGTCCGGTTCTGAAAAATTACCAAATTTTATTTTGATATATGGCGGCTGAAAACTCATATACACTTTTTGCTCGGGATACCGCTGCAATAACTTTGCCCTTAAATTCATGGCCAATGGCCTGTCGCTGGTATTTAAAAGCATCAGCCTGTAACCTTTTGCCGACTTTGGGCTAAGCGCATAAATTTCATTCGATTCCCCTTCTTTTTTTACCAGTGCATCCAGACGGCTGTCTTTGTACACGGTTACCTTGCCAAGGTTAGCCGTATCTTTTACACTTACAGTTGCAGTTTGTGCCATAGCCTGGGGTACTGTAAAAAAAGGAAGCAATACAAAAAATATTTTTTTCATAATAAGCTATTGACAAAAACTGTTCCGTTTAATTTAACTGTCCGGCTTCGTTTACAATTTTTATACTGCTGCTGCAGCCAATCCTTGTAGCACCGGCATCTATCAGTTGTTTGGCAAAAGTATAGGTTTTTATGCCACCACTTGCTTTGATCTGTATTTTATCTGCCAGGTGTTTACGCATCAGTTGTACAGCTTCTACGGTGACACCTTTTTCTGCATAGCCGGTTGAGGTCTTTAAAAAATCAACCCCAGCAGCCCCATACAGGTCGCAGCATTTAATGATTTCTTCATTGGTTAGTAAACCGCTTTCAATAATTATTTTTATTATTTTATTTCTCTTTCTTACGATAGGTAAAACAGCGTTTATTTCCCCGGCTAAAAACTGCCAGTCGTTATTTTTAAGGGCGCTGATATTGATTACCATATCCAGTTCATCGGCCCCATCTATAATGGCCAAAACGGTTTCAGCAACTTTTGCTTCAATGGCGGAGTAACCAAATGGAAAGCCAATAACAGTAGCTACTTTAACACCGCTGCCACTTACCAAAGCAGCAGCTTTTTTTACTAAGGGCGGGGGTACACATACCACTGCAAAATGGTATTGCATGGCTTCGGAGCAAAGTTTTTCAATATCTGTAACAAGTGTAGTTGGCTTTAAAACGGTGTGGTCAATGTAAGCGGCTATCTGCATATTTTATTGTATTGGGCAAAATTAAGGATTAAGGCTTAATACGGCCGGCTTGAAATTCGAGAATTAATTTCGTAAATAAACTATCCTGAAATTTTAAGAAAGGTTAAATATTTTGATCACGCGCAACAAAGAATATTTGTATTCCTAACAAATAATTTTACACTGCCTGCTGTCGAAATTGCCCTATTGTATAAGTACAGATGGAAAGTGGAATTATTTTTTAAATGGATAAAACAGCACCTGAAAATAAAATCGTTCTGGGGTACATCCATGAATGCAGTAAAGACCCACGTTTATATAGCAATAGCTACCTATACCCTGATTGCAATAATCAAGAGCAAGCTCAAAATAAATAGGCCAACGTATGAAATGTTGCAGATAATGAGTGCGTCTCTTTTTGATAAAACACATCTAAATGATCTGCTACAAAGCACTATCCCTAAGAATGGCAAAGAACAAAAATGTGAACAATTAAAATTTGAACTAATTTAACAGGACACTAATGTTAAAATATCTTTATTAGTCAGTAGCATTTCTTTCATTTTTGTAAATATCAGTATGATGTGGATATTTACATCTACCGCTCTGTCGCTATTTAAAACGCACGATAACATAGTAACTCCCTGCTCAGTAAAACAAAAAGGCGCATAGTGCAAACCTTGTTTATCTTCTTTGGAGGACGCATTTTGCGTCCTCCAATTTTCAAGTTCTTTTTTGTTCATTTCAAACATAAAATCATTAGGGAACCGATTTATATTTCTTCTTACTTCCCGAGCAAGTCTTCCCCAAAGTTTCCAAGCGGGTTTGGCCTTAGCCGATCCGTCGCATCTACCGATCCTGTATCCCTGTGCCAGAATGTGTCCTGCCTACAGGTAATTTTAATCTACATTTTTGAGAACCTGTTTTCTATACCATTTATCTGTCTCAATATAAGTTTTTTCATAACCTCTCACATAATCCATTGCATATATTTCCACTAACTCTGAGCTTTTTTTAATGGCGTCTTCTATTGTAGTTACATTTTCAAAATAACTCCTATAATCTTTTTGTTCCTTAAATAATAAAATTTCATCAAGATAAAAAGATTGAAGTATAAAGTTCTCATCTTTGTATAATTCTCTTATTGTATAAAGTCCTTGCCTCTCTTTTAAATCACTTCCATTAAGTTTAGTAAATTGTATTAAGGGAACAAAATCCCGAAACTCATAAATAAAATATATTCCAATACTATTTGATATAAATTTCGCATATAAAGCATAATTATAACTTTCAATATCTTGAATTTTGAAATCCAAAACATCAGTTAAGAAATTAAAATATCCCTTTAAAGTTTTGATGTTTTCTTTATTCTTCATATTAAAATCCTATTAGAGGTGTTATAGGGTAACAAGTCTCCTTAATAATAGCACGCTCAAATTGATGGATTAGTAATTCTTTCTTAAGGAGCAATCCTCACCATCACAAACATTCACAATTAAGTTTCTTATTATTTCAATTTATTTTTTTGATTTAGGATCAAGGATAAGGATTTTTATATTCCTGAAATCAACCGGCTGGCCCTCACTTTGCAGGGCAATAAAACCTTCTTTCAGCAGTTTTCCATCCTGCTTGATAGCAGGGTCGTAATTGTTTACTACCCCGCCGCCAATTTGTGGTTTTGAATACTGCAATACCGTATCGCCATTAATGATATGTGTTATCAATGAATCGCCCAACACAATTATTTCACCTTTTACCCATTGGTCCCCATCATAAGTTTTAGAACTGGAGGGAATACAATGACGGGAGTCGATTTTTCCCTGGAACACTACATCAGTACCGGGTGAGCACATATTGCCGGTTGGCCTTGGCACACCATCACCCAAGCCGCCCAGTAACTGAAACTCAATAGAGATAGGCCAGTTCTGATCTCGTCGCATTGTTTTAGGGTCTTGCGAATGAATCATAACACCACTGTTTTTAATGGTATATTCCGGGGCATCCTTTCGCCATTCGCCTACGATACGGTATTCAAATACAAGGTGATAATAAGAAAAAGGTTGCTTATAATACAGGTGTCCAAACTGTTCATTAAATGTATCATACTGATCGTACCGCACTTTTATAATTCCATCCTCTACCCGAAAAGTATTTCCATAATTATCACCCACATCATGATGGTTGATTTTTGCTACCCAGTCATTGATATCCTTGCCATTGAAAAGGGTTATCCATTTTTTATTATCAGCATCTGACTGGGAAAAAACAGGCAAAGAAAAAAACAGTAATGCTGCAAAAGAAAAAATTAATTTCATCTTTAAGATTTTAGCTTTTAAAAACCGGGTTTCAATTTTCTTTCAAAGTACTATAAAAAAATAGAGTTTCCTTAAAGATATTGCAGCGGTGTACTATAAACCGGTTAGCACCGGAGACTGCACCTTTTATAACAGCTTACCAAATGGTAAGTTACCAAAAGGTAACTTACCATTTGGTAAGCTCAAAAAACACCTTTATATTTGAGTATGCAAAGCCCCTTTTTATTTGGAAGAACCGTAAGTGCAGATGAATTTACCAACCGCAGCAAAGAAATGCAGCGGTTGAAAGATAATTTTACCAACCAGGTAAATACCATCCTGATATCACCACGCAGATGGGGCAAGTCATCCCTGGTAAAAAAAGTGGCTGCATCCCTTCATGGCAGGCAAACCAAAACAGTAATGATTGATATGATGGGCATACGCAATGAAGAAGGATTTTACAAGGCATTGGCAACCGCTACTATAAAAGCTACCTCTGGTAAAGTGGAAGAATGGATAGCAGCCAGTAAACAATTTTTAAAAAATCTGACACCAAAAATATCCATTGGTAGCGACCCGTTGCAGGATCTGGACATCTCGTTTGAATGGAAACTGCTTGAAAAAAATTACCAGGAGATATTGAACCTGCCCGAAAAAATTGCAGTTGCTAAAAATTTAAAAATCATAGTGTGCCTTGATGAGTTTCAAAACCTTGCCAACTTTGATGAACCTGAACTTTTTCAAAAACGCCTGCGTAGCGAATGGCAGCACCATACCCATGTATGCTATTGCCTGTATGGCAGCCGCCAACACATGATGACTGAACTTTTTACAAAACAATCCAAGGCATTTTACAAATTTGGCGAAGTGATTTTTTTGCCAAAAATACAAAGGGAGGAATGGGTTAAATATATTGTAAGACAATTTTTAAATACTAAGAAAAAGATTTCACCACAATTGGCCAATGAAATTGCCGATACTGTAAAAGATCATTCCTATTATGTACAACAATTATCGCACCTTGTATGGATAAAAACAGAAAGGGTGGCAACACAAAAAATACTGGAAGATGCAACAGTAGACCTGCTTGAACAAAATGCCTTATTATACACAAGGGATACGGAAAACCTTTCTACGCCGCAGTTTAATTTTTTAAAAGCACTGGCAGATGGTATAACAAAAAATTTCAGCTCCAAGGATATCATCCACCGCTACGAACTTGGTACTTCAGCCAACGTGCTGAAAATAAAAAAAGCGCTGGTACAAAAGGAATTAATTGACGACAGTGGTACTACCATTGAATTTTTAGATCCCGCTTACGAACGCTGGTTTCAAAAAAATATGTAGCCCGGTAAAAAACTTATAGACTTCTGAAATCGATAAAGTATCAGAATCTTCCCAAAATTTTAAAATTTAGCAACCGTGGCGTAAGGCTGTTAGGGATGCTGTATACCGTATTGGAGAAATCTTTTATCGATTGATAGGAGATAGTGTTTGGCCTGTCTATCAGGTTATACACTTCAAAACTTGCCCAAATATTCTCAAAACCTTTAAAGGGATTATGGCTTCTGTTTTTATTATTATTTCTGTCATACAGCAATGCGCTAAAGCCAATATCTACCCTTATATAAGGGTCAATAATCAGTGCATTACGGTACTTAGGGTTATCAGGAATATTAAAGGGCATATTACTGCCGTAAATGATATTTAAATGAACCCTGAAATTTTTATTGGTGGCTAAATAATCCTGTAAAAATAATCCTACAGTTAATAACCTGTCTGTCGGGCGCCTTACCCAGCCTACATCCTGTTTAACACTGTCAACCGGTATTTTATCCGGGATCCTTGGGCCAATAATTTCACCGTCTTTATTTAAATAATTATAATAATAATCACCGTCAATATTTTCTTTGGTTTTCATAAGCCCAATGCTCAGCCAGCTTTCAGCATCTTTTATCAATTCGCTGTACAACCTCGTCTCTAATCCATAGGCATAGGCTTTGGCGTTGTTCTCACCATAATACCTGATTTTTAAATTGTCGATATCATAGGGGATACAATCTTTAATGTATTTGTAATAAGCTTCGGTTGTAATGCGAAATGGCTTTTTTGTAGTGACAAAATTATAGTCGAACCCAGCTACAAACTGTACACTTTTTTGTGCCAGTATATTTGTATTTAATGTGCCATTATACCTTCTGAATTCCCTGTAAAAAGGCGGCTGGTCGTAAATGCCGGCAGCTAATTTGTACACAACATTTTTATTTGTTTTGGGTATAATACTTAGTTCCGCTCGGGGACTTATTAAAAACTCTTTGGTAAACGTATTGTAATTGTATCTTATGCCCGCCTGTAATAAAATGTCATTTTTGTTATTTGCAAAATTGATATTGTCCTGCACAAAACCACTGTAAGTTTGTATAGAAAGATTGCCGGAAGAATTTATAAAATGATAAAGACTGCCTGTATTAACAGGTAACGAATAACCTGTACTATCCTGGTATTCCCACTCGTATAACTTATCAGTTATTTTCTGTTGTTGTATACTGTTGCCAAACTGAATAAAATGTTTGCCATAATCGATACTGCCCTTTACTGCTGCATTATAGATGGCTATGTTTAATTCGTTGCGTCCATAATTGAGGTAAAATCCGGCTCCTAACGGGTTTATAATTTGTCCATAGGTACTGCTGGTATTATCAAAATCTCTTTCACCAAATAAATAAGAACTGCCAATATCAAAATTTTCATTTTCTATATCTCCATACCGGCTAAGCATCCATTTAAGCCTTAACCTTTTATTTACCTGCTGTATTGCAGTTAGGCCCAGCATGCTTGATGTATATTTATCCTGTTCCTCCCCGTCAAAATCAATATTCAACCCAAGGTTTGCTGTAAACAAAGGAGTAAAAACAGCCGATGTTTTTTGAACCGATTGCGGTATAAAGGTAAATTTGGTTGCAGAAAGAATGCCCAGCATTTCAAGCTGCCATTTTTCATTTAGTTTGTATGTTACTGAAGCCTGGAAATCGGCAGATGCTGGTGTGTAATAGCCAATAGTTTGCTGGCTATTTAATAGGCTGCGGTTGTTTTTAAAACGCATGCCAACCATATAAGTGATTCTTTCATTTTTACTGGCTCCTTCCAAAAAAATACCCTGTTCCAACAAACTGATATAGGCAGAACCGCTAATTTTTTTAGACCCTGCAGATGAATCGGGCAAATGTGGTTTCTTATATTGGATGTCTAAAACGCTGCTCATTTTATCTCCATATTTTGACTGGAAACCACCCGTATAGAAATTAACATTCTTCGTCATTTCAGGATTAATAAAACTCAGCCCTTCCTGCTGGCCGCTTCTTACCAGGTAAGGACGAAAGATTTCAAAATCATTTATGTACACCAGGTTTTCATCATAATTTCCGCCGCGTACACTGTATTGAGAAGTTAGCTCATTATTGCTGCCTACCAGTATTTTTATTAAACCTTCAATACCGCCTACCGTACTGGGTAACACCAATGCATTTTTAGGGTTTATTTTTATCAGCCCTATCTCCGTTCTTTCTTTGCCCATACCTATCACAACATTTTGAAGCATTTTTGAACCCCGTTGCAACTGAACAGTAATTTTTTCTTCTTCATTTTCACTTAAGTAAAAATTTTTCTGTGCTTCTGAATAACCGGTGTACGAAAAAATAAGTGCCAGTGATTTTGATGCTGCTGTTTTTATGCGAAAGAAACCACTGTCGTTGGTGATGATGCCGTTTTTTTTGCCCAATACAATAACAGAAACATTGGCTAAAGGTTTGTCATTTTCATCTGTTACATGTCCGCTTATGAAAGCAATTTTTTTTTGGGCCGATGCAGTAAAAAAAAACAGGGATAATACAAGCACTGTAAATACTCTCATTGCATGAAGATAAATATTTTATTTTTCTGGAGACTGTTTGTAAAGTTATTGGTATTTACATTTTTTAATAACGTAGACTTATTAAAAATATTTTGATTGTATTATATTTTAAAAGGATGTTTGTATATAGACCGATTATTGCAAAATATTGAATCTCTGCCGGGTTTCACACAAAGCATACAACGAAAAAAAAGAACACAAAGAAATACAGTCTTGAAGAATACAATTTGTTCTTTGCGAACTTTGTATCCGTGGTTTCGTTGTGTGAAATTAACTGGAAAATACAATTTGAACAGTTCTCCTTAATTTCGAATAAAAAATTGAAAACTTTATTACCAGTTACCATTTTGCTTGCATGCTTTTTTTGTAGTTGCAATAATAAAAATAATAATAATGCAGGGCAAGATAAAAAGCCGGCAGCCGATACTTTATCCAGCTCAATGATAAATTTATCGTCTTCAAATACATTGGCGCAACTATTGTGTCAAAACTGGCAAAGTAAAGAAGATGTGGATGACGGGATTTTAAGTGGCAGCGGTGATAATGGGCTTCAAATTCCTTTTCATGGATTTTGCTTTTTTGATGATGGTTCGATGGTGCAAAACCCCCGTGATAATAATAAAACTGGTAAGTGGGTGATGGACGAAAAATCAAAAAAAATAAATATTGTTTTTAATGATGGGGCAAAAAAAGAGTACCTGTTAAATGCCATCGGTATTAAAAACCTTCTTTTAAAAACAGGTAAAGAACCAGCAGTAAAATTTATTGCAGACGGCAAAAAATATATTAATAATTTTAATGATCCCTTTTACCCGGCAAACAATAAATGGCGCATAAAACCTACCCATATTGAAACTGATAGTGCGGTTAAACAAAGAGTAATTGAGTGTGTGATTTTTTATAATAAATTTTTGCAGGATCATGTAAACAGAAAGTTATCTGTAATTTCTTTTTATGGTTTACCCAGTTGTTTTAAATGGTACCAGGGCGGGATATCCATTGTTAATAAAGCGAAAATAGCCCCTAAATGGATTGATTGTTTTTATAATAAAGACCAGGCTGTGCAAGGCCAGCAACTGCTTGAAAATATAATCTCAAAAAAATATAACTGGAACCGAAACGAAGCTAACTGGGTAAAACAATCTGCGGATGTATTATTACAGGTAGCCGATTCGCTTAAATAGCTTTTAATGCAGCAATAGTTTTTGTTGGGTCAGCCGCTTTAAAAACAGTGCTGCCTGCTACCAATATATCGGCACCTGCATCAATAATCATCTGGGCATTTTCTACAGTCACGCCCCCGTCAATTTCTATCTTTACATGCAGTAACTGTTCATCAATCATTTCCCTCATTCTTTTAATTTTATTAATGGTATGAGGGATAAATGATTGCCCACCAAAACCGGGATTTACACTCATCAATAAAACCACATCGATATCCTGTAAGATATCTTTTAATAATTCAACTGATGTATGCGGGTTAAGCGCTACACCTGCCTGCATACCCAGGCTTTTTATCTGTTGAATGTTTCTGTGCAAATGAGTGCAGGCTTCGTAATGTACCGTTAAGATATCTGCGCCGGCTTCTTTAAATGCTTCAGCATATCTTTCAGGCTCTTCAATCATTAAATGTACATCACATATTTTGGTAGTAGCAGTTCTGAAAAAATTTACCAGCATGGGGCCATAACTGATGTTAGGTACAAAACGCCCATCCATAATATCCAGGTGATACCAGTCTGCCTGGCTTCCATTGAGCATGTCGCATGCTTTTTGTAATTGTAAAAAGTCAGCAGCGAGAAGCGAAGGGGCAATGATAGCCATATTTATTTTTTATTGTCTGATGTCTGATGTCTGATGTCTGATGTCTGATGTCTGATGTCTGATGTCTGATGTCTGATGTCTGATGTCTGATGTCTGATGTCTGATGTCTGATGTCTGATGTCTGATGTCTGATGTCTGATGTCTGATGTC
>JANYGZ010000070.1 GCA_025362235.1 Ferruginibacter sp. | reverse complement strand
AAAATGCTCCACCAAAATATTTATGATTCAGTCTTGCTATTAATCTTTTGTATCGGTTTTTAATATTGTCAATATACTTGTCGGGGTCAATAAGCGAAATGGCAATATAATTAATTCTGGTTTTCATTTTTATTGATTCAGAAGATATGTTCTGTATGTCTGTCCACTTGAATTTTTGCAAATTAATGTTGTCTATAAGCTCATCTTTTGTCAAGATTAAAGCTGGTTTGCCTACCAGAAAAAATTTGATACGTTGGTAAAAGCCTGAGAATGTAGTTATAAATAGAAGGAGAACAAACAAGCAAATAAACATCGCAGTTTTTAAGTCAGCCGAGTAAAAAATATATGTCACAAAAGCAAACAAGAATAAAATAGCAAGCATTAAAAGCGATGTAAAAATGATTGCAATTTTTGAAAAGTAATATTCTGTTTTTGTGTCTGTCATTGAATGTCGAAAAGGTCTGTGTCAAATAGCCGCTAACGTTCGTATTTACGCTAATATACGCTACTCTTTTATACCAAACTATTTTCTTTTCTTACTGAAAGATAACAACTTATAAAAAAAACGCAAGAAAGCTGGTTTAGAAAACTTGCGCAAATACAACTTCCAACAATTTAAAAAACGCAGGTTTTAGCTTATTTCTTTCGCATTATTTTATCTAAAGGGCTTTCAATTTTTGCCAGGGCTTTTATGCTTACATGGGTATAGCGTAAAGTAGTTTTTATATCACTATGCCCCAGTAAATCCTGAATATATTTTATATCGGTACCATTTTCTAAAAGGTGGGTTGCATAGCTGTGGCGTAAACTGTGGAAACTTATGCTTTTTGGCAGGTTTAAACCTATGATTGCATTATTAAAAATAGTTTGGGCACTGCGGCTACTATAATGCTTGTCTTTATATTGGCCTTCAAACAAATAAATTTTGGGTTTATACTGGGTTACATATTCTCTTAACAGTTGAAGGGCAAATAAACTCAGGGTTGCCATCCGGTCTTTTTTTCCTTTTGCGCCCCTTATGGCTATCTGCATCCTGTCGCTATCAATATCTGTAACCTGCAGGCTTACTACTTCACTTACCCTTAACCCTGCGCTATAGGCAGTTACCAATATCGTTTTGTGTTTTATATTTTCAATACCAAACAATGCTTTTATTATTTTTTCTTCACTGATAACTTTCGGAAGTATCGTTCTCTTTTTTGGCCGTGGTATTTCCCAAAAAAAATGCTCTCTTTTTAATACCTGCTCATAATAAAACTTCATGGCATTCATCCGGCTGTGGATGGTATTTTCTGTAAGCTTTAAAGTAGCGTAACAATATTGTAAATAATCTTTTAACCGTTGAACGGTAAAGCTTTCGGCAGGCTGTTTTTTTATGTGCTGTAAAAATTGCGCCATTTCGCCTATATAAGTGCGTTGTGTGCTTTCGCTGTAACTTTTTAACTGTAACAATTGTAACATATCTCTCATCAAGGCTGAATTTAAAGTGGATGGCAACAATGCTTCCGTGTTGTTATTTAAAGGTTCTGCTGCTGCTTTTATAATTGTTTGGTTTTTATTTATAGGTTTTTCCTTTTCTACAAACAGTTCTGCAACAGGCTTTATATTAGTTGCAGCACTATTTTCAGTAAACCATTTTTTCATGGCCCCGGTATCCAGTTGGGCAAATGCGATTAGCTGATGGTAAACAGTTTTATAATTTTCCCTGCTTAAAGGTACCAGCCAGCATTTATGTGTTTTACTAAATTTTATTGCTGGCAGTTGGCGCAACAGGTTATTGATGTTTTGCAGCAGGGGTGCCGTTATTGCAATCCAGTATTGGTTGCGGTGCTGTATGGGTTGCAATACTATCAGCGGTAAAGCACTATTTTCTGTTGATACCTGCATAGAAAATGGTTTTTAATTTTACAATGTCTTCCCGCTGCTTAAAAATGTACATTCATTTTAACTTGCGCTAAAACCTAAAGCATTTTTGTCACTAATTACACAGATTTTTCACTTATTTAAACTTTGTTGAACAAATTTAACCTGCATGGAATATAGTAAAATACAAATATTTTTTTGAGAATCTGTCTAAAAATAAAATTTTCGTTTCCCATCTTGAGGTTGGCGGGTACCGGCCCCGGCAAACCGCCGTGGCTGAGCCCCACCGGCCACTTTTTAAATTATGCGCCTCGGTAACCACTTGTAAATTTGAAATGCACCAGTAAGTATGGATTATATAAGTGACAGCAACCATGCAAAAGCGGCGCATAAAATCTTTATGTACTCATGAGTTTTTTACCCGTTTATTGTTACAGTATTACCAGTCTTATCTAAGCAGTGCAAAAATCATTTTAAAGCAGTGTAAAAAGTGAAGATGATTTAATGTAGTTTGCAAATAAATTTACAAAATGACTGCGCCATATTTTACTTTTAAAAAAATGTAATACTTTATTTTGTTATTGCTTTGCAGCTGCTGTGCAACCAATATAAATGCCCAGGATGGCGCTAAAAATAAATTGTCTAAAACTGCATTATTTCAAAATATAATGATCAATATCCCGGGTAGAAAAACAACCAGCCTTAATGGCAAATGGCAGGCCATTATTGATCCGCAGGATGTTGGCATTGGCGAATGGAAAGCCATTTGGAAAGACAGGAAGCCAACAGGCAAATCTGATTTTTATGAATACTCGTTTGATAATGGCACGGTGCTGGATGTACCAGGTAATTTTAACTCACAAATTAAAGAACTCAGCTTTTATGAAGGCACCGTGTGGTACCAGAAAACATTTCAATAAAAAAAAGATGCCAATAAAAAACTGTTGCTTCTGCTTTCAGCCAAATAAATTATTCGGGCAATACGGTTACCATTGATGACACACTCAGTAACTACCCGGATGTAATTTCTGTAAATGAATATTTTGGCTGGTACTGGCCATGGCCACGCAAAACCGAAAATGTAATATGGAAATTAACTTCAATAAACCATTAATTATGTCGGAGTTTGGTGCCGAAGCATTGCAGGGCTATCATGGTTCAAAAGATAAAACAATTGATTACTAAAAGCTAAATAAGTATTAAAAAAGCCAATTCAATTCATCTTTCTTTGCCAAACGATATTAAAGAGTATATTTAATCCAAATAAAATTTAAAGTAGAATATTCAACTGTATAAAAAATTATGAAACATCTTCTTGTAAGCTTATTCATCTTTATTTCTATCAATTCCTTTGCGCAAAAAGAGTTAACGCTTTGGTACAACAAACCAGCAAGTACCTGGACAGAAGCCTTACCTGTTGGCAATGGCCGGCTGGGCGCCATGGTTTTTGGCGGCGTAGAAAATGAATTGATCCAATTGAATGAAGCTACTTTATGGAGTGGAGGCCCGGTAAATAAAAAGGTAAACCCAACAGCATTTGACTATTTGGCTCCAACAAGAGAAGCTTTATCCAATGGCGATTATGGCAAAGCCAATGAACTGGCTAAACATATGCAGGGCCTGTATTCTGAAAGTTTTATGCCGCTAGGTGATTTAATAATTCAGCAACAATTTACCCATACACCATCAACTGATTTTTACCGGGGTCTAAATCTGCAGGATGCCATTGCCACTACTACTTTTACAGTAGATGGTATCAATTATAAACGGGAAGTATTTTCATCTGCCGCCGACCAGGTAATTGTAATCCGCATTTCATCTGATGGCAAAAATAATATCAATTGCATTATTGGTACAACAAGTCAGCTGCATTTTACTACCGGTACAATTGGTGAAAATGAATTGGTATTAAAAGGAAATGCACCCGTACATGTAGCACCAAGTTATGTAGGGTACGAGAAAGAGCCTGTTCAATACGGCGACTCTACCGGCTGCAAAGGCATGCGCTTTGAACTTCTGGTAAAAGCCATTAATAAAGACGGAATTGTTAACACTGCTGCCAATGCTATTACAGTACAAAATGCGACAGAACTGGTTCTGCTGGTTTCTGCTGCCACCAGCTTTAATGGTTTTGATAAATGCCCGGATAAAGAGGGAAAAGATGAAGCGCAATTAGCTGCTGGTTATCTTGACAAAGCAGTAGTTAAACCTTATGATGTTTTATTACAAAATCACCTGAAAGATTTTCATACCTATTTTAACAGGGTATCGTTTACATTAAATAAAGAAGCCCAGGTAAAAACAAATTTACCAACCGATGAAAGATTGGAGGCCTACACCAAAGGCACCGCCGATGCAGGTTTGGAAGCATTATATTTTCAATATGGCCGCTATCTGTTAATTTCTTCTTCCCGTACAAAAGATGCGCCAGCTAATTTACAAGGCATCTGGAACAAGGAACTGAGGCCACCATGGAGCAGCAATTATACAAGTAATATTAATGTGGAAATGAACTACTGGCCGGCAGAAGTTACCAATCTTTCTGAAATGCACCAACCACTATTTGATTTAATAAAACATTTATCTGTTACAGGTGCATACACAGCCAAAGAATATTATCATGCCAATGGCTGGATTGTTCATCACAACACCGACATATGGGCCATGAGTAACCCGGTGGGCGACCTTGGTAAAGGAGACCCTTCATGGGCCAATTGGTATATGGGTGGCAACTGGCTTTGCCGCCATTTATGGGAGCATTATTTATATACCAACGATAAAGCGTTTTTAAAAGAAGCCTATCCCATTATGAAAGGTGCGGCCACATTTTGTTTGGATTGGATGATAAAAAATAAGGACGGATATCTTGTTACATCACCCAGCACTTCACCGGAAAATATTTTTATTTACGATAGTATCAAACGTGGCAATGTGTCTATCGCCACAACAATGGACATGGGTATTATTAAAGATTTATTCAGTAACATAATTGAAGCATCCAAAGTGCTGAATACAGATGCAGCTTTCAGGAATACCATCATTGCTACAAAAAAACAATTACTACCTTTTAAAGTGGGAGCCAATGGCGGCCTGCAGGAATGGTATAAAGATTTTAAAGAAGAAGATCCTCATCACCGGCACACTTCGCATTTGTATGCCCTGCACCCTGCCAATCAAATTTCGCCGCTCACAACACCCGAACTTGCACGTGCAGCCAAACGAACACTGGAACTTCGCGGCGATGATGGTACAGGCTGGAGCCTGGCATGGAAAGTAAACATGTGGGCAAGGTTGCTCGATGGAGATCACGCATATACGCTGTTTAAAAACCTGCTTCGCTTAACAAGAGACGGCAATACTAACTACAATCACGGAGGTGGTGCTTACCCCAATTTATTTGATGCCCATCCCCCATTTCAGATTGATGGAAATTTTGCAGGTACAGCAGGTGTTGCAGAGATGTTGTTGCAAAGCCAGGATGGCGATATTAATTTATTACCCGCCCTGCCATCTGTATGGAAGAGTGGAAAAATAACCGGTCTTAAAGCAAGAGGAAATTATGAAGTGGATATTGAATGGGCCAACGGCGAACTGGTAAAAGCAAGTATCCGTTCCCTTTCGGGCAATAAGCCGGTTGTAAGAGTAAAAAGTAAATTGATGCCGATTGACGGGAAAAAAATTGTGTTGGTTAAATGAGGGTTGAATTATAGACCTATTGAAAATAAAGCCGTGACCTGGAATGAATTTTTACCATGCAATAAATATATCTTTAACCAGATGAGCGGGCAGCATGAAAAACCACAGTGCCTATCTGCATTTTAATGAACCAACGATTGTAAAACATTATGAAAAAAACATTTTTAATTTCTGCGGCTATACTGTTACTGGCCTTTTTTAATGAAGTAACAGCACAGCAAAAATCAAGGACAAAATCCAGTTTCAATAAAGACTGGAAGTTCATTTTAGATAGTGTGAATGATTACAGTAAACTTTCTGCAAATATCAGCAGCTGGCGAACAGTGAATGTACCTCACGACTGGAGCATTGAATTGCCTTTTGATTCTACCAGCCCCACAGGTACTGGCGGTGGTGCATTGCGGGGCGGCATGGGCTGGTACACCAAAGAATTTACCGTGCCGGTTACTGACAGCGGCAAAAACATTTCAATTCATTTTGATGGAGTGTATTGCCGCAGTACTGTCTGGCTTAATGGACAGTTGCTGGGCTACCGGCCGAATGGATATATCTCCTTTATCTACAACCTAAAACCCTTTCTTCATTATGGGCAAAAAAATATTATTGTTGTAAAAGTAAATAACAACGAACAGCCCAACAGCCGCTGGTACAGTGGCAGCGGTATTTTCAGGAATGTATGGCTACAAAAAACAAACAAGATAGCGGTTGCGGAGTGGGGAACATTTGTTACTACGACACCGATAGACAAATTGTCCGCTGCTGTTACCATAAAAACAACAATAAATGGCGTGCATAATTCAACCGAACTAAAAATCAAGTGCAGTATTTATGATGCAAACGGGAAAATTGTCGCCAACAATATTGGTTCTTTTATTGCAAAAACAGATGGACAGGATACAGCTGCTGAATTTACTAATTCATGCGTTATCAAAAACCCTCACTTATGGAACCTTGATGATCCTTATTTATATAAAGTAGTTACACAGGTAATGGCAGATGATAAAATAACAGACGAATATGAAACCCCGTTCGGTATACGCAGTTTTAAATTTGATGCAGACAAAGGATTTTTCTTAAACGGAAAAGCCGTTAAAATAAATGGCGTCTGTAACCATCACGACCTGGGTTGCCTGGGCACTGCATTTAATTACCGGGCAGCAGAAAGGCAATTGGAAATATTAAAAGCCATGGGCTGTAATGGCATCCGAACCTCACACAATCCACCCGCTCCGGAGTTATTGGATTTGTGCGATAAAATGGGCTTTATTGTAATGGATGAAACATTTGATATGTGGAAGATGCAAAAGAATAAATACGATTACCATCTTGACTTTAATCAATGGCATAAAAAAGATCTGGAAGACCAGGTATTGCGGGACCGCAACCATCCATCCGTTTTTATCTGGAGTGTTGGCAACGAAATACCGGAACAAAGCAGCACCACAGGGGTTGCTATTGTAAATGAATTGTCATCCATTGTTCGTTCCTTAGATACAACAAGACCCATAACTGCAGCCTGTGATTGGCCTGATCCTAAAAACAATATCATCAAATCCGGTGCATTGGATTTAATTGGTTATAATTATCACCAGTTCTTGTATGCCGGTTTCCCACAATTATTTCCCGGCAAAAATTTTATAAGTACAGAAAGTGTTTCTGCTTTGCAAACACGTGGCCATTATGATTTATTTCCATCCGATAGTATCCGCCGCTGGCCAGAGCGCTGGGACAAACCTTTTAAAAAAGGCAATCCCGATCTTACTGTTTCGGCTTATGATAATGTGTCTGCGCCCTGGGGCAGCACACATGAAGAAACATGGAAACTAATAAAAAAATATAATTTTCTTTCTGGCCAGTTTATTTGGACGGGCTTTGATTATATGGGAGAGCCAACACCCTATCCGTGGCCCGCAAGAAGCAGCTATTTTGGCATCATTGATTTAGCAGGTTTCCCCAAAGATATTTATTACATGTACCAGGGTGAATGGACAAATAAAACAGTGTTGCATATTTTCCCTCATTGGAACTGGAAACAAAATGATACCGTTGATGTTTGGGCCTATTACAACAATGCCGATGAAGTAGAATTATTTTTAAATGGAAAATCAATGGGGATAAAGAAAAAAAAAGGTGATGACCTGCACGTGATGTGGCGGGTAAAATATGAGCCCGGAACATTAAAAGCCATATCAAGAAAAGCAGGAAAAACTGTTGCAGCTGCTGAAGTAAAAACTGCCGGCAAGCCTGCAAAAATTATTTTAACAGCCGACAGAAATTTAATTAAAGCAGATGGAAATGATTTATCGTTTATCACCGCAAAAATTACAGATGCTGAAGGTAATATGGTGCCTGATGCAGATAATTTAATTCAATTTACTGCAAGGGGCGAAGGCGCAGTAATTGCTACAGATAATGGTTTGCAAACAAGTTTGGAATCCTTTAAAACCAGTAAGCACAAAGCTTTTAACGGATTATGTTTGGCCGTTGTTCAATCAAATGAACAAAAAGGTAAAGTGGTAATAACAGCAACAGCAGCTGGTTTGCAGTCAATGCCAGTTACTATTGAAACAAAATAAATTTAATTTGTAAATATTTATCGAATGGTGAAAGGAAGTATGTTTTTTAAAACCGCTACAGCAACAATTGTGTTACTGTTCTTTATGCATGGTATCAATATGGCTCAGGTAAAATTGTACCAAAAAACAGATTTTGGTGTAAGCTTTACTCTTGAAAGAGGCAAGATGAATATCTACCTTATAAAAGATGAACTGGTAGAAGTGAAATACACTAGCCTGAAAGAACTGGCAGATAAACAGTCCTTAGTAGTAGAAACAAAGCCTGCTTATTTGAAAGCCTTTTCGGTTTCTGAAAACAAAGCTGATGTTTTTATTACTACCGGTAAATTAAAGATTGTTGTCAACCGCAAAACCCAGGCAATTACTTACATCGATTTAGCAGGCAATATTATTTTGGCAGAAGCTGAAACAAATAAATCAATGACAGATACAACTGTTGCCGGTATTAAAACGTACAACTGTATCACCTCTTTTAAATCGCCCAAAGACGAAGGTTTGTTTGGCTTAGGGTGTCATCCTATAGATTCGCAATCTATAAATTATAAAGGACGTAACCAGGATATGGCCATTAAATATTTAACGGGAGCCATCCCTGTTTTATTATCAACCACCGGTTATGGTTTATTGTTTGATAATTATGCAGAATCAAAATTTTATGGAGCAGAAGCAGGCAATACACAATACACCTATGCATCGGAAAGCGGTAAAATGATTGACTATTATTTTTTCTATGGCCCTTCATTCGATCACATCATTGATTTGTACAGGAACCTTACCGGCAAAGCGCCCATGTACCCCAAATGGGCGTTTGGTTTATTTCATTCGCAAGACAGGTATAAGAAAGAGGAAGAATTATTAACAGCAGCGGAAGGCTATCGCAAAAGTCATATTCCCGTGGATGCCATTGTGCAGGATTGGTATTACTGGTATCCACTTCCCATTGGTTCGCATGTAATGTTGCTCGCTGCTTATCCTGATCCGAAAGCAATGGTGGATCAAATACACAAAGAACATTATCATGGCATGATTTCGATATGGCCCTGTTTTGGCAGCGGCACAAATAATTTTGATGCATTAAAAGCTGCCGGTAATTTAACTGATATTACCTGGGATAATTTTACAACCCATACCCGTGATACCTATTACGATGCACACAGCCCTAAGGCAAGAGAAATGTATTGGCAACAGGCACGTGACAGTTTGGTAAAACGTTATGGCTGGGATGCATGGTGGGTTGATCAATGTGAACCAGACACCGAAGATCCTAATAATAGAAAGAAGAGTAATTTTTACACCGGCAAGGGCATAGATTATTTCAACTCGTATTCGTTGGTGCATACAAAAGGTATTTACGAAAAATGGAGAAGGGATATTGATGGCAAACGTATTTATTTGCTGGCGAGACAGGCATTTGCGGGCCAGCAAAGATATGCTTCCACATTATGGTCATCAGATATTTCCTGTACTTTCTTTGATTTTAAAAATCAAATACCACAGGCCATCAACGCCTGTTCATCTGGCTATCCTTACTGGACATCAGATATTGGTGGATATATTTCAAGATTAACTTCGGATGGTATTCCAGATTGGACACAACCTAACTACAGGGAATTATTTACACGATGGTTTCAGTTTGGCACATTCAGCCCCATCATGCGTATTCATGGCCGTGGACAAAGGGCATTGTATTCTAATAGCTGGGATGAAAATACCAGGAGCATTTTGTTGAAGTATGACAACCTTCGTTACCGTTTATTACCTTATATTTATTCATTGTCGAGCCGTGTAACAAGCGATAATTATACCATCATGCGTTCACTGGCTTTTGATTTTAGAACGGATGCAAATGTGTACAATATTCCTGACCAATATATGTTTGGACCGGCATTTATGGCCAACCCTGTAACAGCTCAATTGTACTCTGTACCAGGTGCAGATAAATTATCAAAAACTAGACAAGTATATTTGCCTAAAGGCGTTGACTGGTACGACTTCTGGACTGGCAAAAAATTACAAGGCGGGCAAACTATTTCGGCAGAAGCACCCATTAAAACCATGCCCTTGTATGTAAAAGCAGGTTCTATTGTACCCATGGGAGAAATAATGGAATATGCTACACAAAAGCCTGCCGACAAAATTGAAATAAGAATTTATCCGGGTGCTAACGGGCAATTTACTTTGTACGAAGATGCCAACGATACTTACAATTATGAAAAGGGGGAATTTGCAAATATTGTTTTTAACTGGAACGATAATACAAAAGAATTAAGCATTGCTGCAAGGAAAGGGAATTTCCCCGGCATGTTAAAAACAAGAATATTTAAAATAGTAGTGGTTGCAGAAAATAGAGCCACTGGTGTAGATGAAGCATCACAGGTTGATAAAGTAATTCAATACAATGGTGCTGCTGTAAAATTGAAGTTGTAATAATTTTTGAATGATTGCCGGTAAAATAAATGCCGGCAATCGTTCTTTTATTTTTTAATAATTTTTATCTTTTTGTTTACCCGCTTCATCCATTCCAGCGCAATCAGTTCATGCCCGGCTGGCATTGGGTGAATACCATCCCATATCCAGTAATCGGCTGGTGCTTTTTTTAATGCCACATTAAATGCCTGTTGAAAGGGAACATGTAAGGCATTAAATTCTGTTGCCAACTGCCTCACTATTGCTTGTCTTTATTTTATTGCTGCTTCATATATTTCAAGTTTTTCTTTCACTTTTCCAACTGGCAAAATAAAAGGTTCGCACAAAACCAGCAAAACTAATGGCAGTACCTCTTTTGTTTTTTTCAGCAAGCCCCTATATTTTTCCTCAAACAATTGTGTAGTAAAATTTGTATCGCCGTTTATCGAGGCATCTAAATCATTTACGCCAATCAAAATACTTAGCCGGCCAGGTTTTAATGCCAGTGTATCGTCATCCCATCGCTGTTCCAGGTCAGTTACTTTATTGCCGCTGATACCACGGTTAAAAAATGAAATTTCTTTTCTGGAAAATCATACCACAACTTACTTGCAATTATAAACTGATAGCCATGGCCCATTACATGGTTCCAGTCATTATTCCTGCTTCTGTTACCATCTGTAATTGAATCTCCCTGGAACAAAAAAGGTAAAGTTTTCCTCCATCTGATGTGCTGCAGTAAAAGTATTTGTGGCAGCATCAAAAAACGGCTTAGGTAACAAAGGGGCAGTTCCCAATACAAGGCCATTTTTTAAAAACTTTCTGCGGTTACTCGTCTCAAAAAATTTCATTACATTTCTTTTATTTGAATAAAAAAAATTCCTCGCTTTATTAAAAACAATAAACCAAGAAGCTATTTAAAATAGGGGTTTCGTTTCCCATTTCGAGGTTGGTGGGGACACCAACCTCGGCAGACCACCGTGGCCGGTGTCCCCACCGGCCACTTTTTAAATTATAAAGCATTCTTGAACATCATTTTAAACAGCTTCTAAGTATGGATTTTTATGGCCCTATATGTTTCCAGCTGATGTTCCCAATTGTATTGGGTTTATTTTTTTCAGGTATGGAAATAGTGCCTGCCCATTCTCCTTTATTATTTTTTTTCATGCTTACCGAACGCCAGCAATAATCGCCTTTTTCATAATTAAAAGTTTCGCCATCATCATCATATAATTTAAAGGACCCCACTTTTTCTCCATAATGCCTGAATTCAATTGCTATTTTTTCTCCTGCTTTTGCTGCATGAAGCAATGGTGGTTGCATTGGAATAATAGCGCCATCTTTTACAAATACAGGTATTTTATCAAGGCCGGGTGTGATGGTAATTATCTGTCCATTGCCGGCATATTCCCCGGTATAGAAATCATACCAATTTCCTTTAGGCAAAACAACTTCACGGGTTTTAACACCAGTAAACATGGGAGCAACCAATAAATATTCACCAGCCATGTATTGATCTTTTATTTCTTTCATAGTAGCAACCAGGTAAGGGTTTTCCTGCAGGTTTGTATTGATGCTGTCTTTTGAAATGCCCTGTTGATTGAACCCTTCCTCTAAATTTATTGCCCTGAAAGGTGGGATGCCTTCAAAATGATATTTGGCAAAAGCAGTATACCAATAAGGTATCATCTGCATACGAAGTAATGCCAGTTCTTTTACCTGCGGTGCAACATCCGCGTACGACCAGGGTTCCGTACCACTTGCCCAGGCATTAATCATTGCCATGGGCGAAAACACTACAGTTTGCATCCGCCGCAACCACTCTTCACTTGTTGTGGAAGCCCTTACTTCCGGTGTCCACAACACCCCGGAATAACCGCTATTGATCAGTGCCGTTATAAAATCTTCATGTTTGTAATAATCATTGTAAATAACATAAGGAAAAGAAACAGCACCGGCATTGGATGCCCTTACCAAACCAAATGTTCTTTTATTTTGCCCGCGAAAAACTTCGGTACTGTACCGCTGTAGTAACACGCCATAGGTTTGCCTCATTTGTACAGCAGAAAGGCCACCAGGAAAAGTAGCGACATCTGGCCAAAGCCAAAAATCAAAACCATCTACCTCATCAATCTTATAACCGCTTACCCCAAACTTAATTTGATTGCTTTTTAATTGATCAAAAAAATATTTACGGGCCTGTGGCATTGTGAAATCGGGTACCACACCGTTCCACACTGTATGAGAGCCGGTGTAAGGCAATATATTTTTATAAAATGGGGCATGTGTTGAAACGTAGGGATTGATCCATAAATTAAGCCGGATGTTTTTTTGCAGCATTTCTTCAACAAATTTTTCTGGGTGGGGAAACCGTGATTTATCCCATTCAAAACTACCGGGGTATGATTTGCTTTGCCAACCGGGTTCCAGCCCAATAAAATCTAACGGATAACCTCTTTGTTCAAAATCATCCGCCTCTTTTTTTACTTCGTCTTCGTTGTACAATGATTTTACCCTTTGTGAAAAACCCAGGCCCCAGCGTGGTGGCAAACATCCACCACCATTGTACAAATTAAACCTTCTCACAACATCCATCATGCCCGGCCCGGCAAATACATAAATTTCTACCCCTGCAGCAGGCACCAATATTTCTACAGCATCTGAGTAAGGCTGGCTGTTCCAGTTTTTATCCGTGTTCCTGTCTTGCTCAGCAGGCCTGTCCCTGCTGCCTTTCCTTACTGCTGTGCCTGCATACACTTGTAAATACCTGGCAGAATTTATAAATATCCCATACCCTTTGCTGGAAACATAAAAAGGCGTTGGTGAATGTGTACGGCCGTTATCGGTTCCGCCATAATGGTCAACATGCAATTCCATGATCCTTCCCCGCTGCTGTACTGTTTGAAAATTTAATCCAAATCCATACAACTGTTCTTCCTTATCAAGCGGAAAACGCAGGTAGGTTTTACCTTCAATTATTTTTACAGAAATGCCAATTTTATCTAAAGGGAAAACCGCTTTTCCAATACTTGCAATGGCGGCTTTGTCAGGTAATACACCGGCTGCTTTTAATAAATTATATGCTTCGGGCTTGCCGGCAATTCCTTTCCAAATGCCAGGTAATACTTCGGTCCAGATAAGTTGTTGTGCATTGCAATATTGATTAATCAATATTGCAGCGAAAAAAAACAGGGTGACTTTTTTTTTACACATGCTGATTTTACTTTTATATTATTTTTTATTTAGCGAAATATAAGTTGGGAAAAAAGATACAGGTCATTTACCCAAACGGCCATATTATGTTCACCGGGTACAACCTCCCATACATGTGGAACATTGTTTTCTTTCAGGTAACGATGCAGATTTTGGTTAAAAGAAATAAGCCCGTCTTTATCACCGCAGGAAAGATACAGCAGTTTTATTTTTTTGGCTGTTTCAGCAGGTGCAGGCACTAATTCTTTTGGTGGCTTTGAATTGGGCGCAGAGGAAAACCCACCTATCCAGGCGAATTCATTTAAATTACCAAGGCCAAAATTCAGGGCCTGCCCGCCACCCATTGAAAAGCCAGCAATAGCCCTGCTTTGCCGGTCTTTTATCGCAGGATAATTTGCCTCTATAAATGGAATAACATCATTCAATAAATCTTTTTCAAAATTGGCAAATGCCATTACTTTTTCCGAGGCAAAAATATTCCCTGTATCAGCGTCATTCTTCATTGCACGCCCATTGGGATATACAACGATCATCGGTACGATCTTGCCTTCAGCATATAAATTATCCAGTATCACATTGGGTTCGGCCCATTTATACCATTCCTTTTCAGTACCGCCAATTCCATGTAACAGATACAGTACAGGATATTTTTTTGCGGGTGTATAACCAGGAGGCGTATAGATCCGCAGTTTTCGATTGTTACCTACAGTCTTTGAAAAGTATTGAACGGAATCTGTTTTACCTCTTTCTATATTTTCCCACCTTTTATCAAAGCCTTCCGGTGCATGTTTTAACATTGCAGTATCATCGGCAGCTAAAACAATGGCGCCACGTGGCGATCCTAGCTGTGCATTGCCAACTACAGTAAAAGTGATAAACAAAATAAGTATCAATGGCTTCAAAATATTAAATGCCCATTGATCCGTTAATCTCTTTTTTTTCATAATTTATTTTTTAAAATTATAACTGTTTAACTGTCATTTTTACCATATCATCAATGACAAAATGATAAAAAGGCTGCACAAAATTTATTAATTACTCAACTCCCTTTACCTGCATCTGTAAAGTATAAACAGATTCTGATGCAGTGATAAAAAGCGTTCTACGGTCTTTTCCACCAAAACAAATATTGCCAACCCATGCAGATGGAACGGCGATATTACCAAGCAGCCTGCCAATTTTATCATACACAGTTACACCTCTTCCTGTGAGGTAAAGATTACCTTCATTATCCAGTGTCATTCCATCAGAACCCTGTGCAGCAAAAAGTTTGCGGTTACTTAAAGTGCCGTCCTTATTAATTTGATATTTGTATGTTTTGTTGGCCTGTATGTCCGCTACAAACAAATACTTTCCATCGGGTGCACCCACAATACCATTCGGCTTCATCAATAAACTATCAACAATAAAAGCTTCTTTACTTTCTTTGGGTAAATAATACACTTTCTGCCCATCAATATCTGGTTTTTTTCTGTCCCAGTAATCACGCTGGTAATAAGGATCTGTAAAATAAATACCACCATTTGCATCAATCCACAAATCGTTTGGCCCATTCAATCTTTGCCCCTGAAAATTTGTAAGTAAAACGGTAATTTGCCCTTTTTTATTAATTGACCATAATTCATCTTTTTCGTCGGCACAGGAAATAATATTGTCTTGGTGATCGAAATACAAACCATTGGACCTGCCCGTTTTTTCCATAAAAATGGAAAGGTTTCCATTGATATCATACTTCCATATTTTATCATTAGGCTGGTCAGTAAAGTAGATATTGCCTTGCTTATCTACGGCTGGCCCTTCTGTAAAAGCAAATTGTTTTGAAACCTGTTTTAATTTAGCTCCTTGTGCAATTACTTTTATTGAATCATGCGACTGACTGCTGTTTTGTGCAATAGCTTTATTGCTGCCTAAAAATAATAATGACATCAGTACAAAAAAGAAAGTGATAAACTTGGGCATATACATTTGTTATAAATAAATACTATTGCGAAAGTTACTATTCAAAATACTATATTAATAGAGGATAAAAATTGGAGCCATTGCTTCAAAGTGTTATTTTATTTCCCTGATACTTAATGTTTTTACATCTACCACCGTATGCTTATCACCATGACAAAGCTGTATACCAATTGCACCTTCACTGAATCCTGCAAGATGAACGGTATCAATTGTTTTAACATCGTTTAGCCACGCCTGTATATGATGGCCATTGGCAATAATGTAATAACGGTTCCAGTCGTTTGCTTTTACTAATTTATCTGCAAGGTCTTTGGGATATTGCTGCACCATGCCTGCTCTTTTCTCTTCCCAAAGACAGCCCCAGTAACCAGGCCCCATATCTACCTGGTAGCCGGGTACATTATCTGCATTGACAGGGTGTATGCGGATGCAAACACCCGAATTAGCTTCCCTGCCACTCATGCGAACTACTGCATTTAACTCGTAGTTTGTATAGGTGGTTTTGGTATACGCATAATTATGAAATTCGCCGCCGTTATAATCGCCATGCAATATTCCGTTTTCTAATGACCAGTATGGCTTTTCGGCATTCCAGTCATTTAATGAGCTGATAAGGTTCACCCATCCTTTTACCACAGGTTTATCATCAACCAATTTACCACCATTTGGTATTGCATTGGTTATGGCTCCATCAGTTATTGTTGATTTTTTTGAGTTGTTACAACCATTTATTGTGCAACAGAATATTATCAGTAAAGAAGCAAATGTTTTATTCATAGTTGTAAATTTTATTTTTTTAAAATATTTAATTCTAAAATAAAATGCCTGTTAACTGATACAGTTGAGAGAATATAAGTTGTTAGATGTAAATTAGCAATATTGTCTCAACGATTGACCATTGACCATTCACAACCCACCATTCACCACTCACATTACTTTTATCCTCAACAATGCTGCACCATGTGCATTTATTTTTTGCGTGTAGTTCTTTTTAAATTCACCAACACCTGTTTTCTTCCATAAATCACGAACAGTAATTTTTCCTTTCAATCCAAGGGATGCAAGATCAATTGAGGTGTCATGTGCCGAGTCGGCAATATTAAAAAGGCCAACATATATATCTTTACTGCCGCTTACATTAGATATCCATATCATGCTGCCATCTTTTTTATACAGTTGTTTGGGATTTTCGCCATGCTGGTTTACAGCAAGCACTTCATCATTGGTAAATAATTTTAATTCCCAATCCCTGTTCTCCGGAAGGTTGCCGCCAAGCATCAATGGCGAACGATAGATACACCAAAAGCTCATGTGGGTAAGTGCTTCATCTTCTGTAAAGCGGTTGTAGCGTTCGGGCCCCACGGGGCCACGTTTAGAGAGTTTGCCAATCTGTATCATATCACAATCGGGCCAGTGGCCGGGGCCTCCTGTACCCTCCCAGCTTTTTGCATAATTAAACATGTGCAACAACATCTCCCAGTTATCCCAAAAATCGTCTGCCATACGCCACATGTTGGCATGCTGCTTTACATGATCAGCGGCTGACAGCGCTGTTTCCCCGGGTGAAATGCTTAATGGCATAGGCCTGCCACAATTGGCGATGGCTTTTTCGTACCCTTCTACCTCAGGGTTACGATAAGGCCGGGCTATATCATCTACTTTAATAAAATCCACCTCCCAGGAAGCATATAACTTGAGAATAGAATTTAAATATTCCTGTGCGCCCGGCTTACTCATATTCAATCCATACATGTGGTTCATCCATGGACAGGTGGACTATGTATCTGCAATCATATCAGCAGTGATACCATTGGTACCCAGCACTGGGCTTTTTGACCATACCGCTTGCCGGGGAATACCACGCATTACATGAATGCCAAATTTTAATCCCAATGAATGTACATAATCGCTCAATGGCTTAAACCCCTTTCCTCCAAAGGCTGAAGGGAATTTATTGGCATGTGGCATTAGCCTGCCCCATTTATCCATCATTAACCAGGGAACATATGATCCGTCAATCATTTGCATTTGATAAGGATTGCCGATACTGCTTCCCGGAGGATTATCATACGACCATAAAAAGTCAACAACGATGTATTGCCAACCAAATTGTTTTAAATTTTTTGCTACATAATCTGCATTTAATTTTACTTCATCTTCATGCACTGCAGACCCGAAACAGTTATAGCTGTTCCAGCCCATGGGCGGGGTTTGAGCTACCTGGCAATTGGCCGTTTTTCCAATCACAAAAAAAATAAGCAGGAACCGTTTGCAAAACTTCATAAGCTGAGAATTGAATTTATTGGTTGAATAATTTTACATTTTTACTTTTATTACAGTCAAAGAATAAGGTGCTGCGGAGAAATTAATTGCTTTTCCTTTTATGGATATAAGCGTTTCCTGCGGCACAATCTTTTGTGGATTATCAAATGAATTCATGCTGTACAGTTCATCACTTTTTAAAACTGCAAGTATGGCTGTTGCCGGTAACTTTTTTATCCCCTCTAATGAAATACTACTTGCCTGTTCTTTACCGGATGCGTTTACAATTTTAATGATAACTTCTTTTGTATGGGCATCAATCACTGCTGATGCATATAAACTATCCTGCCCTGCCACTACATCATTATTTATTGTGACGGGAATTACTGTATTGCCTTTATTGAGAGAAAATAATTTTTGTACATAATAATCAGGTGTACCATAACTCTGCAAGTTGTTTACCCAAATTAAATCGGGTGTCCATTGCCAGCCATCCACATGTGCAAACAACGGGGCATAAGAAGCCATACTCACCACATCCGCATTCCGTTCCAGTCCGGTCATAAATGCAGCTTCAGCCAATGCGGTAAGCCAGCAATTTTTATTATTGGGACTTACCGTGTAGTCGCTTTGTGCAGCATATTCGCCACAGAATATCTTAGAGCCATTTCTTGGATAATCGTCATAACGTTTTGCATTGCTGAAAAACCATTCGGGCTTTCGGTAATAATGTTCATCAATAATATCTGCTTTCATACTCCACAATTCGCCATTCAAATAATCAAACCTTTCTCCATTAGGATCAGTACCCGAACTGTTTACCAATTTAAAATCAGGATATTTTGCTTTGATGGCTTTTGTAAAAATTTTTAACCGCTCTACGTATTGGGGTCCCCAGTTTTCGTTACCCACACCCATCATTTTTAAATTGAAAGATGCAGGATGGCCCAATGCTGCACGCAATTTTCCCCAGCTGGAAGCTGTATCGCCATTAGCAAATTCAATCAGGTCCAATGCATCCTGCACATAGGGATCCAGTTCATCCAACGATGCCAATTCTGCACTATTGAACTGGCAGGCCATACCACAATTTAAAATGGGCAAAGGCGCCGCACCAATATCTTCTGCCAGTTGAAAATATTCAAAAAAACCAAGGCCAAAAGTTTGAAAATAATCAGGTGTGGGCCTATGTGCAAATTCGTTGTTCCAGCGGTTAATAATCAATTGCCGTTCTTCAATAGGGCCGATTGTTTTTTTCCATTGGTAACGGCCTTTTAAATCAAAGCCTTCAACTATACAACCACCCGGAAAACGGATAAAGCCCGGTTTCATATCCGCCAGCAACTGAATCATATCTGCCCTCATGCCACCCGGCCTTTTTTTCCAGGTATCTTCGGGAAATAAGGAAACCATATCCATATCAATTAAACCATCACCTTCTATCCAGATATTGAATGTTGCTTTTAATGCAGTGTCGGTTGCCGTGAAACTTACTGATTGTTTTTTCCATTCATCCGCTGTAGCACCTAATGTAAGAGAGGTGCTGCCAATTATTTCATTGTTGTTATTTACCAGTTCTATATACAATTTTTTGTTACCAACCGGCTGGCGATACATTAATGAAAAATCATACCGCAAACCTTTTTTTATGCCCATGCCACGGAAGCCCTCATTGTTTAAACCGGCGCTGCCCTTTATATTATTATGCAGCAACACCCGCAGGAACCTTGGATTATTGCTGTTGATATTGCTTCGGTTCATTATAGTAAAATCGCCTTCTGTTAGTGGCTTGCCCAATATTTTCCAACCCATTAACGGCTTTGTAAATTCAAAGGATCGATTCTTGATGAGTTCTGCATAAATACCCCCATCGGCACCCAGGTTGATGTCTTCAAAAAAAACACCCCACATCGTTGGCTGCACCTGTGCTTTAGGTGCATTTACTTTTACTATAAAATCCTTTTTGTTTTGTGCACCGGCACTGAATGAGAATAAAACAATGGGGATAAAAAAAATGAAAGGCAGGCGCTTCATACTATTTGTTTAAAATCGTTTTTAAAAAATGAAAATAGCTTTCTTAACTGTAAGATTATTTCACACAAGGGGTACAACGAAAACAAAAAACACGAAGTAATATCATTTTGATAAATATTATTTGCTCTTTGTGGACTTTGTATCTTTTGTCTCTTTGTGTGAAACCTATCCTATATTAATCCATTTGTAAATAGTATTGAAAATTTGTGCCAGGGAACCGGGGCCCCATCAAGTGTTACGATAGACTATACAATCGTTGTCCAAGGCAACAAACGTTATTATTAAATGTTAAATTAACACTTATTTTTTATTAATTGTAAATTTAACATTTATTTTTTTGCGGAGACTTTTCTGATTTTTTAATGCATGGCAATTTTTTTAATACCGGTAAATTTACAGCAACGTTATGCTTGTAATGTATGCCAGGGTAATCCGGAGAAGCGGGAAATGAACATTAATCAATATACTTATCATAACCTGTTACCTATTTTTTAAAACTTATCTTATACACTACCGCATTTTCTGATGGATAGGTTTTTGAAGGCTTTATCACCAATGCATCTGCCTGTTGTGCCCAGCTTATTTTTTCATTGCTGCCAATAAGCCCAACCGATTCAATAATTCTATTAGTTGCCTTTGTACCCAAATTCTTTATCGTTGTGCTGGCAACAGGTTGCCCCATTGCTATGACATACAATACATCTCCTTTAGTGGTAAACCTGATGTCTTGCGCAGTAAAAGGTTTCTTTTGATCAGCAAAGCTTCCGCTGGCAGATTCTGTTGGCCCTTCTCCAAAAATTTTCCATGGCCTTGTTCCATAGATAGCTTCTCCATTTATATCCAGCCATTTGCCGGTTCCTAATAATGTTTGTGTTTCTTCATCTGTAATAGTGCCGTCAGACCTTGGTCCAATATTTAATAAGAGGTTACCATTTTTACTAACAATATCAATTAAATTGGTAATTACATATTGGGCATTTTTAAAAGTATTGCCGGCAGCATATCCCCATGAATTATTACCAATGGCATCATCTGTTTGCCAGGCCATTTGCCTGATACCAGCCAGCTTACCTCTTTCCAAATCCAGTACGGCAGTACCATCAGGGTAAGATATGTTCTTATAATTTATTACTACTCCCTTGTTCCATTCCAATCCTTTATTGTAGTAAAATGAAGCAAAGGACTTACGATAAGGGTCCATTGCAGGCTGCTCGATCCACCAATCAAACCAGAATAATTGTGGCTGGTAATTATTTACAAGTTCTGTATTACGAAGTAACCAATCATTCATGTATTCAGCAGAAGGTGTTTCATTTTCCTCTCTTGCAGGCCCGTAAAAATCCTCATAATTTTTATCCAGCACATCAGATGGGAACCTGCGGCCGCCATTCATAAAAAACCAATGTTCTATACGGTGAGACGACAAACCAAAAATTAAACCTTGCTTTTTTATTTCAAAGGCAAGTTCTCCCAGCACATCCCGGTGAGGGCCCATTTCAGCAGCATTCCATTTTGACAATGCAGTTTTATACATGGCAAAACCATCATGGTGTTCTGCCACCGGCACAACATATTTAGCGCCTGCCTTTTTAAACAATGCCACCCATTGTGCGGGATTAAATTTTTCTGCTTTAAACAGGGGGATAAAATCTTTGTACCCAAATATATCCTGCGACCCGTAAGTTTCTATGTGATGTTTATATTCTTTAGAATCTTTCTGGTACATCTGCCGGGGATACCATTCTGAACCAAATGCCGGCACCGAATACACTCCCCAATGAATAAATATTCCAAACTTGGCATCTTTAAACCATTCAGGTGTCTGGTATTTTTTTAACGAATCCCAGGTAGCCTGGTATCTTTCCTGTGCAACTATTTTTTTACTTAGCCCGGCAAAGGCTACCAGCATGAAAAAAGAAATAAATAAATTTTTCATATCATTGTGTTTTTGAATTTTTCTGTTGATCAGTTTGTTTACCCACAGTTTTTTGTTGTAATACCTTTTTAAAAAAAGGGTACCAATGCTGATACCCTTTTTTATTTACAAAATAATTTCAATAATATTAAATGACAGTATCTATCGTTTTATAAATTTCTGCGTTTCAGTATTGGTTCCGTCTGCATATTGTAACAGGTACATACCTGTTTGTATAAAGGGTATATTAATTGACATGGCTTGTGTCTGTACCTTTTTTTCAAGCAATACTTTACCTGTTAAATCTATAATTCTAATCTGCCCCTTGCTTTTAAGCCCGCTTATATTCAAATTGTTCAGTACAGGGTTTTCGGTTATTTGCAAACGGGATGCTCCTTTAAGCTGAATTTTTATAATACTTGAAAAAGAAAGTTTGCCATCTATATCAACAGTTTTAAGCCTGTAATAAATTATACCGTTAGCTGAAGTTGGATCAGAATGCACTAAACTGTATTTGCCGTTATTATTGGTACTTGCCGCAACATTTCCAATTGTTTTAAAATTTCTTGCATCTATACTGCTCTGCACCTCGTAATGCGATACATTTACTTCTTCAGCTACTAACCATTTTAAAAGAACATTTTTATTTTGCAACTCACCTGTAAAACTTACTAATTTAACCGGCAAAACCGCGGAGCAATTGGCAACAGTTAAATTACTTCCACCAAGTTGTGGGTTTCCAAATGTAAATGTCAACGTCAAAGGCTCCCATAAAATTAATGCAACTGCATAATAATGACCGGCTGTTGTAACCGCAATTGCTTCAATACCAGGGCCGGTTGGACCGCCGGGGTTATACGAGATATCGCAGGCAATTTGTGTCCAGCCGGTGGGGCTAATTGGACAACTAATTGCAGGAAGAGTAGTTCCCATATCAAACACTATCCAGTCAAGATCGGCAGCGTTTGCAAATGATTGTGTATAATTACCTCCCGAGGGTGAATAGAAAAATTGCCAAAAGGTTTCCCTTATAGGATACCCATTATAACAACCCCATTCTGCACCAGAAAATACACTCGGTTGCGTACCATCGGTAGTAACTGTATAAGCATTTCCACATCCTAAGGATACACAATTTTGGGCCTGTAGGGATAATGAATAAATTATAAGCCCTGTCACCAGCATGTATATTTTTCTCATAATAATTATATTCAAATTTTTTAATAATTTGATTTAAGCTAGTCTGAAACATGATGATTTACCTCGCTTATAAAACGGGCAAATTACAAATTCAAAGACTTTCTGAATATGCAAGCAATTAACGTAGGGTTGGGTAAAAAAGATGTCGATAAATTACTAATCAGTAATTGGTTGTCTAAGATATGGCTTCCTTTATAAGATAAATTAAAAAGTTTTTAAATAGGTGTGGATAACCTTTTACTATACAATTTAACTGGAAATTTATTGGCAAGAAAAGACTGCATGTATCCTTGCGAATGAACTGTCTGGCAAAAAGACAGCGATTTAAAATAAGCAAAAGGCTATTTTAAATACAGGCAGCTTCTTATGTAAAAAAAACAGGGTATTATAATGATACCCTGTTTTTTTATCAAAATGATTTCAACCACCTTTTTGATTGCATCATCGTTTTATAAATTTCTGTGTTTCGGTTGTGCTTCCGTCAGCATATTGCAGCAGGTACATGCCTGTTTGCATAAAGGGTATATTTATCGACATGGCCTGTGACTGTACCTTTTTTTCAAGTAATACTTTGCCAGTTAAATCAATAATTCTAATCTGTCCCTTGCCATTAAGCCCGCTTATATTTAAATTGCTTAGTACCGGGTTTTCGGTTATTTGCATACGGGATGAGCCTTTGAGCTGAATTTTTATGATGCTCGAAAAAGAAAGTTTGCCATCTACATCAACAGTTTTAAGCCTGTAATAAATTACCCCTGTAAAAGAATTTGCATCTGCATGCACTAAGCTGTATTTGCCATTGTTATTGGTACTTGCTGCTACATTTCTAATTGTTTTAAAATTTCTTGCATCTGTACTGCTCTCCACTTCGTAGTGGGACACATTTACTTCCTCAGCTACTACCCATTTTAAAAGAACATTTTTATTTTGGAGCTCACCTGTAAAACTTATTAATTTAATTGGCAAAACACCAGGACAATTAGCAGGAGTTAAATTACTTCCTCCAATTTGCGGAGTTCCAAAATTACTAACCACATTCAATGGTTCCCATAAAATTACCGCAACTGCATAATAGTGCCCCGCTACAGTAGGAACTATCCCGTCTACACCTGGGCCTGTTGGCCCACCTGCATTGGGGGCAATATTACATTGAATTTGGGTCCAACCAACAATGCTTACAGGGCAATTGGCAGATGGAAGCAAAGTTCCTATATCAAATACAGCCCAATCCAGATCTGCGCCGCCGGTATTTGTAAATATTTGAGTATAATTTCCTCCAGTTGGTGAATAAAAATATTGCCAAATAACCTGATGTACAGGAATATTTAAATAGCAACCCCATCCTGTCCTTAATGTATCATTACCTGATCCATTAGTAGTGAATGTATAATTTTTGGAGCATCCCAGCGATACACAACTTTGGGCAGAAAGGGATGATGAATAAATTATAAAGCCTGTAAGAAGACATATTATTTTTCTCATAATATTTATTTTCAAAATTTTATATAATCAGGTTTTGAACAGTCTGCATTTTATATTTTGCCTCAGTTTTAATGCAGATATTTTACTATGCAAAGATAACCTGAATATGCAAGCAATTAACATCTACCCGGCTGAAAACAATATCGTTAAATTACAAAACCTTTAATTGGTCAACTAAGATAAATCTTCCTGAAGCAGGTAGATCAAAAAAGTTTTTAAATGGGTGTGGATAAATTTTTATAAGTACATCTTGACTGGAAATTCATAAGAAAAAAACGGCGATTTAACCACAGCAAACTGGATGCCGGAAAAATGGAGCAGTAAAAAAATAAAGAAAGGGCTATTTCTTATTTAGGAGTTGGCTCACTTTTTCACCAGGCAATTTGTTTTTTTCAATTTGGCAACCTTATTGAAAACCCAAGTGCAATATAATATTCCGGCGCTTTTTCTGTAATACCGAAACCACCTGAAATATCTAACATGATATTATGCTTTAAGAAATAGGTTATACCACCGTCTGCAATCTGCTTTGTCTTTTTGTGGTGCAAAGCCATAAAGTTCTACATAAGCTCCTATTTTTTCTGTTAATGAGAAGCCTGTTTTCAAAGTATAAATAAATGTTGGTTCTGGAGTTTCTCCATCCCATTCTGCGCCCAAATTATACCCAAGCGAAATTTTGTCTGTCAATGTATGTTGCATTGTAAACCTAAAGCTTGGCGCAAAATAGTTTGTTTGAAATTCTTTTGTTCCCGATGCCGGAATGACTAAATGGGCGATAAAAGAAGTCAATGGAATTATTCCTTTTTCTTCAAAGAGCCTTGTTTTAAATCCAATTTTAATGGGATTAATTCCATTTGTGCTTATTGAATTATCAGTATGAGTGGCTTTGTTGCATGAATGTGAGTGTGGATAAGTTTTATTATTTCGAAAAAGGTTGAATGTTACCCACACGGGTTAAAATAAAGGATATAGTTAAGTTATTTAGTTGTTGCGAAACAATTGCTAACAAAAAACTACA
>JANYGZ010000040.1 GCA_025362235.1 Ferruginibacter sp. | reverse complement strand
TTATTTTTGCAGTCCGAAAAATAAGAATAGTTCTTTTGAGACTGAAGCGTAGCTTCTAAAAGCGGAAGTAGCTCATTTGGTAGAGCGCGACCTTGCCAAGGTCGAGGTGGCCGGTTCGAGCCCGGTCTTCCGCTCTGAAATGCAGGCAGATAGCTTTTGTTATCTGCTTTTTTTTTCTAATACCACTTCTTTTTTAAAGAGGTAAGTGTCACTCGGGTGGTGGAACTGGTAGACACGCAGGACTTAAAATCCTGTTCGCTGTAAGGCGAGTGTGGGTTCAACTCCCATCCCGAGTACTGGTAAATTGTAGAAGTCCTGATAGTATTAACTTTCAGGACTTTTTTATTTTTTAGTGGGCGACGTAGTGGGCGAAGGGATTAATTTTCAGATGAATTAGATAACTTATAAATTTAGAGTTTTTAGAATTAAATACTTAAGTATATTTATGAGTTGGTTAAATTTATTGAGCTAACAGAATTTAAATTTAAAACAGTTAAATTAGAAGAGATAGAAAATATTTTAAATATAGCAGTTTCATTATTTGGGAGTGTGTTTTTTAAAACTTGGATGGGTGCAATATGCGCACACTTACTATCACTTTACTCCGATGAATTCAAAGGGACTATTCTCTTTTTAATGAAAATGTTTCCAGAGAGAACCAATACATTTTATTTTAGATTAGACTTTTAGGTATATACGTTTAGACAACCCATACTCTTATACCTCATCCCCAATTCTCTTTGGCTTATTTTTTACCATTCTTTCAATTAATTTATGAAAGATTGTATCCATATTATTTCTTCTATTACATCTGTAATGATATTCATCTAAATAACCCTGTAAACGCTCTTTGCTACAATGATGATGTATTCCCCTCAGCCATCCTTTCAAATTCATTATGTGAATATGCAAGTCTGTGAAATTTTTACCATCATTTGAACGAATCTGTTTTAAATTTTTAAAATTCTTTCTTCAATGGTAAATATCCTACCCACTCATCTGTTATTACATTTGCTTCCTTTTGAATATAGGTTTTAAAGAATGGCTTAAATTCTTCCGATGAAGCTTGTTCAATAATTTGTGCGTAAGCTCTCCCTACTCCTTCTTTTACTTTTTCTAATGCCACAACTACCAATCTTTTGTTGCCTTTGCTGCGGCCACGTTTCTGCTCCTCTGGGCCTCCAATAAAAAACTCATCAACATGGACTTCTCCCTCCAATGGATGAAGTTTACTACTTTGCATAGCTTGTTGTATTTTCCATTTAAACTCCCAACATGTTGGTTGTCGCAATTCAAACTCATGGCTTAATTCTAAAGACGACATCCCCTTTTTCTTTGTACTAATTTTAAAAGCTATATGAAATGCTATTAATAATGAAAACTTACATTTATCAAACATAGTTCCTGCTGTTGGGCTTTCATCATATTTACATTTTAAACATCTTCTTGAAAATGGTTTTTTCCCTTTATAAAACTTACTGTATTTACACCTTTTACACTCAAAGGTTCCGTCCATCCATTTTAATGATGCTAAATATTCATAGCAACTTGTATCATCTTTAAATTGTCGGTTAAATTTTATTGAATTCACACCTACAAACTTAAACTTTTTATCCATTGAGCTAAAATAGCTCTTTTTAACCCAATGGGCGACCTAAACGTATATACCTATAGATTTTTTAGTCCTCCCATTAATAGGTGCTTTATTAGCTTATGTTTTATTAGACCCAGTAAGTTTAAAAGCTTCTATTTTTGCCGGATTAAGTTGGAGTGGAACTTTAATTGCTCTTTTAAAGAAAAGTAACAATCAAATTGCCGAAGCCAAGAATGATTAAAAACATTGACTTAACATATATTATCCCGGCGTTTTTATCCCTAATATCATTTATAGGAGTGTTTGCCTATGGAAAAGGTCGTGTAGATAAAAAATCAAATGCCAAAGTGTTAAGATACGTACCAATATTATCTGTGATTGCTTTAATAAGTAGCGTTTTTTATATTACATTTTATTACCAAAGCCAGTACTTATCTGATAAAGAGAAATTTTCCTTACTTCAAAAAGCGAACTATTTCAATGATAGTGTTTTGTTAAGTAGTAAGGCAAAAAATCAATCGTTAGACAGCCTAAGAATATTAAACGAAGAGCTGTACAAACTACTTGCAAGTATAAAAAAACAGGAAAAAATTACAGGAGATAACTCAAATATAAAAGAAAAAATAAAAGAAAAAATAATTCAAACAAATCAAGTAATTGGTGAGATAGGAACTTATAATGAACTTATTGATGAACCAAAATATTTATCTAAAGGATATTCTTACTCTCATAACAATCCAAAATTTACTTTTTTTTGTCCAACAGATAAAACTTCCGACTTTATTGATTTAAAGTTGGCGTTTCCAGATACAACTTTAGTTAATAAAATTGATTGTATTTATATAGAAGTTATTGAGGTAAGAGAAGTTGAATCTATAGATGAAAAAAAAGTAAAGCTAGAAAACTGGCTCGTATTTTCTCAGGCATATAAACCTAAAGAGGGGATCAACGCCTTTAAAATTAGAAATTATTTAAAAAATAAAAACACTACTTTACTGATTGGCTATATTCTAAAATCAGAAATTAATAATGAAAGCCCAACTATCGAAAAAATTAGTTGTGTAAGCGAGTAAAAATATAATAAGGCATAAGGCAAGAATCGATAAGAATGTTTTGTTAAATGCGCTTGTTTTTTTAAGTATCTTCAAACATCTTAATCGTATATTTAACTACTTTATCATAATTCTTCAATCCTATTGTAAAGATTCCAACCAACTTTAAATATTCCATAGGGTTGAATGGTATAGAAGAAATTTTCGAGGATGAAGAAAGTGGCGATAAATATAATTTGTCAAGTATCGGGTTAAAGCTATAATTTTCAGAATGCATAATATTCGTTTCTTTTAAGTAAAGCTCTGTTCGCGTGGCAAATAATTTTATACAATCTTTGCTTTCAATAACTTTACTTTGAATTTTCTGATCAGCATCACTATATAGTTCCATAAATATTTCTCTTTGAGTATTTTCAGGTAACCTATATAATGAACTTGCAACTTTAAAGGTCCAAAAACATGCAAATATTAGTGCCTCATACTTTTCTAAATCATCAGGTTCTCTTTCAAAATTATTGTAAAAATAACATGAACAATATTTTGAAATTGCATATAATTTTTGACCTAATGTCTTAGTATTGTCTGCTAAAACTTTAAGGTCTTCCGGGTTCAAATAAAATTTTGTGTCCATTGTAACCACTATTAAGGGTTTGCTTAAATCCAATTGAAAGTGAAAGTAAAATAATGAATTAAATTAACAGTCAATTTAAAATAACTAAAATGGCATTAACTCCACTTTCTGAAAAAGTCCTTGATAAGTTTAAAATTCTAAATCGCGGTTTACCCATGCATCTAACAAAAATTGAAGGTAGATTTGCAACAGTAGAATTTTTTGATGGGTCTGAAGGAATTCATATAGTAGTACAAATTGAAGTTGAAAGGTTAGAGAATGCATAAAATAAAAGCCTCGCTAATAAATAAATTTTTCGGAGGATAGTTTTTATTAGCTCCTCAATAGTATGCAGCACAATCGGTACTTATTAGTTTAAATAAGTTGTAATTGATGCAAAGCAGCTGTTTTAAAATCCAAATTCTTTTGAATTACCCCGCCGGAGACATTATAGATTCCATCACTTAATTTGAATTATTAAATTATTTTTTAAAAATTTTTGAAAATAAAATTGGAAAAAAGGTAGTAATATTACTACCTTTGTAAGGTAACAATATTTAATCATTAAAAACATTTCAAGGAGGGAAATCGCGAATGGATTATAAAATCAATAAAGTAAATGAAGAATTCAGAATTTCATCGACTAATTAAAAAAAATGGTTGGAGCCTAATTAAGGCAGAAGGCAGCCATTACATTTATGAGAAAAATGGGCAAAAGTATCCCGTTCCCTTTCACGGCGCAAAAGAGCTCGGAAAAGGTTTGGAAATGAAAATGAGGAAAGAAATGGGAATTAAATGATTTCTTTCAATTTAAACTTGAGATATATTATTATCTCGTTGCTAGATTAAAACAGATGGGATTTTTGAATACCCATCTGTTTTAAAGCGATATAAACATAAAGAGCTAAATAAAAATGAACACGCAACGTAAAACCAAACAAACGACCAAACAACCAAGCATAAAAAACAAAAAAATTAGAATAATCATCGAGCGAAGTGATGATTCATATACCTCGTATGCCGAAAATGTGCCAGGAATATATGGCCATGGAGATACTGTTGATGAGGCAAAGGAATCTTCATTAAATGGGATAGAGTTATTAAAAAAATATAATCAAGATGAAAATATTCCCGCCATTTTAAAGGGTGATTACGAAATAGTTTTCAAATTTGATGCTGAAAGTTTTTTAAATTTTTATAAAAAAACCTTCACAAATTCTGCTTTAGAACGTATGACAGGAATAAATCAAAAGCAATTTCAACATTATGCTTCAGGATTAAAAAAGCCTCGAATAGCTCAAGTAAAAAAAATCGAAACCGCAATGCACAATTTAGGAAGGGAACTAATGTCTGTAGAGTTATAATTTTTAAAATTTGACTTATGGAAATGACATTTTTGGATTTACTTAATCATCCTTGTATTTCTTAAAATGTTTTAGTTACAAATACTACAAGCCAAACTTATTCCTCAATATTTCGGCAAACCTTCAATTACTATTAGAATAGTTTTTTTTATTTTGAAGTAAATTTTTGTTCAACCAACTTAATGATTTCAAATGGAGCTTTATTAAGTGGCTTTGATATTTTGAAAAAGGTGTCTATTGTTGGCATTCTTAAGCCTCTTTCCAGCATAGAAATAAAAAACCTGTCTAAATCACATTCATAAGCTAAATTTTCCTGTGAAATGCCTGCTTCATTTCTTAATTCCTTAAGAACAATTCCAAAAATATCAGCAAGCGATTTATTCATTAAATCGAAAAGCCAATATCAGCAAACATCTTTCCAATATATTTGAGTCTGCCTAATTAGATACCGAATCAATTGTTCGGAAATTCCGAACAGTTCGCCAGGAAGGGAAAAGGACCATCAGCAGGAATATAGACCACTACAATTTTGATGTAATTATTTCAATTGGTTACCGTGTAAACAGCAAAAGAGGTATTCAATTTTGCAAATGGGCCACCCAACGCTTAAAAGATTATTTGGTAAAAGGCTACACCATTAATGAAAAGAGACTGACAGAAGCAGAGAGTCGTTTTAATGAATTAAAACAAGCCATTCATTGCCGCACAATCGGCACTTAACTAGTTAAAGTATGTTGTAATTAATGCAAAGAGGCTGTAATTAAAAAGGGTTGTTTTTTTAAATTCAATTACTATTTTTTTCGAGTAGCAATCCTATTATTATTCCAAGAATAATGTCTATTATAACTGAAGTTACAGTCATGATGTTTATTTTTTTAACTATAACGAAAAATTATCATCCAAATTATATTCACCGTCACATTCACGGTAATATATGTTTTCGCAATGGTTGATTAACCATTTTTATAGTAATTCCGGGCTGTGGTTTGTGAAAAGTGGCAAGGTGAAAGCTGGAGTATATTCACAACAACCCAGTAACCGAAAACAGTAGTGTTGCGAAATATGATCTAATACCGTTAATAGCATAGGTCACGTTTGTAAAACCTCTCTTAGACATAATTATTTATCAACTACCCGTTTTAGTGTTGTCTTTACTTTTTGGACGCCAAAGTCTATATCAACAACTAACGAGTCATCATAAATTTTGCCAGCGTGTGGATAATCGTTACCATCTACAGTAACTTTAAAATTGAAGGAATCAGCAACTACATGTCCATCATCTACGCTTATTACACCTGCCGGAGATTCTGCTGTACCAGTCAGTTTATTCCCGTCTACTTTAAAAGTATAAGTAACAGGTAGTTGTTGGCCATCGGGCGTGGTAATGCTACCTGCCCATTTACCATTAAGGTCGGCAAACACAGCCATTGAAAAAATAAAACAGCAGGCTGATACAACGCCATTGGAAAGTTTTTTTTTCATTTTTTTACTTTTTTGTAATAACAAATGTAAAACTTCCTTTTGTTAGTTTACATACATTTTTATTCTGAAGCAAGCCTGCGTAATCCTCTGTGAGTCTCTGCCATAGTCCTGCATGTGCAATTCGGAACTTATCCTTAAAATAATACCAGCTTTCTTAATCACAACGGCATCCCTGCAATCGGCGGAATTACGTCAAATTATTTATAACAAAAAGCTACTCTTTCGCCACTGCAGGGAAATTGAAGTTGACTCGTTAAAACGTTAAGTTGAAAATGATATAAAGATGTCTTAAAGGCAAACAGCCTATACATTATTTTAAGAGCTTCTTCTTTTTCGTTATATTTATTATTCCATCAAAACAACTATGTTATGCAGTTCCGTCTATTGATTGCAGTGAGTTTTTATTTTGTGTTGATTGCCCCGGTTTGTGTTGCACAAAAAAATACGGCACCCACATTGTCTTCTCTTACACAGGGGCAAAAATTAAATGGCTTTACCGCCACTGCCATTTACCTGAATGATGCAGGCCAGCCAATGGGTGGACGCTTTATACATGACAAAACAGGTTTTACATTAGACCTGCTGCAGATAGAATCTGTACCACAAACCTATATCTGGGTAAACTCCTTGCCACTCTCCAACAAAGGTGAGCCGCATACACAGGAACATCTTCTAATAACAAAAGGCAACAAGGGCCGCACATTGAATACATCAGAAGGTATGTCGCTGGCTTTTTCAAATGCCTTTACCAACCAAACCTACACCGCTTATAATTTTAATACTGCTGCAGGCGGTGATGTTTTTTATAAACTGTTTGAAGAATACCTGGATGCCTTGCTGCACCCCGATTACACCGATGAAGAAGTGCACCGGGAAGTGTGTAACTGGGGCGTGGCCGAAGATGCAGCTACCAAACAATTAAAGATTGAAGAGAAGGGATCGGTATACAATGAGATGAAAACATCTATGAACAATCCCTATGCACAGGCTTATGTGGGCATGGCGAAATTATTGTATGGCAATGCACACCCGCTTAGTTTTAATGCCGGTGGCAACCCTGATGATATCCGCATACTTGATGCCGCCAACATCAAACAATTTCATGAGCTCAATTATCACCTGGGCAATATGGGCGCCATTACTTCTTTACCCAAAACAATGCCGTTGGATGCAGTGCTAAAGGAAACTGATGAAATACTAAACAGGTTGCAACCTGCAGCCTACAAAAAGCAATTCAACAATACTGTGCCTGCCCCTAATGCGGCACCCGAGGGTACGGTGCAACTGGTAGAATACCCCAGCACCAATGAACAAGACCCCGGCCTGATGCTGTTTGCTTTTCCGGCAACACTTAAACTAAGCGCCACGGAAGAACTGATGCTCACGAATTTTTTATCCGTGTTTGCAGGCGATGCCAGCACCAACCTGTACAAAAAATTTATTGATAGCAAAACAAAAGAAATTGACTTGGGTGCACAGGGCCTGTTTGCAGGCTTAGATAACAATGCAGGACAGCCGGTGTACATTGGCATTACTGATGTGGGTGCTGCTAATCTTACCAAAGAAAAGGCGGCAATGGCCGTGCAAAAAATGATGGAAGAACTCAGCCGCATTGCTTCTTTTAATGATGGTTCGCCGGAACTGAAAGCGTTTAACCAGCGTTTTAAAAACAGCCTCACCGATTACAAACGCAGCCTATCAAAACTCACCAACACGCCACCCAAATTTGGCTTTAGGGATACTTACGAAAGCTGGTACCAGCAACTGGATGAAATGGCCAAGATAAAAGACTTTAAAAAATCAATTATCCTTGTACCACAGTTTGCAGAAATTGATCAACTGCTGGCCACCGGTAAAAACTTTTGGAACAGTTATCTTACCAAATGGAAACTCACCACGGCATTGCCTTACGTGATGGTGGCAAAAGCCAACACACAGTTACTGGCCCAACAGGACAGTGCCGCCAAACTAAGAGCCAGTGCAGAGATTGCGGTATTAAAAACAAAATACAATGTAACCGGCGACCAGGAAGCCATTCAAAAATACAAGGAAGAATATGATGCCAACACTGCCACACTTGAAAACGCCGCAGCGGCAAACAGTATTAAATTTATTGATAATCCCCCGCTTACATTGGATGACCAGTTGAATTTTAAAACTACTGTACTCGCCAATAAAATTCCTATGGTTGCATCAACCTTTAATAATATGACAAGTGCCACCATTGGGCTTGCATTGAAGCTTGACAATATGCCTGCTGATAAACTTGTGTATCTCGCCATGCTACCTGAGTTGCTTACCCAAACCGGTATTATAAAAAATGGAAAAGCCATTTCTTATGAAGATATGATGCAATTGCAACGCCAGCAGATACTGAGCCTCACCTGCAACTACAGCACCAACCGCAGAACTGGCAGGGTCGAATTATTGGTGAAGGGAGCAGGCAACAACATTACCGAATCGCAAAGCTCGGTTCAATGGATGACGGATGTGTTGCAAAACCCTTACTGGAAAATGGAAAACATTTCCCGTATACGTGACCTGGTGAACCAGGTGCTGAGCAACAAAAGAAAAACCATGCAGAATGCAGAAGAAGCCTGGGTGAATGATCCGGCTGCGGCGTATCGTTCGCAGGATAAACCTTTACTGATGGCAACATCGTCTTTTTTAACAGCAGCACACAATGTACACCGCCTGCGCTGGATGCTGATGGAAGCAGGCAATGGCACGGACAGAAATGCCGCTGCTGCTTACCTGGATAAACTCGGCACTGCCACCGGGTCAAGAGACAGTTTAAAATTACTGCTTGCCAAAATACAGGGCCTCAATACCATTATGGTGGTGATGGACGAACCATTGCAAAGTATCTACAGTGCATTTGGCGCTTTGGATTCCACCGCAAAAAAAACGGTTACCGAAGCAGCCAAAGACCTTGACCAGGTAATGAGCGAACTACCGGATGCATCGCTGATTGCAGACTGGCAATACCTGTGCAAACAAATGAAACGGGACCTGTTGCAGACACCCGAAAAAACACTGGCTGACTTGAATGACGTTAGAAAGACATTGCTGCACACGGCCAATGCAAGAATGTTTATTATCAGCTCCGGTGCCTCGCAATTGGCACTGCAAAAAAATATCAACAGTCTGCTTGCAGGCCTTTCAAAAGATGGTGTAACAAAGGCGAACTATTCAGCTAAAAAATTGATTGATGAAAGATTGAAACAACGGCTGAGCACTGCTGAAAACCCAGTGTATGTCGGGCTGATCAATCCCAATACGGCTACCGGTGTATTTATTAATGCGGTGCGCCTGCTGACCTTTGCAGATACCAGCCGTGAAAAACTGTTGCAGTTTTTAGCGGCGCAATTATTTGCCGGTGGTGGCAAACAAAGTGTGTACACCAAAACTACCGGTGCAGGTTTATCTTACAGCACAGGGGTGGGTTGCTCGCCGGGCTCGGGCAATTTCAGTTATTATGCAGAGCGTACACCACTGTTGCCGCAAACACTCAGCTTTGTAATTGATGAAATTAAAAAAACACCCAACGACCCGGCTATGAGTGAATACATTTTTTCACTCGCCGTAAGCGCCAACCGTTCCTCTGCCGGATACGAAGAAAGGGGCGAAGCAATGGCTGCAGATATCACTGACGGGCTTAGCCCAACAGTAATCAGTAACTTTCGCAAAGCCTTATTGCGCCTGCGCAAAATGCCGGGCCTCATGGATGAAGTGTACAAACGAAAAGATGGCGTGTACGAAAAAATATTACCCGGCTATGGCATTAAAATGAAGGATGTACAAAACGTAAGCAATTTTGTTATTGGCGCAGAAAAACAAATGGCTGCCTACGAAACTTATCTTCAATCAAAGGATGGTGTGGATACAAAGTTGCACCGGATTTATCCAAGGGATTATTGGATGGTTGTAGAGTAGGAGGGGTCTGCCGATTCTTAAAAACAACTTCTCCTTTCCCTCAACCGTGTTTCGTATACGAAACACGGTTGAGGGAAAATCATCACCGGGCGAAATTTAATCAGCAAATATGATTGCTGTCACCCAATTATTTAGCTCAGCCTTGTTTATGGGTTGTACATGAATTTTGTAATCACCTTTCTTATATTTTCAGGACGTTTTTTTGTGGCAAGTTTTAATGACCAGGCTTTTCTGCAAATGCTGAGTGCAATTTCGAGAGAAATTTTCCGGATGTCTTCCAGGGAAGGATACAAAGAGCCTTCATTGATATCCTGCTGCGTTACCAGTTGTGCAAGCGTGCGTGCAGCAGCAAGAAAAAATTCATCAGGAATGTATCTTGCTCCGCAAATAATGGCACCCAGGCCTATGCCCGGGAAAACATACGCATTATTGCCTTGGCCAGGTCTGAAACTAAAACCGTTAAAGTGGAAACTGCTAAAAGGACTGCCACTTACAAAAACTGCCTTTCCTTTACTCCATGTATAAGCCTGCTCCGCGGTACATTCTGCTTTTGAGGTGGGGTTCGAGAGGGCAAAGATTACAGGACGTTTATTAATAGTGGTCATATGTTCAATAACATCCTTTGTAAATGTTCCGGGGGCACCGGTGGCACCAATTAAAATATGGGGCTTGATGGCATCAATGGCCTCCACCAGTCCCATCGCCTTGTGTTCATGGGCATATGGTTTGTTGTGTTCCATCAGGTCTGTCCTGCTTTTCACCACCAGTCCATTAATATCTGCAAACCACAAATGAGCAACTGCTTCTTCACGGCTCAACCTTTCATCTATGAAAGCTGCTACCATTAGATCAGCAATGCCCGTTGCTGCCGAACCGGCTCCAAGAAACAGGATGCGCAAACAGGTGTATGGTAGTTCGGTGATTCTCGTAGAAGCATACACACCAGCCAATGCCACAGCAGCTGTACCCTGTATGTCATCATTAAAACAAAGCACGCGGTTCCTGTATTTGTTCAATAAAGCGTACGCGTTGGGTGTCAGAAAATCTTCAAATTGTATAAGCGCATTCGGATACTTTTTCTGAACAGCCAGCACAAATTCTTCCACAAGGTCCAGGTACAATTTCCCATCTATCCGCTTATGGGGGTATCCAAGGTAAAGTATATCGTCAAGCAGTTCTTTATTATTGGTACCTACATCGAGCACAATAGGCAGGCAGTGTTTTGGCGGAATGCCGGCACATGCTGAATACAACACCAGCTTACCAATAGGGATGCCCATTCCGTTGGCACCCAGATCACCCAGGCCGAGTATCCTTTGCCCATCGGTGATCACAATAACCCGGATATCTTTCTCCGGCCAATTGTCCAGGATGCGTGAGATGTTGCCTTTATCATCGGGTGTGATAAAAAAGCCCTTTGGTTCACGAGCGATATGAGAGAATTTTCTGCATGCTTCCCCTACAGTGGGCGTGTAAATAATGGGCAGAATTTCTTTTATATTATCAAGTACAGTACGGTAGAACAAGCTTTCGTTACGCTCCTGCAGTGATGAGAGTATAATATACCTGTCTATGTCCGAAGGCTGCCGCCTTAGCATTTCCATAAACCGGATCATCAATTGTTTTTGGCTTACCACAGCATAAGGCAACAACCCTTGTAAACCATACTTTTTCCTTTCCTCCTTTGTAAAAATAATGGATTTATTGAGCTGTTTATCACGAAGTACATCCAGTCCTTTCTTCATAAGAAGTGAAATTTTCAGTGGTTTGTTTTTGATTCATTTTCATAACAGCGATGCTTTTCAAATGCACTTGATATGTGCTTGTGCTTTTGAGTTATCGGTCTTTCTTCGTAAAAGATCCCGTTCCAATTGCTTTGGAAGATAGTTTCGCATTTCCAAAGCAACATTAATCCCTGCAAAGCCACCGCCTATAATTACAGTGCTTTTTGTCATTTTAGATTTTAGTGAGAAACGGCTTTTAGTCCAATGATAGAACCGATAAGCGTAATGATAAAAAATATCCGCCAAAAGTTAGCTGGGTCTTTGAATACAAGTATGCCTATTAAAACAGTTCCTACGGCTCCGATTCCTGTCCATATGGCATAAGCTGTCCCGATAGGAAGTGTTTGCGTGGCTTTGATAAGCAATAACATACTTATTGTAAGGAAAATTAAAAAACCACCAAACCACCAATAAGTGGCTGTTCCTGTTGCTTCTTTCGCTTTGCCTAAACAAAAAGCAAACCCTACCTCAAATAATCCTGCTATAATTAAAACAACCCAATTCATTTCTTTTATTTTTTATTTTCTGTATCGGCGGTGTTTTTGCCTTTGACTCTTTAAAGATAAAAATTTTTTCGGCCAAACCCCAAAGAATAAGGGCCCTCCGCCGTGGTTCGACACACGAACCACGGCGGAGAACACGAACCAAAGAGGAGACCGAATACTCTTCTTCGTGCGGCTTGTTAGAGATTGTCTATAACAAAAGTTGCTGCATAGCTTTTAATTAATTGCCTGACGCTTTGAAACGCTTGCTTTATTTCTTCTTCATTTCCATTTGCTTTTGCCGGGTCTGGAAAATTGTAGTAAAACTTTTTTGCATTGGATGGAAAGCAGGGACAACGTTCTTTTATGAAACTGGTATTGATGAGTTTGGCTTTTTACAAAATATATTTACAGTTTTATATAGGGAATGATTTCAATGTCTGTAGAGATTGTCAGAAACTGTTGGCGGAAATGGTTCGTGAGCCACGAATGATGGCGGAGGGATTGTTTGGAAAGCTTGCTTTGGAAGAAATAGCCCCACTGATTTGTATTTGGAATTGGTGAAGTCTGCGCAGAGATGAAATCTTTTTAAAACATACCACAAAGTTGAAAGTGCTTTCAGAAAGATGTCATCTCTTATGTAGGGCAATTAATTATTTCGGCTCAGTAGAACGGTGAGTCGGCTAAGGTCAGACCTCGCCTGGGAAGATTTTTGAAGACTCAGAGCGGAATGAAGGGTCAACCTATTTGAGGACGACAGTTGGCGGTTCGGCTATTTGTCTGTCGTTACTTTTGTTTTTGCAAGTCAATTATTTTGTCGTAAACATTTTTTACATCTTCAATGAATTCAAGTCTTGGCGGTTGTTTTGCTCCAGGGAATTCCATTCCTTGCATCATTGAATATCTTATGTCTGCTGGCCCAAGAGTAATTGTCCCACTATTGTTTGCCTTTTGATTTATTGTTATTTCGGAAAGTGTCCTAATATTTAATGATTTTATGTCTCTGCTAAATATGCCAGATTTTATAATTATCCTGTCTGGTGTTATTCCGTAAATTGTATTTGCTCTTTTCTTTGCGTCTACAAAAAAGCGTCCGACAATTATATAAAGTCCAACTAAAACAAATGGAATTCCCCAAAGTTTAAAGAAAAAAGGAGCTCCAGTTGTAATTACACTTGTCTCCCAAAACAATGCAAAACCACCCCAAAGCAAACTGAATGGAATCATAAAAGCGTCAGAACTTCTAAATACAATTCCTGTCTTTGGTTTTCCTGTCCAGATAAGTTTTTCACCTGAACTTAAGTTCGGTCTAAGTTCTTCTTCTAAGTCAAAATTTGTCATAGTGTATGTTGTCTGTTAAGCTGACCGCCAACAGGTAAATATATGATATAAGATGTTATGCAAAACAGCATTGTTTTGGTTATACCTGGCTATATTTTTTTCTGTATTTGCCAATAATGTCCAAACGGGTCTTTAATTATTCCCTGCCTGTAACCATATTCGTAATCTTGCGCAGGACTGATTTCAATTGCTCCCGCTTTAAGTGCATTGTTGATCACTTCATCCACATCTTCAACAAATAAGCCGATACGGATTGTAGACCCATTGTGTTTATCGGGTGTAAAGAAAGATGGTGATGCTGTTATTTCGTGTACATGAAAAATGGTTCCATCAATAGAAAGTTCTGCAACGTGAAGGCTGCCGTCATCGTTGGAGAAACGCATTATTTCTTTTGCCCCAAAAGCATTTTCATAAAACGAAATGTCTTTAATTCCGTTATTGATAAAAAGCTCAGGAGCGAAAGCTGTTTTACCTTCCTTTGTTGTCATAATGGTAGTTTTTATTTTGTCAGGTCAGTGCTAAAATAATTTTAAGCCTACTGCCAAACTAATGGTTCCAAAATCTTCTTGTGTCTCTTTATCCCGGTTGAAAATATTTATGTACGAAAGTTTCGCCGTCCATTTTTGTTTATTTGAAAAGTAAAAACCCAATGATGGTTTTATTCCAAACAGCGTTTGCCCATTTATAAAACTTGGCCCTGCAATAATTGAAAAATATACATTTTGTTTTGGCTGAAATGAAGCCCCTGCAAAAAGATTAAACATACTTCTTACATCATCAATAATTTTACCATCCGTATTTACTCTTGCAACTTTATCGTCTGCAAGATAGGTGTCTGCTGTAAATTCAACTGTTGGTTTAAATTTTGTTTTGGTATTAAAAAATGTTTGTAAACCAAGCCCGATACCCCATGGATTATTACCGCTTGTGATATCATACATGGTGTGATTATACTGAACCGAAAGATAGGTTGATAGCTTTCGTTCTGTTTGCCCGAAAACTTGCGTCAGTATAAGGCAAGTGAAGAATGTGGTTAAAATTTTTTTGCATGTTAAAATTTTTATTATTGTCAATTTAGGACATTTCAATCGAAATATTTGTTGCTTTGCCTACCGATGCAGGGTTTTCGATAATATACACCAAACTATTTTCTTCATTCGGAACATCATCCAGTTTACCCAATAATTTCATATTGCATTTTTCTAACACCTTTATTGACGCAGCATGTTTTGGCCTCACTATGGCAAATATCTGGTTTTTCTGCAATTTACTGAATCCATAATTAATGGTGTATGCAGCCAATTCAGTTGCATAACCCTGTCCCCAAAAATCTTTGTCAAATCGATATCCTACATTCAATTTTAATTCCTTTCCATACATCCTGTATGATAACCCGCTAAACCCAATTATTGTTTTGGAAGCTTTAATTTTTAATTGTCCAGGAGCCAAAATTATGATCATTCCAATGTGCGGGCATTTCATTAAAAACTTTGTTGGATTTTTCCATATCTATTGGCCCGCCTGGATTAAATAAATTAGTTTTTGGCCTGAATATCACCCTATCAGCTCTTTGAGCTTGGCATCAATTTCATTTTCATTATCTGTGTATAAAATTATTTTTCCGTCTTTATCAATCAGCACATAAAAAGGGATAAAGCTTGTCATGTACAGCGTGCCAACTTTTGCAGGCATATTTTTTATTGGAAATTCATCTACTACCTGCAGCCAGGGCATTTTTTCTACATCCATGGCTTTAATCCAATCGCCCCAACGGCTATCGTCGGAAACACTTACAATCTCGAACCCTTTTGCATGATATTTTTTATACACTTCTTTCCAATGCGGAATGGCTTGCCTGCAGGGATGACACCAACTGGCCCAAAAATCTATCATTATATATTTACCCCTGGTAGAGGTTAATGTAAAAGAACTGCTGTCTTTTTTTAATAATGTAAAATCTGGCGCAATCTGGCCTGGCAGTAATGCTTTTCGTTTGTGGAGTGAAGCCGATATGCTTTTATAATATGGAGATGTTTTAAGATTGCTACTAAATTTATTTAAGCTGGCTTCCAAACTTATAATTGGCATGGTTGAATAATAACGGTACAACTCACTTAACATATAAATGCCCGCTGCAGAAGATGGATTCTTATCTGCAAAATCATTTATCCAGTTTTGTTTCCAGTCATTTTGCAATTTCCTCACAGAGTCTATCTGATCTCTTATTTTATATTCTTTGTCAATATCTTTTTCTACATTCAATGCTCTTTCAAGTGGTGCAAAAGCAGAATCAAATCTTTTCTGCCCCGGATCTTTTTGATATTTCATCCATTCGTCTTGGCCTTGAGAACCAGATATAGAATATTTATTTATTACCGCTCCTGCAGTTCCGCCATATTTTGTGTCGTCATAGTGTTGGGAGGCTGTAGTATCTGCATCAATACTTATTATGCTGTTTTCAACAAACACAGGCATAGACCAGCCGCCGGGTTCAATAAACAATGTCATCATTTGTGCATTATTCAATTTGCCTTTCAGGTGAAAGGTATCATTGTTAAACGCAATGCTGTCAATTGTTTTAGAGGTTCGGTCATCATCGTTATAACTTACTAATTTTATACCTCCCGAATGTAGCCCAGCTATTTTACCATTGATGGAATAGCCATCCGCTGTTGCCTGTTTGCTGCCTGTATTATTATTGCAAGCCAGCATTGATAAAAGCAGTGCGCCACAAAAAAGCAATTGGTTTTTATTTTTCATTTTTATGTATTTTAATTTTAGGTTATTACTTTTGCAATTTTCTTATCCATCGCTTCAATCCACATTAATTTATGAATAAAACCCCGGCCGTGGTTTGTAGCACACAAACCACTTATACTTTTTTGTAGTTGGTACAATAATTTTAATTTTTTTTAAAGTAATCTTCACATCCTGTCCTCACAAACCAAAGCGGATAAACTTATTACCTTTTAATAATTGATTTACCAATAAAAAGTAACAACGCAGCAATTGTTAAAAACATAACCAATATCACCCCTGCATTTATCAGCGCTTTTGTCATACCTAAATTGGTAACATTAATAAAAGGGTATGGGTATAAATTAGAAAAACTTCCCCGGACTAAAATATAAAATAAGTAGGCTAAAGGATAAATGGCCCATTTAAATATTTGCGCATATTTAACCGGTTTGGTTCTTTCGTATAAATACCAAAAAATAAATACCAAAACCGGTATAACAGAATGAAGCAATTCATTTACTATTAACTGCAGCCCTTGAGGTTTCCAAAGATGCCTTAAGGCAACCTGGTAAACCAGTCCAACCATTGTGATGTAAATAGTTATTGCAGTAAGCGTTCCGGGCCTGCCAATTAATTTCGACTCCTGATTTTTTGTAAAGATCAAACAGGTAAAATAAATGGCCACCAGGATATTGGTCAATATTGTAAAAAAACTAAAAAACTTGATAGTAGTTTCTGCTATGGAAGCTTCCTCATTTTGAACCATCAAAATGTACTGAGCAATTACGGCAAACCATCCAATCAAAGCAAATAGCCGGGCTAATTTATTTTTCATAATTTTTTAATTGTATACTTTAATTTTTTGTCAGTTTGCCGATGTGGCGGATTTTTAGATGTATTGTTTATAAAACGCACAAATACCGACCCTGGTACAATTGTTTCTACAAAGCAATGGGGAGCTGTTGCAATACTAAATATCAAGCACAATCGAAAGGTTTGCCTTGATGAGCCCTACCTGTTCCTGGCTCAGTTCTCCAATCTTTTTCAATAGCCGCTTATTATCAATCGCACGAACCTGGTCAATCATAATATCGCAATCTTCTTTTAGTTTGGCTGAACCCTTTGTAAGATGGACCCTTAAAATTTTTGCATCCAATTTTACATTTGTAGTTATGGGGCAAACAATTGTTGATGGATGAAAGGCATTCAATAAATCGGTTTGAATGATTGCCACGGGCCTTGTTTTTCCTGTTTCTGTACCAAACCTTGGGTTTAGGTCAGCAATCCATATTTCATATTGTTTAACTTTCATCCTGCAGCTTTTCAAATTCAGCAAGTACTTTCATCGACTCATCCTGTACCATTTTTGATTCTTTTTGCAGTTGATGGGAAATCATTTTTCTTTTTTGAAGAAGGTTATAAAATTCTACTGCTTCATTAATATAGCGGTTCCTTGTCTTACTGATTTTCGCAGTAATTCTTTCTGTCTCATTAAAGACAGTGTCATCCATTTTTAAAGAAAGGTTTTTCATGTTGCTACTTTTTATAAAGGTATATACAAAAAGTATATTTTGCAAATGCAGGACGTTTTTAAAATATAGCTGCGGATTATAGCGAAGAGGCTTACAAGGAGCAGTAATTGTTAAGTAATGCAGGGCTGTTTTTAATGGGTACTTCAATGGATGTACATTATTTTCTGGCGATCCTGTACATTTATGGAACAATCAATTGTTGAAAGTTTTTGCCCGTTTTTATTATCACAAAATAAGTGATACCTTTTCATTAGCTTATACAGTTTTTATGCTGGTAAAAATAAACTCATTAATTTTTATATCATGAAACAACTATCCTTATTAATTATTGCCGCTTATTGCATGGCCGGTTTGCCTGCCTGCCAAAACAAGAAAAAAACGTTGCCCCGGATTGCGATTGCAGGGCTGGCCATTGAATCGAGTACTTTTTCTCCTGCGCTTACAGATGAAGCTGCATTTCATGCAAAATATGGCAAAGATGTTTTTTCTTTTTATCCCTTTTTGTCCGCTGATTCACCCATGTTGAAGAGAGCCTATTGGGTACCCACCATTGTTGGGCATGCGCTTCCGGGCGGAGCGGTTACACGTGAGGCGTATGAATCACTTGTTGGTAAAATGCTGGATTCACTAAAAAAAAACGCCCCTTACGACGGGTTGTATTTTGATATTCATGGTGCCATGAGTGTGGTGGGGCTGGATGATCCCGAAGGGGATATGTTGAAAAGGATCAGAACGGTTGTTGGTTATAACACCATCATCTCTACTTCGATGGACCTGCATGGCAATGTTTCTGAGGTGCTGGCAGAAAACACCGATCTTATTACCTGCTACCGCACGGCTCCACACGAAGATGCCATGGACACAAAACAGCGGGCGGTGGAAAACCTGCTGCAACAAATAGAAAGTGGCAAAGGCCAGCCAGCCTATAAAGCATGGATACCGATACCTGTTTTATTACCCGGCGAAAAAACAAGTACCCGTATAGAACCGGGCAAAAGTATTTATGCAGCGGTTGCTCCCGCTTCCATGCAGCCCGGCGTTACAGATGCGGCCATCTGGATTGGATATGCATGGGCAGATGAACCACGAAATCATGCGGTGGTAATGGTATATGGAGACGATAAAGAAAAAGTAACGCAAACTGCCCAGCAATTAGCGCATCGTTTTTGGGATGCACGGAGGACGTTTGATTTTGTTGCACCAACATTATCATGGCAACAAAGCCTTGACACTGCATTGGCCAGCAAAAAACGCCCCTTCTTTATAAGCGATATGGGGGATAATCCTACAGCCGGTGGGGCAGGTGATGTTAGCTGGACCTTGACCCAATTGCTTTCTTACCCGGCATTTAAGGACAGCAACGGCCCTTCGGTAATATATGCTTCCCTGCCTGCGCCCGAACTGGTTCAGCAGGCAATGCAGGCTGGTGTGGGCCAACCTGTGGATGGTTATGCAGGTGCAAAAGTAGATGCACGTTTTGCACCACCTGCGCATATTAAAGGCATCGTTGAATCGATTGTAAAAGGCGATAAGGATGCAGAGGTTGAAGTGTCAGTAAGGGTAGGAAGTATCCATGTTATCCTGACACAAAAACGAAAGCCATATCACAACGAAATTGATTTTACCAAACTGGGATTGAATCCCCGAAAGACGGATATTGTGATAGTAAAGATTGGCTATCTGCAGCCGGAATTATATGCCATGCAGGCAGCCTGGGTAATGGCGCTTACACCGGGTGGTGTTGACCAGGATATAGAACATCTTCCTTATAAAAGAATCCAGCGCCCCATGTTTCCCTTTGATAAAGACATGAAGGAACCGGATCTAACGGCAAGGCTTATCCCTTTGCCGGGTAATGCAGCATCCAAATGATGCGGTCGCTTTTTTGGACAATGATCCGCCGTGGTTCGCACACGAACCACTTGTATTATTTAAAATTTTATTATCTGCATAGGGACTAAAAACGGTTTGTTAATGTTGAAAATTTTAATAATAGTCTGTAGAAAATGTTGGAGCTTACATTTACACTATCAAAGGGACTGTTATAATTCTGCGAAAGCAATTTTTGTGATAAACTATTGCACCTAATTACAGTCAATAAGTAAAAGCATATATGAAAACAATTCTACCATCTAAAAAAAATCAAATGAAAAAAAATAATCCAATGATAACTGCGGGCATTAGCTGGCGTTATCTAAGTATAGTGTTAGCTGCGTTATTAGTGGGTGGATTTTTCGCTGTTTCGGCCTCTGCTCAAGGTAGGGGAAATGGCGGGGGGCGGGAAGGCGGCGGCAGGCAAAGTGGTATGAGAGAACAGTCTTCACGTGGAGGGGAAAACAGGAGATCTGATGTAACCATTAACAGGCAAAGTTATAGCCGTGATTTCAACAGGCCCCAAAATACAGTAGTAAGAGAAAGGGAAAGAAACTTTAGTCCAGAAAGGAATAACAATACTAATAGTCCTTCCCGGGAAATTAACCAGGAGAGGAATAGTAACACAGGCAGTGTAAATCGTGATTTTAACAGCAACAGGGATCTTAATCGGGAAAGAGATTTTAGCCACGACAGAAATACAGGAAGCAATATTAGTAATGACCGTGATTTTAATACGAATAGAACGGTTAATAATTACTACAACCACCCTGTTACAGGTACTTACAGCAGGCCAGGCTATCGTCCAGTATATAGCTATAATCGAAGCCCTGTATATAATGCTTATAACCCCTGCTGGAGGTATGGATATCTTCCAAAGCTAAACAGTTATTATTACAGCCTTCCGTCATCTTATTTTGGTGTCAGCTTTGGTGGCATTGGTTACCGCTACTGGAATGGCGTATACTACCGCCCTTATAACAATTTGTTTATCGTAACAGCTCCACCAATAGGCATTTACATTAATGTATTACCGGTTGGATACCGGAGAATTTATGTGCAAGACTATCCTTACTATTATTTTAACGGTACTTACTACGATCAGAGAGGAAGCAATTATTATGTAGTATCTCCCCCAACAGGTGCAGTGGTAGAGAGCTTGCCATCCGGCTATGAAACATTAGTTATAGATGGTGAAACTTTTTATGCCGCAAATGGCGCACAATATAAGCCAGTAGTACAGCAAAATGGCGAGATATGGTACAAGGTGATTAAAGCAAACAAATAATCGTTATAATAAATATTGAAACCAGGAAGCATTATTCTTCCCGGTTTTTTATTGCTATTTTTTATAGATGACCGAACAGAGTGGTGAAAGATATTGATGAGTTTGGCTTTTTGAAAAACATATTTACGGTTTTGTATGGAGATTGGTTAGTGTGGAAATGGTTTGTGTTTCACGAACCTTGGCGGAGAGAATAAGTCAAATTCTTTTGATTCAGGGCAAATAAAATATCAATTTCATATTGCTAAATGTAAGTAAATGAAATGCTTTGCGGGCAAAACTAATTGGCAAAAAAACGAAGATTTTATTGTAGCGTATGGCTTCTTCCTTTAACTTTGAAACTACAAAATACTGGATCAAAAGACGAAGCAGTGAATTTATTTGAGTAAAATTTACACTATGGACTTTCTATTTGAAGAGGTTGAAAGCAATTTGCAAATTTTTGCATTGCTTACTTTCTTTTTTATTCTTGAAACATTTTGGCCATATTTTAAGCTTCAAAAAAATCGCTCTCTTCATACCGGAAGAAATATTGGACTTTTATTGTTTTATATAATCATCACAATTCCAGTAAACTATTTAGCAGCCGCTTGGTATAACTATCTTGACACTGAGAAATTGGCCTGCTTAACCAATTCTTCATAAGCCCAACATTTAAAGTTATTATTGGAATCCTATTTTTAGATTGTGGGGATTATTTTTATCACAGATTGTCTCACAGATTAAATCTGATTTGGCGATTTCATAAAATACATCATAGTGATGGTGAGATGGACTCAACGACGGCTTACAGATTCCATCCATTTGACAACATTGGCATAACACTTACTGAAATGTCAACTGCATTAATTTTTGGCTACGGTGTTAATACAATAATTATATATTTTTCAATTTATGTGCCGCTTCTTTTTATACAACATACTAATCTGAAATTTCCTAATTGGTTTGAAAATATTTTTGGATATGTATTTGCTACTGCAAGTTTTCACAGGATTCATCATTCATATCCACAATCTTTTACTGATTCAAATTATGGTGCAATGTTTAGTTTTTGGGACAGACTTTTTGGTACTTATCAAAAAATTAGTCCTGAAAAATTGCAGTTTGGTTTAGAGGACTCAAAAGATGACAAGTATCAATCTTTATGGTATTTGATAAGTGGACCGTTCCGAAAAAAGTAAATAATCAGCTGTCTGTAAAAAAATATTTGGATTGTCTAGATGGGGGGTAATACCCAATTCTGCCAGGTAATCCAGTTTATCAATAATGCCATCCAAAGTTCCACCGTGTATATTGTCTGCCACCGTTGCATTGATTTTGTTGCGGCCAAAAAAGCGGTCGATAATAATAAAATAAATAATATCGTCTTGTGCAATGTGTTTGATAATAAAGATTTTTTTTGAAGGTGACGATATAGCGGCAGATCAATATAAAGCCTACACGTTTGTTTTGTAAAAGAAGGGTGAATCTTTGGGAACTAAACCTGCTTCTTTATTTCCTAATTTTTATAAATGGTTATTAGAAGTGATTGGTACAATTAATAAGGCTCAAATTACAGCTTTTGATACCATTTTTTAAATTAATCGTAATGTATTTTTTGATTTAACTTAAGGATAATACTAATGATAAGGCACTTGGTTATATAGCAAATCATGTCGGGGTATTGATTAGTGCGGAAATGGTTTGTGGGTCACGAACCATGGCCGATGAGGGCAAAGGGTATAATGTTAGCGGCCATTCTGCTCTCTATTACCGAGAATTTCTAAGAATCTACTCACCCATAAATGGATAAGCTCTAGTGAAGAGAAGGATTTATTTTCACCTACCCATATATTGTTTCCATTTAAATCACGATCAAATTTATACTCGACTCGTTTGAATCTGTTCTCATTAACAGGCATACCCTCATGTCCTAACTTTTCATATATAGTTGCTATCAGAGTTCGGTCTTTTATTTCGTAATACTGGTGTAGCCAGTTAAAGCAGAGATAATAACTATTATTCCCGAACTGATACATTTCTTTTAGTCGCTCCGCAGTATTAAGCTTAAAGAAAGTTTCAGGATCTTCAATTTTTTCTTTGCTTTCTTTTAGGAGGTCAATGATTTTTTCTACTTCGTTGTCCGAAGCTAAAAGAGCATCCCCACTCCTAAAAAATTCTTCCCTTTGCCGAACTGCAGCTCTTAGCCTGCCAAATCGTTTGGCTTTGTCTTCAATGGAATCAGGTCTAGTGTGTCCACCACTTTCTTTTACTTTCTGTTCTATCACTGGGGCAAGACCTGCCACCTTCCATCTTTCAAAGTCAAACCATATATAGGTTTTTGGTATCCAATTCGGAAGTGTAGATGTTTTATCTAAGTTTACAAGGAGTAAAAAATCCCATCCAGAATTAAAAGCCCTATTCTTAATTGCAGTTTCTTCAATTCTAGTCCAGGGTGTAATTCCCCAACCATTCCTGAAAAGAACGACAACAATTCGTGACTCTTTAAAGAATACGTCGTTAAATTTTCTTTCGCCATCAGTTCCGCCAAGCTCTTCTTATCTTTTGGAATATAGAAAGGTTTCAATTTTATCTTGAATCAAATCATTTATTTGATATGCTATTACCTCATCATGCTGAAGAAAAGAAAAAGCTACTTCATATTTATACAGTTGTTCTTGTTCCATGAACTTGCCAATTTTTTCAAAATTAATTATTATTACTGAGGCACTTAAAAAATGATTCAGTCTTCGCGTTGGTTCGTGGACACGAAATCCAAGGCGGCGGAATGTATTCCTGCATACTAATTACTTGGATTTAAATTTTCAAGATTTGAAATAAATGTTTTAGTAATCTTTGTCTTTTGTTCAAAGGAAGAATCGTCTTCACTAAAAAATACGGTAAATCCATAAGCGTGATTTCTTAATAATATACATCCCGAGAAACTTGCAGAAGTATATGATACAGCTAATGAGGGAAGTTGAAATTTTGTTACAATCCCAAGAATAATACTATTAGGAGATTCATGAAATAATTCTACAGTTGCTTTAACATGCTTTTCCTTGTTTAAGTCATTTAATGCCGTATCGACTATCATTCGTAATTCCTTTTGTTTTTCTAAAGAAAATTGGGAAATATATTTTTCAATTATTTGGCTTAATGTACTATTGTAATCATGTGGTATAGAAACCGAATCGTTTAATTTCTTTTTAAAAATTGATACAAGTTGAGTATTAAATTCTTTACTAGTTAAAAAGTTATTAGAGTATTGTCTAAAACCATAAACTTGAACTAAATTATATAGTTTGCTAGGAATAATTGTATAACAAGCAATATTATAATCGCCATCTTTTAATAAACTTGAAGGGTTAAATATACTTGTGTCAGTCCATGGATATAAATCAATTGGTTTATTAAAATATATAGAATTGCCATTTTTTAAATGCTTATTGATGATAGTTTGGGTAAATGTATTAAGACTAAATAGTAATAAGGTTAAGAATAGCATTGATGTCTTAAGTCTTAGGTGAACAAGCATTAAAAAAGTTTTGCTAATGAAATGGTTAAAATAACAGCTTAAACGTAAATATATGATATTAGATGTTATCGGTCTGAATTTTCATATTTTAAAATCAATCGATTAGTTGTTATACATTTTGTTCGTTATTAGTACAATTCAATGTCCTGTTTTTTCACCACTCATGTAATTGAACAGTTGTAAAGTTTCAACAGTAATTACCTTTACCCAATGATTACATTCATCGCCTGGATAATCTTATTTATACTCTGTTGGCCGCTGGCTATTTTAGCTTTGGTATTGTATCCAATTTTTTGGTTATTTACGCTGCCATTTAGATTAGTGGGTATAGCGGTGGATGGCGTATTTGGTTTACTAAAAGCCATCATCACACTGCCTGGCAGGTTGCTGCAGCGGTAGCATTTTTGCCTCAATCGTGTTTTATGGAAAACGAGCCAGTATCTGTCATAAGTGGCAAGCCCACTTTCAAAAAATTTTTTCCATTTGTGTCATTCAATAACGCAACTTCACCACCATGGCCCAATACCCTTTCATATAAAAGAGATGCCTGCACATATTTATCTCTTGCTATAATATCCAGGTCCAGAGTATTATCTTCTATACTTATTTCAAACCAATCCGTTATTTTCAACAATACAGCAACCTTTGTTATAGTACTATTTTGTGCAAGCTCCTTAAACCATTCTTCAATAATGCGCATAGCAACCTGTACCAGGTCGATATTTGCCAGCTCATTTTTTTCTTCAAAAGTAACAGTAACAGCAAAAGAAAAAGTGGGCGCTATTTTTTTTATGTAGTCAGCTACAAGGTCCTGCACAGGTAAAAAATTAGCTGTTGTAGGAACAATAGAGTATGATAGTTTTTTAATATTTAATAAAGCAACTTCCAATTGTTTTTTTGCCGTAGTTAGCGAAGCTGCTCTTTGGGTATCGTCATTTTCAGCATTTTTTATATACAGCAGGCTCGATGCAATTTCCTGCGCAAGGTTTTCGTGTAATTTGTAAGCAATTAACTTTTCATCATCTTCATGCATTTTAAGTACACTATTCAGCAGGTTGGTTTTTTGCGTTATGATCTCTTCGGCATGCTCCCGTATCAGTAGATTTTTTTTTCGCAGCTCCAGTAGTTTTGCTGCCTGTTTTGCCAATAGTTGCAACGCTTTTTTCTGCGTTTCGGAAAATGTTTTAGCCACCGTGTCAAACATACAAATGGTTCCTACATTATAGCCAGCAGGAGAAACAATGGGTGTACCGGCATAAAACCTGACATTCAATTCGGTTACAGCAGGGTTATCCCAAAACCGATCGTCTTTTGCGGCGTCTTCGACAACCATTACTTCATTTTTCAAAATAGTATGGGAGCAAAAGCTTAAATCACGCTGATTGCTTTTGTGCACAGTGCCGGTTTTTCCTTTAAACCATTGCTGTGTGCTGTCAATAAGGGTTACCAGTGCTACCGGGCAATTAAAAAACTGCGAAGTTAATTCTGCAAGGTCATTAAAGTCTGCCTCGGCCTCAGTGCCCAAAACGTCAAAAGATTTCAGACTAAGCAGGCGTAATTCTTCGTCTTTTGGTAAGCTGGCAATTGTCATATCAATTAGTTAGTGTTGAAATATTTTAATAAAGGAACTATAAAGGAACTATAAATTTGTAACGAAAATAATTTAATATATATAAAAAAAAGCCTTTTATCTTATCACCAGTCATTTCCATATATGAAATCCAAGGCGAAATTTCTTTTCTACCAACATCGAGCGCCAGTCGATAAATACTACAGCAAATAATAGTGCAAGCCCCGTGAGCAAACCCAAAACCGATTGCCAGGTAAAGACCCCGCTTAACAGGCCCCCCCCGGTATTTTCTGAAGCGTATTTACCCATTAAAACTGCAATACTGTCACTGGTAAATTTTCCGGCAAAAAAAGCGGGGATCATTTGCAATGGCTTCATCCTTGCAATGCCACCTGCAATAAACAAAGGTGTAGAAGGCAATGGCATCAGTGTGTACAGCAAAATAAAGAACTGGCTTTTCCAGAAATTATTTTTAAGCTTATCACCCAGAAACCTGATGTCATCATTTTTAGATTGGTTGAATATTCTGCCGGATACATTGGGAATATATGTCATTAGGATATACCTGCCAATGATGGAACCCGCAACACCAATAATAATCACGGGCCAAATGGACAAGCCGTACAGCATCTGAAAAAAAATCATTATGATAAAGGCCGGCGGCAGAGGTATAGGTGTAATATCCACCAGTAACGCTCCCAAAAAAACAAATAAGTATTGCCACCACATAGTGTTATAATTTCATGATATATCCGCAACTGCCGGTGTTTAACAATCAAATATAAAACAACTAACCTTAAACAAATCTTAAGGTTAAACAGCCATTATCGGCTGCTATAAAAATTGTATTCTACTAAGGTTAACTAAGAAGCTGTCTAAAAATTATTTTAGGACAAGACATACCTTATAACTTAAGAAGTGGCCGGTGGGGACATCGGCCACGGCGGGTTAGCCGAGGTTGCGCCCCACCAACCTCGAGATGGCAAATGAAAATCCTATTTTTGGACAGCTTCTAAGAACCTTTCATTTTTATTCTTCAGCTTCTTTTAATTCATTCAAAAACGCAATTGATTCCTGGAAACTTTTGCCGGGATATTTTCGTAAGAAAAATACAACGATGACCGCTATGATGAAAGCGCCAAAAGTATAATATAGTAAGCCTTTGCCAAGAATGCCCAACGCAAATAAATCAATATGTAAAAAGGCTTTTGCAATAACAATCATAAAGGGAGCTGAAAACAGGGGAATGATAATATACAGCGATTTTGTATCGAACAATTGTATGTTTTTTAAACGCTCTATTTTTTTCTGAGTCTCCACCACAGAAAACCTGGTATCTACTGAAAAATATAATTTCAGTTTGTAGCAGTTTAATACCACACTATACATTGCAAAAATTAATAGCAGGATGGCCGTAGCGAAAAATTTTATATCCCCAAAATTATTGATAAAAAAGCCAACCAAAAAACGTGTCCAGAAAAAGCCAATAAATAATTCCAAAAATGCCGACCATTTAATTTCGGTTAAATGTGATTTTATTTTTTTAAAACCAACTTCTTTTATCAGTTTGCGGTTTATTTGAATGTTGGTATTCAATTCAGCATTTGAGCTGTTCCAAATGGTAATTAATTCCTGGTATTCCATTATATTATTTTTTTAAAGTTGTTAAATGTGTACTGAGTTTTTCTTTTATACGCTGTAATTTGGTGGATACATTGGTTGGGTTGAGCCCCAATATTTCTGCTATTTCTTTATTCTTAATACCATCAAAATGCAGCATTATAATGGCCTTGTCAATAGGTTGCAAAAAATCGATGAATTGGTATAATTGTTCCAGTCTTTCATCAACAAATTGGTTGTCCCATTGTACAAAATCAAGCTGATGCTGATATTCAGCTATAGCCTTCTTCCTGGTAGTATTTTTTCTTAAATATGAGATGGAAACATTCAGGGCAATCCTGTAGGTCCAGGTAGAAATTGCATAAGCCGAATCAAACTTTGGAAAGGCCCTCCAAAGCTGTAAAATGATATCCTGTATTAAATCCCTTCTTTCATCATGGTCGTAACAATAAATGCCGGCAACCTTTACAATTAATCCCTTATTGTTTTCAAGAAAATCAATGAATTGTTCTTCCTGTAATTTTGCGTCTGTCACCTTGCTGTTTTTATATATTTATGTTGTAATAATTATATTATTCGCAGGCAGCTTTAAATTGTCACAGAATTTGTTATTTTATTTGAGACGACTAAAAATTTTTCTTTGTGTGTGAGCAATAATGTGACCCGCAGCTAAAAATAATTCAAAGCTATACGGAAGGATATCGATTAGGCGGTAAAGTAATTATCTAAATAAAGGAAATACTTACACCCTTAAAAAAACATTTTTCTTATACATAAAATATAAAAATGCCCATTTCAACATTACATAACAAATGGCCAGCGCTACAGCATTAAAGGGGTCGCCAAGTAATTGTCCCAGCCATTTAAAAAATCCCATGGTCATATATTCCCAATTGATAAAAGCACCACTCATATAAATTAAAATAGAGTTCATACCGATTATTTTAAAATAGAATGCCCATTTTTTATATCCCAATACATCAATAATATAATAAAATACCGATAGCAGTATCATGCTATACCCGCCAACATTCAGCACAAATGAACTGGTCCATAAATTTTTATTGATAGGGAAATCCAGGTTCCATACATGCGCCAGGATAACGAATACGATACCTGTAATAAATAAATAGATAACTTTTTTTTGCTGGCTCATGGAGTTGTTCTTCAAAAAATTTCCGGTTAAAATTCCCAATAGCCCTGTGCCTATAGCAGGTATAGTTGATGTTATGCCTTCAGGATCGTGGATGCCAAGATATAGTTTGCCCGGCATAATGGTACGGTCAATATACGAAGCAAAATTGCCTTCCATGGTAAGGTCTCCGGGCAAAAAGCCTGGTGCCGAGGTAAATTTTAATAACAGCCAATAACCAACAAGCAAAGAACAAAACCAGATAATTTGACCACGTTGTTTGGTATATAAGTAAATAATATTGGCAAACATATATGCAAGCCCAATGCGCCCAAGCACACTGCCAAACCTTATTTCAGCAAGCGGCTTTATCTGCAAACCGTTATTGTAAATTAAGCCACATAACACAAGCAGCAACCCTCTTTTAATTACACGCAATAACAATTGATTTTTGTTCTTTCCTTTTTCAAGTTCACGGCCTACAGAATAGGGTGTAGCAACACCTGCTATAAAAAGAAACAGGGGAAATATCAAATCGTAAAAATGAAAACCATTCCATGCAGGATGTGTGAGTTCCTCAGCAAAGCCTCCCCAAAAAGAGTTGCCGGTTGCCTTGTACATGGCATGAACAATTTCTTCTCCGCCTATTATCCAAAACATATCGAATCCGCGGAGCGCATCAAGAGAATATAATCTTTGTGAAGTGGTGGCTGGTTGTATCATAATCGTTATCGGGTGTGTGAGGAATAAAGTTAAAGGATTCAATGCATAATTTACAAAAATAAAAATCATCAGGTTCGGTAAGCATATTATTTTACTTTAAAGGGAAGAATTTTATTAACTTTATAAAAGAAAAAACTGAAGTATGAACTTACAATATTTGCAAGATAATAATGGTAATACCACAGCTGTAGTTGTTCCAATACAAGAGTGGAACCAGCTTACTGAAAAATACGATGGTTTGGAAGACCTTCCACAATGGCAAAAAAAAATAATTAATCAGCGACTTGATTTCGTTAAAAATCACCCAGATGAAATGGTGCCCCTTGACGATTTTATAAAAGAATTGGATAAGGATGAAACCTTTTAAAACTTATTACATTTTGCCAAATGCTGTTGATGAATTCAGGCAAGCCCGAAAATGGTATGCATCAAGGCAGGTAAAGGGTTTAAGTAACCGGTTTGCACAAGAGGTTAAGGCTGCAATCCTGCAAATACTTGAAAACCTTCGGGCTTTTGCAATCAGGTATAAGAATGTTAGGATTGCACATACAGTAACTTTCCCCTACGCAATCCACTTTTTTGTTGAAAACGATACCATAATTATTACTGCAATCATTTATGACAGAAGGGACCCATCAATAACTTTAAAAAGAGATCAGGAGACATCTTAACCGCCAATATTCATGGATTAATTTTTAACGGAAAGAAAGACTTCTACTTCTGCATTGTTCCAGTCTTTACTGCGGTCATCATACACTTCAAAATCTGCCTGGTAAGCCCTGTTAATATCAGTACTCCATATTGTTTGCCAAACATTAATAATGCAATCGGGTATTTTTCCTTTGGCAGTAATTTGCCGATATATTCCGGCTGGTATCATTATACTATCCATCCCTTCGGGCAGTTTAGTTTCAGGGCTTACTTTACAACCTATAAAATACGCATACGGTTTTGTATGGTCGCCATCATATTGATGGTATACTGCAAATATTTCTTCACTTAATTTACCAGGGATTTTATTTGCATAATCTCCTTTTTCAAACTTTTGCCACAGGTTCCCGCAATCAATTCCAGCTTGGCCATTTTCATTGGTTGTCTTTTTTTCTAAGGCCAGGCCAATCAGTTTAAATGCTTCCAGTTCAATTTTTTTCATAATAATTCAATTTTAGGTATTTAATAAGCCGGTCTTAGATTGGCAGGTAAATGTAATATCAATCCAGGTACAATTGTATTTTAAATTTTATCAGCACTGTTTGTAAGGCGATGACTATTATATTGCCCAACACCATTTTTAGTTTTAGCTAAACTGGTCATTATAAAACAAGAAACAGGCAGTCAAAAAAAAATAATTGTCATTTTTACAAATAATAATATATTTGATTAACTATTGCCTGCAAGTCATGAATAATCAATATGTAATTGGAGTTGATTACGGTACAGATTCTGTACGTTCCATCATAGTAAATGCTGCTAACGGAAATGAAATTGCGGAGGCAGTCTTTTATTACCCCCGCTGGAAAAAAAGTTTGTATTGCGATGCTTTACAAAATCAATTCCGTCAACACCCGCTTGATTATACAGAAGGTTTGGAGTACACCATTAAAAGCTGCCTTCAACAGGTGGGTACTTCAATTGCAGCCAGTATAAAAGCCATTTCGGTAGATACCACCGGTTCAACACCGGTAGCAGTTGATGCAACAGGTACACCTTTGGCAATGCTGCCCGCTTTTGAACAAAATCCAAATGCCATGTTTGTTTTATGGAAAGACCATACGGGAACAAAAGAAGCAGGGGAAATAAATGAGCATGCCAAAAAATTTGACATCAATTACCTGCAATATGTTGGTGGTATTTATTCTTCTGAATGGTTCTGGGCAAAGCTGTTGCACATCCTTCGTGCAGACGTGGAAGTTAGCAATGCCACCTGCTCCTGGGTGGAACATTGCGACTGGATCCCCTTTTTATTGTCGGGCGGCAAAGATGTACAACAAATGAAACGTGGGGTATGCAGTGCAGGCCACAAAGCCTTATGGAGCAATGATTTTAACGGCTTACCACCTGATGATTTTTTTGCGTCTCTTGACCCTTTGTTAAAGGGGTTCACCAAAAAATTATTTACAAAAACATATACTGCCGCGGAACCTGCCGGCCATCTTTCTGACAAATGGGCCAAAATATTAGGGCTTTCAACAAATGTGGTAATTGGTGTAGGCGCATTTGATGCACACATGGGTGCAGTAGGCGGACAGATAGAACCATATCACTTAAGCAAGGTAATGGGCACATCTACCTGCGATATGCTGGTAGCCCCAATAAACGAAGTGAAGGGAAAGCTGATTAATGGTATTTGTGGCCAGGTGCCGGGTTCGGTTATTCCGGGAATGATGGGCATGGAAGCAGGCCAGTCTGCTTTTGGAGATGCTTATGCCTGGTTTAAAAATATACTGGCATGGCCTCTACACGAATTATTGCCAAAGTCTGCAATTATTGATGGCGATACCGCCGCAAAATTAATTGAAGAAACTACCAATAATATTATTGCCCAATTAAGTGCCCAGGCAAACCTGGTACCATTACTCGAAAGCAATGAACTGGCGTTGGATTGGCTTAATGGCCGCCGTACACCTGATGCTAACCAATTATTAAAAGGTGCTATTGCCGGTTTGAATTTGGGAACAGATGCGCCAAGAATTTTCAGGGCCATTGCAGAAGCAACCTGCTTTGGAGCCAAAGCAATTGTAGACCGTTTTAATGAGCAGGGCGTACCGGTAAAAGGATTAATTGGTATTGGCGGCGTTGCAAAAAAATCGCCTTTTATTATGCAGATGATGGCAGATGTAATGGACATGCCAATCCGTATTCACCGGTCCGAACAAACCTGCGCTTTGGGTGCTGCCATGTTTGCAGCTACAGCCGGAGGCATTTATGCTAAAGTAGAAGATGCGATGGAAGCGATGGGACAGGGTTTTGATGCAACCTATTTTCCTGATAAAACCAAAGTAGATGGTTACAAAAAGCGCTATGAAAGGTATTTGGAATTTGGAAAGCTTGTTGAGACAAATTGATAATTGAAAAATTGATAATTGATAATGTGTAAATTGATGGGGAATGACAGAATTAAATAGTGAATAAATTTTGAAAGTAAAAAATTGATCAATGAATTTGACTACTTTTCATTTTTTCACCATTGACCATTGACCATTCACATAAATGCAATAAATAAAACAGGATGAGTAAATACCAGGCAATACAGGAATCTGCTTATGAAGCCAATATGCAATTGCCTAAATTAGGGTTAGTATTGTTTACGTTTGGTAATGTAAGCGCTGCCGACAGATCATTAGGTGTGTTTGCCATTAAGCCCAGTGGTATTGCTTATGAAGACCTGTCGCCCAAAAAAATGGTGATTGTTGATTTTGATGGTAAAACAGTAGAGGGAGATCTAAGGCCTTCGTCTGATACTCTGACGCATGCTGTATTGTACAGGCATTGGCAAAATATTGGTGGTATTGCGCATACACATTCGGTTTATGCAACCGCGTGGGCACAAAGCCTGCGGAGCATTCCCATTTTTGGTACCACTCATGCTGACCATACCACAGCCGATATTCCCTGCGCACCACCCATGAATGATGAAATGATAAAAGGCAATTACGAATATGAAACCGGTTTTCAGATAATAAATGAGCTAAAGGAAAAAGGGCTTACTTACGAAGAAATGGAAATGATACTGGCAGGAAACCATGCGCCATTTACCTGGGGTAAAACACCGCAAAAGGCTGTGTACAATAGTGCCGTTTTAGAATCTATTGCAAAAATGGCTTTACTGACAGAACAGGTAAATGCCAATGCTCCAAGGTTAAAAGAGGCATTGATTAAAAAACACTTTGAACGCAAACATGGCCCGGATAGTTATTATGGGCAAAGCCCCTCCTGACCTCCCCCGAGGGGAGGAACAAGGCAAGAGTTCAAAAATTTGAAGTGTATGCTTAGTAGTATGCTGGTTATGTTATAGATGAATAGAAAAATAAAGTTGAAATGGACGGTAAAATGTTTATTAAATAAATGAAGTGCCGTCCCTTCTCTTCGGGAGAAGGGAAAGAGGGATGAGGCTTGAAATGGACGGTAAAATGTTTATTAAATAAATGAAGTGCCGTCCCTTCTCTTCGGCAGAAGGGAATGAGGGATGAGGCCACAAAAAATAAAATGAACGACGCTAAATTTTAAATAACCGGAAAAGCATATGAAAAATATTTCCCTTTTATTAATGCTGTGCGCCAGCAATTTTCTGTTTGGACAACAGAAGGATTATACAATACAGGGAGTTGCTTTTACACAGGTAAAGCTTACAGATAATTTTTGGCTGCCAAGGATTGAGATCAATAGAACGGTTACTATTCCTGCCTCTTTTGAGCGTTGCCAAAGTACCGGCCGTGTAAATAATTTTATTATGGCTGCAAAAAAGAAAGGGAAATTTTGCACCAGGTATCCTTTTGATGATACAGATATTTATAAAACACTGGAGGGTGCTTCTTTTTCCCTAGCCGTGCATCCCGATGCAAAACTGGAAGCCTATCTTGATTCATTAATAACAATTATCGGCAATGCGCAGGAACCAGATGGTTACCTGTATACTGCCCGTACCATTGATCCGGAAAACGTTGGCCCATGGCTGGGTAAAGTGCGTTGGGAAAAAGAAAGAGAGCTGAGCCATGAGTTATACAATGCTGGCCACCTGTATGAAGCTGCGGCCGCTCATTTCCAGGCTACTAAAAAAAGAAACCTTTTAAATATTGCATTAAAAAATGCCGACCTGGTTTGCGCTGTATTTGGTCCGGATAAAAAACATGTTGCCCCGGGCCATGAAATAGTTGAAATGGGTTTGGTAAAATTGTACCGAATCACAGGTAAAAAAGAATACCTGGCAACTGCTAAATTTTTTATTGAAGAGCGTGGCAGGTATAAAGGATATGATTCAACCAGTAAAGATTCATGGAAAAGCGGTGCCTATTGGCAGGATAATATCGCCGTGGTTAACCAGGAAGAAGCTGAAGGGCATGCAGTAAGGGCAGGCTATTTATATGCTGCTGTTGCTGATGTAGCGGCATTAACAGGCGATGATAGTTTGGTAAGGGCCATTGATAAAATATGGGCGAATGTAGTTGGCAAAAAAATGTATGTTCAGGGTGGCGTAGGTGCCATTGGTGATGGAGAGAGATTTGGTGACAATTATGAACTGCCCAATGCAACAGCCTATAATGAAACCTGTGCTGCTATTGCCAATGTATACTGGAACTATCGAATGTTTTTATTGCATGGGGATGCTGAATATATAGATATACTGGAAAAGTCTTTGTACAATGGATTAATATCTGGTGTTGGCTTGGATGGAAAATCTTTTTTCTATACCAACGCCATGCAAATTAAAAACAGTTTTCAGCATGGGGATATGGAAGCAACCCGTTCCGGTTGGTTTGAATGTTCATGCTGCCCTACCAATCTTGTCCGGTTGATACCTTCAGTGCCTGGTTATATGTATGCACAAAAAGAAGATAACCTGTACATCAATCTTTTTATAAACAGCAATGTAGATTTGATGATACATAATAAACCTGTTCAGGTTGTTCAGCAAAATAATTATCCCTGGGACGGGGAATTGGTATTTTACATATACCCCAAAGCAACCACTGCATTTAATTTGATGATACGTATTCCGGGCTGGGCACAAAATGAAGCCATTCCATCCAGCCTTTATACGTTTCAAAACAAATCGGATGCAAAACCGGTAATAAAAGTAAATGGTGTGGCTTTTGATTACACTATACAAAATGGTTATGCATCCATAAACAGGCAATGGAAAAAGAATGATAAAATAGAACTAAGCCTGCCAATGGAAGTAAGAATGGTAGTGGCCAATAAAAACATAAAAGATGATATTGGTAAAATTGCTTTGCAACGTGGCCCGTTAATATATTGTGCAGAGTGGCCCGATAATAATGGTAAAACCAGCAACATAATAATACCCGCCAATACAATATTCAGCACTGAGTTTATGCCGGGTTTATTAAATGGCGTAACAATAGTTAAAGCCGAAGTGCCTGCAGTTGTAATAAATAATAATGAAAGCATTGCAACAGTAAAGCAACCATTTAGTGCAATACCCTATTACAGCTGGGCCAACAGGGGCAAAGGAGAAATGGTGGTATGGTTTCCCATGCAGGTGAAGGATATTGATTTGCTGTCAAAGTGATTAGCCGGTGAGTCGGTAAGACGTTTTTTATGTTTGATGTGATTAGCCGTTGAGGCGTTTGGACGCTTTTTTTGTTTATATTTTAAAACGACTAAATGTCAAAGCTGCAAAAAAATAAATTATAATTTCTTAACGTCTCAACGTGTTACTGGCAAAAAAGCAACATGTATTTTAAAACGCCTAAACGTCTAAACGGCAGAAAAAATGAATTATAATTTCTTAACATTTTAACGCCATACCGGCAAAAAAATATGATAGAATTAAAAAAATTAGAAGTATGGTTTGTAACCGGCAGCCAGCACCTGTATGGTGAGCAAACCTTACAGCAGGTGGCCTCACATTCACAAACAATAGCAGGCTCGTTAAATGATGCCGCACAAATACCGGTTACAATAGTTTTTAAACCAACCGTAAAAACTACAGAAGAAATTTACAGTGTTTGCCAGGAAGCCAATAATGAAAAAAATTGTATCGGCATCATTGCATGGATGCATACTTTTTCTCCTGCAAAAATGTGGATCGGCGGATTAAAGATTTTACAAAAACCGCTGTGTCATTTGCATACCCAGTTTAACCGTGATATTCCATGGAATGATATTGATATGGATTTTATGAACCTAAACCAAAGCGCCCATGGCGACAGGGAGTTTGGTTTTATGGTAAGCCGTATGCGTATGAACCGAAAAGTTATTGTGGGCCATTGGCAGGATCCCGAAGTATTGCAGGAACTGAATGCCTGGTGCAGGGCTGCGGCCGGGTGGAACGATTGGCAGGGTGCAAAATTTGTGCGCTTTGGTGATAATATGCGGTATGTAGCGGTAACAGATGGCGATAAAGTAGAAGCGGAATATAAATTTGGTTATGCAGTAAATACGCATGGTATTGGCGATCTGGTAAAAGTAATTAATGAAACCAGCGATGAGTCAATTGATGCATTGATAAAAGAATATGAAGAACAATATATTTTAAGTGCTTCTTTGAAAAAAGATGGCGGGCAACATTCATCTTTAAGGGAAGCAGCAAAAATTGAAGTGGGTATTCGCACATTTTTGGAAGCCGGAAATTATAAAGGTTTTACTGATACATTCGAAGACCTGCACGGTATGGCGCAATTGCCTGGCATTGCTGCACAAAGATTGATGGCAAGCGGTTATGGTTTTGCCGGTGAGGGTGATTGGAAAACAGCAGCTCTGGTACGGGCCATGAAAGTAATGGGCAGTGGCTTACCTGGTGGCAATTCTTTTATGGAAGATTACACCTATCATTTTGATCCGGAAAATCAAATGGTACTGGGTTCTCATATGCTTGAAATATGTCCTTCTATCGCCAAGGGAAAACCGACTTGTGAAGTACATCCGTTGGGCATTGGTGGTAAGGCAGATCCGGTGAGACTTGTTTTTAATTCGGCACCGGGCCATGCATTAAATGTATCAATGATTGATATGGGTAACCGCTTTCGTTTACTGGTAAACGAAGTAGAAGCAGTAGCTCCGCTGCATGCACTGCCAAAGCTTCCGGTAGCAAGGGTTTTGTGGAAACCCTATCCTGATATGAAGACAGGTTGTGCTGCATGGATACTTGCAGGAGGTGCACACCATACGGGTTATAGTCAGAATTTAACCGCCACACACATGGAAGATTTTGCAGACATGGCGGGTATTGAATTTTGCCTGATTGGAAAAAATACCAATATTTACCAATTTAAAAATGACCTTCGCTGGAGTGATGTATATTACCAGATTAATAAATAATTTTATAAAATAACGATAACGCTTAAACCATTTAACACAGCTATATGAATAAGAACCTTGCTTTTGCCGATTACGCAGTATTTATTGTATACTTTATAATCGTAGCCGGTTACGGTTATTCAATCTACCGCAAACGTAAAAAAAATGAGCATGATGCCAAGGCTTATTTTTTGGCAGAAGGCAGCCTTACCTGGTGGGCAATTGGTGCATCTTTGATTGCTTCCAATATTTCTGCAGAACAATTTATCGGAATGAGTGGGGAGGGGTTCTTTTTGGGTATAGCCGTAGCTGCTTATGAGTGGATTGCTGCCATTGCATTGATAATAATTGCGGTTTGGTTCATACCTGTTTACCTCAAGAACAAGATTTATACAATGCCCCAGTTTTTAAAAACAAGATACAATGAAACCACAGCATTGATCATGGCTGTATTCTGGTTGTTCCTGTATGTGTTTGTAAACTTAACATCTATTTTATACCTGGGCGCCGTTGCAATTAATGGTATTGCAGGCGGCGGTTATTTGCATACTATTATGATTGGCCTTGCCGTATTTGCATTGCTGATATCTTTGGGTGGTATGAAGGTGGTAGCTTATACCGATGTAATACAGGTAGCGGTATTGATTTTTGGCGGCCTGGTTACTTCTTACATTGCTTTAACTACCGTAAGCGAATATTTTGGCGGCGGCCATAGTGCTATAGCAGGGTTTAAAACATTGATTAATGAAGCACCGGAACATTTTAAAATGATTATTGCAAAACCAGTGGAGGGCTCTGCTCAAAATGATATTGATAAGTATATTACTTTTCCTGGTATGCTATCTTACCTGGCTGGTATCTGGATTATTAATTTAAATTACTGGGGTTGCAACCAGTACATTACACAACGTGCGTTGGGGGCAGATTTACAAACTGCCCGTACTGGTATTTTATTTGCCGGTTTTTTAAAATTACTGATGCCGCTGATAGTTATGTTACCGGGTATTGCTGCATTTGTTTTATACAAAAGCGGGCATTTATCCCAATTGGTTGGCGGTAAAGATGGTGCCTATTCTGCGGTGCTTACTTTTTTACCTACCGGCCTAAAAGGCTTGTCGGTTGCGGCTTTAACTGCAGCCATTGTTGCATCGCTGGCAGGAAAAGTAAACAGTATCTCCACCATCTATACATTGGATATTCATAAAAAATATTTCCATAAAGAAGGCAGTGAAAAATCTCAGGTATACACGGGCAGGATTGCAGTTTTTGCTGCTATGATACTGGCAGTTATATTTACATGGGATGATTTATTAGGAATAGGTGGAAAGGGTGGTTTTACATTTATACAACAGTATACCGGTTATATAAGCCCTGGCGTATTTGCGATGTTTATTCTGGGAATGTTTTGGAAAAGAACTACTGGCGCAGCAGCTATAGCGGGGCTGCTTACCGGTTTTGGATTATCAATTCTGTTTAATGAGTTTGCTCCGCAATTATTTGGCCACGATACTTTTTTATACACAGCGTATCATACAATTAAAAATGGTAAAGATGTTTTTGTAATTCCATTTCATATTTGTATGGGATTATCATTTATGTTTACTATGATTGTTATGGTTGCAATGAGTATGGCTGGTCCGAAAATAAATCCAAAAGCATTTGAATTAGATAAGGAAATGTTTAAGTTAAAGCCACAAACCACCGCATTAATTGTAATTACCTTATTAATCATTTTTGCATTGTATGTTAAGTTCTGGTAGTTTTTACTAACCGCACTAGTGTTATATTAATTGTAAACTGGTGGTTTGATACGTTTATGGGGAATGGTCAATCGTGAATTGACCATTCACTATTCACCATTAACGAATCACTAGTTTGTATTTTAGCAATAAATTTTAATTTAAGGTAAACAAATTTCATGAGGCGATATACCCAGCAAAAGCGGTTTTTATTTGCGGTTGATTGTATAATTTTTGGCTACGATGGACAGGACCTGAAGTTACTGGTGATACAAAGAAGCTTTGAACCCTTTAAAGGAAAGTGGAGCCTGGTGGGAGGTTTTGTGCAGAACAATGAAAGTGCAGAAGATGCCGCCTCCCGTGTGCTTAAAGACCTTACCGGACTGGATGGTTTGTACATGGAGCAGTTACATGCATTTACAGATGTAGACAGGGATACAGCAGAGCGAACTGTTTCTATTGCATATTTTGCATTGATCGATATTCAAAAATATAAGCAGCAGATCAATGAAGATTATCATCCGGTATGGTGCCCAATAAATCAATATCCAGAGCTGATTTTTGATCATGCAACATTTGTGGAACTGGCAAAAGAAAAATTAAGGTACAAAGCAGCGCTTCATCCATTATTGTTTGAATTGTTACCACCAAAATTTACTATACCGCAATTGCAGAATTTATATACCTGTGTTTACAATATTGAATTTGATAAAGGCAACTTTACACGTAAACTTTTATCAACCGGGTTGTTGGTAAAATTAAAAGATAAAGACAAACTGAATTCCCGAAAGGGTGCATTTTATTATAAGGTAGATGCCAAAAAATATAAGGCAGGTTTTAAATTGTTTTTAAATTTTGTGCCACAGTCAGTACGTTTATAAACTATGTTTTTGTATAAAATAAAAATTATGATAAAAAAATTTTCATCATCATTACTGTTTTTATTTGCTGCGGGTTTTGTATTTGCCCAGCAAAATACCATAACAGTTAATACCACCGATGCAAAGTACACCATCAATAAAAATATTTATGGCCATTTTGCCGAACACCTTGGCCATTGTATATATGGTGGTTTTTATGTGGGCGATACCTCTTCAATACCCAATACAAATGGTGTGCGTAATGATATTATTGCGGCATTAAAAAAACTGCAGATACCAAACCTGCGTTGGCCCGGTGGTTGTTTTGCAGATACCTACCATTGGAAAGATGGCATTGGCCCAAAAGATAAAAGGCCATCGATGGTAAATAAGTGGTGGGGCGGTGTTACAGAAGATAACAGTTTTGGTACGCATGATTTTTTAAACATGTGCGAATTATTAGGAGCTGAACCATACCTCTCCGGCAATGTAGGAAGTGGTACCGTACAGGAGCTGGCAGATTGGGTGCAGTACACCAACTTTAAAGGCAAAAGCCCGATGAGTGATTTGCGTAAACAAAATGGCAGGGCCGAACCATGGAAAGTAAAACTATGGGGCATAGGTAATGAAGCATGGGGTTGTGGTGGCAATATGAAACCCGAATATTATGCAGATGAATACCGTAAATATGTAACGTTTATAGCTGACTGGGAAAATACAGGCGGCTTGATGCGCATTGCCTCGGGTGCAAGTGATGCAGATTATAACTGGACAGAAACGCTAATGAAAAATATTCCGCTCAATATGCTGGGTGGTGTTGCCATGCACCATTATTCTGTACTTGACTGGAACAAAAAAGGATCAGCAGTTGAATTTTCAGAGGAACAATATTTTGGTATTATGAAGCAGGCATTGCTGATGGAAGAATTGGTAACAAAGCATGCAGCCATCATGGATAAATATGACCCTCAGCAAAAAATTGCATTGGTGGTAGATGAGTGGGGTGGGTGGTATGACGTAGAAAATGGTACCAATCCTGGATTTTTATACCAGCAAAATACTATCAGGGATGCGATGATAGCAGGCGTAACACTTAATATTTTTAATAACCATGCCAACAGGGTACGTGTGGCAAATCTGGCACAATGTGTTAATGTGTTACAGGCAGTAATTCTTACCAATAAAGAAAAAATGATTTTAACACCAACCTATCATGTGATGGAAATGTATAAAGTGCATCAAAACGCAACCCTGCTTCCATTGACCATTACCAGTAACGATTATATTTTAGACGGGCAAAAATTACCTGCTATTTCCTCTTCTGCATCGAAGGACAGTACTGGAACCATTCATATTTCATTGGTAAATATTGACCCAACCCATGCACAGAAAATAACCCTCAATATCGGCACAGAAAAATTAAGCGGTACAACAGGAAGAATTCTTACATCAAAAAAATTGCAGGACTATAATTCGTTTGCCGATCCTGAAAAAATAAAGCCTGCCATTTTTAAAGACTTTGCATTGGATAAAAATACAATCACCATTACATTGCCTGCAACTTCGGTAGTTGTGTTAACAGTAAAATAAAAAATTATTCATTTGTAATGCAGTTATAGCATGTATTTAAAAGCTGCAATCGCTTTATTAATTCTTGGCCCCTTCGATACTATTAAAAGGTTTTGTAGAAATTGACCACAAACCAATATATTTATATTCTAAAACGATTAGCATGCTTTCATATCCCGTTCGTATTGCATTAATTGCCGCCCTTGGCGGATTTTTATTTGGTTTTGAAACCGCAGTTATTTCCGGCGCCGAAAAAACCATTCAGCAATTATGGAGCCTCAGCTCATTTTGGCAGGGTTTTACCGTAGCGTCCAGTTTAATTGGTACGGTACTTGGTTCTATTATTGCAGGGGTTCCTGCAAAAAAATATGGCCGTAAAAAAGTGTTGATTGCTGTTGCCATTCTTTATTTATTTTCCGCCATTGGCTGTGCTTCCACATCTGCCTGGATATTATTTATTACGTTTCGTTTTATTGGTGGTATTGCAGTAGGTACTTCATCTGTTGTAGGGCCCATGTATATTTCTGAAATTTCTCCGGCACATCTCCGGGGGCGTTTGGCAGGTTCTTTCCAGGTTAATATTGTATTGGGAATTTTTGTGGCTTACATCACCAACTTTTTATTTGCAGGCATTGGCGATGATGCATGGCGCTGGATGTTGGGTATTATGGTTATACCTGCAGGATTGTTTGCATTGCTGGTACGTACCATTCCAGAAAGTCCGCGTTGGCTGATATTGAATGACAGGGATGCTGAAGCTATTCCAATTATGCAGCGCATTGGTGAAGCAAACCCACAGAAAGCAATAGAAGATATCCGCAATTCGGTTACGCATCATGCTGAAAAATTATTTCAGAAAAAATTCCGTAAACCAATTGCTTATGCTGTTATACTGGCTATGTTTAACCAGCTATCAGGTATCAATGCCATCATTTATTACGCACCACGCATATTTGAAATGGCTGGTTTTGATAAGGCACATGCGTACCTGCAACCCGTATATATCGGTGCAGCCAATTTAGTTTTTACTTTGCTGGCCATGACTATGATTGATAAATTCGGCAGAAAAACTTTGCTGTTGATAGGTTCAGTAGGTATGATATTTTTCCTGGCACTTACTGCTATGGCTTTTAGCAGCAGTGTGCCTGATAGCAATGTGATTATTTACCTGATTGGCTTTATTGCTTTTTTTGGATTTTCACAAGGCGCCGTTATATGGGTATTTATTTCAGAAATTTTTCCAAACTCTGTGCGGTCGCAAGGCGGGTCGCTGGGAAGTTTTACGCATTGGATAATGGCTGCTATTATTTCGTGGACTTTTCCCATAATTGTTGAAGGAAGCCCCAGGGGAGGATTTTATTCATTTACGTTTTATAGTGTAATGATGGCGCTGCACCTTGTATTTGTATGGAAGTTTTTGCCCGAAACAAAGGGGCAGTCTTTAGAAGCTATTCAGAAAAAATTGGGAATAGAATAAACTCGGCAATACAATAATTTAAAAAATACACAACATGAAATACATTTCGGGATTTAGTTTTGCGTTAGCAGTTACAATATTTATTACATTCTGCAACAATAAAAAAGAAAGCGATACAATGGAAAGTAGACAAGGCATTACAAAAACAAACTGGGGTAATACAGATGGTAAAGAAGTTTTTTTATACACCCTTACCAATGCAAAAGGTGTACAGGTAAAAATTTCTACCTATGGCGGCATTGTTACATCATGGATAGTACCGGATAAAAATAATGCAACATCCAATATTGTACTGGGCTTTGATAGTTTGAGCGGATATCTTGCCAAACCTCCTTATTTTGGCGCATTGGTTGGCCGTTATGGAAACCGTATTGCAAAAGGTAAATTTAAAATCAATACAACTCAGTATACACTCGTAACAAATAATGGCCAAAATCATTTGCATGGCGGCAATAAAGGGTTTGACAAAGTGGTATGGGATGCAGCTATTGACAATGACGCTACCGCAACTTTATTATTAAGCTACACAAGTAAAGATGGAGAAGAAGGCTACCCGGGTAATTTAAAAGTTAATGTGCGTTATACATTAACCAATGATGATGAATTAAAAATTGAGTACAATGCAACCACAGATAAAGCAACACCGGTAAACCTTACCAACCATAGCTATTTTAATCTTACAGGCGATGTGGCAAATTCCATACTTGACCATACACTGATGATTAAAGCAGATAACTATACGCCGGTTGACACTACTCTAATACCTATAGGAGAAATTAAAACTGTAAAAGGGACAGCATTTGATTTTACTACAGCAAAAAAAATTGGCCGTGATATTGATAATGTACCAGGCGGTTACGACCATAATTTTGTATTAAGCAAAACAGATACTTCATTGCAGCAGGTAGCTATATTATCAGATAGCATTTCAGGCAGGTTGCTGGAAGTATTCACAATGGAACCAGGGCTTCAATTTTATACTGGCAATTTTTTAGATGGAACATTTAAGGCAAGGGATGGAAAACCTATTAACCAGCATACAGCGTTATGTTTGGAAACACAGCATTTTCCTGATTCGCCAAATGAGCCTTCATTTCCTACAACCATTTTACAGCCAGGTAAACAATACCATACCATTACTGTATATAAATTATCGGTTAATAAGTAAATGTTTTGTTAGCGGTAACCTTTTAGACAAATCCTTCTATGGCAACAGATGGCGTAAAAATTATTGATGGAGACTTAGCTCATGATACTTATTGGGGAATCATGGACTTGTATGATAACAATGTTGATATTTCTATAATTAAAAATGAAATTCCATTTATAAAGTCCGAATATGGAATGGAAGAAGACTTCTATCATGAAATTTTTGTGACTTCTTATGCTTTTGCTTTTTGGGAAATCGGTGAGTTAACGGAAGAAATTTTACTAGAAGTAGAATCTGCAATTAAATTAGGTGCATGTGTAAAAGTTTGGACAGAACAAGCAGATGCCAAAGTAGGAAAGGCCCGACAAAAAGAACTTGATAGGCTTTGGAAAAAAATAAGCTAGCCAAAAACAAAAATCAGGGCTAGAAAGAAGTACAGAAAAATAACCAATTTCCATTTTCAGGTTGACGATCTTTTGACATTTAAGTTGAAAGACGATTATTATAGAGCTGTTATTTGTGCATCAATTGACCAGTACCGAGGCGAGTGTAACTATATGCTTATACCGACAACTTATAAAAGTAAAAGTAAACCTACTGTTGAAGGAATGTTTGATTACGACATTTCAGGTATTACTATTGGTGCAGGCTAGGACAGAGAAACAATAATTCAAAAGCAGCCAGGTATTGAGACACTTTGGACTTTATTCCCTTCATATGGAGAATTCTTTTTTGGCCTTGTTGAAATAGGCATTGACCATAAAGATTTTATTGGATTTAAAGACAAATTTGAAAAAGTTGGAACCCTAAAAATAAAAAGCAGTTTTAAAAAATCGGGCTCTCTTCAAGGAGAAGGTAGCTTTGATAGATTTGAAGATATTTTTGGTGACTATGACAAAGAACAAAAAATATTTGGGCGCAAAAAATTCCCTGCAAAACTTTTATGTGACAGATAGGCATCGGATGCTGTTTACAAAAATATTGCTGCAACCATGGCTATGTTGAAACTTCAGATATGTACAATAAGAAGTTATTCGTGATAGGGGCTATTAAAATAAATGACACTACGGTAACAACTGCTCATAAATGTTAGTGTAGTAAGTCCGCAAAGTTGAAATGACAAACTTTGCGGACTTTGTATTTTATTTGCATTAATAATAAATCAAAACAAAAACCCGGTAATAAATTTTTAAATGATGACAATAAAGGCAAAAGCATTTTTATTCGATTTGAATGGTACTGTAATTGATGATATGCATTACCATGTTGTGGCCTGGAAAAATATTTTAAACGAAGACTTGAAAGCAGGGCTTACATGGCATGAAGTGAAGGTGCAGATGTACGGTAAAAATGATGAAGTATTGAGACGGATATTTGGCGATAATCATTTTACGCAGGAACAGATCAACGAATTATCAATAGAAAAAGAGCGGCGATACCAGCAAAGTTACCTGCCCAAACTGGCGTTAATAGAAGGCTTAAAGGAATTTTTAGATAAAGCAAAATCGGCTGGTATTGCTATGGCAATCGGGTCTGCAGCAATACCATTTAATATTGATTTTGTATTGGATAATCTTCAGCTCCGGCATTATTTTCCGGTAGTGGTAAGTGCTGATGATGTAAACATCAGTAAGCCACATCCTGATACTTTTTTAAAGTGTGCAATGGAACTGGGCGTTGACCCTAAAGATTGTATTGTATTTGAAGATGCACCAAAAGGCGTGGAGAGTGCACTAAACGCAGGCATGCAAACCTTTGTGCTTACCACCACCCATCCTAAACAGGAATTTTTGCAATACAACAATATAATTGGTTATGGTAATAATTATAATTTTCTTACAATTGGCTAAACAGTATTGATTGAAAAAACTGGCAGCTTATTTAATCATATTCATATTCAAAATAGCCTAATAAAACATTTTCTTTTGAAAAGCATTTTTCAATAATCCTCAGGCCCTCACTATAAAAATATTTCCAGGTATAATAATTCCTGTTTACGCCCTCTTCTACAGTGATCATTTGTGTAACCTGGTTTTGGCTGTTATACTCAAATGTAAGGTCGGGCAGCAGCTTGGCAAAAACAACATTTAGTTTAACAATATCAGTAAGCCTGTTTTTGGTATCGTAATAGTAATAATAATGCCGGCCATTGCTTCCAGCTTCTATTTCATCTGTTACATTTCCATGCTCATCAAGTATAAAATCTATTAATGCAGAATCTTTTCCATTTTTTATGCGCAACATTTGTACAGGTTGCCTTTGATTATTGTAGCTGTATTGGTGCTCTTCTTTTAATACTGTTTTAAAATCATCATCTGTAGAGTGGGAAGTAGAAATAATACTATTAATATCGCCCTGCCCATTGTAATCATAAAAAGAGGTAGCCACCGTAATTTCAGAGCTGTCAGTTGACTGCAGCAATTGACCTTTATCATTATAGTTAGTAGTTAATAATGATTTACCTGTTGTGTAAGACCTGGTGTAGGTATCAATACGGCGATAATTTTTACTGATTTTTTTTTCACAAAAAAAACCTTCGCTGGGCGTTTGGTCCCCCTCAAAACTATGTACCTTAATTGTTCTTATTTTTTGTTGACTTAGTGCAGTATTTTCGGCCTGGGCCTGTTTATTGCTTACAAGGTCTTTGTAATAATATTGTGCATTGATAAAAGGCTTTATTGTTATCAGCAACACAAAAACCATCCCTATTGTTTTCATTATTTATTGAATTTTCAAGCGTAAAAGTAAGCTAATAATTTTCCTTATTTATCCAGTTATTTTTCACTAAGTATTCAGGCAGCCATTTTTTGAGTATTTTTAACAAAATTGTGATTGATTAATCATGTAGGGATATCCTGTTTTAAATTTTAAAAAGGTTTTGTATCAGACTTATGGCTGATAATTTACCTGCTTATTTCAGCATAACAGCAATAATATTATGTACAATAATTCGGCTTTTGAACGTTTGGTAAAAATCATGGATCAGTTAAGGGAACAATGCCCCTGGGATAAAAAACAAACCATACAAACACTTCGGCAGCTCACCATTGAAGAAACCTATGAGCTTACGGATGCTATCACCGACGAAAACTGGAAAGGCATTAAAGAAGAGCTAGGGGATATCTTACTGCATATTGTTTTTTATGCAAAAATTGGCACTGAACAAAACCAGTTTACACTGGATGAAGTAATTAACGGTGTTTGCGAAAAACTTATTTTCAGGCATCCACATATTTATGGCGACGTTACTGTTAAAGATGAAGAAGAGGTGAAAAGTAACTGGGAAAAATTAAAATTAAAAGAAGGCAAAAAATCTGTGTTAGGTGGAGTACCTCAAGGTCTGCCGGCAACAGTAAAGGCAATGCGTTTACAGGAAAAAGCCAAACAGGTGGGCTTTGAATGGGAAAATAAAGAACAGGTTTGGGATAAGGTAGAAGAAGAAAAAGCAGAATTATTTGAGGCCATTGCTTCTGGTAACCGGGAGCACATGGAAGATGAACTGGGCGATGTTTTTTTCTCTCTAATAAACTTTGCAAGGTTTTTGCAGTTAGATGCAGAGAATGCACTGGAACGGACCAATAAGAAATTTATAAACAGGTTTACCAAAATGGAAGAACAGGCTTTTAAAACGGGCAAGCCGCTTCAGGATATGAGCCTGGAAGAGATGGATGCCATCTGGAATGAAATAAAAAAACAATCGTCTTAATTAGTTTACAAACTGCAATTGCAGTAAATTGAAATTACTTGCAAAACGAAAACTCTTTTAAACAACGTTTACTAAGAAATGGTTATCTGTTGATAACTGCTGCATGGCTTATTACCATATCTTTTATTATTGATAATTATTGGTCGGGCAGTTCTTCACCCGAAGCTTTCCAAAAAAAGATAAGTAGTTACATAACCGACCAGGAAAATGATTTTGATGAAATTGCCAGAGACACTTCTTTAATCACCAAAATTGCCGGCAAAAACTACAATGAAGTTTTGCTTCAGCAATTATCAGAAAAAAAATATTTCTTTTTTATCTGTTCAGAAAATAAAAATGGTTTCTATGATCTGCTGTTTTGGAATACACAGGTAATAGATCCAACCTTGCATATTTTTAACATGGTTGGTAAGTCGGGCTTTATTCAATTAGCAAATGGTTATTATGTTTGGCGCAAAAATGAAATAAATGGGTTAATGGCCCTTGCTTTGATACCTGTAAAATGGGAGTATGCCATTACCAATGAGTACCTGAAAAACTCCTTTGCCATTGGTAACGGGCTTGAAAATAATTATGCTATTTCCAATAAGCCTAATCAAAATTCTATCCGGTCAAAAGAAGGCATATTTCTTTTTTCATTAGAGCAAAATGCAGTTATTACTATTCCACAAAATACTGTATTGGCATCTGTATTAAGGATATTGGCAGTAATGGTAATATTTCTGCTGGTACATATAATAGCTACCTATGTTGTACATAAAAACTTTTATGGCGGCGTGTTATTTTTAATAGGTTTTATATTGTTGCTAAGGGTAGCCAGTTACTATTTACCTATACCATTAAATTTAAGGCAATTTGAGTTGTTTAACCCTAATATATATGGCAGTAATGGTGTATTACGTTCGTTGGGGGACCTGCTGATAAATGCTGTATTGTTTTTGTGGGTAATTCTTTTTGTGAGGCATTATATACAGGAAAAGAATGTTAAAGTAACTGCTCAAAAAAAGGTTTTTAAACAGGCAGCCATTGTAGCAGGGATTATTACCCTGTTGGTATGCACACTGGTAGGCGGGCATATTATTTTAAGCATGGTATCAGATTCAAAAATTTCTTTTGATGTTATTAATTTTTTTACACTCGATATTTATACTGTTGTTGGCTTTGTTGTATTGGGTTGTGTAGCAATCGGGTACTTCTTTTTGACCCAGGTAATAATTTATATATTGCAACCTTTTTTGCCAAAAAATATCCTGGTAATGTTATTGTATGTAACCATAATAGGTTTGGCATTGTTAACTCTTCGCATTAATCAACCTGATATTTTTTTTGAGCTTTGTCTTTTAATCTGGTTATTGATTTACCTGTTGCTACTCAATAATAAGCAACTTTTTTTACTGGCTTCACAGATTATTTCATCAAGATTAATTTTTTGGCTTTTCTTTTTTTCGGTATCCATTACCTTAATTATCATTTTAGAAAATGACCGGAAAGAAGTTGAAAACAGAAAATATTATGTAAAAACGCTTTCTATAAAAGCCGACCCCGCAAGCGAGCGTTTAATGAATACAGTTTTAACAGACTTCAGGAGTGAAGTGCTGGCACCTCTTTTTAATAGATTCAAATCTGAATCAACAAACAGGCAGTTAAAAGATAGTTTGCTAAACGCAAATTTCAGCGGTTATTTAAATAAATTTGACACCCGTATTTTTACTTTCGACGATAGAGAGAAAACACTCTACAACCAGGATTCAGCCAATTATAATACCCTGACCACCATTTTAAAAACGCAAGGCAAACAAACATCTGTCCCTGAATTATTTTACTACGATGAAGCTTATGACCGCTTTACTTATATCTGTAAAAAAGATATCAAGGATTCTGCTGAAAGGCTTTTGGGGTATGTTTTTATTTTGGCTACTCCAAAAAAATATAAAACAGATGCACTTTACCCGGAATTATTTTTAAGGGGCTATGATAATTCAATCGAAAATTCGCCGGTATATTCTTATGCCATCTATAATAAGTTAAACCTGATATACAACCATAATGATTATGCTTTTCCATCGCAATTAACGCCTGAACAGGTACCTAAAACCGATTTTGAAACATTCAGAAAAAATGGCTATTTCGAACTTTGGTACAGGGCGGGAGCCGATAAAGTAGTCATAATGGCTAAGGAAGATAATTTCTTTATTGAATCTATTACTTTATTTTCCTATCTTTTTTGCGCTTTCTTATTTGTTACTGGCATTTTTTGGTTCCTTAATGCTGTTGTGCGGTCGCGTTTGCGGTGGAGTAAAATGCGTACCCATTGGCAAATGAGTATACGCAACCAGGTACATTCTACCATCCTTTTTATAAGCCTTTTATCTTTTTTTGTAGTAGGCATAGCAACTATATTATTTTTTATTAACCGGTATAATAATAATAACCGGGAAAAACTGAGCCGCACTATTCGTGTAATGCAAACTGAAATCAGTAACTCGTTAAGCGACCTTATTGTGTACGAAAATGAGTTAAAAATGTATGATGATTTTTATCGTGCCGGGCTTGAGCAAATCATAACCAGAATTTCGGAAGTATATGCTGTAGACGTAAATGTATACGATTTGGAAGGCAACCTTAAAATTTCCTCCCTGCCCTTGCCTTATAATAAAGGCATTGTAAGTAATAAGATGAACCCGATTGCATATTATCATCTTAAGCAATTAAAAGAGATACAGTTTTTTAAGGAAGAGGCTATTGGGAGTTTAAATTATCTTAGTAATTACGTACCTGTATTTGATAAGAATAGAAAGGAATACGTGTACCTTAATATTCCCTATTTTACTTCACAATCAAAACTGCGCCAGGAAATATCAAATTTTTTGGTGGCCATCATTAACCTTAATGCGTTCATTTTTTTAATTGCAGGCGTCGTAGCTTTTTTTATTACAAACCGTATTACCCGTTCGTTTTCTTTTATAAGTAATAAAATGAAGGAGGTAAATCTTGGTAAAGAAAATGAAGCTATCAGATGGAAAAGAAATGATGAAATCGGTGATTTGGTAAAAGAATACAATAAAATGGTAGCCAAGCTGGATGGCAGTGCTGCTGCATTGGCCAAAAGCGAAAGAGAAGGCGCATGGAGGGAGATGGCCAGGCAGGTGGCCCATGAAATTAAAAACCCGCTTACCCCTATGAAGCTAAGTTTGCAATACCTGCAAAAAGCAATTAATAATAATACAGGCAATTTAAATGAACTTACGAAAAGTGTAGCAGCCACACTCGTAGAACAAATTGACCACCTCAGCCAAATAGCAGGGCAGTTTTCGCAATTTGCCAACATTGGTAACCCCCGGAATGAAGTTTTTGATTTGAATGAAACATTAAAAATGACGATTCAGTTACATTCATTAGAAGAAGATGTGGTAATGGATTTTACTCCCGTTAATGAAGCTGTTTTAATAAATGCAGATAAAACGCATATCAATCGTTTATTTACAAACCTTATTCAAAATGCCTCGCAAGCTGTGCCTGATACCAAAAAAGTGCATATAATAATAAATGAAGTAATGCAAAATGGGGCTGTATTGGTAACCATTAAAGACAATGGTAATGGTATACCAGAAAATATGCAGTCAAAAATATTTACGCCAAATTTTACTACAAAAACTTCGGGTACAGGTTTAGGCCTTGCAATGTGTAAAGGAATAATAGAACAAAGTAAAGGCGATATATGGTTTGAGACTAAAGAAGGCGAAGGGTCTACCTTTTATGTAAAATTACCAGTAGTAAATAAAAATTAATTATCAATTATACTGGATTTCTTATTCAATAAAAATGCTTCCAGTTCCTTCAATCCAAAACTGCTTAAATTGTTTGCTTTAGTAACCATTGCTTTTTGAGCTACCAGTACACCGTATAGTATATCATCAAAGCCATCAAGCGAGTGGGCATCAGGATCAATGGAAATCAATACATTTTTTTCAAGTGCATAATCAATATGCTGCCAGTCTATATCAAGGCGGCTCGGGTGTGCATTAAGCTCTATTACTACGTTATTAGCCGCACAGGCATCAATAATTTTTTTATGATCAACTGGGTAGCCCTTTCGGCTTAAGAGTAAACGGCCTGTCATGTGGCCCAAAATAGTGGTATATGGGTTTTCAATAGCATTTATCAGGCGCATCATCGCTTTTTCTTCAGTCATTTTTAAATTGGAGTGTACAGATGCTATTACAAGGTCGAAAGTTGACAAAATAGCGTTACTGTAATCAAGGTTACCATCATTTAAAATATCACTTTCAATACTTTTAAAGATCTTGAAAGGTGCTAACTGCTTATTTAGTTCATCAATATAGATATGTTGTTCTTTTATGCGGTTTTCATCCAGCCCGTTTGCATAAAAAGCACTTTTACTATGATCGCTGATAACAAGGTATTCTAAACCTTTGTTTATTGCGGCCTTCGCCATTTCTTCAATAGTATAACTGCCATCGCTCCAGTTACTATGGCTATGGATAATTCCTTTTATATCCGAAACTTGTAATAATTCCTGCAACGGACCTTTTTTTGCTACTTCAATAATTGAAACTGATTCACGCAGGCAGGCAGGTATGTAATTTAATTTTGCTGCAGTAAAAACCGATTCTTCATTTTCGCAATTTACATAGTCAATCGAAGGGTATTGTTGTGCAAACAAATCTCCAAATTCACCGCTGCAATTTTTAAAAAAAACTTCCTTTATAAATGGGATATTATCACAAGCATATAACCGTATTTTTAAACCGACTGAAGCCCGGTATAAAAGATCATGCTGGTTCTTTTCTATCAGTTCAAAATCCGGTACACCTGATAATTTGTTTTCAATATTTTCTGTGGTATCATCAATTACCAATTGCAGTTCATTAATAATTTCTAACTGTCGTTTATAGGCCCCGGAAAATGCAATTTTTTTTGTTAAAAATATTTTTTCAAGGAAACTTTTTGTGGCTTCTGCCATCATATTTATTTGAGAAAACAGGAAACTGCCTTTCGTTTTTAAATAAAATTCAATTGTTTCAATAACATTTTGTTGTGTCTTTTCTCCAAATCCTTTGTATAATTTTAAGCGGTTTTCTTTACAGGCATACAACAACTCGCCAACACTTTCTATTTCCATTTCCTTCCAGATAGTAGCAATTTTTTTAGGGCCGATGCCTTTTATGTTTAATAATTCCATTACACCCGGCGGCGTTTTTTCAATTATTTCTTCCAGCGCTTTTAAGGTGCCGGTTTGCAATAATTCAATAATTTTTTTTCCGGTAGATTCCCCGATGCCCTTGATTGAAAATATTTTTTCCTGTGGCGTTTCGCTTAATTGCTCAGGTAATTTTTCAATGGTAAAAGCTGCTATCGAATATGATTTTGCTTTAAAACTATTTTCGCCATGAACATCTGTTAGTTTGGCTAAGAGTGAGAAGGAGTCTGCTATCTGGTAATTATCCATATTCAAATGTAAAACGATTTTTTATAATTATTTTTATTATTTCAAAGCCGTAATATACAATTGAATTAATAATAATTTTTATCGTATAAAAAATTATTCAGAGGTTCTATAAACAAAAAAGTCCCGGCAATTTGCCAGGACTTTTGTATTAGTTTCGCTTTCAAAAAAGCAAAAGCTTACTTCTTTTTGGGAGCAGCTTTTTTTGCAGGAGCAGCTTTCTTTGCAGGAGCAGCTTTCTTTGCAGGAGCAGCTTTTTTTGCAGGAGCGGCTTTCTTTGCAGGAGCGGCTTTTTTTGCAGGAGCAGCTTTTTTTGGAGCAGCTTTTTTTGCAGCTTTTTTTGCAGTTGCCATGTTCTTTTAAATTTAATTGGTTAGTAAATAATACTTAAAAGTAAAAACATTTTTCAATCTTCCAAAAAAAACTTTATATTTTTTATGCAATTGCTTCCACAGCGTTCACTGAAATAAAACTTTTATCACCTTTTCCTTTCTTAAATTCTACCACTCCATCGGTCAAAGCAAATATGGTAAAGTCTTTTCCAACTCCAACATTTTTACCAGGATGATAAACTGTACCGCGTTGACGAACGATGATATTACCGGCAATAGCAGGCTGCCCGCCATAAATTTTTACACCTAATCTTTTGCTTTGCGAATCACGACCGTTCTTAACCGAACCTTCGCCTTTTTTATGTGCCATTTTTTTTACATTTTAAATTTTAAGTTTCAAGCGGTAAGTTTAAGTTTTGCATAAGTAATTTTTTAAAAGGCTTACCTGCATATTACTTATAACTTATTACTTTTTTACTAAGCAATATCAATCACTTTTATATGAGTATAGTGAGTACGATGTCCGTGCTTTTTACGAAAACCTTTTCTTCTTTTCATTTTAAAAGCAATCACTTTATCGCCTTGTATAAGGTCGCTGATGATTTCTGCTTTTACTATCGCTTTTACATTGGTACCAATTGTAAGTGAACCTGCATTGTCTGTCAGAAGAACTTCTGAAAACTCTACTTTATCACCACTTTTACCTTCAATGTGCGGTACATACAGGCTATCGCCCGCTTTAACTTTAAATTGCTGACCAGCTATTTTTACTACTGCTAACATAATACCAAAATTTAGGACGGCAAAGGTAAGGGAAATACATTTGATTTGAATATTTTATAGCAAGGATTTTTGCTAAAAACTATAACAAGCGGCGGTTTTAACCATTCCGGCTGCAAATTAACCTAAAAATGCCTTACCAGTTTCGAACATCTACTTAAAAAAGAAAGGCATTATATTCGCTTTCAGTTATGAAATATGTAGTTTTTTTATTAAAAGCCCTTTTTTCACTATATGGTTTGATGCTTTTTATTGTAATCATGTTATTGCTTTTTCCTTTTGTAGTGATAGCTTCTTTTTTGGGAAAGGTACGAGGGGGTAATTTGATTTACAAGATTTGCCAGTTATGGGCAGATGTAATTTTTGTGTTATGGGGAATTTTTCACAAAAATTATTTTGAAGTGCCGCATGACGTCAGCAAGCAATATGTTTTTGTTTTTAATCATGTATCCTACCTTGACATTCCTGTAATACTAAAGGTAATAAGGAAACAGCATTTTAGGGTTTTGGGCAAAGCTGAAACGGCGAAAATTCCGGTATTTGGTTTTTTTTATAGAAATGCAGCTGTAATGGTAGAAAGGTCGGATGCTAAAAAAAGAGTAGCCAGCGTATTGCAATTAAAAAGCGTTATAAGAAAAAATATATCTGTAGTAATTGCACCTGAGGGAACTTTTAACATGACACATCATCCATTAAAAGAATTTTATAATGGGGCTTTTAAAATAGCTATCGAAACACAAACACCCATTAAGCCGGTTTTATTTTTAGATACTTTCGACAGGATGAATTACAAAACTATACTATCGCTTTCACCCGGAAGATCAAGAGCCATTTACCTGGAAGAAATAAGTGTAGAGGGATTAACCATTAAGGATGTAAACAGCCTTAAAGAAAAAGTATATAAATTGATGGAAGAAAAGCTGATTTATTATAAAGCAAGCTGGATACGACAAAACTGATACTTATAATAAATCCCAGCTAGTAATGTCATTAAGTTAAGAATAAGGTAATAAGGTTGGCAGCCTTTTTTTTAGTAGCTACCAAGGTTTTTAAGCGAATGCAAACCTTAGTAGGAAAATTAAAGTAATAAATGATCAACCTTATTACCTTATTCTGTTCAGGAGTTTTAACTACGTAATTCAGTTATTTGCTTAACTTAATAACATTGCCGGCGAGGTTATCGCTATTGCATTTTTGGATATAGTCAATAATTGAACAATATTGAATAAAGAAAACGAAATAATATTTGGCAACGATATATCTAATGCACCAGTGATGTTTGCAGAGGTTATATTGCCTTTGGCATTACCTGTAACCTATACTTATGCGGTACCGTCAATTTTTGAAAAAAAAATTCAGCCCGGTTGCAGGGTAGAAGTGGTGTTAGGAAAGAATAAACGCTATGCCGGTATTATAAAACTGCTTATTACCACGGCTCCTCCATATAATACCAAAGAAATTTTAAATGTACTGGATGATGAACCGGTTTTATACCATCAACAACTGCAGTTATGGAACTGGATGAGCACTTACTACATGTGTAGCGAAGGAGAAGTAATGGCAGCAGCCTTACCAGCTCATTTTAAATTAAGCAGCGAAACTATTTTATTGTTTAATGAAGATTACGGAGATGATTTTTCTGATTTAAATAACGAAGAATACATGGTAGCAGAAGCATTGCTTATAAAAAAGCAATTGAACCTAACAGAAGTTCAGCAGGTATTAGATATTACGCATGTTTACCCGGTTATAAAAAAACTGATAGAAAAAAAAGCCTGTATTGTTTGGGAAGCATTGAGTGAAAGATATAAAAGTAAAAAAGAGAATTTTATATTGCTTAACCCGCAGTATGAAGATGAGGCGAAAATGGGAGAGTTGTTAAATAACTGGATCAAGGCACCCAAACAAATGGAACTGTTGTTAAGTTACCTGCATTTAATAAAAACTACCGGAGAAGTTACCCAAACAGAACTTTTAAAAAAATCGGGGGCTACCGCTGCACAGTTAAACGGTTTGGCAGAGAAGAAAATTCTTGTGATAGAAAAACGAAGTATTGACCGGATTAAAGCATTGCCAAAATCAATGCAGGTAGAATTTGAATTAAGTGCAGCGCAGCAGATTGCCTTGCAACAGGTGCAGGAAAGTTTTAAAACCAAAAATGTTTGTTTATTGCATGGTGTAACCAGCAGTGGTAAAACACAGATTTATATTAAGCTCATTGAACAGTTTTATAAACAGGGCAAACAGGTTTTATATCTTTTGCCGGAGATTGCCCTTACAGCACAAATGATACGCCGTTTACAATTTCACTTTGGTGGCAATATTGCTATTTATCATTCTAAATTTAATAACAACGAAAGAGTTGAATTGTGGAATAAAATAAAAACGGGTGAAATAAGAATCATCTTGGGGGCAAGGAGTGCCCTCTTCCTGCCTTTTAAAGACCTCGGGCTAATAGTAGTGGATGAAGAGCACGATCCTTCCTTTAAACAGCAGGATCCTGCGCCAAGATACAATGCAAGGGATGCGGCAGTTTTTTACGCTTCTTTATTTAATGCCCATGTTCTGTTGGGTAGTGCTACCCCTTCAATTGAAACTTATTTTAATGCTCAAAAAGGCAAATATGGCCTGGTAGAATTAAATGAACGTTTTGGTGGTATTAATTTGCCCACCATTGAAATAATCAACACCAGGCAGGTAGTGCAAAAAGGTAAAGTAATGCTTTCGCCACAGTTAAAAGAAGCCATTGAAAAAACAGTAGCTGGTGGCAAGCAGGTAATTCTTTTTCAAAACCGCCGTGGCTACTCGCCTTACCTTATTTGCGGCACCTGTGGATATTTACCCCAATGTAAAAACTGCGATGTAACCTTAACGCTTCATAAATATTCCAATAAATTACATTGCCATTATTGCGGTACTACTTACCCCAAAATAATTGCCTGCCCGGCCTGCGGATCTGTTAACTGGATAGAGAAGAATTTCGGTACAGAAAAAATTGAGGAAATGATAGAAGAGCAATTTCCTCAATTAAAAGTGGCCAGGATGGATGTGGATTCGGTAAGAGGAAAATCGGCGCATGATAATTTAATTAAGTTGTTTGAACAACACCGGATAGACGTATTGGTTGGTACACAGATGGTAGTAAAGGGCCTTGATTTTGAGAAGGTAAACCTTGTAGGGATTTTAGATGCAGATGGTTTATTGAGCTTTGCCGATTTCAGGGTAAATGAAAGGGCCTTTCAATTGATGGAACAGGTGAGCGGCAGGGCAGGCCGTAAAGAGGAGCAGGGGAGGGTGTTGATTCAGGCTACACAAATTAACCACCCGGTGTTGCAATTTGTAAAAGAACATGATTATAAAAGCATGTATGCATTTGAAATAACCAACCGCCAGCAGTTTTTTTATCCGCCGTTCAGCCGTATTATTGAAATAACTTTAAAACATAGAATCAAGGAAGTAGTAGCCGATGCTGCAAATAAATTAGCAATAGCCCTGCAGAAAGACCTTAATAATTTTGTTGTAGGCCCGGCCGCACCTTTAGTAGCAAGGGTCCGCAACCAATACCTGATGGAATTATTGATAAAGCTTCCTTTGGAAATGAAACAGATTCAGCAGTACAAAAAAATTATCCGTAACCATTTTAATTTATTGCTTACAGAAAAACAGTTTAAGAGTGTGGTAATGATTGCTGATGTGGATGCAAATTAATGGGTAAATTATACAACTATGATCAAAGAAAATATTTCTCTTAAGGGTTATAATACTTTTGGTATCGATGCAACTGCACAATACTTCTCAACTTTTAATTCTGTTGAACAATTAGCCGGTTTGCTGGAATCTAAAAAACTCATCACTCATAACCCGTCACTCATCACTTTCATATTAGGTGAGGGCAGTAATATCCTTTTTACAAAAAATGTTGAAGGACTTGTTTTAAAAAATGAAATAAAAGGAATTGAAAAAATAGGGGAAGATGAAAATTATGTTTATGTAAAAGCCGGCGCAGGCGAAAGCTGGCACCAGTTGGTATTGTTTTGTATCAATAATAACCTGGCGGGTATAGAAAACCTTTCTTTAATACCCGGTAATGTGGGGGCCTCGCCCATGCAAAATATTGGTGCCTATGGGGTAGAATTGAAAGATGTTTTTTACACATTGGAAGCCTTTTATTTGGCCGAAAAAAAAATGATACAATTTACATTGCAGGATTGTGAATTTGGCTACAGGGAAAGCGTTTTTAAAAGAAAATTTAAAGACCAGTTTGTTATTACAAGTGTTACTTATCGTTTATTTAAAACACCCCGGTTTAATACAAGCTATGGTGCCATAGAACAAGAACTGCAATCAATGGGTATACAAACGTTAAGCATAAAAGCAATATCGCAGGCGGTTATCAATATAAGGAGCAGTAAATTACCAGATCCGGCAATCATTGGCAATGCAGGTAGTTTTTTTAAAAACCCTGAAATTGATGCTGAACAATTTAAGGAACTAAAAATTCCTTTTTCGGGTATTGTCGGTTATACGCTTGATAACGGCCGTGTTAAATTAGCGGCAGGCTGGTTAATTGAGCAATGCGGCTGGAAGGGTTACAGAAAAGGGGATGCAGGCTGCCATGCAAAACAGGCATTGGTATTGGTAAACTATGGTAATGCAACTGGCGATGAAATTTTAAATTTAAGCGAAGAAATTATTGAAAGCGTGCAGAAGAAATTTAGTGTGCCGCTGGAAATGGAAGTAAATATAATTTAGTGAAAAGAGACTGCCTCGGCAATAAATAAGACCAACAACGGCTACCGGGAAACAATACTTACGGCTGCAAAAAAATAACATTGTCAATTTTAAAGAACTCTTTTATTTTATTTCTTCAACCCCAACAACGGCGGAGACTAAGCTTTTGTAAGTTTATTTGCAGTCTTTTTTTTGTAAAATTGGAATACCAATAAAATGCCAATTGCAATACTAAAAATAATTTGAATAGTATTAATTATCTCTATCCAACTGCTTATAATTATTGGAAGAGTAATTGAGTTTCTTAAAATAAACTGTAATCTACATACTGCTCTTTCAACTCCTACATCGGGTGCCAAAATTTGAGTAGTTATTATGAAATAAACTAAAACGTTCAATGATAAAAAAACAGATAAAAAATTTATTTTTTTAATTCCCCGCATCGAATTGTACATGGCCGCACTCAAAAAAGCAAAAAAAATCATTATCCAATCACCTACAGTTAGATAGTCTTTCAAAAACCAATGAGGAGTTAAGATATGTAACAATATTGCAATTACTAAAATTAAAATTCTTAATATCATAACATTCTTAATTACTATGGATTTTGATACCAGTTTTTATCTGTGGGTGTCATTTCTTGCTTCCGTGGTCGGTGTCACCACCGAACACATCCTCTCCTTCTCAGCAACGTCCTTGGCTAACACTCTGGCCGTGGAGGAGACGTTGCTGCGAAGGTAAGGCAACAACGGCTGCTGGGAAACGACACTTACAGCTGCAAAAAATAACATTGCCAATTTTAAAGAACTCTTTTATTTTATTTCTTCAACACTAACAACGGCGGAAACGGCGGAGATTCTATGAGGGGTTTCTAATCCCCATTCTCTTAAAAGTGAATCAGCCTTTTTTAGTGTAATAGCAAAAGGAGCAGATATATATATATTTTCATCTTCCTTATTATTGATAACATCTGCTTCAGTTGAAGAACTTATATATGAACAATACCATCCTTCCACTTCATTATCACCTAATTTCTGTGGAGTAAAATAATATTTGATGCTTAGAAATTCACTTTGTTGTCCATCAATTGTGCTAAACTTATTTCCACTATAATACAAATCATCTTCGGATATCAAATTATTTTTCTCATTATAACTAATAGATTTTGAAAAAAATAAAGGCTTATTTTTTCTTAATAAATTATCAGCTATAGGATTTTTCCATACTGTATAACTATCTCCCACATTGATAGTTTTCCATGTTTCAGGCAATATTTCTAATCCTATTTTTTCTCTGTTTGCATTAGCTTCCTTTCCAAACTTTGACTTCGGATAAATACAACTGGCCAATGTTGTTAAAAACAAATACATTAAAACTATTGTTTTGTAACTATTATAGTTTCTCTCCATGTCCATAGCAGATTTTATTTTTAGCGTCAATTAAAATCGCTTTCATTAAAATCATCGTCACTAAAAGATTGTGTACCCATATTGAGCATGCTGCCCATCAGGTCCTTAAATTCAATTTTTCCTTCCACCACCTTTTTACTGATTAAAGAATATGCCGACAACCCATGCAATACAAATTCCATCAATAAAGCATTTTCTTTTTCATTGGCGGCTTTATGATATTTTTTAACAAGGGCATGTAGGCCATCTACCTTGTATAATAATTGTGTTTTATCACCATCTTTTGTATCAAAAAATAAATCGAGGTGGTTGCCGCTATCGAACCATCTTGTAATTGATTTGTAAGGATTATCTTCTGGAGAAGCTTCTTTAACTCTTTTCTTTTTTAAGGTATCGGGGTTGGGAAAGTACAAACTAAATTGTGTCCGGATCGCTTTCTCCAGTAAGTTAAATGCTACCTGGTATGGGCCTTCCTGTTCACCTTCGTACACCAGCTCAATTTTACCGGTAATAGATGGAATAATACCAACAAGGTCGCTTACCCATACCTGTGTTTCTTTTTCGCTGTTGATGATGGCCCTGCGCTCAGCAGAACTTATTGCGTTTTCATAAGCGGCAATGGTAAGCCTTGCACTTACACCACTTTTTTTATCAACCAGCTCACTTGTACGGGCTTCAAAAGCTACCTGCTCAATTAAACGTTTTACCAGGTCGCTTATCTTTACTTTGTCGGATTGCTCCTGGTAAATATTTGCTTCTTGCTCAGTAATGGCTAAAGACGTTTCAATTGATTTTGGATAATGCGTGAGTATCTGGCTTTCTATCCTGTCTTTTAACGGTGTTACTATGCTTCCCCTGTTGGTGTAATCTTCAGGATTAGCTGTAAATACAAATAGTACGTCAAGGGGTAAACGCAGTTTAAAACCACGTATCTGCAAATCACCCTCTTCTAAAATATTGAATAAAGAAACCTGTATCCTTGCCTGTAAGTCGGGTAACTCATTTATAACAAAAATACTGCGGTTACTGCGTGGTATAATGCCATAATGTAATACCCTTTCATCAGCGAAACTTAATTTTAAATTTGCAGCCTTAATAGGATCTATATCGCCAATAAGATCGGCTACACTTACATCCGGCGTAGCCAGTTTTTCCCCATAGCGTTGGCTGCGGTGCAGCCAGCTTATAGGTGTATTATCTCCATGTTCTTCAATCAGGTCAATTGCATAACGGGAGATTGGTTTTAAAGGATCATCATTAATTTCGCTGCCAGAAACTACAGGTATGTATTCATCCAGTAACTCCGTCATCTGCCTTGCCATACGTGTTTTTGCCTGGCCACGAAGGCCTAAAAATAAAATGTTGTGGCGGGATAACAATGCTCTTTCTGTATCTGGTATTACAGAATCTTCATACCCTAAAATACCAGGAAAAGCATTTTCCTTTGCTTTTATTTTTTTAATAAGGTTAGTGCGTATCTCATCTTTAATGCTTCTTGAAATGTAACCGCTTTTCTTTAGTTCGCCGAGTGTTTTTATTTTATTCATTTTTTATAATTTGCCGTTAAGTCGTTTAGGTTTTTGCCGTTGAGGCGTTAAGACGTTTTTTTATTTATGTTTTGCCGAATGATTTTTTGCCGTTAAGTCGTGAAGACGTTTTCTATTTATGTTTAGACTAATAGTTTTTTTGCCGTTAAGTCGTTTAGGCGTTTTTTTATTCTACGCAATATCTGCGTATCCCATCTTTTATTAATGCTGTATTAAAATTGATTACGTATGCTATATGTAAACCAGTTAATTTTAAATGACTTAATACCTGCGCCTGCCAGATGGGATTTACAATATCAACCGCTTTTAATTCGCATATGATGCTATCGCTAACCAATACATCTAATCTTAATCCTTCATCGAAAACTATTCCATCATAGTGAATGGGTAGCTTTACCTGCCGTTGATAATCTACATTTCTTTTAGCTAACTCATGACAAAAACATACTTCATATATCTGCTCCAATAAGCCAGGGCCGAGATCTTTATGCACCGCAAAGGCGGCATCTTTTATTTGCTGACACAGCCATTCTTCATTGTCATTTAGTTGATACATTTATATTACCGTTTTGCCTTTTTTTTGCCGTTAAGTCATTTAGACGTTTTTTTTATTTATGTTTTGCCGAATAATTTTTTTGTTTTTATTGCCGTTAAGTCGTTTAGGCGTTTTTATTTTAAGCAAGACGTCTAAACGTCTAAACGGCAAAACCCTTTCATACATTTTATTTTTATTGCCGTTAAGTCGTTTAGGCGTTT
>JANYGZ010000022.1 GCA_025362235.1 Ferruginibacter sp. | reverse complement strand
TGGGAAGGAACAGGAATGGATGATGTATGGGAGCTGCGTAAACTAATTACCAATGGCCCTGTAAAGTTTAACAGGGCAGGAAATTATACATTCTCTGTTGCACAAATCATGAGGGAAAACCCATTGGCAAATGTTATGAGTGTAGGTGTAAGAGTAGAAAAGGCGAAGTAAATACCGCCCCTGCTTACTGCTCCTTACCAAGTTCTATACTACAAGGATATCAACCTTTATTAATAGCATAATTCCTGCAATGACATTGAGCTTCTTTAAAACAAAACGTTTACGTTTAATTTTTGTAGTGTACTGGGTATTGCTGATTTATATTGTAGCTGCACTGGTATATTGGTTTATTGCTTTAAATGTGCAAAACCGTCAGATGATACAATTTGAAAGAGCGCAATTAAAGATGGATAGTCCAACCTATATTGATGACATTCAAAAATTAAACTCAGTTGAAAAAAGAAAAACCATACAATACATTAGTGAAGGAGCCACTTTTCTTTTACTGATTTTTGCCAGTGCAGTTTTTATATTCAGGTCGGTAAGGCGGCAATTTGTATCAGCCCAGCAACAGCAAAATTTTATGATGGCCATTACGCACGAATTAAAAACCCCTATTGCTGTTACCAAACTAAATTTAGAAACACTTGTAAAGCGAAAACTGGAAGAAAGCCAGCAACAAAAGCTATTGCAAAATACCATTCAGGAAACCAACAGGTTAAATGCACTTTGTAACAATATGCTGCTGGCATCGCAGATAGAAGCAGGCGCGTACAGCATTACAAAGGAGGAGATTAATTTTACAGAACTGGTAAATGATTGTGTACATGATTGTACCCTTCGCTTCCCCCAGCGGAAAATTAATGCCTCTATTGCAGAAGATATATTTGTAAACGGCGACCAGCTTTTACTGCAAATGGGCATCAATAATTTATTAGATAATGCTGTTAAGTATTCTTCCAAAGAATCGCTCATAACGATTGTATTGTTTAAAAAAGAGGACGGCATAAACCTGTCTGTAAAAGACCAGGGAAAAGGCATTCAAGATGATGAAAAGAAAAAAGTTTTTGATAAATATTATAGAACTGGCAATAAAGCTACAAAGGGAGCAAAAGGAACCGGGCTTGGTTTATATCTTACCAAAAAAATTGTACAACAGCACAATGCAGTAATTTTTTTAACTGATAATATTCCTGCCGGCAGTAATTTTACAATCCTATTCCGGCAATAGCAATTGTTGGTGTTGCACAGATAAAATATAAAATGGCCGAAAAAAAAATATCTATATTATTGGTAGAAGATGAAGAAAATCTTCAGGAAGCATTAAAACTAAACCTTGAGCTGGAAGACTATGAAGTAACCTGCGCATACGATGGTGTTGAAGCATTAAAAGCAGTGCAGCAGGAACATTTTGATTTGATGATATTGGATGTAATGCTGCCGGAGCTGGATGGCATAAGCGTTTGCGAAAGTATACGCCTGCAAAATAACGATATCCCTATTTTAATTTTAAGCGCAAAAAACAGCAGTGCCGACAGGGTGCTTGGCCTAAAAAAAGGAGCAGATGATTATTTAACCAAACCTTTTAACCTGGAAGAATTGTTATTGAGGGTGAGCAAACTGGTGGCAAAAAGCCAGCGTCTTGCCATAAGAAAACCGCTGGAGCAGATTTATTATTTTGGTAAAAACCAGGTTAATTTTAAGGCCCTGGAATGTATTACTAAAGATGGTGAAAAAATTAAGCTTACAAAAAAAGAAATCATGCTGTTAAAACTGTTGATAGAAAATAAAAATGAGGTAGTAACCAGGGAAAAGATATTGCAGGCAGTATGGGGCTATAATGTATATCCCACAACAAGAACCATTGATAATTTTATTTTAAGCTTTCGTAAGTATTTTGAAGAGGACAGCCGTAACCCTAAATATTTTCATTCTGTACGAGGCGTGGGTTATAAATATACAGAAGTGCAATAGTTTTAATATCCTTTAAGAAACAGGGTTAAACGAATGTACAATTGTATTAGCTGCCTGGTACATTTCTTCCATTTTATTTTCATCTGTAGAAGGGGTGTATAGCTGCCATTCAACATCATACAATAATTGCTGTATCTGTAGGCCGGTACCAACTGCTACTCCTTTTTTATCCAGCTCTTCCGCAATACGTTTTTTATTAATGGTTTCACCCGGAACTTCCAATTGTCCAGCTAAAAATTTACGTAGTTCTATATTAAGCGCTTCATAAAACCTTTTGCTATCATGCTGTACCAGCATCGCTTCTGTACTGGCTAAAGGGTTTACAACTTGGTTAATTTTTTCAACAATAACTGGTTTTATTTCCTTTTGCTTTAAAGCAATTGCTTTGGTTTTTTCTTTGTTGTTTTCAGTTTTTATCCAGAAAAATAAACCTGCAAAAATGAGGAGTGCAACAGGAAAAATAAACCATAAACGGTTTGTAAAAACAGTTTCCGTAAAATGTCCGTTGCTGTTTTCGGTTATCAAGTCATTTTTAGCAACAGGTATTTTGCCCGTACCTTTTGCTACTGTTATTACAATTTGTTTGCTGGTAATAGTTTTATATTTTTTTAATAATGGGTCAAAGTAACTGTATTCCACTGCCGGTAATGTATAGGTACCTTCTTTTGCTACTGTAAAAGGGTATTCAAATCTTTTACTTCCCTTAACTGGTACAGCCTGTTTATTTAACGATTCAGTTACTTTTGGTTCATAGCTTTCAATGCCCGGTAGCCACGCAATTTCCGGGGAATTTACAAGGTCTATATTGCCTTGCCCTTCAATTACCAATTGCAGTTTTCCAGCATCATTTGAAAATAAATTATTTTTTTCAACGCCAGTTTGTAATGTAAAATTGCCCACTGCACCTCTGAAGGAAGCAGGCTTATTTGTATCCGGCAAGGGCTTTACACTAATCACTATCGGTTTACTTTGCAGGGTCACCTTCTCATCCTGCATTGCTTCGGATGGTATACCGGTTCTTTCCCAATTGCTTATATCATTTGCATTCACCTGGTGGCTCCTTAAAAATGTTTCCTTTATAAAATGTATATTATTTTCCACCTCAACCGTTTCTATATCCATAGCGCCAGCCTGTAGTGGATACAGTTGTGATTTGCGCAGCGTATATACATTATATGCCCTGCCATTCAATTTTTCAATACTATAAAATGAACTTCCCGGCTGGCCAAGGTCAATTACCGAAAAGCCATTAAACGACGGGTTTTTTGTGATATTGCTTTCAGATTTTAGACGGGTAAATAATTTATAAGTTACAACAATGGGTTCGCCGATATAGCAACTTGTTTTATCTACATCTACTTTTATAAAAATATTTTTATCAATCTTTGCTGCTATATTTTCTCCCTTTTTTATAATAAAATCCCTGTTATCTGCCTGTTGTTGTACAGGTTCATCAAAAAACGAAAATGGATTTAAAGCTGAGCTGCCGCCATTTTGATTATTGGTTGAAGAAGAATTAGTGACTTCTATTGTTACTGCATTTGTTTTTAATATTTTACCGTCGGCCTTTACTGAAGCTGGCCCGATGGTAAAATTCCCTTTTTGTTTTGGCCTTAACTGGTACGATACCCCGATATATTGTTTTGTAACACCATTGTTGTTTTGTATACCGCTTTCCTGGTTGGGGCCGCTGACTACAATAAAATCTTTTAAGGAGGGCAGTACCAGTTGCTCAACCTGGCCGGTATTTTCTATCATCAGCCTTAGTTCGGCTGTTTCGTTTTTACCAATACTTGAAGGGTTGATTGTTGCTGTAAAACGTGCCTGGGCCAGTAAAGCCTGTTGACTTATTATCGGCAATAAAATACCAAGCAGTAATAATTTTTTTAACGAAAGGCTCATAATAAATATAATGCAAAAATAAATTATAGCTGCGCCGTAATGGTAAACAATATTGCAATTGATTATAAAAAACTGTTAAAGAATAAGCTTATTACACTAATTATTACGAATTACACGAATTGGTAAATACAGATACATAATTCGTGTAATTCGTTTTTAAAATCTCTAATAGCTACAGCCATTTCCGCCTTTGCCTAACACTATCAATTATCAATTAAACAATTATTCATTATCAATTATCTTTAAAGGTCGCCCAACTGCGGACGTATAATAATATCTTCGACAACCGCCTGTGGCGAAAGTTTGGTGGCAGCCACTATCATTGCAGCGATATCATCGGCCTCCATAATTCTTTGTGTTGTATTATCAAAACCGCTCCACGATTCTGTCATTACGGCCCCTGGATAAACGGCAGTAACTTTGATGTTATATTGTTTTAACTCTTCCCGTAAATTTTTGCTAAAGCCCATTAAAGCAAATTTGCTGATGCTGTAACTGCCGCCATTATGATAGGCTTGCAAAGAGGCAATGGAGCACATATTAAAAATATGTCCCTGCCGACGGGCAATCATTGCAGGAAGAAGTTTTCTTGTAAGATGGTAAGCACTGTATAAGTTTGTATCCATCATTTTTTGCAAAAGGCCTTCTTCTTCATTATAAACACTACCCGGCATAAAATGCCCGGCATTATTTATCAGCACATCAACCGGGATGGATTTGTTTAATATCCATTGCCCAAAATTTTCTGCACCTTCTTTTGTTGAAATATCTGCAGCCTGTGCATTGACAGTGCTGTTGCTATTTTTTACTTGTAATTCAGCCACTGTATTATATAAGGTAAGTTCATTCCTGGCACATAAAAAAAGGTTAGCGCCTTCAGCTGCAAAACCCGCTGCAATAGCTTTTCCAATTCCTTTGCTGGCGCCTGTTATTACTACGTTCATTTAAAAAATTTAATGCATAATTTGTTTTACCATTAGCTTTGCAAAAGTAATCTACACGGGCTACATAACAAGTTAACAACAATTCATCCGGGATGCCTTTATATAAACATTTATTTTTCGATCTTGATCATACCCTATGGGATTTTGACGCCAACGCCAAAGAAACGCTGTTAGAAGTATATGCTTTTTTTGAACTGGAAGAAAAAGGTGTTTCTCCATTTATTAGTTTTTATAAACATTACCTTTTTCACAATGAAATTTTATGGGACAGGTATCATAAAGGATTTATCAGCAGCGAAGAATTAAAATGGAAACGCATGTGGCGTACCATGTTAGAATTTAAGCTGGGCAGTGAACAACTTGCCAAAGATATGAGTGCAAAATTTTTGGAAATACTCCCCACAAAAAAAATATTATTTCCACATACTATTGAAATATTAGATTACCTGAAAGAAAAAGGCTACTCTTTACACCTTATTACCAACGGTTTTGAAAAAACGCAATGGAGCAAAATAAATAATAGCGGTCTAAGTAAATACTTTACGCACATGATTACTTCAGAAGCAAGTAACAGCCTTAAACCCAAAAAAGAAATTTTTGAATATGCTTTAAATAAAGCAGGTGCTTCATTGGCCGAAAGTATTATGCTCGGGGATAACCAGGATGCAGATATACAGGGAGCCATTAATGCAGGTATGGATTGTATTTTTGTAAATCATGTACAGGCTGGTACTGATGTTAAGCCAACCTATACCATTCATCACCTTAAAGAACTGGAAAAGATATTTTAGAGGCTCGATAATGCTGATAAAAAAAGCCTCTTCGTTTGAAGGGGCTTTTTACTGGTAAAATACCAATTACTTTGTAGCTGTACTTGTTGTTTTGCCACAAGATTTACCTGATTTTGAACAGCTTGATTTTGAGCATTTCTGCTTTTTATCTTTATCTTTTCCTTTATCAGCAAAACTTGCTCCTGATATCAATAAAGCTGCGGTGGCTAATAGCAATACCTTTTTCATATGTTTTTTACATTATTTTTTAAGAAGAAAGTAAAAATAAGTGCTTAATTAAACACAGCCAATTTTTGACTGTTAAAATTTTTTACTATTACAATGTTGCGATAACTGTAACACCTCCCTGTACTGCCTGGTTTAAATCGACATTTATTTTAGTGCCAACCGGCAATAAAACATCTACCCGGCTGCCAAATTTTATAAAACCAAACTCCTGCGCCTGACTAACTTTTTGCCCTACCTGCAGATAGTTTACAATACGTTTTGCCAACGCTCCCGCAATTTGTTTTACTAAAATTTCGGTATCCCCATTTCGCAAAACCACTGACTGGCGTTCGTTATCAGTAGATGATTTAGGGTTCCATGCTACAAGGTATTTTCCTTTATGGTATTTGGTATATACTACAGTACCATCCATTGGGTTCCTGTTTACATGTACATTGGTGGGGCTCATAAAGATGGATAGCTGCAGGCGTTTGTCTTTAAAATATTCTGTATCAACCGTTTCTTCTATTACCACTACTTTCCCATCTGCCGGGGCTATAATGGCATTGCCATTGATAGTCAGCTTACGGTCGGGTATGCGAAAAAAAGAAATCAGGAAAAGTAACAGGAATAAAGTGGCAAAAAAAAGAACAAATCCTAACCAGGCATTACTGGCACTAAGAAAATAAAAATAGATCAAATTAATTGCGCCAAATATCAAGGCCCCGATAGCGATTGATTTATATCCTTCCCTGTGAATGGTCATGCTTTAGATTTGAACGGCAAATGTACGGTGTAGAAACAAAAATTTTTAGTTTTAGGTAAGAATGTTTTATCCCATCAATTGGCAGGGGACCAAACGGAAGCGTTCACATATATACCGGGATGTTTTTAAATAAACAATTTGATATATAACCATACAAACGGAACAGCCACCAGTAAAGAATCAAAGCGGTCTAAAAAACCCCCATGACCGGGCATTATAGAACCACTGTCTTTTACATTGGCCATGCGTTTTAACTTGCTTTCCAGCAAATCACCTGCAGTACCAAAAATGGCGCAAATAGCGGCGATAATAGCAGGTTGCTTAAAATTATTCATTATTAAATACCCTGCCGTTCCAATTACAACCACGCATAAAATAGCTCCCCCAATTGTACCCTCCCAGGTTTTTTTGGGAGATATTTTTGAGAAAGGTGTTTTCCCAATTAAAGAACCAACCATATATGCCATGGTATCATTTATCCAAATAGAGAAAATGATGGTACAGGGCAAAACGTAACCAAGGTCAAAAAATACTCCGCCATCGAGCCGCATATTTATTAACATGATTACCGGCATTGTGATGTAAATCAATCCAAACAAACAGTATTTCAAATATTGACTGCCATAAATTTTCTTCATCAGCTTTACAAACTCATACCAGCAGCCAAAATGTACAATGGTAAACAGCAGTATAAAACTCCATTGGTTCCATAATATACCAGCCAGCATTACTGCTACAAAAACTACCGCTGTTAATGAACGGGTCTTTAGCGCTTCGATATTTATCGCCATTAAAATTACAATTGATTATTGTTGCCGATATTTTCTGTATCAGCTAAAAAAGGGTTATTAAAACTATCATCATAAGCAATCAACACTTCTTCGCCGGGCCGGTCAATATCATTTTTACTTACTTTTTCAAAATATTTAAACAGCCAAAATACCAATGCAATGCCCACCACCCCAAACCATAATGGGAAATGATCATCAATTTTTGAGGGGTCTGCTTTTGTACCGGGTTTCGTTGAAATATATAATACCGTTATGGCAAAGGCATTGTTAAAAAAGTGGCCGATGATATTTAACCAGATATTGCCGGTGCGGTAATACATCCATCCTAAAACAAAACCAAGTGCAAACCTGCTTAAAAAACCAAGATAAGAACCATGCACCGCACTAAAAATAATAGCCGTAACAATAATGGCCAGTATAGGCATTTTAAACCAACGGCCCAATAAATTTTGAAGCCCTCCCCTGAATAAAGTTTCTTCAAATACGGCAGGCAAAAAAGCAATCATTATCACCGAAACAATAAAATCAAAAAAATTATCCATCCTTGCAATAGCCGTAACCTGTTTATTGTATGACTCTTCTGCTGCGTTAAATTGCTGCAGCATGGCTTTGGGCCAGGGCAGCATTTCTGTAAGCTCCTGCAGGGCCCCAACAACAGGCAGGCAGGCAAACATGATTAATACAACAACCAATACCTGCTTTGGATCAACGGTATGAGTAAACCCTAAATGCATCATGGGTTTTTTATGGCATACAAGTGCATAAAAAAACGCTGGTAAAAAAAATAAGAATAACGTAGAAATAAATTGCATCCATCTTAAAGCAGTTGCATTTTCAGGTACTAATAGTTTGTCCATTACGCCAGTTGCCGAACCCCCGCTCAAATCTTTTAAATTAATTTTTCCCAATAAAGGAATAAAACTTGCAAGGCCGCCAATGATGAGCCCGATACCACAAAAAGCTGTTAAAATACCCAGCTGGCCCCAGTAATTAAATCGTTTGGTTGCAAAATGCGCCATAGTGATTGCGTATAAGTGCGTAAATTTACACCCTAAAAAGTTTACAGTCTATAGTTTCTTAGGTACAGTTGCATTATAATCTGCTTAAATTGTACCAACGGTAAACTGCACATTGTAAACAGTAAACAGTTTTTTATGCCTTCTATCGGTAACCTGCAGCTTCCTGAATTTTCTTTATTATTGGCTCCAATGGAGGATGTAAGTGACCCGCCGTTCAGGGCTGTTTGCAAAGACAAGGGAGCTGATTTAATGTATACAGAATTTATCTCCTCCGAGGGCCTGATACGTGATGCTATTAAGAGCCGCCAGAAATTGGACATTTTTGATTATGAAAAACCGGTAGGCATACAAATTTTTGGGGGTGATGAAGAGAGCCTTTCCCTTGCTGCAAAAATTGTAGACGTTACTAATCCAGATCTGTTGGATATTAATTTTGGCTGCCCTGTAAAAAAGGTAGCAATGAAGGGTGCTGGCGCCGGGGTTTTAAAAGATATTGACTTGATGGTGCGTTTAACCGCTGCAGTTGTAAAATCAACTTCGTTACCCGTAACAGTAAAAACAAGATTGGGCTGGGATGATGAGCATAGAAATATTGAAGAAGTTGCAGAAAGATTACAGGACGTTGGCATTAAGGCCCTTGCCATACACGGCCGTACCCGTGCACAAATGTACAAGGGCCACGCAGATTGGGAACTGATTGGCAAAATAAAAAACAATCCAAGAATTAAAATACCCATTTTTGGTAATGGCGATATTGATAGTCCGCAGAAAGCGCTGGAATATAAAAATAAATATGGTGTAGATGGTATTATGATTGGCAGGGCAGCCATTGGTTACCCCTGGATATTTGAAGAGATAAAACATTACCTGGAAACTGGTGAACATTTACCCTCTCCTACTATTGAAGACAGGGTGGAGGTTTGTAAAAAACATTTACATAAATCTTTTGAATGGAAAGGACCTGTGGTGGGTATTTTTGAAATGCGCCGTCATTATGCCAACTATTTAAAAGGGTTGCCGGGTATAAAGGAATATCGGTATCAGTTGGTAACACTAAAAACAGTAGAAGAAATAGATGCGATATTGGATGAAATTGTAACCAGGTATGCAGGATATGAATTTGAAAAAATGCCTATTGAGTTGATTAATTATCATGAAAAATGCCCGGTGTGATCACAATTATTTTAATTGATTGATATAAGACTGCAAACCATTTATATAAACACCTGCTCTTTTTTCAGCAAAAAAATCAGCGCCTAAACTTATAGCAGCTTCTATTGTCAGGGCAATACCGAGGCCAAGCCAAAAAGTTTTATCTGCATTATTCCTGAAATAAAAAGACAATCCTAAACCTAATAGCAATAGTGCTATTTCTGTATAACGGTAAACAACAAAATTTTTATTTACTTTTTGCATCCTTGGTATTTCTTTGTCCCTTAGTTCCCCGGGATTCATATCATAAGCATATACATTTCGTTTCCTGTCTTCATCACATCTTTTATATACAACAGACCCAGCCACAAAATGCATCAACCCCACAATTAAAAATGGAACAGCGAAACCCTTGTACCAGTTTGTTTTAAGGTAAAAGAAAAATACAAAGGCCAGTAAAATAGCAGTAATGCCTACAATGATAAACAGCAGGCTTTCATTTTTTTCTGCATTAAAATACCGCTCAATATCTGCTTTTGTAAACATATTAATTGGCTTTAGAAATCAGTTTAATAAACCCCGCCACAGATACTACACACCACACGCCTTCCAATATAATGAAAGGCATATAATTAATCAGCACAGATGCATAGCACGCAAGCCCAGCACCGACAATATTCATACTAAAAAACAATCGGCCATCCCTGGGTATCAACGAAAAGGTATTGAAAAAATAGGCCAATAAAATCAGCCCTACACCGATGGTTCCGATGATGTCGTTATAATTCATTGCTCATTTTTATTGTTGTACAATAAAGCCTGCATTTTGTAAAGCCGCAATTGCAGTTTGCAATTTTTGCTGCTTTACCAATATATAATCTGTTTCGTAAGTTGCAATTACACAAAGATTAACTCCTGCATCGGCAAGGGCAGTAGAAAACTTTGCAGTAATGCCGGTTAGCGATAAATCCAGTACAGCAGCAATTTTTAACAGGCTCCAGTTGCCATCCTGTTTTACACTAGCGGGCACATATTGGCTTTCGCAAATTATTGAAAGTTCATCGTTGGTTTTTGAAATAGTATAAAAACTAGATGACATCGTCCATACAGGAATCGGGTCTTGGGGAGCAAAGCTGCATAAACTAAAAACACCATTCATTACAATAAAAGTCAACTGTTCCATGCAAAAAATTTAATTAATTTTAGTTGATGGCATTGATTACCTCTTTTGACAAAGGAGAAACACCTGAATCAAAATAATGAGTCAACTGCCCTTTATCATTCACCAGGTATTTTGAAAAATTCCAGCCCGGTGCTTTGTTGTTCCAGCCATTACTGGCTGGGTTTGTAAGCCAGCTAAATACCGGGTTTTGATTGCCTGATTTAATAACTATACTCCTTGCCATTAACGGAAAACTGATGCCATAATTTATTTTACAAAATTCAGCAATAGCAGCATCATTGCCTTTTTCCTGTTCTTTAAAATCATTGGCTGGGAAAGCCAGTATTTCCAGTTGCCCTTTGTATTGTTGGTATAACTTTTCAAGTTCTGCATATTGATCAGTATAACCACAGTCAGAAGCCGTATTTACTATCAATACTTTTTTCCCTTTCAATAAAGAGAAGTTGAAAGAAGTTCCATTATTTAAGGTTGCTTGTAATGAATAAAAAGAAATTGAAGGCTGGGCCCGTTTATTTGCAAGTGCAGAAGACTTGCTACCTGTTATATTATTAACCCACATTAATGCCGGGTAAAATGCTTTTAATATTTTTTGTCTTGGTGTCATATTGGTTAAATGTCTATTTATATAAAAAACATAAGCCATAAAAATGATAACACATATTAAAAAGCCTATTGCTATTTTTTTTACGCTGCTCACTTAATCAGCCATTTAAAGATTTTTAGTTTGCCTTTGTAACTGGGATATTTTGCAGCAGGATCAAACCAGGTGGGTGTTTTTAAAATGGCTTTTTTATGGCTGAAAGTATCAAAAGAAAACTTGCCATGATAACTGCCGGTACCACTAAAACCCCTGCCGCCAAAAGGTAAATCATGATTGGTTAAATGCCATGCTGCATTATTGATGCAGCCACCACCAAACGGTATGGCATTGATCCATTCTTTTTCTTTTTTATTACTGGAAGTAAACAGGTAAAAAGCCAATGGATTGGGGTTTTTAGCAATAATAGTTTTTGCCTCCCTCATGGTAGTAAATGAAATAATGGGTAATATGGGCCCAAATATTTCTTCCTTCATAATGGGCGAATCCAGCAAGGTATTTTCTATTAAAGTCGGTTCAATATACAGTTGCGCTTTATCCGTTTTACCCCCTTCAATAATATTGCCTTGCGACAGATATGTTACCAGCCTGTCAAATTGTTTATTATTAATAATGCGTCCAAAATCATAACTATCTTTTGCATCATTGCCCATAAATTGCCCTATTGTTTTTTTGAGTGCCGAAATTAGTGCGTCTCTTTTTGATGCATGTACTAATAGATAATCTGGTGCTATACATGTTTGCCCGGCATTTAAAAATTTGATGCTTGCAATACGTTTAGCCGCCACCGTTATATTGGCATCTTCTTCTACAATGCAGGGACTTTTACCGCCCAACTCCAATGTAACGGGTACCAGGTTTTTAGCCGCCATCTGGTAAATAATTTTGCCCACTGCTGTGCTGCCTGTATAAAAAACATGGTCAAATACAAAATTGTTCATCATCTCTGTAATAACCGTGGCGCCATCTCCCTCTGTAAATAAAACATATTGTTCCTCAAAAATGTCAGTAATTATTTGCTTCATTACTGCTGCCGTTGCCGGTGCAAATTCGGAGGCTTTTAATACCACACAATTACCGGCTGCAATGGCTCCAGCCAAAGGAATAAATAATAAATTTAGAGGATAGTTCCATGGGCCGATAATTAACACGGTTCCCAAAGGCTCTTTTACAATATAACTTTTTGAGGGCAGGTTTAGTAAATTGGTATTTACTTTTTCAGCATCCATCCATTCGTGCAGATGATTTAATGTGTAAGAAATTTCTGATAATAAGAGCCCTGTTTCAGTTACCCAGGTTTCTTCGGGGCTTTTTTTCAGGTCTTTATACAATGCTGTTTGAATAGCCTGTTCGTTTTTTATAATCGCCTGTTTTAATTTGCCCAATTGTTCTTTTCTGAAAGAAAACGGTTTTGTAACACCGGTTTCAAAATACTGCCGCATTTTTAAAAGATCGTTTATTACTGGCATAGCTATAATTTTACAGCAAGTTAATTAAACCGTGGTTATGACAGATGAACACTATATGCAACAGGCTATAAAGGAAGCCAAAAGAGCTATGGAGGAAGATGAAGTGCCTATTGGTGCCGTCATTGTAATGAATGAACGCATTATTGCCAAAGGATATAACCAGGTTGAAAAATTGACGGACAGTACAGCACATGCAGAAATTATTGCATTAACCGCTGCATTTAGTTTTTTGGGAAGTAAGTATTTGCCCGATGCAACTTTGTATGTTACAGTGCAACCCTGCCTGATGTGTAGCGGTGCTTTATACTGGAGCAAAATCGGCCGTATTGTTTATGGTGCAGAAGATGAAAAAAACGGTTACAAAAGAGTAGCACAAAACATTTCACCCTTTCATCCAAAAACAAGTATTACAGCTGGTATTTTAAAAGAAGAATGTGCCCGGTTAATAAAAGATTTTTTTAAGGAAAAGCGATAATGATTTTGTTACCGCTACGATGTATTTGACAGTAACCGATTTAAAGGATTATCAGTTTTTTCTTTGAGGTTTTTGCTTTTTCACTAACTGAAATAAAATAAATACCCGGATTGAGTTGCAAGAACATAGGGATTTCTTCATTCCCATCTGTTAAAAGCCTGTTGTCTACCCTCCATATTTTTCCCTTTGTATCTATAATTTTCACAACGGCCATGCCTGGCTCAAACCCTTTTACCTCCATAGATATTTTATTTTTGGCAGGGTTTGGATAAACTTTTAATGATGTCTTATTAATATTTAACAATCCAATATATTTAGTAAGTTGCTGTAGATTAACAGCTGTTGCAGCTGTATCTTTATCAACAGTTTGCGAAGTGCAGCAAACAGCGATAGAGCAGCATATAAAAAATAAATAAGTCTTAAGCATAGATATTTAGTTAATGGATAAATAAGGACGGCGAATATCGGATAAGTTATTCACAAATTATTCACAAATTTATCGTTAAATTCTTTAGCTACATTCTTTTGCATACTCAACATAAGCCCGCTACATTTGTAGAACAATCAGGCATTTAATAAATTTTTTAAACAAATAAATAAATCACGTTATGGCATTTACACTACCGGCCTTACCATATGCATACGATGCATTAGAGCCAAATATTGACATTTTAACCATGCAGATACATCATGATAAACATCACCAGGCATATGTAGATAATTTGAACAAAGCCCTTGCAGGAACAGCGAACGAAACAAAGACACTTGAAGAATTGGTAGCTGTTGCAGGTACTATCAGCCCTGCTGTACGTAATAATGGCGGCGGGCATTGGAACCATTCTTTTTTCTGGGAAACAATGGCGCCAAATGCAGGTGGCACTCCTTCAGGAGCTTTGGCAGATGCTATCACCGCTTCTTTTGGAAGTTTTGATGCATTTAAAGAAAAATTTGCTGCCGCAGGCATGACCCGTTTTGGAAGTGGCTGGGCATGGTTGATTGTAAAGGATGGTAAACTTGAAATTTCTTCAACCCCTAACCAGGATAATCCTTTAATGGATGTGGCTGAAGTAAAAGGTGTTCCTATTTTGGGTTGCGATGTTTGGGAACATGCTTACTATTTAAAATACCAAAACAAACGTGCTGATTATTTGGCTGCTTTTTGGAATGTAGTTAGCTGGACCAAAGTAAGTAGCCGTTTTGGCGCTGCAAAATAATAGGCAATAATTTTATAATAAAGAGGCTGTCCAAAAATCAGGTTTCACACAAAGAGAACAAAGGATGCAAAGTTCACAAAGTAGAAATACTATTCATTAACAATATATTGCTTTATTTACTTTGTTTTCGTTGCGGGCTTTGTGTGAAATAAACCTGATTTTTGGGATAGCCTTATTTATGGTACGGGGTCATGCCCATGGCCACCCCAGGGATTGCAACGTAAAATTCTTTTACCCGTTAGCCATAAGCCTTTTATTGGACCATATTTTTGTAGAGCTTCAATGCCATATTGAGAACAGGTGGGCGTATAGCGGCATTTGTTCCCCAGCCATGGAGAAATAATCCACTGATACAATTTTATTAAAGCAATAAAAGGAAAACTAATTATTTGCTGAATTGTTTTCATTTATTATTTTTTGCAGCTTGCTTATTACAAAAGCTATTTTTTCAACTACCAGATCATATTCAGGCACTTCTTTTCCAACATAGATAATAAAAATAACTAACTGTAGATTGCGTTCGCCAAGACTTGTTTGCAGTGTATGTTTTTGTAAACGGTAGGCTTCCTTCATTAATCGGCGGATCCGGTTTCTATCCACCGCCTTTTTAAAATATTTAGTACTTACAGTAAACCCGGCCTGTAAAGGGTTGCCATTTGGTTCAGGCAAAAATTTCCAGATAACCCTTAATGGAAAAGCCGTAAATGGTTTACCCTCTTTAAATAATTGATCAATTACTTTGCGGCTTTTTAAGCGCTCTTCTTTACCAAGTGTATATCGTATTTTTTTTTGCAAGTAAACAAAAATAAAAATAAGGGGGAAGTGAATAAAAATATTTTAATAAATTGATTAGCTCTCGTAAAATAGCTTTTCCTAAAATTTTATACCAAATGTTAGGCACATGGATAACCTTTGAATTTTATAATTAAGAAATCTAACTGAAGAATTTGGGTCCATTTGGTAAATATCAAATTGAACTTTATCCGTCTGCTGCTCTAATCCAATTTTTAAAAGGTATTTTTCCTTTACTAAATAAAAAAAAGACCCATTCAATAATGTACCACTTCCATATTTTTCAAAAATATCATCAATGTGAAAGTAATTAAAACCAGCACCTAAATCTATACCTGCTGAATTTTTATTTATAGTAAATAAATTTAGTCTGCTGGTCAATAGCAACGGCACAGAAACAGTTGTTCTTTGAGTTGAAGTAATATATTCTTGTAAGAAGTATATATATAATCCAGACCTTAATCCTATATAAAAATCTTTGTTTATTCGAAATAAGGCACTGCCAGTTACATTAGCATATGGATACTTGTATCTCTGCCTGCTGTAATGTTCAATATGATTACCTGAAATAATTTCTGTTTTAAGTAGGTTTGTAGCTATTGATTCATTTATTCCTAAATTAACATCAAAAACCATTTTCACTTGAGCCTGGGCTCTAAAAGATTGTAGCGAAATTATAGCAATCAGTAATAACCATTTTTTCATAAAGCATAACAATGTTATGCATAGTTTACTAATAAACAATTTTTTTTATTTTAAAATAAGTAACGATTACTCTGAAATTAAAGTAGTATGGAAAGCTATAATTCTTTGCCGCCAATGCAATAATTATTGTAGTTGGATGGCTGTTTAAGATTTGCACTTTAAAGAAGTATCGTATGCGTGGCGCACATAAAAAAAGCCCTCCAAAAGGAAAGCTTATATTTTAATACCCCAATACCCTGCAGGGCGGAAGTTTTATTTTTTACCGAAGCGTTCGTCAGAAACGGTCAATTTTACACGGCCTTTTTTACGACGGCTTGCTAAAACCTTACGGCCATTAGCAGTTTGCATGCGCTGACGAAATCCATGAACATGTTTTCTTCTGCGTACATGTGGCTGGTATGTTCTTTTTTTACCTGGCATTTTATTAAGTTTTTCCTTTTACAAAAATTATTTACTAAAACATTTTAACCTACATTCATCAGGGCACCATCCCTGCTGCTTGTGAAAGGACGGCGAAGGTAAGGGAAATTTGTGATTTGATATTTGTGTTATTGTTATTTTTTTTATCCCTATAGTGCCAAATGCGTTGATTGCACAGGTTTTCCGTAGAAAATAGTTGCTTTCTGGTCAAAATCTTCTGTAGCGTCTGTAGTAAAAAAAACTGACTGGCTATTTTTTGCACAATTATCTGCTATTTGCAGATGCCTTAGTAAATAATCGGCGAGGCTGTTGGCTACAATTTCGCCCTGTGATAAAAGGCTGATGTTTTTTGGAATAAACGATTTTATTTTATTGATCAATAAAGGATAATGCGTACAGGCCAATAGCAATGTATCTATGCCACCTGATTGCGACAATATTTGCTGAATATATTTTTTTATAAAATAATCAGCGCCTTCCGAATTGTACTCATTATTTTCAACCAATGGCACCCACATGGGGCAAGCCTGTTGAAAGACTTCTATTTCAGGAAAAAATTTTTCAATTTCCAACGGGTACGAAAGAGATTGTACAGTACCGGCAGTGCCTAGAACCCCAACTTTTTTTGTATGGGTAAACTGGCCGATAATTTCTGATGTGGGCCTTATAACACCCAAAACCCTCTTAGATGGATCGATTTGGGGAAGGTTGATTTGCTGGATACTTCGCAGGGCCTTTGCCGAAGCAGTATTGCAGGCCAATATTACCAACGGGCATCCCTGTTTAAAAAACCATTCTACACATTGCAATGTGTAATGATAAATGGTTTCAAAACTACGTGAACCATATGGAGCTCTTGCATTATCACCTAAATAAATATAATCATACTGTGGAAGTTTAGCTGTTATTTCCTTTAAAACAGTTAATCCTCCATAACCACTGTCAAATACGCCAATAGGTCCTTTTGTCATTTATCAAAAATACAAAAGCCATCCCGTTTCCTGGATGGCTTTCTAAATATTATTAAAAAATATTACTTTGGTTTAGTTGCAGCCGGTGTTTTTGCAGCGGGTGTTTTTGCAGGTGCTTCTTTAATATTTAATTTCTTTTTAACCAAGGCTAATACATCGTCTCCCGGAGGACCTGCAATTACGCTGTTTTGGTCTAAAATATACGAATAGCCATTTTCTTTGGCAACAGCTTTAATATTTTCAACTGCTTTACTACGGATTGGAATTAATAGTTCCTGTTGCTTTTCCTGCATTTTTTGTTGCATTACATTGCTCCAACCAGTTAATTTTTGATACAATGCCATCAAATCAGCTCTTTTTAAATCTTTTGTTGATTGAGTCATTTTAATTGAATCTTTTTGAAAAGCGCTGTCTTTTTCCTGTAATTCAGCCTGCATTTCTGCACCCTGTTGTTGCAAAGCTGACTGGTAATCTCTTAATTGATTGGTAGCTGTTTCAGCTTCAGGCATTGCACCAATAAGTTCTTCGGTACTGATATAACCGATTTTGTTTTGTGAAAAAGCCGAATTGGTCAATCCTAAAATTGCGATACCAAATACAACTACTGCGATTAATTTTTTCATTTTTTTTAATTAATGTTTACTTGTTTTGTTAATAGTTTGGTTTTATGATATTGGCTATTGCCAAATGACGTTGGTTATTATTTAATCCCCATAAATTTTAAGACATCGTCACTCCTGTCAAGTTTTGGGTCGGCAAATATAACGGTAATTCCTTCACTTTTATCTAAAATAAAATCATAAGATTTGTCTACTGCCAATTTTTGAATAGCGATGTAAACCTTGTCCTGAATTGGTTTTATTAATTCTATTCTCTTTTTAAAAAGGTCGCCTTCAAATCCAAAACGTTTTTTTTGCAGGTCCCTCACTTCCTTTTCTCTATTAAATAATTCATCCTCTCTTTTCTTTTTCAGATCATCGGCTAACATAACCTGTTCTGCATCATAATCTTTGTACATCTTATCCAGTTCTGCCTGCTTTTGTTCAATTTCCTTTTGCCATTGTACACT